>NZ_CP159402.1:1825000-2472500 GCF_040500525.1 Azospirillum formosense | reverse complement strand
TCACGGTTCACGCCCGGGTGGGCGGCCGCGTGGTCGAGCAGCCGCTCGCCCTCGGCGAGCCGCTGCCGCCCAACACGGTGTGGATCGATCTTCTCCGTCCCGACGAGGCGGAGCGCGCGCATGTCGGCGCCGTCACCGGCTGCGATCTGCCGACGCGCGAGGAAATGAAGGAAATCGAGGCGTCGAGCCAGCTCTACACCGAGGGGGAGGCCGTGTACCTCACCTCCTCGGTGATCGCGCGGGCCGATTCGCCGATGCCGGAGCAGGGCGAGGTCACCTTCGTCCTCACCCCCCGGCACATGATCACGGTGCGCTTCACCGAGCCGCGCTCCGTCGCCACCTTCGCCGCGCGGACCAGCCGCCAGCCGGAGCTTCTGGCCAGCGCGGAGGACGCGCTGCTGGGCATCCTCGACGCGGTGATCGACCGGGTGGCCGACGTGTTGGAGCTGATCGGCGCCCGCATCGACGGCCTGTCCGCGCGCATATTCACCGACTCGCTGAACAGCAAGGGGGTCGGAAGCTCCAAGAAGCCGGACGAGCTGCAGGACGTGCTGCGCGGCATCGGGCGGGCCGGCGACCTGACGCATAAGGTGCGCGACAGCCTCGCCGGGCTGGACCGGCTGGTCGCCTTCCTCTCCTCCGTCGCCGCCGGTCGGCTGACCAAGGAGCAGAAGGCCGCGCTGAAGACGCTGTCGCGCGACCTGCGGTCCCTGAACGAACACGCCGGCTTCCTGGCGCACGAGGCGAATTTCCTGCTCGACGCCACGCTCGGCCTGATCAACATCGAGCAGAACGCGATCATCAAGATCTTCTCCGTCGTGTCGGTGGCGCTGATGCCGCCGACGCTGATCGCATCGGCCTATGGCATGAACTTCCACTATATGCCCGAGCTGGATTGGGAGTTCGGCTATCCCATGGCGATCCTGATGATGGTTCTGTCGGCCGTCGTTCCGCTCTGGTACTTCCGCCGCCGCGGGTGGCTTTGACCGAAAAAGGGAACCGCCGATGATCGTCCTGTCCGATGCCGCGCTCGACGCGCTTCTCGCCCAGGACGTTCCCTACGGCGACCTGACCACCGACTCATTGGGCATCGCCGCCGCCCCGGCGCGCATCCGCTTCGCGGCGCGCGGCGCCATGGTTCTGGCCGGGACGGAGGAGGCCGCCCGCCTGATCGAGAAGGCCGGCGGCACGGTGACAGCCGTCCGGCCCAGCGGCACGGCGGTGGAGGCCGGTGCGCCCTTCCTGGAGGGGCACGGCCCGGCGGGCGCCCTGCACCGCGGCTGGAAGGTGGCGCAGACGCTGGTCGAATACGCTTCCGGGATCGCCTCCCGCGCCCGCCGCATCGTCGAGGCCGCCCCCGGCGTGACCGTGGCCTGCACCCGCAAGAACTTTCCCGGCGCCAAGGACCTGTCGGTCAAGGCGGTGCTGGCCGGCGGTGCGGTGATGCACCGGCTGGGCCTGTCGGAGACGATCCTGGTCTTCCCCGAGCACCGCGCCTTCCTGTCCGGCCCGCCGGAGGCGTGGCTCGCCGATCTGCGCCGCCGGGCGCCGGAAAAGAAAATCGTGGTCGAGGTCGACACGGTGGCGGACGCCATCGCCTTCGCCCGGGCCGGGGCCGACGTGCTGCAGCTGGAGAAGCGCACGCCGGAGGAAGCCCGCGCCGTGGTCGAGGCGACGCGCGGCCTGCCGCGCCCGCCGGTCGTCGCCGCGGCGGGCGGCGTGACGGAGGGCAACGCGGCGGCCTACGCCGCCGCCGGCTGCCCGCTGCTGGTCACCACCGCCCCCTTCTTCGGGCGCCCGGCGGATGTGAAGGTGGTTCTGGAACCGGCGTGACGCGCTCCGGGCGCGTGAACATCAGCGGTCGCGGTTCGGGGCGATCTGGTCCACGCGGTGGGCGAAATCGACATCGGCCTGGGTCAGGCCGTCGGCACTGCGGGTGCACAGGATGATCTCCACCCGGCCCATATCGTTGAACCATTCCGGATGGTGGTTCGTCCGCTCCGCCAGCAGGGCGACCTGACTCATGAAGCCCCAGGCGGCGGGGAAGTCGGGGAAATGGTAGGTCTTGCGGATCGCGTCGCGCTCCAACACTTCCGCCCAGCCATGCAGTTCCTTCAGCGCGGTCTGCCGCTTGGCACCCACCAGCTTGTCCGACATTCCTTCCCCCGTTGTTGGTTGGCCTGTACGTGGTCGTCCTGTGCAAGGCGTAACGGACACGGACCGATCGTGGATCAAATCGGTGTTCCGGTCTGCCTTCCGGTTTAGCGCCGCTTGGCCTGGGCGGCAAGCAACGCTACCTTCCCCCGTATGATGCGCAAACCGGCACACACCCACACTGTTCCCCCCTCCACCCCCGACCTCGAGCGGATGGCCGAGGACGCGCTGGAGACGATTCCGCGGGAACTCCTGGCCCCGATCGCCAATCTGTCGATCCATGTCGAGGACTTCCCCGACGAGGAGACCGAGCGCGAGATGGAGCTGGAAAGCCCCTTCGACCTGCTCGGCCTCTACCGCGGCGTCGATATGACGCGGCAGAGCGTCGCCGACCTGCGCAGCGGGCCGGACATGATCTTCCTCTACCGCCGCCCGATCCTGGACTACTGGTGCGAGACGGGCGAGGACCTGTTCGCCATTGTCCGCCACGTCCTGATCCACGAGATCGGCCACCATTTCGGCCTGTCGGACGAGGACATGGAGCGCATCGAGGCCATGGAGGGGTGAGTCACCCGTCCAGGGGGCCCAGGGTGTCCGCCACGCGGCGGCGCAGCGCGGGCACCAGCTCCGCGTCGAACCAGGGGTTCTTCTTCAGCCAGGCGGTGTTGCGCCAACTCGGGTGGGGCAGGGGCAGGAATTCCGGCAGATAGTCCCGCCACGCCGCCACCGTGTCGGTCATCGTCCGCCGGCGGCGGTTGCCCAGATAGTGGGCCTGCGCGTAGCCGCCGATCAGCAGGGTCAGCCGCACCCCGGTCAGGGCGGCGCGCAGCGGCGGGTGCCAGAGCGGCGCGCATTCCGGACGCGGCGGGTAATCGCCGCCCTTCGGCGCCGTGCCGGGGTAGCAGAGCCCCATGGGGACGATGGCGATGCGGCTCTCGTCGTAGAAGGCCGCGCGGTCCATGGCCAGCCACTGGCGCAGCCGGTCGCCGGACGGGTCGTTCCAGGGGATGCCGCTGGCGTGCACCCGCGCCCCCGGCGCCTGCCCGACGATCAGCAGGCGGGCGGACGGGCTGCCGCGCAGCACCGGGCGGCAGCCGTGCGGCAGCACCCCTTCGCACAGCCGGCAGGCGCGGGCCCGCTCGAACAGGTCTTCAAGCGTGTCGGTCACAGGCTCAGCAACGCGGTCACGAAGGCCGGGACGATCTCGGTCGCCGGGCCGTTGACGGAGTCCGCGAACAGGCTGGCGCCCGCCGACGGCTCCAGGTTCAGCTCCACCGTCAGGGCGCCGGCGTTGCGCGCCTCGGCCACGAAGCCCGCGGCGGGGTAGACGTTGCCGGAGGTGCCGATCGAGACGAACAGGTCGCAGGCGCCCAGCGCCCGGTAGATCCGTTCCATCTGGTAGGGCATCTCGCCGAACCACACCACGTCGGGGCGCATGCCGCCCTTGCGGGCGCAGGACGGGCAGACGTCCTCCGTCGACAGGTCGCCGGTCCAGCGCTCCACCTTGCTGCGGCAGTGGCGGCAGAAGACCGCGTTCAGCTCGCCGTGCATGTGGATCAGCGCGTGCGACCCGGCGCGCTCGTGCAGGTCGTCGATGTTCTGGGTGACCAGCAGCAGGTCGCCGCTCCAGCGCCGCTCCAGCTCGGCCAGCGCCAGATGGGCGGCGTTGGGTTGCACCGCGGGGTCGCGCAGGCCGCGCCGCCGGTCGTTGTAGAAGCGGTGGACCAGCGCCGGGTCACGGGCGAAGCCCTCCGGCGTGGCGACATCCTCCAGATCGACCTTGGCCCAGATGCCGTCGGCGCAGCGGAAGGTGTCCAGGCCGGATTCCTTGGAAATGCCGGCCCCGGTCAGGATGACGATGGAGTCCGTGGGTTTCATATGGTCGGCGATGGCGGCGGTCGTATTGGCGATGGTCATGGCGCCCTGGCGGGTTCGGAGAACGGCTGCTAGATCTCGGGTGCGGAGACCAGAGAGGAGGAGGCCGGGATGGTCAAGGTCCTGTTCGTGTGCACGGGCAACATCTGCCGGTCGCCCACCGCGGAAGGTGTGTTCCGCGACCGGATTCGGCAAGCCGGTTTGGCGGACCGCATCGGCACCGATTCGGCGGGCACCCACAGCTACCATGTGGGGGAGGCGCCCGACCCGCGCAGCCAGCGCGCCGCCAAGGCCCGCGGGGTGGACCTGTCGGATCTGCGCGCCCGCAAGGTGACCGCGGCGGACTTCGCAGACTTCGACTACATCCTGGCGATGGACGGCGGGCATCTGGCGCAGTTGCGGCGCATGGCCCCGCCGGACAGCCGGGCGACGGTCGCCCTGTTCCTCGACTACGCCCCCGACGCGCCGAAGCGCGAGGTGCCCGACCCCTACTACGGCGAGGGGCTGCATTTCACGGAGGTGCTGGACCTTTGCGAGGCCGGGGCCGAGGGGTTGCTGGAGGCCATCCGGCGGGACCGGCTGTGACGCGGGCCATGACCGGCGCGCCAGGCCTGCGGATGGGTCTGGAGGAGGCGCTGGGCAGTCCAGTCCGGTCGCTCGACCGGCTGGCCGACGGGCACAACGCGGCGCTGTGGGCCGTCACCCTGGCGGACGGCCGGCGGCTGGTGGCGAAGGTCGCCTCCGGGAGCGGGGCTGGGCTGGAGCCGGAGGGCTTCATGCTGCGCCATCTGGCCGAACGCTCCGCCCTGCCGGTGCCGGCGGTGCATCACGCCGACGACCGGCTGCTGGTGATGGACCGCA
The DNA here is from genome assembly GCF_040500525.1 of Azospirillum formosense. Taxonomy (NCBI): domain Bacteria; kingdom Pseudomonadati; phylum Pseudomonadota; class Alphaproteobacteria; order Rhodospirillales; family Azospirillaceae; genus Azospirillum; species Azospirillum formosense. The sequence goes on along the minus strand of NZ_CP159402.1, from coordinate 2,467,610 downwards.
TCGACGCCGGCGGTGGCATCACCCCGGCGGTCGAGGAGCACGCGGCGGAGCTGGTCGCCGCCCTGCACGGCGTCACGGCGGACCGTTACGGTTTCCCGCGCGACACGCTGATCGGTCCGCTGCCCCAGCCGAACGGCGAGACGGCGGACTGGATCGCCTTCTTCCGCGAAAGCCGCCTTCTCCACATGGGCCGCAAGGCGCTGGAGGAGGGGCGCATCGACTCCGGTCTGATGGCCGGTCTGGAGCGGCTGGCCGCCCGCCTGCCGGAGCTGATCGGGGAGCCGGGGCCGCCCTCGCTGATCCATGGCGACCTGTGGGGCGGCAACGTGCTGGCCCGCGACGGGCGGGTGGCGGCCTTCATCGACCCGGCCCTGCATCACGCCGACGCGGAGATCGAACTGGCCTTCACCACGCTGTTCGGCACCTTCGGGGACGCCTTCTTCCGCCGCTACGCGGAGATCCGGCCCCTCCGTCCGGGCTTCTTCGAGCTGCGGCGGGACCTCTACAACCTCTACCCGCTGCTGGTTCATGCGCGGCTGTTCGGCGGCTCCTACGTCGGGTCGGTGGAGCGGACGGTGCGGCGTCTGGTGGGGTGAGGGCCTGCGCCGCGTGGATCGGCGCCGCAGGATCGGCGCCGCAGGATCAGCGCCAGAGCGGCTTGCGCGCCTCGGTGACGGCGTCATAGCGGCTGATGCCGATGTCCCGCAACTCGTGGTCGGACAGGGAGAGCAGTTCGGCGCGCTGGCGGCTCTGTTCGCGGAGACGGGCGATCCAGGCCAGCAGCGCGCGAAGGCGGCGGGCCGGCGACGGGGCGGTGCGGGGGAGGACGTGCAGTGTCATGGTGGCCTCCGGCGGGTGCGATGGGCACCAGCATCGGGCCGCCCTGGCCGCTCCGGCAAACGGGACCTTTTCATCGCCGGGTGAGCGGATTTCACCCGAAGCGGGTCACCGTCCCTGGACGAATTCCGCCCGCATCCAGGCGCGGAAGGCGGCGACCTCCGGGCGGCGCAGGCTGTCTTGGGCGGTGACCAGCCAATAGGCGCTTTTCGCGCGCAGGCGCGGCCCCATCACCTCGACCAGCCGGCCGGACTCCAGCTCCGGATCGACGGTCGGGCGCCGCCCGATGATGACGCCCAGCCCGCGCACCGCGGCGTCCACCGCCATGTGGATCGCGTCCAGCCGCAGCCCGCGCCTCAGCCCGTCGTCCAGCGCCGACGGCGGCAGACCCGCGGCCTCGGCCCAGGCGGTCCAGTCCTCCGACACGTCGGCGACGTGGAGCAGCGGGACGGCGGCGAGGTCGGCCGGGCAGGCGATGCGCGCCGCCAGGGCGGGGGCGGCCACCGGGACGAGGTCCTCCTCCATCAGCTTCAGCGCGGCCAGACCGGGCCAGTCGCCGCGTCCCAGCCGGATGCCCGCGTCGATGCCGTCGCGGGGAAACTCGACCACCCGGTGGGCGGTGTCCAGCGCCACCGTGATCGCCGGGTGACGCTCCTGGAAGGCGGGAAGGCGGGGGATCAGCCAGCGCAGGGCGAAGGTCGGGGCGGCGCTAACCGACAGCCGCCCGCTGGGCGCGCGGCCCGGCACGCTCTCCGTCGCCAGGGCCAGCGCGTGCAGCGCGTCGCGCACGCGGGGCAGATAGGCGTGGCCGGCGGGGGTCAGCGACAGGCTGCGGTTGCCGCGCAGGAACAGCTCCACCCCCAGCCATTCCTCCAGCGTCTGGATGCCGTGGCTGACCGCGCTGGGGGTCAGGTGCAATTCCTCCGCCGCCGCCTTGAAGCTCTGGTGGCGGCCGGCGGCCTCGAACAGGCGCAGGGTGTTGAGGGGCGGCAGACGGTAAGCCATGGCCCGCGCAGTCTCCGACAGGCCGCAAGGCCGCGCAAACAAAAAGCCCCGCCGGAGGGGCGGGGCTTTTCGATCGTCCGGGGAAGCGGGGCTCAGAGAGCCTCGTCGACCCACGAGAACAGGGCGGTCTTCGGCAGGGCGCCGATCTTGGTGGCGGCGACGTTGCCGTTCTTGAACAGCATCAGCGTCGGGATGCCGCGCACGCCGTACTTGGTCGGGGTGCCGGGGTTGTCGTCGATGTTCAGCTTGGCGACGGTGACCTTGCCGCCATACTCCTTGGCGAGGTCGTCGAGCGCGGGAGCAATCATCTTGCAGGGGCCGCACCACTCCGCCCAGAAATCGACCAGGACCGGACCGTCGGCCTTCAGCACGTCCTGCTCGAAGCTGTCGTCGGTGACCTTGATGGGATCGCTCATGTGACCTCTATGCCTGGGTTCAGGGGCACCGCCGCGCCGATTTTCCACCGGCGGCGGACCCATCCCTCATCGGTGGAATTTGGCAAAATGTATGACCGACCCCCCTCGCCGGTCAAGCCGGGGCGCGAATGCGGTCTCGTCAACCCAATCCGCCGCCCCGTGCAACGCGGCCGGGGGTGAAAAGTTCCCAAGGTGGACTATCGCGCGCGCCTCACTCCGGAAGCTCCATCAGGGCGGGGGTGTCGGTCCACAGCAGGACGCAGCGCACCGCCTTGTCCGGGTAGATGGCGCGCAGCGCCGCGCGGTAGGCTTCCATCTGGCGGACATAGACGGGCGGCACGTCCTCCGCCCGGACCGGCGGCGGGCGGTTGGTCTTGTAGTCGACGATCCACACCGCGTCGTCCTCGATCACCAGCCGGTCGACCCGGCCCGACAGGGCGCGCCCGGTCACCAGACCGACCACCTCGACCTCGGCGCGGGAATTCGGGCCGAACAGGCGGGAAAAGCGCGGGTCGGTCAGGACGCGCATCGTTTCGGATGCGATCTCATCCTGGCGCTCCGCCGTCAGCTCGTGGCCGGGACGGGCGAGGTAGCGTCGGGCGGCGGCCTCCCGCGCGTCGGGCGGCAGGTCGGGCAGGGTCTGCATCAGCCGGTGGATCAGCAGGCCGCGCTTGAAGCGCGCGCCGTCGTCCTCGCCCAGCGGCGAGCGCATCGCCGGCTCGTCGCCGTCCGGGCGGGAGGGGGTGAGGGGGCGCGACGGCTCCGGTTCCTCCGGGGCGGCGGCGGTCAGCCAGGGCGGGGCTTCCTGCGTCGTCAGCACGCGGCCGGCCCCGGCGCCGTCCGGCTTGGGAACGGCGGTCTGCGGGTCGGCCAGCCGCCAGCCCTCGCCGCTCCAGCCGTCCGGACAGAGGGTGGAGAAGTCGAAGGGGTGCGGCACGCCGATCTCGCCCATCGCGGCCTCGACCAGCTTGTACCAGCAGGCCTCCGACGGCTCCTTCCTGCCCTGGTAGCCGCAGACGTACAGCCGGTCCTCCGCGCGGGTCAGGGCGACGTACAGCAGGCGCCTGTACTCCTGGTCGCGGCGGCGGTTGGCGCGCGCGCGCGCCTCGGCGCACAGCGCGTCCTCCTGCGAGCGGCGGGCGGCGAACAGCGGCACGGCGCAGCCCTCGTCCGGCCAGAGGATCGGCGGGCTCTGGGTCGGCGTGCCCAGCGTGTCGGGCAGGAAGACGATGGGCGCCTGCAGCCCCTTGGAGCCGTGCACCGTCATGATGCGTACGCGTCCGCCGCCCTGCTCCAGCTCGCGCTTGATCTCCGCCTCACTGGCCGCCAGCCAGGCCAGGAAGTTCTGCAGCGAGGGCGGCTCGGTCTTCTCGAAGGCCAGGCATACGGCCAGGAACTCGTCCAGCGGGTCCTGCGCGTCGGGGCCGAGCCGCTTCAGGAGGGCGCGGCGGCCCGACCCGTCCGGATCGGCCGGGCAGGGAGCGGCCAGCAGACCGGCGAACAGCTCGTAGGGCGCCAGGAAGTCGGTGCGGGCGAGTTGGCCGCCCAGATAGCGGCGGGCCGGGCGGTAGGCCGGGTCGTCCTCCGCCTTCGCCACCAGCGCCCGCCACAGCGTGCCGCGCCGCCCGTGGGCGAGGTCGAACAGCTGGTCCTCGCTCAGCCCGATCAGCGGCCCCTTGAGAACGGTGGCCAGCGTCAGGTCGTCCTCCGGCAGCAGCAGGAATTCGCACAACGCCATCAGGTCCATGACCGCCAGCTGCTCGGTCAGCACCATGCGGTCCACGCCGGCCACCGGCACGGCGCGGTCCTTCAGCGCGCGCACCAGCTCCGTCACGAAGGCGGTGCGGCGCCGGACCAGCACCATGACGTCGCCGGGCTGGATCGGCCGGCCCCGCGACTCGAGCGACTCGCCGCGCTGGGTCCAGTCGCGGATGGTGTCGGCGATGACCGCGGCCAGCCGGGCCGACGGCGAATCGGCGGCCTCGCGCTCCACCGGCGGCGCCCAGGCGGGCGGGTCGGCGGCCTCCGCCGGCTTCACCGGGGGCCACAGCTCGACCAGACCGGCATGGCCGCGGCGGAAGGCGCGGTGGCGGATCACTGGGCTCGTTTCGGACGCGACACCATCCTTGGCGCCGTCCAGCCCGAACACCGCGTCCACGGTCTGCAGCACGGTGGCGGTGGAGCGGAAGGAGATGTCCAGCGCCACCGCGTGCCAGTCGCGCTCGGCCGCCTTGGCGCGGGTCTGGAAATGGCGGCGCATCCGGGCGAACTCGGCGGGATCGGCGCGCTGGAAGCTGAAGATCGACTGCTTCTCGTCGCCCACCGCGAAGACGGTGCGCGTCGTCTCGCCGCCATCGCGGGCGCTGAGGCCGGCGAAGAACTCCTCGGCGATGGAACCGACAACCTGCCACTGCTCCGGGTTGGTGTCCTGCGCCTCGTCGATCAGGATGTGGTCCAGCCCGCCGTCCAGCTTGAACAGCACCCAGGGCACGGCGGGGACGCCGTCCTTGCCGCGCAGCAGGGCGTTGGCCGACAGGATCAGGTCGTCGTAGTCGAGCAGCGCCTTGGCTTTCTTCTTCGCCTCATAGGCGTGCAGGAGCGCCTCGGCCAGCGTCAGCAGCGCGGTGGTGGAGGCGGCGACTCCAGCCGAGCGAACCCGTTTCATCAGCGAAACGAGCCGCTCCGCCTCACGCTCCAGCGCCGCGAGGGCGGCGGGGAAGGAGGTCGCCGGCTTTTTGGTGATCAGCGTTTTGCGGGCGCCGCCCTCCGCCGTCAGGAAATGGCGGGCGTAGATCTGGAAGGCCCGCACACGGCTGTCCGCGGCGTCGAGCCAGCTCTGGATGCCGACCCCGCGCTCCTCGTCGGTCTTGCTGCCGGTGGACAGCGCCCGGCAGGCGTCGCGCAGCCCCGGAACGTCGAAGGCGTGGTCGGCGCAGGCCTCGCGCAGGATGGCCGCCTCGGTGATGCCCGGCGGCACGCCCAGCGTCTCGTGGACCGCGTCCACCGCGCCGTCCAGCCCGTGGAAGCTCTCGAACAGGCGCTGGATGCGCCCGCGCTCGCTGGCCAGCTCGGCCAGGATGCCGGCGAACTCCTCGGCGTTCAGCTCGGCGGTCAGGCGGGCCATCGCCTTGCCGAGCGGGCTGTCCGGGGCGGCGCGCCCGGCGTGCAGAACCTCGTCCCGCGCCTCGGTCAGCAGGCCGGCGGCGGTGCGCTCGTCCATCACCTCGAAATGCGGGGCGAGTCCGGCCTCCAGCGGGAAGCGGCGCAGCAGCGACTGGCAAAAGGCGTGGATGGTCTGGATCTTCATGCCGCCGGGGCAATCCACCACCTGGGCGAACAGCCGCCGGGCGATGGTGCGCGTCTCGGCGCTCGGCCGCTCGCCGCAGAGGTCGGCGAGCCGATCCTCCAATGATTCGTCGGGCAGGGTGGCCCAGATGCCCAGCGTGCGGTTGATGCGGATGGACATCTCCGCCGCCGCCGCCTTGGTGAAGGTCAGGCAGAGGATGCGCGCCGGCGCGGTGCCGGACAGCATCAGCCGCAGCACGCGGTCGGTCAGCACCTTCGTCTTGCCGGACCCGGCGGAGGCGCCCACCCAGACCGACGACAGCGGGTCGGAGGCGAGGCGCTGCGCGACGTTGGGGTCGAGCGGCAGGTCGCGGACGGGGAAGTCGAGGACGGTCATGGGCAGGTCGCGGGGTATGGGGCGGTGGGGGTTGCGGGTGCCCCCTCCCTGACCCTCCCCCGCTCTCGGCGGACCGAAGGTCCGCCTGCCGCGTCAGCGCAAACCAAAGGTTTGCGCGAGAGCTTTGCGGGAGAGGGGACTGCCGCCGCTTCGCGCAAAATCCCTTCCCTCGCCGAAGGCGGGGGAGGGTTAGGGAGGGGGCCACGGCGAATCACCCCTCACCCCCATCGCCGCCCGCCGACCATTCCTGCACCCGCGCGAGGTGGGCGTAGTCGGTGTAGCGCGGCGCCATGGCTGGGCGGGGGCAGGAGCGGTAGGGGGTGGCGGGGTCGTCGAAATGGCGGATCAGCTCCTCCAGACCGGCGCGGGCCTCGGCGGCCAGAGTCGCCGGGTCGCCCTTCACCGCCTTCTCCTCGCCCGGCGGGTCGCCGCCGGACAGGCGCCAGAAGGCCAGCTCCGCGACCCGGTTCCGGGCCACCCCGGCGAAGCCGCCGGCCTCGGCCATGGCGGCCTCCAGCGGCAGCTGCGGGGCGAAGCCCAGCTCGATCTCGCGGGTCGAGGGCGGGGTGCCGGTCTTGTAGTCGATCAGGACCAGCCCCTCGCCGCCCGAGTCGATGCGGTCGGCCTTGGCGGTCAGCAGGAAGGGGCCGGCGGGGCCGGTCAGCGCCAGCTCGCCTGATACCTCCGTGGCGAGCGGCTTCAGGGTGCGGCGGCGGTCGCGCTCCAGCCCGATGAACCATTCGGCGATGCGCTCGAAGCGCGGCCACCAAAAGGCCCAGACGTCGGGATGGCTGTGCAGCAGCGGGCCGAAGGACTCGCGCCCCATCGCCAGCAGCCGGTGCAGCGCGTCGTCGGGCAGCTGGCCGGGATGGGCCTTCACGAAGGCGTCCAGGGCCGCGTGGATGAACTGGCCGCGGTCGGCGGCGCCGGGATCGGCGGCGATGGGGTCGAGCTTGCGCAGGCGCAGCACATGCTCGGCATAGATGGCGTAGGGGTCGCGCATCCACTTCTCGATCTTGGTGACCGACAGCTTGCGCGGGCGGGCGGACACCGGCGGACGCGGCTCCGGCGGGGCGACGGGGCGCACGGCGTCCGGCTCGTCCAGCCCGCGCGCCCAGGCCAGCCAGGGTTCCCCGGCCAGCTCGATCCGGCCGTCCAGCCCCAGCGCGCGCAGCACCGTCTCCAGCCGCAGAAGCCAGCGCGACGGGACGGTCGGCGTGCCGTCCACCCGCTCCGCGCGGGTCAGGACCACCTCCTCCGCGCCGCAGGCGTGGGTGAAGTCGTGGGCGGACAGGCCGACCATGCGCTCCGGGCTGGGCAGGCCGAAGTCGCGGCGCATCGGGCGCGACATCCAGGGATCGGCGGCGGGGTCGGGCGGCCACGTCCCCTCGTTCAGCCCGCCCAGAATCAGCAGGTCGAAATGCTGGAGGCGGGCCTCCATCGGGCCGAGGATGTAGAGGCGCGGGTGCAGGCCGAAGCGCGGGCGCACCGGGCGCATCGCCATCAGCGCGTCGAGCAGCGCCGGATAGTCCTTGCCGGGCACGGCGGGGAAGCCGTCCACCGCCTCCAGCAACTCATGGACGAAGGTGGCTGCCTCCTCGCCGTCGTCCTGCCGCCACAGGAATTCCGACCCCGGCGAGTCGGTGCGCGAGGCCAGCGCTTCGGCGAAGGCGACGTGCGCGCGGACGAGGTCGCCGAGCGGTGCGTCGCTGAACAGCACCGCCATGAAGGGGGCGGCGAGCGCTTCGAGATTCTCCAGCCAGCCGAGCAGGGCGGCCTGCTGGTCCGGGTGGTCGAAGCGGTCGGCGGCCTTCAGCGCGGCGATCAGCCCGGCGAAGCCCTCCGCCGGGCGGGGGCCGCGCAGCACGGTGCGCTCCAGCGCGCGGGCGGAGCGGCGGAATTCCGCCGGGTCGTGCCCGCCGGCGGCCAGCGGGTGCTTGGCGAGCGCCAGCAGGGCCAGCGGGTGGGCGCGGCTGGCGGCCAGCTCGGCGGTCAGCCGCAGATAGGTGCCGACGGCGGTGTGGACCAGCGGCTGGCCCGCCGAGTCGTTGACCGCGATGCCCCAGCGGGTCAGCGCCATGGCGACCCGGCGGGCGAGGTTGCGGTCGGGGGAGACCAGCGCCGCCGTCTTGCCCGGCGTCTCCAGCGCGTGGCGCAGCAGGAGGGCGATGACCGACGCCTCCTCCTCCGCGGTCGGGGCGTCGATGCGGGTCAGCCCGTCCAGGGCCGCGGCGTCCAGCCCCTCCAGCTCCCGCCAGCTTTCCGTGGTGGCGGCGGGGCGCATGGCCTCGGCCAGCAGGCGGGCGCGGGCGGCGCGCGGCTCCTCCGCGTCGTTCCAGCGGCGGACGGCGGCGCGGCCGACCGACAGCCGGTCGAGCAGATGGGCGAGGCCGTGCTGCGGGTGCGCCTCGTCGGCGCGGATGGCGTCCCAGCTCGCCTCGTCGGCCTCCAGGTCGAGGCCGGGCAGCACGACGGCGCCCTGCGGCAGGGCGGCGACCACCGCCAGCAGGTCGGCCGACGCCGGGATGGAGCCGGTGGAGCCGGCGGCGATGACCAGCCCCTGCGGCGGCTCCGCCCGCCAGAGCGCGGCCTGCGTCTGAAGCACGAGGTTGCGGCGCTGCGCCGGATCGGTCAGCGCGCTGGCGCCGAGGATGGCCGGCCAGTGCTCCGTGACGATCTTCAGGAACTCCAGCGTCACCTGCCAGTGCTGGGCGTAATCCTCCGGCACCAGCGAGGCCAGCCGGTCGAAGGCGACGTTCTCCGTCCACACCGCGTCGATCAGCCGCCCCAGGTCGGCGCCCAGCCGCACCGCCTGCGCGGTGGTGGCCGACACGCCGGTCGCCTGGAGGATCAGCCGGGCCAGCATCATCTGGCGCTTCAGCCCGCTGATCGGGTCGGGCAACTCCAGCGGCACGCCGGGCAGCTCCTCCGCCGAGGTCAGGCTGAGGGAGGCGGCGTCCAGCTCGCCCAGCGGGCTCATCCGCGGCAGCAGCATCGGCTGCCCGCCGGAGCGGCGCAGGAAGGCCTCGCGCAGCGAGCGGCAGGAGCGGCGCGTCGGCAGCAGGACGGTCACCCCGGCCAGCGCCAGCGGGTCGTTCCCCACGCGGTCCAGGATGCCCGCGGCGAGCTGGTCCACGAAGGACACGCCGGTGGGAATCGAGTAAACCTTTGGCTCCGCGCTGCTCGTCATCGTCGTCCCGGTGGTGCAATCGTCGGGAAACGACACCACAAAGGGACAAAGAACACAAAGATTTTCACAAAGACAGGCTCAAATCCGCGACCGCTCTGGTCACGGATTGATGCCCCTTCGAGGGTTCCTTGCGCCTTTGTGTCCTTGTGGTGAAAAACCTCTGGCGGAACCTTGTCAGGTGGTGACCACCGACACGTCGCTCATCGACAGCATCTCCTCGGTCTCGGCCAGCGCGTCGGGGGTGCCGATGTGGAACCACAGCCCGTCATGGGCGAGTCCGAAGAGACGCCCGGCCTCCTGCGCGCGGTCCCAGATGAGGTTGGTGGAGAAGGCGCCGTCGGGCGTGTCCTGCCCGAACAGCTCCGGCTTGACGATCTGGACGCCGGCGTAGACGAAGGGGGCGATCTCCATCTCGCCGCGCCGGGTCAGCCGGCCCAGCGGGTCCATGTAATAATCGCCGCGCCCCTCGTAGCCCACCGCCTTGGTGGTCGCCATCAGCAGCAGAAGCGCGTCCATCTCCTCCGGCTTCCAGTGGCGGGCCAGCCGCGCCAGCGTGGGGGAGGGGCCGTCGAGCCACAGGATGTCGGCGTTGACCACATAGACCGGGTCGGTGCCCAGCAGCGGCAGCGCCTTCTTCACGCCGCCGCCGGTCTCCAGCAGCGTGTCCTCCGGCGACAGCGTGATGGCCGGGGCGGTGCGTCCCGCCAGATGCGCGGCGATCATCTCACCCTTGTAATGGCTGTTGACCACGGCGGAGGTCACGCCGGTCTCCTCCAGCCGGTCGAGCGCGTGGTCGAGCATCGGCTTGCCCATCACCGGAATCAGGGGCTTCGGGCGCTCCAGGGTCAGCGGGCGCATCCGCAGGCCCAGCCCGGCGGCCATCACCATGGCCTTCTGCGGGGCGGCGGACGGGGCGGACGTCTTCTTGGTACGGGTCTTCTTCGAGACAGGCGACATAATCAATCCGGCTCCGGAACGACAAGCTCCGCGCGGGTACCCGGCGGCAGATGACGGGCGAACCAGTCGGCGACCGGGGCCAGTTCGGGCTTGGCGAGCTGGCCTTCCAGAAGCCGCCAGACGCGCGGCAGGTGAAGGAGATAGCCGCGTCGGCGCTGCAACGCCAGACGCACGAAGATGGCGACGATGCGGGTGTGCCGGATCGCCCCCAGCACCGCGTAGGAGCGGCGGAAGGCGTCCCAGTCCCGATCCGGGAAGGCGGCGCGGTAGCGGTCCAGCAGCACGCCCTCCAGCCCGGCGGGCAGGTCGCGGCGGGCGTCCTCCAGCAGCGACACCAGATCGTAGGCGACGGGGCCGAGCCCGGCGCTCTGGTAGTCGATCAGCCCCGCCGCCCGCAGGCCGGGCCGCGGCAGCCGCATCACGTTGTCCACATGGTAATCGCGCAGAAGCAACGACTGCGGTCCGGCGCAGGCCTCCGGGACGACGGCGGTCCAGGCCGCGTCGAAGTCGGACCGGGCCTTGTCGGACAGGGGGTTTCCCGTCGCCGCGGGCAGGTAGACGTCGGCGAACAGCGCCACCTGCTGCCTGAACAGGGCCGCGTCGTAGAGGGGCAGGCCCAGGCAGGCCGCCTCCTCCACGGGGAAGCGGCGGTGCAGTTCGATCAGAACGTCGGTCGCCAGCTCGTAGAGCGGGCGCGGCTCCTCCCCGGCGTTCAGCAGGCGGGTCAGGGTGCCGTCGCCGAAATCCTCCTGGAGGGCGAGCCCCGCCTCCACCTCCGCCGCCAGGATGGCGGGGACCGAGAAGCCCAGCCGGTCCAGGGTGGCGCCGATGGCGATGAAGGGCACCAGATCCTCCGCCGGGGCGGGGGTGTCGACCAGGATCAGCGTCCCGCCGTCCGGCGTCCTCAGCCGCTCGTAGCGGCGCGCCGAGGCGTCGCCGGCCAGCGGCTCGCGTTTGGCCCCCTCCAGCCCGTGGCGGGCGAGGAAGGCGGCGATCTGCGACGCGCGGTCGGTCACGGGCGCTCCAGTGCGGAAAGGTCGAGTGCGTCCAGTCGCGATTCCCAGGCGCCGTGGCCGGTCAGGGTGGCGCGGCGCTCGGTCGGCCCGGCGAAGCTCATCGCGACGTCGAGGCGGTCTGCGGGCAGCAGCGGACCCAGCCGGTCCGGCCATTCCACCAGCAGGACGGCCTCGGCGCGGGCCTCGTCCCAGCCCAGCTCGGTCACCTCGTCGGGGCCGGACAGGCGGTAGAGGTCGAAATGCCAGACCGGACCGATGTCGGTGTCGTAGGTCTGCACCAGCGTGAAGGTGGGGGACGGCACCTCCGCGTCCTCCTCGGTCACGGCGCGGATCAGGGCGCGGCACAGGGCGGACTTGCCGGCGCCCAGGTCGCCGCGCAGGGCCACGAGGTCGCCGGGCGCCAGCGCCGCGGCCAGCCGGCGGGCCAGCGCGGCGGTCGCCTCCTCGCTCGGCAGCGCGACGGCGCGTGTGTTGGGGGAATCGGTCTGGATCATGTCACGGGATGCGGTCAAATCAACGGCGGCAATCAACGTCGCGAGGCGGCCTTGCGCGGCACCGGGCCGGGCGCGGGGGCGGCACCGGGCGCTGGCTCCGCCGCCTCGATGCGCTCCTCCACAAGACGCGGGGGCTTCTTGAAGTTCATGGTGATCATCAGCGTCAGGGCGCCGTTGATCAGGTGGAGCATCTTGTCGGACTCGACGGGCAGGGGGATCTTGCGCCCCATGCAGTAGGACACCAGCGCCGCCGCGACCTCGGACTCGTGCAGGGTCATGCTGCGGTCGTCGCCCTCGTCCCCGGTCACCTGGATCAGCGTCTCCACCCCGCCGCCGCCGGGCTGGCCGGGGCGATAGGTGACCTTGCCGACCGTGCCGCTGGGCAGCGGCTCCTTCATCCGGCGGCGGCGGTCGAGCACGGCCTTCACGACCTCCTGGTCGGTGAACACGAGGCAGCGCAGCTCCTTCATCGCCTGTCCTTCATTGCGGCCGCTCCGGCACGGTGGAAACGGCCAAATCCTACCCCACCGCGACCGCACGCCCAGAAGGAAATCGGCGGGACCGCACCCATTTTGCGCGCGCCGTCCGCCCTCCCCGTGCAGGGCGGGGTTGACCGGGGGCGCGAAACCGGACAATTGAAGGCGTCATCGTTCCCCCCGTTTGCACAAGGCAGCGCGTCCCATGTCGCACACCGTCCATCGCACCGACGTCGTCATCGTCGGCGCCGGCCCCGTCGGTCTCTTCGCCGTGTTCGAATGCGGCATGCTGAAGATGCGATGCCATGTGGTGGACGCGCTGGACATGGTGGGCGGGCAGTGCACCGCGCTGTACCCGGAAAAGCCGATCTACGACATCCCGGCCCATCCGGCCATCGAGGCCGCCGCCCTGATCGACCGGCTGGCGGAGCAGGCCGCCCCCTTCAGCCCGACCTACCATCTGGGCCAGCAGGTCGAGAAGCTGACCCGGACGGACGAGGGGCGCTGGCTGGTGGAGACCAGCATCGGCACGCGGATCGACACCCAGGCGGTGATCATCGCCGCCGGCAGCGGCGCCTTCGGCCCGAACCGCCCGCCGCTGGAGGGGCTGGAGCAGTATGAGGGCACGTCGGTCTTCTACATGGTCCGCCGCAAGCAGGACTTCGCCGGCAAGCGCGTGGTCATCGCCGGCGGCGGCGATTCCGCGGTGGATTGGACGCTGTCGCTGGCCGACGTGGCGGAGAAGGTCTACGTCGTCCACCGCCGCCCCAAGTTCCGCGCCGCCCCGGAAAGCGTCGCCCGCATGGACGTCCTGGTCCGCGAGGGCAAGGTGGAGATGGTGGTGCCCTACCAGCTCTCTGGACTGGTCGGCGGGAACGGCCAGCTGTCGGCCGTGCGCGTCGCCACGCTGGACGGCGAGGAGAAGGACCTGCCGGCCGACGCGCTGCTCGCCTTCTTCGGCCTGTCGATGAATCTGGGGCCGATCGCCGAATGGGGCCTGAACCTGGAGCGCAGCCACATCGGCGTCAGCCTGCCCGGCTGCGCCACCAGCGCGCCCGGCGTCTACGCCATCGGCGACATCGCCACCTATCCCGGCAAGCTGAAGCTGATCCTCTGCGGCTTCTCCGAGGCGGCGCAGGCGGCCCACGCCATCCACCCGCTGGTCCATCCGGGCGAGGCGCTGCACTTCGAATATTCGACCTCCAAGGGCGTCCCCGGCGCCGAGTGAAAACGGAAACGGGCCGCCGGGAGTACCGGCGGCCCGTTCCGTCAGCGGCTGACGGGAGGCAAGGGATCAGCCGCCGCGGGGGCCCTTGTCGGGACCCGGGCCGGGGCCGTGATGGCGCGGGCCGGGACCGCCCATGCCACCGCCCATCATGCCGTGGCCGGCGCGGCTCAGGAAGCGGTCGGCCTGCTTCTGCTGGTCCGGGGTGAGCTGGGCGTAGAGGTCGGTCGCCGCCGGGCGCACCTGCTGGAGCTGGGCGAGGCGGGCCGACATCATGGCTTCCATCCGCTCAAGCCGGGCCGGGGCGGCGGCGGGCATCGGCTGGTCCTTGTACTTGGCGCAGAGGTCCTGGGTGGGCTTCTGGCTCGCCTTCGCGGCGTCGGCGAACTTGGTCCAGGCGGCGCGCTGCTGGTCGGTGATGTTCAGCTTCTTCTCGGCGTAGGCCAGCATGCCGGCCAGCCGGGCGTCCTGATCCTCGCACATCCGGGAGAAATGCCGGCCGCCGTCCGGACCGGGGCCAGGGCCGGCGCCGGGACCCGGCTGCTGCTGGGCGAACACCGGCACGGCGAGGCCGAGGCCGAGAACCAGCGCGGCGGTGGTCATCATAGCGCGTTTCATGGGGATGCTCCTTGTTATCGACGGGGTCTTGCGTTCCCGATGACCCCGATGATGGTCCGGCAACGTATCCGGTTGATGTCCGGCCTTCCGTGAATTGGTAACGCTGTGTAACAGCCGGGGCCCCCGTAACGTGGCGTTACACATTTCTTCTTCACCCCGGCGCCCGCGCGTCGGATCATGCGTTCCATGGACCGCACACCTCACCTGCTGGTGGTCGACGACGACCGCGAAATCCGCACCCTCCTGTCGCAGTTCCTGACGCGGCACGGCTTCCGCGTGACCGGGGCCAAGGACGGGGTGGAGATGATGCGCACGCTGGACAGCGCGCGCGTGGACCTGATCGTGCTCGACCTGATGATGCCGGGGGAGGACGGGCTGAGCCTGTGCCGCCGCCTGCGCGCCACGCCCGAGACGGCGCAGACGCCGGTCATCATGCTGACCGCGATGGGCGAGGAGACGGACCGCATCGTCGGGCTGGAGATGGGCGCCGACGACTATCTGGCGAAACCCTTCAGCCCGCGCGAGCTGCTGGCCCGCGTCAAGGCCGTGCTGCGCCGCGCCTCCGGCCCGCCGGTGGCCGGCGGCGCCACGGGCAAGACGCTGGGCTTCGAGGGCTGGACGCTCGATCTCGCCAAACGGGAACTTCGCTCGCCCGACGGGGTGCTGGTGCAGCTCTCCGCCGGGGAATACGACCTGCTGGTCGCCTTCGTGGAGCATCCGCAGCGGGTGCTGACCCGCGACCAGCTGCTCGATCTGGCGCGCGGCCGCTCGGCGGTGCCCTTCGACCGCTCCATCGACGTGCAGGTCAGCCGGCTGCGCCGCAAGATCGAGCCCGACCCGGCCGACCCCACCATGATCAAGACGGTGCGCGGCGGCGGCTATCTGTTCACCCCGGCGGTGACGGGGGCCTGAGATGAGCAATCTTGGCTTGGAGGTGGGCCGCAAGAGCCGCCTGCTGGTGGCCCGGCGCTGGCTGCCGGACAGCATCGCCTCGCGGCTGGTGCTGACCGTGGTGCTGGCGCTGCTGCTCACCCAGGCGGTCAGCGCGCTGGTCTATCTGACCGACCGTCCTCCGGGACCGCCGGCCCACAGCCTGCGCGTCCTCGTCCAGCGCGTCACCGCCATCGTCCAGCTCGTGGAGAGCACCCCGCCGCAGGAGCGGCGGCGGCTGGTCAAGGCGATCGACGACCCCGTGCTGCGGGTGGACTGGAATCCCGAGACGCCGCGCTTCGCCAACCAGCGCGAGGGCTTTCCCTTCGACCGGCTGCGCCGCGCCATCCGCGGCGAGTTGGACGATCCCGACCGCGCCGTGGTGGTCGAGGTCCGGCGGGAACGCCCCATGCCCGGCCCCTTCCCGGTGGACGAGCACCGCTGGGGCACCGACGTCCGGCTGTCGGTGGGGCTGAAGGACGGGTCCTGGCTGACCTTCGTCGGCGGCGACCCGCTGGAGGGGCCGTTCCGGCTGCTGCGCTTCGCGCTGTGGATGGCCGGCATCGTCGGCGCGGTGGCGCTGGTCTCGGTCTGGACGGCGCGCCGCATGACCGCCCCCATCGCGCGCTTCGCCGACGCGGCGGAGCGGCTGGGCGTGGACGGCGAGGCGCCGCCCCTGCCCGAGGCCGGCCCCCAGGAGCTGCGCGCCGCCACCCGCGCCTTCAACCGGATGCAGGCGCGTCTGGCCCGCTTCGTTGCCGACCGCACCCAGATGCTGGCGGCGATGAGCCACGACCTGCGCACGCCGCTGACCCGCCTGCGCCTGCGCGCCGAGCTGGTCGAGGACCCGGAGATGCAGCGCAAGATGCTCGCCGACCTCGACGAGATGGCGGCGATGATCAACGCCACGCTGGCCTTCGCCCGCGACGACGCCAACCACGAGCCGCGCGGCCCGCTCGACCTCGCCGACCTGCTGCAGAGCCTGTGCGACGACCGCGTGGACGCCGGCTACGAGGCCGCCTACGAGGGGCCGGCGCACGCGACGGTGGACGGGCGCCCGGTGGCCCTGCGCCGCGCCTTCGCCAACCTGATGGACAACGCCATCGCCTATGGCGGCGGCTTCACCGTGCGCCTGCGCCCCGCGGACGGGGAACTGCGGGTGGAGATCGAGGACGGCGGTCCCGGCATCCCGGAGGCCGAGTTCGAGAAGGTCTTCGCCCCCTTCTACCGGCTGGAGCGCTCGCGCTCCCGCGACACCGGCGGGGTGGGGCTGGGGCTGGCCACCGCCCGCACGGTGGTGCGCGGCCATGGCGGCGACATCGCGCTCTCCAACCGCCCGGAAGGGGGGCTTCGGGTGACGGTGACCCTGCCGCGGTGAGCTTTATGCATCTCGCCTGGGCATCAATTCCGGAAGCTCTGCCTCCACCCTAACCCTCCCCCGCTTCGCAGGGGAGGGGATAAGCTCCCTCTCCTGCGAAGCGGGGGAGGGAAGGGGCCCATGCGCAGCATGGGAAGGGTGGGGGCAACCGTGGCCTCTGTTCAGACTCCGGAATGCACCGCAACATCGGCGGCGCATCGGCGGTTATCGGTGCAGGATCAACGTCACCGGAGGTTGCCGCCGTGCCGCAGATCGACCGCACACCCGCGCCCGTGGACAGCCGCCCCCATGTCGTGATCGTCGGCGCGGGGTTCGGCGGGCTGGCCTGCGCGGAGGCCCTGGGCGGGACGAACATCCGCGTCACCATCATCGACCGGAACAACTATCATCTGTTCGTGCCGCTGCTCTATCAGGTGGCGACCGCCGCGCTGTCGCCCGCCGACATCGCCGAGCCGATCCGCCGCATCGTCAGCCGCCACCCCAACATCGACGTGGTGATGGGCGAGGTGACCGGGATCGACCGCGCGGCCAAGCGGGTTGAGCTGGCCGACGGCAGCATCGTTCCCTACGACCGGCTGGTGCTGGCCACCGGCTCCTCCTACAGCTATTTCGGGCACGACGACTGGGCGGAGATCGCCCCCGGCCTGAAGACCATCGAGAACGCCCGGCGGATCCGCGCTCGTCTGCTGATGAATTTCGAGCAGGCGGAGATGTGCGAGGACCCGGCCCGGCAGAAGGCGCTGATGACCACCATCGTGGTCGGCGGCGGCCCCACCGGCGTGGAGATGGCCGGGGCGGTGGCCGAGCTGGCCCGCTTCGCGCTGGCCCGCGACTTCCGCCGCATCGACCCGCGCACCGCCCGCGTCCTGCTGGTCGAGGCCGGGCCGCGCATCCTCTCCACCTTCCCCGACGATCTCGGCCAGTACGCCCGCCGCAAGCTGGAGGAGCTGGGCGTCGTCGTGCTGACCGGGCAGGCGGTGGAGAGCATCACGCCGGAGGGCGCCACGGTCGGCGGGCGCTTCATCCCGGCGGGGGCCATCGTCTGGGGCGCCGGGGTCAAGGCGTCGCCCGCCGGGTCCTGGCTGGGGGTGGAGACCGACCGCAGCGGACGCATCATGGTCAACGCCGACATGGCGGTGCCGGGCGTGCCCGACGTCTACGCGCTGGGCGACACGGCGGCGCTGGCCGGCGACGACGGCAAGCCGCTGCCCGGTCTGGCCCAGGTCGCCAAGCAGCAGGGCGAGCATCTCGGCGGCGGGCTGGAGGCCAGCCTGCTGCGCGGCCAGCCGCTGGAGCCCTTCCGCTTCCGCAACCGCGGCAACACCGCCATCGTCGGTCGCAGCGCCGCCGTCTTCGATTTCGGGGCGCGCAAGCTGAAGGGCTGGTTCGCCTGGGTGCTGTGGGCGATTATCCACGTCTATCTGCTGGTGAACTTCCAAAAGCGGATGCTGGTCACCCTGCAGTGGCTGTGGCGCTGGGCCACCTACCAGCGCGGCGCCCGTCTGATCACCACCGACCGCCCGGTCGCCGCGGCGGAGGCCGTCACCTCGCCGCATGGGCAGAAGGCCGAGCCCTTCCGGGACGCGAGGCGCGGCCAGGGCTGACCGTTTCGGATCAGGCGGCGGGCGGGAGCGGCAGGACGCAGCGGAAGCGGGTGCCGTGGCCCGGCCATTCCTCGACCTCCAGCCGCCCGCCGTGCAGCTCCATGACGTTGCGCACCAGCGACAGGCCGAGCGCCGCGGCGCCGCGCGGGTCGTTGCGGTCGTAGCGCGAGGGTGGGGCGGCCTCGCCCGGCCCGCTGCCGCTGCCCACCGTCAGCACCAGGGTCCCGGCGCTCCGCTCCCCGGACAGCAGGATGCGGCGGTCCGCCGGCGGGTGGCGGATGGCGCCGACGACCAGGGTGAACAGCGCCTGCTTCAGCCGCCGCGCGTCGCCCTCGGCCTCGCCCAGCGACGACGGGGCGGTGAGGTCGAGCCGCAGCCCCTCGCGCCGCGCCCATTCGCGGGTCAGCTCGCCCACCGTCTCCAGCAGGTCGGGCACGTCCACGGTGCCGCGGTCCAGCGTGGTCACCCCGGCGCCCAGGCTGGTCATGTCGACCACGTCGTCGATCAGCTCCAGCAGCCGCTCGCCGGCGTTGAGGACGCCCTTCACATACTCGATCTGGCGCGGGTTCAGCTCGCCGAAATACTGGTTCGCCAGCACCTCGGCGAAGCCGATGATGCCGTTCAGCGGGTTGCGCAGATGGTGCGAGACGTTGGCGATGAACTCGCTCTTCAGCTGGTCGGCGGCCTCCAGCGCGGCGTTGGAGGCGCGCAGCGCCTGCTCCAGCCGGGCGCTGTCGGTGACGTCGAGATAGCTGTTCAGCACCGCCCCGTCGGGCAGCGGCAGGGTGGAGAACTCGACCACCGAGCCGTCCGCCCGCTCCAGACGGCCCGAGCGCACGGCGCGCTCCAGAGTCGCGCCGATCATCTCGTCCTTCAGGCTGTCCCAGTCGCCGCCATTCTCCAGGAACGGCCGCATCCGCTCGAACAGGCCGGAGATGTGCGGCTCGCCCAGCAGATCGTCGTCGTCGAGGTCCCAGATGCGCGCGAAGGCCGGGTTGGACAGCTTCAGCCGGCCGTCGCCGCCGAACACGGCGATGCCCTCGGCCAGATTGTCCAGCGTCTCCTGCTGCACGGCGATCAGCGTGTTGTAGGAGGATTCCAGGGCCAGCGTGTTGGTCACGTCCTCCAGGATCTGCATCAGCCCGCCCAGCGGATGGGGAGCGGCGAGGCTGCGCAGCGTCGTGCCGTCCGGCAGGTGCATCAGCTCCTCGACCGGCTCCAGCAGGCGGGTGTAGCGGCTCAGCCGCTCGCGCTTGTAGCTCTGGTAGTCGGCGTATTCGGGCAGGCGGCGGCGGGTGCGCAGCTCCTCCAGGATCTCGCCGTGGGTGGGCTGGCTGCGCAGCCAGGACTCTTCCAGGTCCCACAGCCGGGCGTAGGCCTGGTTGAAGAAGGTCAGCCGCGTGTCGGCGCCGAAGATGGCGATGGCCGCCCCCAGCCGCTCCAGCACCTCGGCGTGGGCGGCGAGGTGGCGGCTCAGCTCGCCGCGCAACTCCTCCACCGCCGTGACGTCCAGCGCGTAGCCGACGACCAGCGTGCCGCCGCCGTCCGGGGCGGGCAGGGGCGCCTCGGTGACCTCCAGAAGGCGGCGCTCGGTGCCGATGACGGCGGAGACCCGCTCCGACTGCGCGACCCCGCTGTGCAGCGCCCGCTGCGCCAGGGCGCGTCCGGCGCCGTCCGCGGTCAGCTCCCGACCGCTGTCCGGAACGGCGGCGGGCTCGGAATCCACGGCGCGGGCGTAGGCGCGGTTGCACCAGGACAGCGTCTGCCCGGCGCCGCGCAGCCACACCGGCAGCGGCAGGGCGTCCACCGCCGCGCGCAGCTCGGCCAGGGCCGCTTCGGCGTCGCGCCGCCCCCGGGCCAGCCCGTCCCGCTCGGCGCTGCGGTCGGTGACGTCCTCCAGCCAGACGACGTCCTGATGACCGGCCTCAGTCCTGCCCTGAGATCCGGCGGAGTCCGGTCTGGCGGAGTCCGGTCCGGCGGACGGCTCGGCGGACCGGACTCCGCTCAGCAGAAGGCGCCGCCCGCCCCGGGTCGTCGCCTCGATTCGGAAGCCCTCGCCCGCGGCGCGCAGGCGGCGGACGGCTTCGGCGACCCGCGGGGCGTCGGCGTCGGCGAAGGCCTTCGCGATGTCCTGTCCCGGCGCGGCGCCGAGCAGCCTGGCGCAGCCCGGCGCCGCGCTGGCCCCGCCGTCGGCGTCCCAGGCGCACCAGACGTGGGGAGCGGCGGCCAGCAGGGCCTCCAGGCGCGCCACCTCGGCGGCCAGCCGGTCGCTGCGGCGGCGTTCCCGGCCGGTCCAGAACAGCCCGCCGAAGCCGGCGGCGCCGAGGACGCCGGCGAAGCCCAGCATGGCGGGCGAGCCGGAGGGTCCGGCCATCAGGCCGACTCCCACCGCCAGCCCCAGCGCGGCGAAGGCGTATGATCGGGTCAGGACACTCACGCGGGTGAGACTAGTCCACGCCTCCCGGCGGAGCAAGGCGGGCCGGCGGTGGTGCCACTTTCGGAGATGGGGCCGTCCTTTCGCACGACCCGGCCCGACGGCCTCACACCGCTTCCCCGACCCGCAGGGCGCGGATCGCCGCCTCCACCGCCGGATAGGCGGCGCGCACCGCCGCCAGGGCCTCCGCCGCCCCGTCCGGATCGCCGCGGTGGGCGGCAAGCTCCAGGGAGGACGCGCTGTGGCCCAGCCGCCCGGCCCCCGCCGTGCGGGCGGCCCCGGCCAGCGTGTGGGCGGCGCCGCGCAGGGCCTCCAGGTCGTTGCGCTCCAGGGCGGCGGCGGCCTCGTCCAGCAGCGGGCGGGTGGTTTCCAGGAAGAAGTCCAGCATGTCCAGCGCCATCCCGTCGAGCGCGCCGAAGGTGGTGCGGACATGGTCGAGGTCCAGCGCCCGGTCCTCCGCCCCGGCGGCGTCCGGCGCCGGGGGCTCGTCGGGGGCCGCGGCGCTGCCCTCGCCGAACGCGCGGTTCAGGGCGGCGGCGAGCTGCCGCAGGGTCACCGGCTTGGCGATGTAGTCGTCCATGCCCGCGGCGGTGCAGCGCTCCATCTCCCCCGCCAGGGCGTTGGCGGTCATGGCGATGATGCCGGTGCGCGGACGGGGGGCGGCGCCCGACCCGGCGCCCGACTCGGCGACCAATTCGGCGCTGCGGATCTGGCGCGACAGCTCGTAGCCGTCCATGCGCGGCATGTGGCAATCGGTGATCAGCAGCCGGTAGGGCCGCGCCCGCCACGCGGTCAGCGCCTCCAGCCCGTCGCCGGTCAGGTCGGCCTCGAAGCCGAGCTGGCGGAGCTGGCGCAGGATCACCTGCTGGTTGGTCGGATGGTCCTCGGCCACCAGGATCATCGGCGGGGCCGCGACCGGGGCGGGGTCCGGCGCGTCGAGGGCGGCCATGCCCGGGGCGGACATGCCGGGGGCGGCCGGACCGCCGTCGGCCTCGCGGGCCGGCGTGTCGGAGTAGCGCTCCAGGGGAACGGTGCGTCCGGCCAGGGCGGCCAGACGGCGGAACAGGGCGTCGCGGCGGATCGGGCGGCCGAGATGGTCGTGGCGCGGCGTGTGCCCGGCGGGCGGCGCGCCGTCCTCGCCGGCGTCCGGCAGGCAGTCGCCGGCCTGCTCCCGCCCGTCCACCAGATGCAGCGTGGGCGGCGGGCGGACCCCGGCGGCGACGATGCGGGCGAGCACCGCCGGAGCGGACAGCCGCGGGTTGGGCGCGCCGGGCGCGTCGTCGGGATGGTGCTCCAGCAGGCCGTCGGACAGAACCAGCAGGTCCGCGTCGGCCATCGTCAGCAGCTCCACCGCCTCGTCCGCCGTCGTGGCGTCGGCGACGGCGGCGCGCTTGTCCTCCAGCGCCCGGATCAGGACGGAGCGCTGCACCGGGTCGGGCTCGGCCACGATGATGGACAGGCCGGTGAGGTCGGTGTCGTCGCGCGGGGCGGATTGCGGGTCGCCCGGCGCCAGATCCACCGTGAACCAGAAGGTGGAGCCGCAGCCCGGCGCCGATTCCACCCCGATGCGCCCGCCCATCATCTCGACCAGACGGGCGCAGATGGCCAGCCCCAGCCCGGTCCCGCCAAAGCGGCGGGTGGTGGAGCTGTCGGCCTGGCTGAAAGGCTGGAACAGGCGGGCCTGGCCGGCGCCGCTGATGCCGATGCCGGTGTCCTCCACCGAGAAGCGCAGGCGCAGCCGGTCCGGCCCGGCGGCGGACGGTTCCAGCCGGGTGCGCAGGACGACCCGGCCGGCGTCGGTGAACTTGATGGCGTTGCCCGTCAGGTTGAACAGGATCTGGCGCAGCCGCCCGGGATCGCCGCGCACCGCCGCGGGCACCTTGCGGTCGAGGTCGCAGACCAGCAGCAGCGCCTTCTGGTGGGCCTGCGGGGCCAGCAGCTCCGCCACCCCCTCCACCAGCTCGCGCGGGTCGAGGTCCATCTCGTCGAGGTCGAGCTTGCCGGCCTCGATCTTGGACAGGTCCAGGATGTCGTCGATGATCCGCAGAAGCGCCGTGGCGCTGTCGCGCACGGTGGTGACCAGCTCGGTCTGCTCGGCGTCCAGCGGGGTCAGGGCGATCAGCTCCAGCATGCCCAGCACGCCGTTCATCGGGGTGCGGATCTCGTGGCTCATGGTCGCCAGGAACTCCGACTTGGAGCGGGCGGCGACCTCCGCCTGCTCCTTGGCGTGGCGCAGGTCCTCCTCGGCGCGCTTGCGGCCGGTGATGTCGTAGCTCCAGGCGAGGATCGCCGGCTCCCCCTCGAACTCGGTGCGCTGGAGGGTCTGGAGCGCCCAGACGCGGCTGCCGTCGGGCCGGTCCACCGCCACCTCGACCTCGCGGGCGACCAGCCCGGCGCCGTCCTGCGGCAGGGCGCGCCCCTGCAGGGTGGCGCCGGGCAGGGCCAGCGCGTGGCGGCGCCCGACGAAGGCGTCCGGCGGCAGCCCGGCCAGCTCCGCCGCGCGGGCGTTGGCGAAGGCGACGGAGCCGTCGGGCCGCCCGATCGACACGCCGACCGGGCTCTGCTCCAGGATCGCGCGCAGGCGGCGCTCGCTGTCCGACAGGGCGTGCTCGCGCGAGCGGATGGTGGCGACGAAATAGTGCAGGGCGCGCGCCATGTCGGCGATCTCGTCCTGCCCGTGGGTGGGGATGGCGACGGACCGCCCGGCGGCCGACGCGGTCATGGCCGTCTGGAGCCCGCGCAGCCGCCGCACCACGTTGCGGTGGATGTAGAGGAAGATGCCGAGCGCCCCGAGGATCGAGACCACGGCCATCGCCAGGATGGCGTTCTTGCCGTCGCGGATCACCCGCTCGAACTCGCCGGAACGGGCGGCGATGTCCTGCTCGATGGCCAGGAAATGGTCGGACACCGCGCCGACCAGCCGGTCGGAAACATTCTGGTTGCGGGTGATTGACCCCTTGATGGCGCGGGCCAGCCCGATTTCCGTCAGGCGGCTGGCGAACAGGTTGTGTTCCCCGAGCCCCAGCGCCTCCAGCTCCCGGTACAGCGGCTCCAGGTCGAAGGCGGGGCCCGGCGGCAGGCCGGACACCGCCTCCGCCGCGCGGTCCATCGCGGCGCGGTAGTCCTGCCGCAGCCGGTCCACCCGCGCCTCGTGGTCGGCGCGGGAGGCGGCGAGCATCAGCAGGATGGCGTGCTGCGCCTCCGCCGTCCACAGGTCGACCCGCTGCTCGGCGTCCCGGAACTCCTCCCGCTCGGCCAGGGTCCGCGCGGGGGGCTCGTCCCGCAGCGACCGCTCGGCGTCGCGGATGCGCTCGGCCAGCTGGATCAGGCGGCCGACCAGCCCGCCCGTCTCCGCGGCGGCGGCGAGCTGGCGCTCCACCTGGGTGTTTAGGGTCATCAGGTTGGCGACCAGCTCGTTCTTGCGGCGCTGCAGCTCCGCCACGTCGGCCACGTCGGTGCCGCGGTCGCGCAGCCGGGTCATCAGGTCTTCCAGCAGGGCGATCTGGTCGCTCAGCCGGGCCATCACCGATTCGCGCACCGACTGGCTCTGCACCGCGACCAAGGCCGGGGCGTTGGCGGCCAGCGTGCCGCTCTGCTGGGCGAGCTGCGAGGCGTTGACGAGGCCCGGCACCTTGGCCGTGGCGATCTGCTCGAATCCTTGGTGGAAACGGGCGAAGAGGGAGACGGCCACCACGCCGGTCGCGGCGGTCAGGCCGGCGATCACGGTCAGACCCGCCAGGATGCGAAACGCCACGCCCAGCCGGGGAAGGGGCATGCCCGTGCCTCGATTTCTTGTCGTCCGCCTGAAATAACACGGGCCGTCGGCCGGGCGCAATTCACACCCCCCCTTTGGCGCACCCTTTGGGCACCCTCGGCGCAATCGGACGCTGCGCGGGAGGACGCGGCGGCCTTGGCGGGCTTGACCCGCCCAGGTTGCCGGACCAAAGCTGAAGCACAGGCGGCAGGAGGGGTGGCCGATGGGCTTTGTCCGGTCTTTCGCGCGGGTTGCGGTGGTCGCTGTGGCGCTGGCGGCGGCGTTGGCCGCGCCGTTCGGGGTTCCGCGCGCCGAGACGCTGGAGGACGTGCGCGACCGCGGGCTGCTGCGCTGCGGCGTCTCGTCCAGCGGGGCCGGTCTGGCGGCGGTGGACGACAGCGGCCACTGGCGCGGCTTCTTTGTGGACATGTGCCGGGCGCTGGCCGCCGCCGTCGCCGGCCACGCCGACCGGGTGGAGTTCGTCGAGACCAACTCCGAGAACCGCTTCGCCATCCTGCGCAACGGCGAGGTGGATGTGGTGATGGAGGGCACGACCTGGACCCTGCAGCGCGACGCCACCTTCGGCATCGACTTCCCGGTGGTCTACCTGTTCGACGGCCAGGGATTCATCGCGCATCGCGCCCAGGGCATCGCCCGCCTGTCCGACATGCCGGCCGGCGCCTCCGTCTGCGTGATCGAGCAAACCACCAGCCTGCGCAACCTGGAGGACTGGATGGGCCGCACCGGCGTGCGCTTCCGCCTGAAGCCGGTGCGCTCGACCGAGGGGGCGCTGTCGGCCTTCTTCAACCACCACTGCGACCTCTACACCAGCGACCGCATCGGCCTGCACGCCCAGCGCCTGCTGAAGGCCCCCGAGCGCGAGGACTACGTCATCCTGCCGGAGGCGATCTCCAAGGAGCCGCTGGGGCCAATGGTCCGCCCGGACGAGCGGCGGTGGTTCGACATCGTGCGCTGGGTGTTCCTGGCCACCGTCCTGGCCGAGGAGAAGGGGATCACCGCCGCCAACGCCGCCCGCTTGAAGGGGGAGGCGCAGGACCCGGAGGTGCGCCGGCTCCTCGGGGCGGCCGCCGGGGTCGGCTGGGGGCTGGGGCTGGACGACGACTGGGCCTTCCGCGTGGTCACGCAGGTCGGCAATTACGGCGAGATCTTCGACCGCCATCTGGGCGCCGCCTCGCCGCTGGGCATCGAGCGCGGGATGAACGGGCTTTGGATGAACGGCGGCCTCCATTACGCCCCGCCTCTCGGGGGGTGAGGGCGGGCGGCGCTCTGCCATGCCGAGTCGCCTCATTGCCTTCGCCGTGGCTTTTCCCATGTTGTGGGCATGTTCGGCGAAAGGTTCGGCGAACGCTTCAAATCCGTGCGAACCGCCGCTATGGTGGCGCCTTCCGGGCGCCGCGCGGCCCGCTTCAGGCAGTTTCCCAGGCCATGACCAGACCCAACACCTACCGTTCCGGTCCCGACGAGCGCGGGCATTTCGGCATCTATGGCGGACGCTTCGTCGCCGAGACGCTGATGCCCCTGATCCTTGAGGTGGAGAAAGCCTACCGCGAGGCTCGGGCCGACCCCGCCTTCGACGGCGCGATCCGCGAGCATCTCAAGCAGTATGTCGGCCGCCCGAACCCGCTCTACTATGCCGAACGCCTGACGGAGAAGCTCGGCGGCGCGAAGATCTACTTCAAGCGCGAGGAGCTGAACCACACCGGCGCGCACAAGATCAACAACTGCATCGGCCAGATCCTGCTCGCCCGCCGCATGGGCAAGAAGCGGATCATCGCCGAGACCGGCGCCGGCCAGCACGGTGTGGCGACCGCCACGGTCTGCGCGCTGTTCGACATGCCCTGCGTCATCTACATGGGCGAGACCGACATCGCCCGCCAGCAGCCCAACGTCTTCCGCATGAAGCTGCTGGGGGCCGAGGTGGTCCCGGTGACCTCCGGCGCGCGGACGCTGAAGGACGCGATGAACGAGGCGCTGCGCGACTGGGTCACCAACGTCGCCGACACCTACTACCTGATCGGCACGGCCGCCGGCCCGCACCCGTATCCCGCCATGGTCCGCGACTTCCAGTCGGTGATCGGCGACGAGGTGCGCGTGCAGATGCAGGAGTTGGAGGGCCGCCTGCCCGACAGCCTCGTCGCCTGCGTCGGCGGCGGCTCCAACGCCATCGGCCTGTTCCATCCCTTCCTCGACGATCCGTCGGTGCAGATGGTCGCGGTCGAGGCCGCCGGCCACGGCATCGACAAGGGGCCGCTGGCCCACGCCGCCTCGATCACCGGCGGGCGCCCCGGCGTGCTGCACGGCAACCGCACCTACCTGCTGCAGGACGAGGACGGGCAGATCCTGGAGGGCCACTCCATCTCCGCCGGCCTCGACTATCCGGGCGTCGGGCCGGAGCATTCCTGGCTGCACGACATCGGGCGCGTCGAGTATGTGTCGGCTACCGACCAGGAGACGCTGGACGCCTTCCAGCTCTGCGCCCGCACCGAGGGCATCATCCCCGCGCTGGAATCGGCGC
Organism: Azospirillum formosense; assembly: GCF_040500525.1. Lineage (NCBI taxonomy): Bacteria > Pseudomonadati > Pseudomonadota > Alphaproteobacteria > Rhodospirillales > Azospirillaceae > Azospirillum > Azospirillum formosense. The sequence continues at coordinate 2,441,058 of NZ_CP159402.1, read as the reverse complement.
ACGCGCTGGCGGAGATCGTCAAGCGCGCCCCGAAATTGCCCAAGGACCACCTGATGGTGCTCTGCCTGTCGGGCCGCGGCGACAAGGACATCTTCTCCGTCGCCCAGCATCTGGGAGTGAAGCTGTGAGCGCCCTCAACGACCAGTCCGTTGACAATGGCCGCATCGCCCGGCGGTTCGCCGCGCTGAAGGCGGAGGGCCGCGCCGGCCTCGTCACCTTCATTACCGCGGGCGACCCGGATCTGGAGACCTGCCGCGCCGTCCTGCACGGCCTGCCCGCCGCGGGCGCCGACCTGATCGAGTTGGGGCTTCCCTTCTCCGACCCGATGGCCGACGGCCCGGCGATCCAGGCGGCCAGCCTGCGCGCGCTCCACGCCGGGACGACGGCGCGCAAGACGCTGGACCTCGTGCGCGGCTTCCGCGAAACGGACGCCGACACGCCGGTGATCCTGATGGGCTATTACAACCCGATCCACGCCTATGGGGTGGACCGCTTCCTGGCCGACGCCATCGAGGCCGGGGTGGACGGGCTGATCGTCGTCGACCTGCCGCCCGAAGAGGACGAGGAGCTGTGCATCCCGGCGCTGAAGGCCGGGGTGAACTTCATCCGTCTGGCGACGCCGACCACCGACGACAGGCGCCTGCCGGCGGTGCTCCAGAACACCTCGGGCTTCGTCTATTACGTGTCGATCGCCGGCATCACCGGTGCGGCCAGCGCCGACAACGCCGCGGTGGGCGCCGCGGTGGAGCGTCTGAAGCGCCACACCGACCTGCCGGTGGCGGTCGGCTTCGGCATCAAGACGCCGGAACAGGCGGCCGACGTCGCCCGCGTCGCCGACGCGGCGGTGGTCGGGTCGGCCATCGTCACGCGGCTGGCCAGCGGGCTGGACGCGGACGGCAAGGCCCGTGCGGGTCTGGCCGAGGATGTGCTGGGCTTCGTCCGGGAACTGGCCGGCGGCGTGCGCGGCGCGCGCGTCTGAGAGCGCGGGCCTAGATCGCCGGGCCGAGAGCGCCGGCTGAGCGGGATATCAGGAAGAATTCGATGAACTGGCTTACCAACTACGTCCGTCCCAAGATCCGCGCCCTCTATGCCCGCAAGGAGGTTCCCGACAACCTCTGGCACAAGTGCCCGAGCTGCGAGGCGATGCTCTTCCACCGCGATCTGGAGGATAACCTCAACGTCTGCCAGCATTGCGGCTTCCACATGCGGCTGGACCCGATCAAGCGGCTGGCCTCGATGTTCGACGAGGGCGACTACCAGTCGGTCGAGCTGCCGAAGTCGGTGGTCGATCCGCTGAAGTTCCGCGACCAGAAGCGCTACACCGACCGCCTGAAGGAAGCCCAGACCAAGACGGGCCGGCACGACGCCATCGTCGTCGGCTCCGGCCTGATCGGCGGGCAGCCGGCGGTCGTCGCGGCCTTCGACTTCGGCTTCATGGGCGGCTCGATGGGCATCGCGGTGGGCGAGGGCATCCTGGCCGCCGCCCGCACCGCCATCGCCCAGAAGGCGGCGCTGATCGTCGTCCCGGCCTCGGGCGGGGCGCGCATGCAGGAAGGCATCCTGTCGCTGATGCAGATGCCGCGCACCACCATCGCGGTGGAGATGGTCAAGGAAGCGGGCCTGCCCTACATCGTGGTGCTGACCGACCCGACGACCGGCGGCGTCACCGCCTCCTTCGCGATGATCGGCGACATCCACATCGCCGAGAAGGGCGCGCAGATCGGCTTCGCCGGCGCCCGCGTGATCGAGAGCACGATCCGCGAGACCCTGCCGGAGGGCTTCCAGCGCTCCGAATACCTGCAGGAGCACGGCATGGTGGACATGGTCGTCCATCGCCGCGACCTGCGCCCGACCCTGTCGCGCGTCCTGACCCTGCTGATGCAGCCGGTCCTGGCCGTGGCGCCGGAAGCGCTGCCGGCCGCGGCCGCCCAGGCGGAGGAGCCGCGCAGCCAGGCCGAGGCCGCCGACGAGACGCCGGCCCAGGCGGGCGCCGAGAGGACCGGCTCCGAGCAGCCGGCCTGATCCCGCCATGCCGCTCGCTGAGTCGCTCGCCGATCCGGTTCTCGACCGGCTGAAGGGGCTGCACCCCAAGGTCATCGACCTGTCGCTGGACCGCGTGCACCGGCTGCTCGCCGCGCTGGGCCATCCGGAGCGGCGCCTGCCGCCGGTGGTCCATGTGGCGGGCACCAACGGCAAGGGCTCCACGCTCGCCTTCCTGCGGGCGATGCTGGAGGCCGCCGGGCTGCGGGTGCATGTCTACACCTCGCCGCACCTCGTGCGCTTCCACGAGCGCATCCGGCTGGCCGGCACGCTGATCGACGACGACCGGCTGGCCGCCCTGCTGGAGGAGTGCGAGGCCGCCAACGGCGGCGGGCCGATCACCTTCTTCGAGGTGACGACGGTCGCCGCCCTGCTCGCCTTCGCGCGGGAGCCGGCGGACGTGGTGCTTCTGGAAACCGGGCTGGGCGGGCGGCTCGACGCCACCAACGTGGTGGACCGCCCGGCGGTCACCGCGATCACGCGCATCTCCTACGACCACCGCCAGTTCCTCGGCGACACGCTGGAGGCCATCGCGGGCGAGAAGGCCGGCATCTTCAAGCCGGGCGTCCCCGCCGTGATCTTCCCGCAGCCCGCGGAGGAGGCTGCCCACACCCTGGCCATCCGCGCCGAGACGGTGGGCGCGCCGGTCCATGGCTGGTCGGTCACGCCGACCGAAAGCGGTTTCCGCTTCGAGAGCGCCCGCCGCCGCATCGAGCTGCCGCTGCCGGGGCTGGCCGGGGCGCACCAGATCGTCAACGCCGGGGTGGCGTTGGCCTGCCTGGACCATCTGCCGGTCAAGGTCGACGACGCGGCGGTGCGCCGCGGCCTTGCCGCCGTGGAGTGGCCCGCCCGCCTGCAGCGGCTGACCCGCGGCCCGCTGGCCGAGGCCCTGCCCGCCGGCTGGGAGCTGTGGCTGGACGGCGGCCACAACGATTCGGCGGGCGAGGTGCTGGCGGTCCAGGCCGCGCGCTGGGCGGAGGAGGAGCCGAAGCGGCCCCTGCTGCTGGTCTACGGCATGCTGGCGAGCAAGGAGCCGAAGGAGTTCCTGGGGCCGCTGGCGCCCTTCGTCACCGCCGCCCGCACCGTCGCCATCCCCGGCGAGGATGCCTCGCTGACGGCCGAGGACACCGCCGCGGCCACCCGCGCCTGCGGCATTGCCGACAGCGCGGGGGCGGCGGATGTGGCGGCGGCGCTGGAAAACCTGAAGGCACGGGTCGATGGGCCGGCCCGTGTGCTGATCTGCGGCTCGCTCTATCTGGCGGGCACGGTCCTGGCGGAGAACGGCTGAGTTGCGGGCAGGCGGGGGCTTCAGCGCCCCTGCTTGCCGTCCAGCTCCAGCATGTTGCGCAGCGCGGCGAGGGTCTTGCCGAGCGTTCCCGAATCGTCCTTGGCCGCCTTCTTCCCGGACTCGGCGCCGTCCGGTCGCCGTCCGGCGTCCGGCTTGGGATTCTCCGGCCTGGACGTTTCCAGGCCAGGCGTTTCCAACCTGGGCTTTTCCGGTTCGGCCGCCGGAACCGGCGCGACGAGATCCAGAGGCTCGTCGTCTTCGTCCTCTTCCAGGGCCGCTTCCGGCGCGCGGCGCGGCAGCGGCTTGAAGCCGGGCATGGCGTCCGCCTCGGGACGGATGGGCGCATCGCTTTTCCAGGCCGGGCTGGGCGGGTCGTCGAGATCGCTCTCCGCCTCGACGAGCGCGCGCAGGGCGCGCAGCGCCTCCTCCATCTCCTGTTCCTGGGAGGACTTGCGCTGAACCGGGGCGCGGTCCTGGTCCGGCTCGTCCTCCCGGTCGGCGGCGTCGTCCTCGTCGTCGGCAGAGTCGTCGGCGCGGTTCCAGAAGGCGTCGTCGGCGTCGTCCCGCCGCTCCTCCGCGTCCTCCTCCCGATCCTCGGGATCGTCGAGGACCGGCGAGCGCGACCGGCCGAACAGCGGAGTCACCACCCCGTGGTCGCGATCCTCCTGGTCGTCCGGACGGCCACGGAGCGTTCCCGCGTCATCATCCTCGTCGCGGTCGGCGGCGGCCTTCTGCACCATGCTGCGCAGGGCGGCGATGGTGCGGTCCAGCGGATCGCTGCCGGTCGGGGCGCTGTCGCGCTCCCGGGCGCGTTCCCAGGGAGGCGGGGCCTTGTCCGGGTCGCGGATGGCGAAGCCCAGGATGTCGTCGGTGGACGGCTCCGCCTCATCGTCCCCGTCCGGCCCGTCGAAATCGTCAGCCTTGTTCTCGGCGGCTTCGGGCTCGTCGTCTCGGGAATCGGCGGCGTCCTTGAGCGAAAAGACAGGGGCCGTGGCCAACCCGGGCGGCGGAAACGGGACCGGCGGCGCGGCCGGTTCCTCCGCGCGGGCGGCATCGCCGCGGCCGTCCAGGATGCTGCGCAGCGCCGCGATGGTGCGGTCGAACGAGCGGGACGCGTCATCGTCCGGATCGCCCGCGGCGGCCGGTTGGCTTGCCCGAGGGGGCGGGGCCGGAGGCGCGGCCTCGACCCGATTGTGCTCGTCGTCCCCGGCCTCATCCGCGTCCCGGTCCGCGAGCGACCAGCGGCGCGGACTCCAATCCTCGTCGTCGTCCCACTCGGCGGAGGCGGCCGCGCCATCGCCATCGTCGTCGCCAACGTCATCATGGCCCGCGAGATCGGCGAGCGACACCGGCTCCCACAGGGGGCGGCGGCCCGATTCGGGGGCGGCGTCGCCGTCGGCGGCCAGCCGTTCCAACTCCAGATCCAAATCCGGATCCAGCGCGGCGGCGGCGGGCCAAGCGGCGGGGACGGGGGTCGCGTTCTCCTCCGGCTCGCCCATCGCATCGCCACGGCCCCGCACCGCGTCGAGCAATCCCTGCAGGGCGGCCAGCGGACCGGCGAAGGACGGGGCGTCCTCCTGCGCGGTCGCCGCCGTCACGGGCGTCGAGAAGGGCGGGGGCGCCGGGCGGCTTTCGGTGTCGCGGGAGTTGCAGCGCGAGCAGCGGTAATGGGGGGCGATGGACAGGACCGGATAATTGGGGCCGAAGCGCCGGTTCATGTCCGCGCGCGGCAGCACGCCCTCGTGGCCGCAGGCGCGGCAGCGGACGTGCACATCGACCTCGATGTCGCGCAGGTAAAGCATGCGTGCCATGGGCGCAGTATACGCAGCGGCGGGCCCATGCCCAGCGGATTCGCCGGCCGCCCCGCCCGCCGTGCCGCTGCCGGCGGTGACCTTTTCGGTCGGCCGTCCCAACGGGCCGCCGCAGACGGCCGGGAGACGGCCAGGAGACGGCCAGGAGACGGCCAGGAGACGGATGGTTGGCAAGTCGCGGCGGAGCCGCTATGTTCAGCGCCGTGGCCCCGTAGCTCATCTGGATAGAGCGACGGTTTCCTAAACCGTAGGCAGCTGGTTCGAGTCCAGCCGGGGTCACCACCCTCTTCCGCGACCGCTCCCGCCGTCCGCGAGTCGGCCCTCTGCCGAAGGCCTTTCCAATGACCGCACCCCTGTTGCTGCAGGACGCCGTTCTCGTCACCGGCGCGGGACGTCGCGTCGGTCTGCATCTGGCCGAGCGGATGATGGCGCTGGGGCACCCGGTCATCGCCCATTACCGGACCCCCACCGACGAGCTGGAGCGGCTGCGCGCCGCCGGGGCGGTCTGCCTGCGCGGCGATCTCGCCGATCCGGACGGCGGGCCGCGGCTGGCCGACGCCGTGCGGGGCGTGGCGGGCAGCCTGCGGGCGGTGGTCCACAACGCCTCGGCCTTCGAGGTGACGGCGGCGGACACCGCGGACGCGCTGCGGCAGCTCGACCTCTTCCACGCCGTGCATGTCCGCGCGCCCTTCGCGCTGAACCGCGAGCTGGCGCCGCTGCTGGACGCCTGTTCGGCGCGGCGGGCCGACATCGTGCACATCACCGACATCTACGCCGACAACCCCAACCCGGTTTTCGACGCCTATTGCGCCAGCAAGGCCGGGCTTCAGAACCTCGCCCTGTCCTTCGCCAAGCGGCTGGCCCCCAAGGTCAAGGTCAACGTCGTCCAGCCGGGGCCGATCCTGTTCAAGGAGTGGCACGGCCCCGAGGCGCGGGCGCGGGTGCTGTCAGAGACGCTGCTCGGCGAGGAGGGCGGGGTGGAGGCCATCGGCATGGCGGTGGAGGCCATCCTCCAAAATCACTATCAGACCGGCGCCATCGTCGCGGTGGACGGTGGCCGGCGCCTCGCCTAACCGGGGTGAGCCGACGCTGCAGCCCGGCAGGGTCGTCGCGCACAGGTCGCCCTGGGGCGCCGGGACGGGCTTTCCGGTCAGCAGCGCGGCGATCTCCGCGAAGGGGGCGGCCAGATAGGGGTCCGGGCGCAGGTCCGCCAGGCCGTCCAGCGGGAAGGCGTGGCCGACCCGCCCGATCAGGTCGATGTCGGCCGGCCGGTCGCGCGTCTTGCAGCCGGGATGGTCGCGGTCGCGGCCCAGCGCCAGCTCGATCCCCACGCACAAGCCCTTGCAGCAGGCGGGGTCCAGCGCGCTCGGCACATAGGCGCAATAGTTGACGAAGGGGTGGGCGCTCGCCATGCCGACCGGCGCCGTCCGGTAGAAGCGGCTGAGCAGCACGCGGCCGAAGAGATCGGCCAGACGGGCGGCGATCCGCGCCGCGTTCCGCTCCGGGTCCAGGTTCGTTCCGATTCCCAGGATGTGGCCGCTTGACGGCAGAGAGGCGGAGGGCATCGGAATCAGGGCGTCCATAAGCGTTCCATCGATCGGGATGTGCGGTGGGGAGGTGTGAAATGCTGGAGGAAACGGTGGCGCCGGGTCGTTACAAGCTGGCCATGCCCGGAGTGAAGAATGAACGAATTTTGATACACCTTTCCGTATGTAAAAATAGGCAGGCTGTTTTTGATAGAATTTTCGTTGGAACGCTCGCGGAAAGCAATCATGATAAAGGTTGAATGGCCGAATTGCCGACGGTTAGCCGATATGGTGAATGGAATTGTTTGCCGTTTTGTCGCCCTGGCGTTGCTTGTACTTGCCGGCGCGGCCAGCGCCGGAACCCTGCCGGAGCCGACGGAAAAGCCGATCCTGGTCGTGTCGGGCCTGATCGGGACGACGAACCGCGACGGCATGGCGGTCTTCGACCGGCCCATGCTGGAGTCGCTCGGCATGGTGTCCTTCACCACCGCCACCCCCTGGTACAAGGAAAAGGTGACCTTCGAGGGGGTGCCGCTGGCCCGCCTGATGGAGCGTTTGGAGGCCCGCGGCGAAACGCTGACCGCGACGGCGCTGAACGACTACACCGGCGAAATCCCGATGGACGACGTGCGGAACCGCAAGGTGATCCTGGCGCTGAAGCGCGACGGGGCCTACATGCCGGTCAGCGACAAGGGACCGCTGTTCATCGTCTATGATTTCGACCATGATCCGGAAGCCAATCGGCAGAAATATTTCGCACGTTCGGTCTGGCAGGTCGCCCGGCTGGCCGTGAAGTGAAGGCACCCTTCGTGAGTCCGCCGACCGAGACCGCGCCGACCGGGAGCACGCGGCTGTCCCGCCTGCTGGGCTGGGCGTCGGAGGACCGCGCGCGCCGCCTGGGGCTCTGGCTGGCCATCCTGACCGGCGGGTTCGGCCTGGCCGCCGCCTATCTCTCGCTGCTGGTAGTGAATTACGGCGAGGCGCTGCGCGGGGCCGCCCCCTACAACTTCGCCTGGGCCGCCGGCCAGACGGTGGGCGAGGTGACGCGGCTGGAGCAGCGCATCCTGGCCAGCGCGCTTCCCGGCACCAACATCGACGCCGAGGAGGTGCAGCTCCGGCTGGACATCGTGCGCAACCGCATCGGCGTGCTGGGGCGGGGGCAGGCCTCCCTCTTCATGGACCGCTACCCGGAGCATCGCCGCACGGTGGCCCGCCTGGAGGAGGCGCTGGACCGGGTCGGCATGATCCTGGCGGGGCCGCTGCCGGCGGCGGAGAAGGCGCTGGCCGCCCTGGCGGTGCTGGAGCCCGTCGACCGCGAACTGAACGCCTTCGCCTCCGTCGCCTCGCAGTTCGGCGGGGAGCTGGTGGACGAGGGGCACGACCATCTGCTTCATCTGCACGGGCTGTTCTCCCTGCTGGCCGCCGGTCTGGCGGTCTGCGGCGTCCTGTTCATCACCGTGCTGCTGATCCAGAACCGGGCCATCCGGCGCGCGCACGACCGGATGGAGGCGATGGCCGGCGCCCTGCAGACGGCCATCGCCCAGGCGGAGGAGGCCAGCCAGGCCAAGACCCGCTTCCTGGCGACCATGAGCCACGAGCTGCGCACCCCGCTGAACGCGATCATCGGCTTCTCGGAGCTGATCCGCGACGACGGCGGTCCGCCGGGCGAGGGACTCCCCCCCGGCGGCGGGCCGGACGGCGCGAAGGACATCGGCCGCCGGGAAAACACCCGGCGGGAGCACGCCCAGTATGCGGGCTACATCCTGGGCAGCGCCCGGCACATGCTGAGCCTGGTCATCGACATCCTGACGGTCGCCCAGATGGAATCGGGCCATGCCAGCCTTACCTTCGAACCGGTGGACCTGCGCAAGGTGACGGGCACCGCCATCGCCACGGTGCTGGGCACCCAGGCCGGGCGCGGCCGGACGATCCGGACGGCGCCGGGGGCGGTGTGGCCGGTGCTGCAGGCCGACGAGCGGGCGGTGCGGCAGATGCTGCTGAACCTGCTGTCCAACGCGGTGAAGTTCAGCTCCGGCCCGTCGGCGATCGAGGTGCAGGCGTGGCTGGACCCGCAGGGCGGGTTCGTCATCGCCGTGCAGGACCACGGCATCGGCATGACGCCGGAGCAGATTGAAAAGGCCGCGCAGCCGTTCTATCAGGCGGAGGACGGCGCGACCCGCCGTTTCCAGGGATCGGGGCTGGGGCTCAGCATCGTGAAGAGCCTGATGGAGGCGCATGGCGGCCGGCTGCTGTTGGAAGGCGAGGCGGGGGCCGGTCTCCGGGCCTCGCTCCATTTTCCGGCGGAACGGGTCGGCGGGCCGATGCCGCGTCCGCAGCCGGCCAGTCCGCTTTGAGATCGCTTGAGATCAGCCGGCGTCAGTCTCGCCGGGCATGGGAAGAAAAAAGAAGGGATCGGGTTTTATGACGGTGCAGTCACATGTTCTGGCCCTCGTGCAGGAGGCGCTGGAGGCGCGCCGGTCGAACGAGGCGCTCGACACGCCGCTGGACGCCGCGGGCGAGGCCGCCATGATCGACGCCGCGGCGCGGAAGGTCGAAGAGCTGCTGGACGTGCTGCGGATCGACCACCGCAACGACCACAACACCCGCGACACGCCGCGCCGCGTCGCCAAGATGCTGGTGCGCGAGCTGCTGAAGGGCCGCTTCACGGCGCCGCCCGAGCTGACCGAGTTCCGGAACGCCGAGGAATTCGACCATCTGATCGTCACCGGCCCGATCACCGTGCGCTCCACCTGCGCGCACCATCTGATGCCGATCTACGGCACGGCCTTCATCGGCATCCTGCCGGCCAAGGGCGGCAACATCCTGGGCCTGTCCAAGTACGACCGGATCGTCGACCATTTCGCCGCCCGCTTCCAGATCCAGGAGGAGCTGGTCAAGCAGATCGGCAACTTCATCGTCGAGGCCACGCGGCCCCGCGGCCTGGCCGTGCGGATCAGCGCCGTCCACATGTGCAAGACCCACCGCGGCGTGCGCGCCGGCCACGACAGCCGCATGGTCAACAGCTCCTTCCACGGGGAGATGCAGGAATCGCGCGAGCTGCGCGAGGAGTTCCTGAGGGAGTGCGCGACGCTTGAGCGGTCCGCCCGCTGAGCGGACCGCCCCGCTCGCGGCCCGGCCCGTCCGCCCCGGCGCGGACGGGCGGTCCGGCATCGCGGGGGCGGCGCTGCTGATGGCGGCGTCGCTCGCCCTGGTGCTGACCGCCGGGGCACTGGCCCGCGAACTGGGGGCCCGCTACGGCGCGGCGGAGGTGCTGTTCCTCCGCTTCCTGCTGTCGTTGCCGGTGGTCGGCGTGGCGGCCGTCGCGATGGCCGGGCGGCGCGCCCTGTCCGTCACCCGACCCGGCGGCCACGCGGTGCGGGCGCTGAGCGGCGTCGGGGCGGCGCTGATCTTCTACGCGGCGACCCAGCATCTGCCCTTCGCCGATCTGGTCGCCCTGTCCTACGCGGCCCCGCTGTTCGTCGTGCTGCTGTCCGGCCCGGCCCTCGGGGAGCGGGCGGGAGCGGCCTCCGCCCTCTGCGTCGCGCTGGGGATGGCCGGTGTCTTCCTGATCGCCCCGCCGACGCGGCTGGAGCCGTGGAGCCTCGCCATGCTCGCCATGGCCTTCCTGAACGCGGTCTGCATCCTGGCGACCCGGCGGACGGCCCAGGCCGACGGGCCGGCGGCCACCGGGCTGGTCTTCGTGCTGGCCGGGTGCCTGCTGACCGCCCCGGCGGCCCTGCTGACCGGCTTCCGGCTGCCCGACGCGGCCGACCTGCCGGCCTTCCTGCTGCTGGGCGTCGCCGCGGGGGCGGCCATCCTGCTGAACGCCGCCGCCTTCCGCCGGGCGCCCGCCGCGGTGCTGGCGCCCATCGACTATCTGGGAATCGCCGCCTCGGCGGCCATCGGCTTCCTGTGGTGGGGCGAAAGCCCGTCGCCCGCGGTGCTGATGGGCGGGGCGCTGATCGCGGCGGCCGGGCTGGGCACGCTGTGGGTCGGCGCGCGGCGGCCGGGCTGACGCCGCTCGTCCGAATTCACAATTCGATCAGCGCGTAGGGCCTCCCCGACTCCTTCTCGATGGTCTGGGCGACGTTGTAGACCGGCGTGCCGCGCAGGGTCCGGCCGGCGTAGCTGCCGTGGTGGGCGTGGCCGTGCACCACCGCCTGGACGTGGAAGCGGTCGATGGTCTCCGCCAGGCGGGAGGAGCCGAGGAACGGGTAGATCTCCGTCGGTTCGCCGCGCACCGTCTCGGCGATCGGGGCGTAGTGCAGGACGACCATGGTCCGCTCGGTCTCCAGCTGGCGCAGCGCGCTCTCCAGCCGCATCGCCTCGTTCAGCGACTCCTGAACGAACTGCTTGATCGCCGGTTCGCCGAAGGCGTCCAGCATGCGGTTCTCGAAGCCGCCGCCGAAGCCCTTCACCCCGGCGAAGCCGACGCCGCGGATCTCCACCGGGTTGCCGTCGAGGAAGCGGACGCCGGCCTGCTCCAGGATGCGTTGCATCTCCTCGACATGGCCGCATTCGTGGTCGTGGTTGCCCAGCACGGCGACCACCGGAATGCCGATGGCGCGCAGGTCCTCGGCCAGCACCTCGGCCTCGCGCGGCTTGCCGTGGTTGGTCAGGTCGCCGGCCAGCGCCAGGACGTCCGCCCGGTCGGCGATCTCCTGGAACAGCTCGCGGTAGGGATGGGTGGAGGTTTCCCCCACATGGATGTCGCCGATGGCGGCGACCTTCAGGGTTGCGTCAGCCCGCGTGTGTTCAGCCATGCTTCGTTTCCTCGCCGACGACGTCGGCGAACCCCCAGTCCGTGACGTCGATCCGATAATCCTCGCGCGAGAACAGCCGCCCCCGGCAGATGCGGGTTTGCGGCACCGGCAGCTTCGCGCGCTCGTTCAGCCGGTCCAGAAGCTCCTGCAACAGCCAATCCGGGATGTGGTCGCGCTCCGTCGGGTAGATGAAGCGGAAGTTCAGAGCGTGCATCAGCAGCACCTCCCAGTACTGCTCCATGTGGCCGAGCAGCCGTTTCCAGTCGATGTGGGCGTGCTGCTTCAGGATCATGTGGGCGACGTCGGGGCCGTCGTACTTGTGCCGCATCTGCACGAAGGCCTTGGAGAAGACCATCTCCGTGGGCGGGATCAGCTGCACGTCGGTGCCGCAGACCAGCGCGCGGTGATCCTCCTCGAACCAGCGGTCGTTGACCGGGTTGATGGCGGCGGCGGAGTTGAAGATCACGTCGAAGAACAGGTCGCCGTGCAGGACCTTGCCGATCCAGCGTTCGTCCTCGATCTCCGTGCCGAAGCCGCGGTCCTGGAAATGGGCGAGGATGCGCGGGAAGTCGCCGCCTCGGCAGAAGATGTCGATGTCCTTGGTTGGACGGGTGATGCCGGTGTAGGCGCTGAGCGCGTAGGTGCCGCCCAGAAGGAAGGGAATTCCGGACTCCGTCAGGATCTTCAGGCTCTCCGTGTAGAAGGCCTCGGCCTCGGCCGAGACATCCGCACGGCCTTCGCGGTTGCCGTCCATCGCACCCCCTCTCCCGCCGTTGTCCGTCGCGCCTTCAACAGGAGGAGCGGGCGAAACGCACCACCGGACGGTGTCCATGGCGGGAAAAAGTCGGCCAAAGGCGGGCGGAACCGCCGCCCCGCTGCTCCGGTTGAGGGTGGTATTGCTGATGGGGAGGCAACCGATGGCACGACATCCGATCCCACAGGGCCTTTTGCTCGCCGCCGGCCTCGTGCTGTGCGGTGCCGGTCCCGTCCTGGCGCAGGGAAGCTGCGCCGCTCTGGTCGACCGCTTCGCCGCCGAGAACAACCTGTCGACCACCCCGCCGCCGGTCGCGACGCCGCCGGGCAGCTCCGGTTCCACCGCGGGGGACGGGGCGTTGCCGAGCGGGAGTTCGGGGGCGACGCCGGACCAGCTCGCCCGCTCGGGCGGGGTGGTGGCGCCGCCGGCTTCGGGAGACCAGGCGGTGATCGAGCCGCCGCGCACCGGCGCCCCCATGCCGACCGCCCCGGCGGTGCGTCCCGACGCCGCGCCGAACAGCGGCTCCTCCATGGAGAGCGGGTCGATGGGGCAGGCGGCGCGCAACGCCCAGATCGAATCGCTGGTGACCGCCGCGCGCTCCGCCGCGAAGGACGGCAACGAGCAGCTCTGCATGGACTCGCTGGACAAGGCGCGCGGCCTGACCCGTGCCGCGCCGGGTGCTGCGGGCGGCACGATGGGCGGAGGCGGCTGATGGCGACAACGCGGATGATGGCTGAACTGATGGCCGCCGACCTGAGCGTTGCCGGTCCCCTTCCTCCTTCCCCGCCGACTCCCGACATGCCGGTGCCGCCGCCCGGCATGCCGGACATGCCGGGCGACCCGTCGCGGCCGCCGATCAAGGAGCCGCCGGACGCCATCCCCGTCCCGCCGGAGGAGCCGCCGCCCAACCCCGAGCGGCTCGCCTGAAACCGCCCGCCGGGGAGAAAAATGGCACCAGGGCCGCAGGCGCGCGAAACGGCGCGCCTGCGGTCTTGTGATTCGCGCGGGGAAAGGCGATGTGTTCTGTCGGGCACCGGAGGCCGGTGCCGAGTCGCCTTTTGGAGTTCAGTGGGTCTCATGCACCGTCAACCCCCGCGCCAGCACGTCTACCGCCAGCCCGTCGTCCTCGGCACCCAGGTTCAGGCCACCGTCAAGTGGTACGATCCCAACCGCGGCTTCGGCTTCGTCAAGTTCGAGGACGGGTCGCCCGACGCCCTGATCCCCGCCGCCATCGTCGCCACCGCCGGCCACGAGTCCCTGCCGGACGGCGCCACCGTCGTGGTGGACATCGTCGAGGGGCGCAAGGGCAACCAGGTTTCCGCCCTGCATTCCGTGGACACCTCCACCGCCGCCCCGGCCCGCCCGGCCCGCGCCCAGGGCCCGCGCCCGTCCTTCGGCGACCGCGGGGGCTTCGGCGACCGCAACGACCGCGGCGGCGACCGCGGGTTCGGAAACCGCGGCTTCAACGACCGTGGCGGCGACCGTGGCGGCGACCGCGGCTTCGGCGGCCGGGGCGACAGCCGTGGCTTCAACGACCGTGGTGGGGACCGCGGTGGGGATCGCGGCTTCAACGATCGGGGTGGCGATCGGGGCGGCGACCGTGGTGGCTTCGGCGGCCCGCGCCGTCCGGCGGGCGGCCCGGCCACCCAGACCGAGGGCACCGTGAAGTGGTTCAACGCCACCAAGGGCTTCGGCTTCATCGCCCAGGACGGCGGCGGCCAGGACGTGTTCGTCCACATCAAGGCGGTGGAGCGCTCCGGCCTGCAGGGTCTGAACGACGGCCAGCGCGTCCGCATCTCCGTCCGCCAGGGCGACAAGGGTCCGGAAGCCGTCTCGGTCGAAGAGGCGTAAGGCCCCGGTCCATCGACGACGATCCACCGAAGGTAAGGTGTCGTTCGGCCCGGTTGAACGGCGGCGCAAAGCCGCGCATCGTGGCGGGGCCGGGGTGACGGTGCGACGGCGCGCCATCCCGGCCCGATCCGAATCAAGAAAGGACGCCCAGTGGTTCCCGTCACCTGTCCGACCACGCCCTTCGACGGCCAGAAGCCCGGCACCTCCGGGCTGCGCAAGGCCGTGAAGGTCTTCGAGCAGCCGCGCTATCTGGAAAACTTCGTCCAATCCATCTTCGACTGCGTCGACGGCCTGTCCGGCGCCACGCTGGTGATCGGCGGCGACGGGCGGTACCACAACCGCACCGCCGTGCAGACCATCCTGCGCATGGCCGCGGCCAACGGCGTCGCGCGTGCGGTGGTCGGGCGCGGCGGCATCCTGTCCACCCCGGCGGCCTCCTGCGTCATCCGCAAGCGCGGCGCCATCGGTGGCGTGATCCTGTCGGCCAGCCACAACCCCGGCGGCCCGGACGGCGATTTCGGCATCAAGTTCAACGCCGCCAACGGCGGCCCGGCGCCGGAATCGATGACCGACGCCTTCTTCGCCCGCTCCAAGGCCATCAGCGAGTACAGGACGCTGGAGTCGCCGGACCTCGACCTCGACCGGCCCGGCGAGACTTCGCTCGGCGGCATGGCGGTGGAGGTCATCGACCCGGTGGCCGACTACGCGGAGCTGATGGAATCGCTGTTCGACATGGCGGCGATCCGCAAGCTGTTCGCGTCGGGCTTCCGCATGGTGTTCGACGCCATGCATGCGGTCACCGGCCCCTACGCCACCGAGATCCTGGAGCGTCGGCTGGGCGCCCCCGCCGGCACCGTGATCAACGGCACGCCGCTGGAGGATTTCGGCGGGCACCATCCCGACCCCAACCTCGCCCACGCCGAGGAACTGGTCGGGCGGCTGTTCAGGCCGGACGCTCCGGACTTCGGCGCCGCTTCGGACGGCGACGGCGACCGCAACATGATCCTGGGCCGCAACATCTTCGTCTCGCCCAGCGACAGCCTCGCCGTGCTGGCCGCCAACGCCACCCACGTCCCGGCCTTCAAGGACGGTCTGGCGGGCGTCGCCCGCTCGATGCCGACCAGCCGGGCGGTGGACCGCGTGGCGGCGAAGCTGGGGATTTCCTGCTACGAGACGCCGACGGGCTGGAAGTTCTTCGGCACGCTGCTCGACGCCGGGCGCATCAACCTGTGCGGCGAGGAGAGCTTCGGCACCGGCGCCGACCATGTGCGCGAGAAGGACGGGCTGTGGGCCGTCCTGATGTGGCTCAACGTCCTGGCCGCCCGCGGCCTGTCGGTGGCCGAGCTGATGGCCGAGCATTGGGGCACCTACGGCCGCACCTATTACGGCCGCCACGATTACGAGGCCATCCCGCAGGAGGCCGCCGACGCCCTGATCGCCGAGCTGCGCGGCAAACTGCCCTCGCTGGCCGGCACGTCCCTCGGCGGGCGCACCGTCGCGGCGGCAGACGAGTTCGCCTACACCGACCCGGTGGACGGCAGCCGGTCGGAGCGGCAGGGCCTGCGCGTCGGGTTCGAGGACGGGTCGCGCATCGTCTACCGCCTGTCCGGCACCGGCACGTCCGGCGCGACGCTGCGCGTCTATTTCGAGCGCTACGAGCCGGTCGGCGGCGCGCACGGGCTGGACGCTCCGGTCGCGCTGAAGCCGCTGGCCGATCTGGCGGCGGAACTGGCCGGCATCGAGCGTCACACGGGGCGCACCAAGCCGGACGTCGCCACCTGAACCGCTTGAGCTGACGGAAAAGGCCCTTCCTCTGGAGCCGGAGGAAGGGCCTTTCTCTGTTCAGAACACCGCCTGGAGCAGGCCCAGCGTGCGTCGCCTGGCCAGTGCGGCGCTCGCCGCGTCGTAGCTGGCGCGCTCGTCGCAGTTGAAGCCGTGGCCGGCGGGGTAGAGGTGCGTGATGGTGCCGGGATGGCGCTGGCGCACCGCCTCGGCCACCGTCAGGGGAATGGCGTGGTCCGTCTCGCCGAAATGCAGCAGCACCGGCGCGCGCGGCACCTCGTCCAGCCGGTTGCCGATCCCGCCGCCGTAATAGGCGACCGCGGCGCGGACCGGCAGGCGCGATGCGGCGGCCCAGGCGATGGTGCCGCCCCAGCAATAGCCGACGATGGCCGCCCCCTCCGCCCCGCCGAGATGGGCGAGGCCCGCCGCCACGTCGGTCAGCGCGTCCTCGACGCTGACCGCACCCATCAGCTCGCGGCCGCGCTGGACGCCGGCCTCGTCATAGGGCAGCTCCACCCCGCGCTCCGCCCGGTCGAACAGGGCGGGGGCCAGCGTGTGGTAGCCGTCCGCCGCGTAGCCGTCGCAGACGCGGCGGATGTGGCCGTTGATCCCGAAGATCTCCTGGACGATCAGAAGCCGCCCCTTTTCCGGCCCGACGGGCCTGGCCTCGTAGGCGGTCAGCCGGTGCCCGTCGGCGGCCGTCAGATGCGTCCAGGCGCTGGTCGTGCCGGTGGTCGTACCGGTCATGGCTGGTCTCTCCCTCCATTCGTTCCGTGCAGGGAAGATAGCAGCCTGACGCCGGGTGTCATCCGCGACCGGCTGGCCCATATCTCCAAGCAGCGTCACCCCGTCACTGGAGCCACCCGATGTCCGCCCCCGCCGACCGTTCCCCGACCGCCGGACCCTTCGACCTGACGCCGCCGACGCCGGACCAGCGCGCGGCGCTGGTGGAGCGCCTGTCGGACGAGGAGCGGCACGTCCTGCTCAGCCACGGGACGGAGGCGCCCTTCTGCGGCGGCCTGCTCGACAACAAGAAGCCGGGCACCTACGCGTGCCGGCTGTGCGGCCTGCCGCTGTTCCGGTCCGGGACGAAGTTCGAATCCGGCACCGGCTGGCCCAGCTTCACCGCGCCCTATGAGAACGCGCATCTGAAGCTGGTGCAGGACAACAGCTACGGCATGGTGCGGGTGGAGACGCTGTGCGCCCGCTGCGGCAGCCACCAGGGCCACGTCTTCCCCGACGGCCCGCCGCCGACCGGCATGCGCTTCTGCATCAACTCCGTCTCGCTGGCCTTCCTGCCCGACGGGCAGCCGCTGGCCAGGAGCGTTCAGGATTGGGTGGAGGAGGGGGCGGCGTTCTAGCAGACGCTTGGCCCCTCCCTCGTGCCCCCTCCCTAACCCTCCCCCTCTGCGAGGTGGAGGGGACTGCCGCCGCTTCGCGGAAGGCCCCCTCTCCCGCGCAGCGGGGGAGGGCCGGGGAAGGGGCCAAGGTTCGCACAGCCGGCACCTCCCCCGACCGTCCCGTTTCATTGGATACCCCCGTCATGCCGACCGACAACACCGTCCGCCCGCCCATCTCCGTCCTTGACCTCGCCCCGGTGCCGGAAGGCAGCACGCCGGGCGACGCGCTGCGCAACACGCTGGACCTCGCCCGCCACGCCGAGCGGCTGGGCTACCGCCGCTACTGGCTGGCCGAGCACCACAACATGACCGGCATCGCCAGCGCGGCGACCTCGGTCGTCATCGGCCATGTCGCGGCGGGCACCTCGACCATCCGCGTCGGGGCCGGCGGCATCATGCTGCCCAACCATTCGCCGCTGGTCATCGCCGAGCAGTTCGGCACGCTGGAGGCGTTGTTCCCCGGCCGCATCGACCTCGGGCTGGGCCGGGCGCCCGGCACCGACCAGATGACGCTGCGCGCCCTGCGCCGCGACCCCTCGGTGGCCGAGCAGTTCCCCCAGGACGTGCTGGAGCTTCAGGCCCTGCTCGGCCCCGTCCAGCCGGGCCAGCGCGTGCAGGCGGTGCCCGGCGCCGGGTCGAACGTGCCGCTGTGGATCCTCGGCTCCAGCCTGTTCGGCGCGCAGCTGGCGGCGGCCTTCGGCCTGCCCTACGCCTTCGCCTCGCACTTCGCGCCGGACGCGCTGATGCGGGCGCTGCGCGTCTACCGGGAGAACTTCACCCCCTCGGCCCAGCTCGACCGGCCCCACGCCATGGTCGGGGTGAACGTCGTCGCGGCCGGGACCGACGCCGAGGCGCGCCGGCTGTTCACCTCCGCCCAGCAGAGCTTCGCCCGCCTCATCCGCGGCACCCGCGGCCAATTGCCGCCGCCCATCGACGACATCGAGAGCTTCTGGTCGCCGCTGGAGAAGGCGCAGGCGATGAACATGCTGTCCTGCTCCTTCGTCGGCTCGGCGGAGACGGTGCGGCGCGGGCTCGACGCCTTCCTCGCCGAGACCGACGCCGACGAGATCATGGTGGCCTCGGCCATCCACGACCATGCGGCGCGGGTGCGCTCCTACGAGATCCTGGCGGAGGTCCACGGGTCGCTGCGCGCCGCGGCCTGACGCGCTCCAAATTGGGGGAGAGGTCCGGCGCAACCGCACAGCGCGCTTCGCGGACTGCGCCATGGACCGCGCCGGAGGAGAGCCCTATCGTCTGTGGCCCGGCGTCGCGTGACGCGGTTCACAGAGATGGAGAGGGGATATGCCCGAGTTTCCCCACGCCAGCAGGGTCAACGTGACGCTTGATCTGCCGCTCGACGTCTATCGGCGTCTGGAACAGCAGGCGCGCTACATGAGCGTTACCGTCGAGGCCCTGTTGAAGACTATCCTGGCGCAGCAGCTCTATGATTCCAGTCTTCGCAATATGGATTAGTTCAGTGTTGTGAAGCGGCGCGCACGGCGGCGTCGAGGTCGCCGTGACTCTCCAGAAGCGCCGCCAGACCGGCCTCCTCCAGCACGCCGCGGATCGGGCCGGGCACCGCCGCCAGCACGATCCGCACCCCCGCCCGCCCGCCCGCCTTTCCCCCGCCCGGCCGCGCCTGCCGCACCGCCAGCAGCAGCGAGCGCAGCCCCGCCGGGGTCAGCTGGGTCACCGCCGACAGGTCGAGCACCAGCCCGTCCGGCGCCTTTTCCGGCGCGTCCGGGTCGGCGGGCGCCAGCGCGGCGAACAGGCGCGCCTCGAACCGGGGGGCGGCGGCGCTGTCGATCGGCCCCACCGGGCGCAGGATCGTCACGTCGCCGCGTACCTCTTCCGCGATGTGCATCAAACCCTCCGATTTCCCCATCCGGCCGGGCCTGCTATACCTCCTCCGGCGGGGGAATTTCCCATCACACGGATCATCATACAGCAGAGCGGCGGCGGGGGCATGGAATCGGACGGACGCTTCGGCGGCGGGGCGGGCCTGCGGGACGGCGGGGGGTTTTCCGACGAGTCCGGCGGCGGGCCGCGCGCGCTCCCGGCCTTCCTCGCGGCGGGGCCCGCCGTGGCCCCGGAGGACCGCCCGAAGGCGGAGGCGCCGCCGGACCAGCCGGCGCGGCTGCGCGGCGCGCTGAACCCGCTGCTGGCCGCCGCCGGGCCGCTGCTCGACCTCGCCGGGTCGCTGCGCGAACGCTCGGGGCACGAGAATCCGGAGGGACTGCGCGAGGTCATCCTCGCCGAGGTCCGTCGCTTCGAGGAGGAGACCGCCGCCATCGGCGTCCCGCCGGAGGAGGTGCGCGTCGCCCGCTTCGCCCTGTGCACCATGCTGGACGATGTGGTGCGGGCCACCCCCTGGGGGGCGCGCTGCCGCTGGGCGCGCGAGGGGCTGGCGGCGGTGGTCGATCCCGGCGCCGGCGGGCCGGACCGCTTCTTCGACCTGCTCGACACCATGCTGAGCGACCCGCGCCTGCACCGGCTGGAGCTGGAGCTGTTCTACGCCTGCCTGTCGCTGGGCTTCGAGGGCAAGTTCCGCGACAAGCCGCGCGGCGCCCACGACCTCGCCCACCTGCGGGACGAGCTGTTCCGCGTGCTGCGCCGCCTGCGCGGCGAGCGGGAGCGCGCGTTGTCGCCGCAATGGCGCGGCGTCGCCGAACGCTTCCGCCCGCTGGGGCATGTGCTGCCGCCCTGGTTGGCCGCGGTGGCGGTGGCGACTCTGCTCGGCGGGCTGTTCCTGACCCTGTCGGCCTCGCTGGGCGGCCGGGCGGACGCGGTGGTGGCCCGGCTGGGCGCGCTGCTCCCCGACCGGCCGCTGGAGCTGGTCCGCGCCGTCCCGCCGCCGCCGCCCAGCGCGGGTCCGGCGCTGGCCGTCCGGGTCACCGCCCTGCTCCAGCCGGAGATCCGCTCCGGCGCCGTGGCGGTGTTGGCCGGCGACGACGGGGCGCTGGTCATCCGCATCGAGGGGGCGGGCATGTTCGCCACCGGCAGCGACGCGATCCGCGCCCGCTACCGCGCCGTGGTCGACCGCGTCGGGCAGGCGCTCGGGCCGGAGGCCGGGCGGGTCGTGGTGGTCGCCCACACCGACGACCAGACGCCGCGCGGCGGCGGGCTGCCGACGCCGGAGGCGCTGACCGAGGCGCGGGCGGTGGCGGTGCTGAAGATCCTGGAGCGCACGCTGGGCGCCGAGCGCCTGACCGCCGAAGGGCGGGGCGAGCGCGAACCGCTGGCCCCCAACACCACGCCGGCCAACCGGGGCGCCAACCGGCGCGTCGATGTCCGGCTCTACCCCGAATAGGCCGCGGTCCATGAGCGATCCGTCTCCGCACCCCCGCTCCAAGACGTCCCAGGGCAGAGTCCGCCGCGCCGATCCGGCGATGGCGCCGCGCCTGCGCTGGTGGACCACGCTCGCGGTCGCCCTGTCGGTCGGGCTGCTCGGCTGGGCGGTGATGCCGCTGTTCGGCTTCGGCGGCCTCGCCCGCCTGTTGCCGGTGCTGGCCCTGCTCGGCCTGTGGTACGGGCTGAACCGGCGCGAGGACGGCCGGCAGAGCGCGGCCAACGCCCGCTTCGTCGAGGCGCTGGCGGCGTCCCGCGATCCCGAGCTGAAGGCCTCGCTGGACGAGCTGGGCACGGTGCGCGAGCGGCTGGACGCGGTGATCGACCGGCTGAAGACGCAGCGCTTCGGCGCGCGCTGGGGCGGCCAGTATCTCTACCAGCTTCCCTGGTATCTGGTGATCGGCGCCCCCGGCTCGGGCAAGACGACGGCGCTGGCCAACGCCCGGCTGGGCGCGGCGCTGGGCGGCGGACTGGACGGCATGCCGGTGCAGAATCTGGGCGGCACCCGCAACTGCGACTGGTGGTTCACCGACGAGGCGGTGCTGATCGACACGGCGGGCCGCTACACCACACAGGACAGCCGCCGCGCCATCGACGGGCGCGTCTGGTCCGGCCTGCTCGACCTGCTGAAGGAGCACCGCCCGCGCCAGCCGGTGAACGGCGTTCTGCTGACCATCAGCCTGACCGACCTCGCCTCCTGGAGCGACGCGGAGCGGCGCAACCACGCCATCACCATCCGCCAGCGGCTGGGCGAGCTGCGCGCCCATCTGGGCATCCGCGTGCCGGTCTACCTGCTGTGCACCAAGGCCGACCTCGTGGACGGCTTCACCACCTATTTCGACCCGCTGGACCGGGCGGAGCGCGCCCAGATCTGGGGCATCACCTTCCCGGTGGAGGACGCGCCGCCCGGCCCGCTGGCCAGCTTCCACGCGCAGTACGCGGCGCTGCTGCGCCGGCTGGAGGAGCGGCTTCCCGAACGGCTGCACCAGGAGCCGGACATCCAGCGGCGCGGCGACGCCTTCGCCTTCCCGCTGCGCATGGCGGCCTTCGAGGCGGCTTTGGCCGACCTCGTCGACACCGCCTTCACCGCCGAGGCGGACGAGGCGGTGCCGCTGCTGCGCGGCATCTACCTGACCAGCGCCACCCAGCCCGGCGCCTCCGCGGAATCGCCGGCCCAGACCTTCTTCCTGGAGCGGCTGCTGCCCGAGGTGGTCTTCCCCGAGGCCAACATGGTCGGGGTGGACCACGCGCTGGAGCGGGCGCGGCGGCGGCGCCACGTCTGGGCGCTGGGCGGCACGGCGGCGGCGGGCCTGCTGCTCGGGCTGGCCGGGCTGAGCAGCCACCGCGCCAACGAGGCGCTGCTGGCGCGGGCGGAGGCCGCCGTGGCGGTGGCGGAGGAGCGGCTGCGCGCCCTCGACACCCCGCCGCGCTCGCTGACGCGGGTGGAGGATTCCGACTTCCTGGCCGTCCTGCCGGCGCTCGACGCGCTGCGCGCGCTTCCCGCCGGCTGGACCGGGCGGGCGGAGCGGCGGGCGTCCCTGCTCGGCTTCGGCCTGTCGCAGGGGGAGCGCGTCGGTCTGCCCGCCGAGGATGTCTACCGGCGGGCGCTGCGCAGCGTGTTCCTGTCGCGCATCGTGCTGCGGCTGGAGGAGCAGTTGCGCACCGGCTGGGCGCGGCCCGACCTGCTGCGGCAGAGCCTGCGCGCCTACGCCATGATCGGCGGGCGGGAGCCGCTGGACCCGGCGGTGTTGGCCGAATGGCTGGCCGCCGACTGGCAGCGCACGCTTCCCGGCGCCGCCCATGAGGCGGAGCGCCGGGCGCTCGGCGACCATCTGGCGGCGCTGGTCGAGGCCGGCTTCGCCCCGGTGCCGCCGGACGAGGCGCTGGTGTCGCGCGTCCTCGACGTGCTGGGCCAGCCGGCCGCGCCCACGCCGCGCGTTCCCAACAATGGCGGGGCCGGCTGATGAGCCCCGGTTTCGCGGTGGGCTTCCATGGCAAGGTTCCGGCGCGCGGCGATTTCGTCGGCTACGGCCTGCCGCGCGGCGTGCTGCTTCCCTGGGACGCCTGGCTGACGGAGGTTCTGGACGCGGCGGTGCGCCAGCTCGGCTCGCCCTGGGAGCGGCTGTTCCAGTCGGCCCCGGTCTGGCGCTTCGCCCTGTCGCCCGGCCTGTGCGGGGAACCGCCGCTGGCCGGCATCATGATGCCCAGCGCCGACCGGGTGGGTCGGCAGTACCCCTTCACCATCGTCGGCACGCTGCCCTACGGCACCGACCTCGCGGTCGTGCCGGTGGCCTGCCTGCACTGGTTCACCCGCGCGGAGTCCATCGCCGCCGACGCCTGCCGCGCCGGGGCCGACGTGGACGCGCTGCCCGCCCGCATGGCGATCCTGGGGCGCCCGGAGCCCAACGGCGCCGATCCCACCGTCGCCACCGTGGTCGAGGAGCGCGTCGGCCCGCTGCCGCCCCGCGCCAGCCTGTGGTGGAGCCGCGGCGGCGGGCGGGTTCCGCCCTCGGTGCTGACCTGCTGCGGCCTGCCGCGCTCGTCGCGCGCCGCCGCCTTCATCGACGGCGCCTGGGAGCGGCGGGGCTGGGACGATCTGGACGGGTAGGGAGCGGGGGAAAGCTCACCCTCCCAGATTGACGATCTCCACCCGCCGGTTCTCCGCGGCCTTCGGCTGTTTGGGCAGCAGCGGCTCCCGCGCGCCCATCCCGGCGGTGTCCAGCCGGTCGCGGCGCACGCCGTGCTGCTCCGCCAGATAATCCGCCACGGCGTCGGCCCGGCGTTGCGAGAGCGCCCGGTTGGCGGCGTCGCCGCCCACCGCGTCGGTGTGGCCGACGATGCGGAAGCGGGCGGTCGCCGCGTCCGGCGCCGTCATCACCGCGCCGATGCGGTCGAGCACCGCCCGCGATTCCGGGCGGATGCGCGCCGAGTTGAAATCGAAGCCGATCCGGAAGGCGGCGCGCAGCCCGGCCTTCAGCGCCGCGACGGGCGGGTCCGGCGGCGTCCCCGGCAGGGCGGGCACCGCCACCGGGGCGGGCGCCGGTGCGGACGCCGGTGCGGGGGCTGATGCGGGGGCTGGGGGTGGTGCCGCCGCGACGGGCGGCGGCGGCGGGCGCTTCATGACGATGGGCGGGCAGCCGGGTCCGGCGGCGCCGAACAGGGCGGCCTGGATCTCGCACTCGCTGGGGTTGGGGCCGAGCGGGGCGGCGGGCGCCGCCGATTGCGCCAGGGCCGCGCCCATGGGAACGGCCGGCCCGCTTCCCAAAAGCCCGCCCCCCAAAAGCCCGAGCACCAGGAGACCGATTGTTGGGAACATCCGCGTTTGCATGCCCGCATTGTCCCAGGCTTGGGGGCGCGCCGTCAAATTCCGCGTGGAACAGACGTGCGTGCCTCTGTACGATCCCGGTCCGATCTTTCGTTTGCGGTATGCGGGAGGAAACAAGAATGAAGTCGATGAAGGCCCTGTTCGCCGGTCTGGCGCTGGCCGCCATGGTTCTGCCGGGCGTGGTCGCCAACGGCGCGGCGGCGGCGGACTACAAGGCCGAATACAAGCTGTCCACCGTGCTGGGCAAGCCGTTCCCCTGGGGCATCGGCGGCGACCGCTGGGCCGAGCTGGTCAAGGAGAAGACCAACGGGCGCATCAATGTGAAGATGTATCCCGGCTCCGCCCTGGTGAACGGCGACCAGACCAAGGAGTTCACCGCTCTGCGCCAGGGCGTGATCGACATGGCGGTGGGCTCCACCATCAACTGGTCGCCGCAGGTGAAGGAGCTGAACCTCTTCTCGCTGCCCTTCCTGATGCCCGACCACAAGGCCATGGACGCGCTGACCCAGGGTCCGGTCGGCAAGCAGCTGTTCGACCTGCTCGCCACCAAGGACGTGGTGCCGCTGGCCTGGGGCGAGAACGGCTTCCGCGAGATCTCCAACTCCAAGCACGCCATCCGCAAGCCGGAGGACCTGAAGGGCCTGAAGATCCGCGTCGTCGGCTCGCCGCTCTACCTCGACACCTTCACCGCCCTGGGCGCCAACCCGACGCAGATGAGCTGGGCCGACGCGCAGCCCGCCCTGTCCACCGGCGCCGTCGACGGTCAGGAGAACCCGGTCGGCGTCTTCGTCGCCGGCAAGTTGCCGACGCTGGGCCAGAAGCACCTGACGCTGTGGGGCTACGTCGCCGATCCGCTGATCTTCGTGGTCAACAAGGAGGTCTGGAACAGCTGGTCCAAGGAGGACCAGGAGGCGGTGCGCGCCGCCGCCGTCCAGGCCGCCGCGGAGGAGGTCGCCATCGCCCGCAAGGGCATCACCGCCCAGGACGACAGCCTGCTCAAGGACATCGCCGCCCAGGGCGTGGAGGTTGTGCAGCTCACGCCCGAGCAGCAGAAGGCGTTCCAGACCGCCACGCGCGCCGTCTACGACAAGTGGGCCAAGACCATCGGCCCCGACCTCGTGAAGGCCGCCGAGACCTCGGTCGCCAACCGGAAGTAAGTCTGCCGCTTGCCGTTCCCCCTCCCTAAGCCCCTCCCTCGCCGAAGGCGGGGAGAGGGTTGGGGAGGGGGCCGGCTCCCGCCTTTGCTGAGACCATTCCGATGAACAATGATCTGCTGGAAGCCGGCATGGCGACGGAGCAGCCCAAGACGCGGGTGCCGGTGACGCTGGAGCGTTCGCTGGCCGCCCTGTCCATGGCCGCCCTCTGCCTCGTCACCTTCGCCAACGTCGTGACGCGCTACCTGACCGACGTGTCCCTGGCCTTCACCGAGGAATATTCGATCTTCCTGCTGGTGGTCATGACGCTGTTCGGGTCCGCCGTCGCCGCCGCCGCCGACCGGCACATCCGCATCACCTTCCTCGCCGACAAGCTGCCGCCGCCCGTGCGCCGGGTGACGGAGCTGGTGGCCTGGACGGCGGCGCTCGCCATGTTCGGCCTGCTCGTCTGGTACGGCGGGCGCCTGACCTACGACCAGTGGCGGTTCGAGGAAACCTCGCCCGGCCTGGGCAACCCGCAATGGCTCTACACGGTCTGGCTTCCGCTGCTGTCGGCGGTGGTCGCCCTGCGCGTCATCGGGCGCCTGATCCGCACGGCGAAGGGGACCGCCTGATGGCGTTGACGATTCTGTTCGGCGGCTTCCTGCTGCTTCTGGTGATCGGCGCGCCGCTGGCGGTGGCCTTGGGGCTGGCGGGATCGCTGGCGATCCTCGACGCGCAGCTCGGCATCCTGTCGGTTCCGACCAACGTCTATGCCGGCATCGCCAAATACCCGCTGCTGGCCATCCCGGTCTTCATCCTGGCCGGCCTGATCTTCGAGCGGGCGGGCGTCGCCAAGCAGCTCGTCACCTTCGCCTCCTCCATCGTCGGGGCGAAGAACGGCGGGCTGGCCGTGGTGGCGATTCTGGTCTGCATGGTGATGGGCGGCATCTCCGGCTCCGGACCGGCCGACGCGGCGGCGGTCGCCACGGTGATGATCCCGTCCATGCACAAGGCCGGCTATCCCAAGGCCTTCTCGGCCAGCGTGATCGCGGCGGCGGCGGCGACGGCCATCCTGATCCCGCCTTCGGTCGCCTTCATCATCTACAGCGTCCTGGTGCCCCAGGCGTCGGTGCCGGCGCTGTTCGCGGCGGGGCTGATCCCCGGCATCCTGGCCGGCCTGTCGCTGCTGGCGCCGACGATCTGGCTGTCGCGCAAGCACGGCTTCGGCCTGAAGGACGCCGGGCCGCGCCCGCCCTTCTGGCGCAGCCTGCGGCAGGCGATCTGGGGATTGCTTGCCCCGGTCATCATCCTGGGCGGGCTGCGCACCGGCGCCTTCACCCCGACCGAGGCGGCGGTGGTCGCCGTCTTCTATGGTCTGGCCGTCGGCGTCTTCGTCTATCGCAGCCTGACCTGGCGCGAGCTGTACGAGGTGCTGGCCGAGGCGGCGGAGATGTCCGCCGTGGTTCTGCTCATCATCGCGCTGTCCAGCGTCTTCGCCTGGGCCGGCAGCACGATGGGCGCCTTCGACCGGGTCGCCGCCCTGGCGATCGACGGGGTGGGCAGCGAGGTTCTCGTCCTGCTCCTGCTGAACGTGGCGCTGCTGGCGCTGGGTATGGTGCTGGACGCGGTGTCGATCTTCCTGATCCTGCTGCCGCTGCTGACCCCGATCATGACCGCCTTCCACTGGGACCCGGTGTGGTTCGGCGTGATGCTGACCATGAACCTCGCCATCGGCCAGTTCACCCCGCCCATGGCGGTGAACCTGATGGTGACCACGCGGGTGGCCGGCATCAGCATGGAATCGACGGTGCGCTGGGTGCTGTGGATGGTCGCGGCGATGCTCGGCGCGCTGGTGCTGGTGACCTTCGTTCCGGAGCTGGCGCTCTGGCTGCCCCGGAAGCTCGGCTACCTGTAACCCTTCAGGTCTTGGCGCGGCGGGTGGCCAGCAGGATGCCCGCCGCGATCAGGCCGATGCCGGCGGCGTGGTAGAGGTGGGGCTGCTCGCCCAGGAACAGGATGGCGAGGACGCTCCCAAACACCGGCATCAGATGGATGCACATCCCCGCCGTGTTGGCGCCGACCAGCGCCACGGCGCGGTTGAAGCAGAGATAGGCGGCGATCGAGGGGAACAGCGCCACATAGGCGACCGCCCCCAACGCCGTCGGGGTGACCGGCATGGGGTTCCCGCCGACGCTTTCCCACAGATAGAAGGGCAGCAGCATCGCCGCCCCGCCCGCGAAGGTGACGGCGATGAAGCTGAGTCCGTGCACCGCCGGGCGGCGGCGCAGCAGGGCGGTGTAGGCGGCGTAGCCGAGCACCGCCGCCAGCACCCACAAATCCCCGGCGGCAAGCTGCAGCCCGATCAGCACCGCCGGGTCGCCCCGCGCGATCAGCGTCAGGGCGCCGGCCAGCGACACGGCGATGCCCACCCCCTGCAGCGGGGTCACGCGGTCGCCGAACAGGGCCAGGCTCATCAGCACGATCAGCACCGGCATGGAGGACTGCATCATCACCGCGTTCAGCGCCGTGGTGGTGTGCAGACCCACATAGAGGAAGGTGTTGAAGACGGCGATGCCCAGCGCCGACAGCAGCAGCACGACCGGCCACTGCTTGGCCAGCGCCCGCGCGTCGTGCCGCAGGTGCCGCCACGCGAAGGGCAGCACCAGCAGCATCCCCAGCGTCCAGCGCCAGAAGGCCAGCCCGACCGGCGGCACCTCGCCCGACACCGCGCGGCCCAGGACGGCGTTGCTGGACCAGAACAGCGGCGGCAACATCATCAGGAGCCAAGCCTGATCGAACAGGCGGCGGCGGGCGGGGGTGGCGTTGTCGCTCACGGCTGGCGGCTCATCGGTCTGGACGCATCAAGGCGGGGTCCGCGGCTCAGCCGCGGCGGCGCGGGGAGGCGAAGGGCGACAGGGGGCCGTCGCCGCGGGAACCCTCGCCACGGGGGCCGTCACCGCGCGGGCCGTCCGACCGGAAGCTCTCGCTGCGGGAGAACCCCTCGCGGCGCGGGCGGTCACCGCGGGGACCATCGCCGCGAGGACCGTCGCCACGTGGGCCGCGCCCCTCGCCACGGGGACCATCGCCGCGGCCTTCGCGCGGCGGCTTCGGCGGCTGGCGCATCTCCACCTCCAGCTCGGCGATGCGCTTCACCAGCGCTTCACGGATCGCCGGGGCCGCGTGGGACTTCAGGGTGGCGAGCTGCTCCTTCAACTGCTGGAGCTGAAGCTGCTTCTGCTCCCGCGTGCGCTTGATGGCGACGTTGTCGGAATGCTGGCCGTCGAAGGCGCGCATGAAAAGGTCCTCGTTGCAGAAAATAAGACACCCGCCGTGGCGGCCCAGCGGACGCCCGGTCGGGGAGCGCGGAATATTGGAAAGGCACCGGCGCCAAAGCAAGCCGGGAGTTTGCTCGGCCTGTGCGATAAAGCGGTTGACGGCGGCGGCCCGGATCACTTCGCCCCGGATCACGCCTCCGACGGACGCCGGCTGCGGAACAGCGCCGCCGCCTCGTCGAGATGGCGCGACAGGGCGGCGGCGGCCTCCTCCGGCCCGCTGCGCCGCGACCCTTGGACGCGGGCCTCCGCGGCGGCGGCGGCCAGGGCGGCGGGGTCGACGGCCAGGGCGGCCAGCCGCTCGACGAAGGCGTCGTAATCGGGGTGGACGAAGCGCGGACCGACGACGCTGGCGACGTCGCCGCCGGGAAGCGACAGCGGCACCGCTCCGGCGGCCAGGGCCTCGGCGGCGCTGGCGCCCCCGCCCGTCCGCCGAGGATTCACATAGGCGTCGCAGACCGTCAGCAGGGCGCCCATGTCCGACACATAGCCCAGGCACCGCAGCCGTGCTGCATGGCGTGACGCGGCCAGCCGCCGGGGCAGGGCGTTGGCGTACCCGGCGAAGACGGCGACGGCGCGCGGCGCGCGGTCGAACAGCGCCTCCAGCATGGCGAGGAAGGCGCCGTCCGCCTCATCGTCCAGCCGGTTGCCGACGACGGCGCAGACGAAGGCGCCCTCATCGAGCCCGAAGGCGGCGCGCGACCCATCGTTCCTCGGCGTGGCCCCGGCCAGCGAATGCAGGAAGCGGAAGGGCCGCCAGGAGCGGGCCAGCGGGCCGTGGACGGGGGCGCTTCCGCCGCCGAAATCCAGCACGATGTCGGCCAGCGACGGGGTGGCCCCGCTGGTGGTCGGAATGCACAGGGTGGGGCGCGTCCCGGCCATCAGGTCGGCGACGACGCAGGACCCGCCGAGCGACAGCACCGCGTCGGGATCGAAGGCCGCGATGGCCTCCAGGAACCAGGCGATCTTCCCGGGGCTGACGCAGGGCTCCACCGAGGACAGCATCCGGAAGGTGCGCCCGTCCGCCTCGATCCTCTGCTCACCGGAGAAGGCGGGCTCCACCGACGCCGCGAAGGAGGGCACGAACAGGCTGTGCACCTCCGCCGGCATGATGTTGGTGTTGAGGATCGCCACCTCCTTCCCGCAGCGGTCCTCCAGCAGGGCGGCGTAGGACAGCAGGTCGCGCGACGGCTGGTGGCGCAGCGACAGGAACTGGTTGGTCACCAGAACAACCCGCCCGGTGTCCACTCCCCCGGCCCGGCGGGCGGGCGGGACGATGGCCTGACGGCGGCGGATCTCGTCGAGGATGCGGCGGTAGAAGGGGAATTGCCGCTCCTCGAAGAAGCCGGGGCGGCTTGCCGGGTCCATGCGCATCAGGAACATCTGGCGCCCGATGCCGGCGTGGATGTGCAGCAGCCCCTCCAGCCCGGACTGCGCGACGTTGCCCTCGACCGCGTCGAGCAGCTCGTCGTAATAGCGCAGATCGCCCGAGACGGCGGCCATGGCCGACAGCAGCAGGACCGTGTCGGCCCCCCGCGCCAGCCGGGGCAACTCCCGCGCCGCCCGTGCCCGCTCGGCCCTGGGGCGGTCGAGAAAGGCCGCGCAGAGCGTCTCGATGGCCTTCAGGTCCCGCCCGCTCGTCACGGGCCGGCGCAGTGCTGCGGCGAGGTCGGCGAGGAAGGGAGATTGGGACATCGGCCTTGCTGCGGAAAGCGGCGCGATGAGTCATGCCACATATGGAAAGGCCCCGGAAGGCGTTACCTTCCAGGGCCTTAGAGTGGTGCCGCAGCAGGGATTTGAACCCCGGACCTACTGATTACGAATCAGTTGCTCTACCCCTGAGCTACTGCGGCGTCGACGTCGGTGCGTCGTGGGCGCGGAAATTAACCGGGGGGGCGGACCGGTGCAAGCGCTTTTTTGGGAGATGGATAAAATTATCCTTTCTGGCGGATGACGTCCAAAAAGGGGTCGGCATAACGCTCCAGTTTGCGGGCGCCGACGCCGGGCAGGCGGGCGAAGGCGGCGCGGTCCATCGGGCGCGTCGCGACCATCTCCAGCAGCGTGCTGTCGTGGAAGATCACATAGGGCGGCACCCCCTGCGCGCGGGCCAGTTCGGTGCGGCAGTCCTTCAGCGCGTGCCACAGCGCGTCGTCGGCGGGCGACAGGGCGCCGCGCGCACCGGCCCGCGACACGCCCTCTCCCGACAGGCCGCCGGAAGAGGAGGAACCGCCGCGGGAGACGTGGCGGCGCAGCGCGTCATGGACGCCACGGCGCTTCTCCACCACCGGGTCCTTGCGCAGCTTGACCGTCTGCTGGCCCTTGATGACCGGGATGCCCGCATCGGTCAGTCGAAAGCCGCCATAGCCCTCCAGGTCGACCGTCAGATAGCCGGCGGCGACGAGCTGGCGGTAGACCGACTGCCACTCCGCCTTGGACAGCTCCTTGCCGCAGCCGAAGGTCTTCAGCGCGTCGTGGGCCTGCTGCGCCACCTTCTCCGTGGCGTTGCCCAGCAGCACGTCGATCAGGTGACCGGCGCCGTAGCGCTGGCCGGTGCGGTAGACCGCCGACAGGGCCTTCTGCGCGGCGACGGTGCCGTCCCAGGTCTCCACCGGCTCCAGGCAGGTGTCGCAGTTCCCGCAAGGCGCCTCCAGCGTCTCGCCGAAGTAGTTCAGCAGCACCTTGCGGCGGCAGGCCGAGGTCTCGCAGAAGCCGAGCAGCGCCTCCAGCTTGGAGCGCTCGACGCGGCGGTGGGAATCGCCGGCCTCCGACTGCTCCAGCATCTGGCGCAGGCCGACCACGTCGGCCATGCCGTAGCTCATCCAGGCGTCGGCGGGCAGGCCGTCGCGCCCGGCGCGGCCGGTCTCCTGGTAGTAGGCTTCCAGGCTCTTGGGCGGGTCGAGATGGCAGACGAAGCGCACGTTCGGCTTGTCGATGCCCATGCCGAAGGCCACCGTCGCCACCATGACGATGCCCTCGCCCTTGATGAACAGGTCCTGGTTCGCCTCGCGCACCTCCGGCGGCAGGCCAGCGTGGTAGGGCAGCGCCTCCCGCCCCTGCTGGTTCAGCCAGTTGGCGGTGTCCTCGACCTTCGCCCGCGACATGCAGTAGATGATGCCGGCGTCCTCGGGGTGGTTCTCCCGCAGGAAGGCCAGCATCTGCTGGCGCTCGCTCTTCTTCGGGACGACGCGGTAGGTGATGTTGGGGCGGTCGAAGCTGGACAGGAAGACGCGGGCCTCGGTCAGCCCCAGCTTGTCCTTGATCTCCGCGCGGGTCTGCGCGTCCGCCGTGGCGGTCAGCGCGACGCGCGGCACGGTCGGGTGCCGCTCGTGCAGGATGGAGAGCTGGAGATACTCGGGCCGGAAATCATGCCCCCACTGGCTGACGCAATGCGCCTCGTCCAGCGCGAAGAGGGCGAGCTTGGTGCGGTCCAGCAGGTCGAGGAAGCGCGGGGTGACCAGACGTTCCGGCGCCACATAGACGAGGTCGATCTCGCCGCGGACCATGGCCCGCTCCACTTCGCGCGCCTCGGCGGCGTCGAGGGAGGAGTTCAGGAAGGCCGCCCGCACGCCCAGCTCGCGCAGCGCCGTCACCTGGTCCCGCATCAGCGCGATCAGCGGCGAGACCACCACCGTCACGCCGTCGCGCACCAGCGCCGGCACCTGGTAGCACAGCGACTTGCCGCCGCCGGTGGGCATGAGGACGAGCGCGTCGCCGCCACGGATGACGTGGGCGATGATGTCGGCCTGCTGCCCGCGGAAGGCGGAATAGCCGAAGACCGAGCGCAGCACCTCCAGGGCGGGGTTGCCGTCAGGGTCCTGGGCCGGCTCCGCCGAAGGGGTCTTGAAGTTGAAGAGCGAGTCCACGCCGATGCGGTTCAGATGCGGGTCCGTCTCTGGACGATTTAAAATCTGGTGTTCGGGTCAGAATCCGGTGGTCGGGATGCGATCGCGAACCCAACGGCTATGATGTGGCACAGATCACCCGATTCGTGAAGTCGCAATCCGGAAAGAGCGTGGGGACAAGGGTGGCGCATCGCGCGATGCGGGAAAAACCGTGGCGTTCTTCGGCCGGCTACAGCAGGTCGCGCAGCATCGCCACCAGCGGCACGTCGGCGGGGGGCATGGGGTAGTCGCCCATGCGGTTCGGGTAGACCCAGGCGAGCTTTTGCCCCTCCCGCGCCGTCACGTCGCCCTCCCAGACGCGGCAGACGAACAGCGGCATTAGCAGGTGGAATTTCTCGTAGCTGTGCGAGGCGAAGGTGAAGGGGGCGAGGCAGCTCGCCGCCGTGTCGATGCCCAGCTCCTCCTTCAGTTCGCGGACCAGGGCGGCCTCCGGGGTCTCGCCGGCGTCGACCTTGCCGCCGGGGAATTCCCACAGCCCGGCCAGCGACTTGCCGGGCGGGCGCTGGGCCAGCAGGACGCGGCCGTCGGCGTCCACCAGGGCCACCGCGACGACCAGCAGGGTCGGCAGGGAACCGGGGGCCGGGGTAGAGGAGGGATCGAAGCAGGCCGGCATCAGGCGGTCTCCGGGGTGAGGAACCGCCAGCGTCCGGCGGTCAGTTCATAATGGTCGCCATCGTCGTGGTCGGTGGCGCCCTGCGGCGTGAAGCCGACCGTCTCCAGCAGACGGCGGGAGCGGTGGTTGTCCGGAGCGATCCGCGCCCACAGGCGGGGCAGGCCCAGCGCGAAGGCGGCGGGGACGACGGACCGCAGCATCTCCGTGCCATAGCCGATCCCTTGGTGCGGCCGGCCGAGCCAATAGCCGACCTCGCCGTCCGCCAGGATCACCCCGATGCCGCCCACCGGCTGCCCGTCGTCTTTGCGGATCGCCAGCAGATCGAGCGACGCGCGCTCCGCCCGGTTTCGGGCGGCCAGGGCGACCCAGGCGCGTCCGTCCTTCGGGCCGTAGGGATGGGGCACGCGGGCGAGCCAGCGCGCCACCTCCCAATCCCCGATCAGCGGCGCGAAACGCTCCACATCCTCCAGGCGGAAGGGGCGGAGCGTCAGCCGCGCCGTGTCGAGGCGGTCGGGCAGGGGCGCGCCGGTCATGACGTCAGGGCCGGTCTCAGCTCCGGTAGGAGCCGTTGATGTCGATGTAGCCGTGGGTCAGGTCGCAGGTCCAGACGCGGGCCTTGCCGGTGCCGATGCCCAGGTCGATGTGGACGTCGATCTCCTGGCCCTTCATGTGGGCGGCGACCGGCGCCTCGTCGTAGCCCGGAACCTCCATGCCCTCGGCGCAGATCAGCGTGCCGCCGATGGTGATCTTGATGAGGTCGCGGTCGGCCCGCTCGCCGGCCCGCCCGATGGCGGCGACGATGCGGCCCCAGTTGGCGTCCTCGCCGGCCAGCGCGGTCTTGACCAGCGGGGAGTTGGCGACGGTGAGCGCGATGCGCTTGGCGGCCGCGTCGCTCTCGGCGCCGACCAGCGTGATCGAGACGAACTTGGTCGCCCCCTCGCCGTCGCGCACGATCTGCAGCGCGAGGTCGAGCATCACCTCCTCCAGCGCCTTGCGGAACGCGGCCAGCTCCGGCGCCTGGGCGTCGGTCACCGGGGCGTTGCCGGCCTTGCCGGTGGCGAACAGCAGCAGCGTGTCGCTGGTCGAGGTGTCGCCGTCCACCGTGATGGCGTTGAAGCTGCGCTCGGTGAACTCCGACAGCATGGACTGCAGCGCCGGGGCGGCGATGGCCGCGTCGGTGAAGAGGAAGCCGAGCATGGTCGCCATGTCCGGGGCGATCATGCCGGAGCCCTTGGCGAAGCCGCTGATCGTCACCGTCGTCCCGCCGATGGCGACCTGACGGGTCGAGCCCTTGGCGAAGGTGTCGGTGGTCATGATGGCCCGCGCGCCGGCCTCCAGCGCCGCCGAGTCGTCCTTCAGCGCCGGGACCATGCCCGGCAGCACCTTGGCGATGGCGTCGGCGGCCAGCGGGATGCCGATCACGCCGGTGGAGGCGACGTAGACCTCGTCGGTGGCGCAGCCGGCGATCTTCGCCGCGGCCTCGACCGTCGCCTGGACGGTGGCGTCGCCGGCCTTGCCGGTGAAGGCGTTGGCGTTGCCGGCGTTGACCACGACCGCGCGGGCCGAGCCGCGGGGCAGGCTGTCGCGGCACCAGATCACCGGGGCCGAGCAGGTCAGCGACTTGGTCAGCACGCCGGCCACCGTCGTGCCCGCGTCGAGCACGGCCAGCATCAGGTCGTCACGGCCCTTGTATCGGATGCCGCTGTTGGCGGTGGCGATGCGCACGCCCGCCACGGGCGGGAGCGTCGGGAAGCCGGCGGGTGCCAAGGGGGAGACGGTCGTGGCCATGGGGACGGGCTCGTGGGGCTGGTGGAGCGGGGGGGGTGGACAGTGATTGGGATGCAAGGCGCTTGCCCCCTCCCTGACCCTCCCCCGCTGGGCGGGGGAGGGGATCAATCTCCCTCCCCTGCGAAAGCGGGGGAGGGAAGGGGCCCGCGGCGTCAGCCGTGGGAAGGGTGGGGGCAACCGCTGCCGGAGCTTAGTTCTTCTTCGGCTCTTCGGCCTTCGGGGCCGGGGCGTCCGTGGCCGGCTCCTCCTTCGGCATCGGCGAGCCGTCGAGCTGGAAGGTCTCGACCTTGGCGACCTTGCGCAGGTCGTCGACGACGTTGGTCACGATGTCCTTGCTGAGCTGCTGCTCGAGCTGCGGCTTGACCTCGTCCAGGGTCGGCTGCGGCTGGGTGCGCTTGTCCTCGACCTTGATGATGTGCCAGCCGAACTGCGTCTTCACCGGCTCCTTGCTCACCTCGCCCTTCTTCATGGCGAAGGCGGCGTCGGCGAAGGGCTCGACCATCGTGTCCTTGGTGAAGTAGCCGAGGTCGCCGCCCTGCTCGGCGGCCACCGGGTCCTTCGACTTCTCCTTGGCGAGCTTGGCGAAGTCGCCGCCCTTGTTGAGCTGGGCGATGATCGCCTTGGCCTCGTCCTCCTTCTCGACGAGGATGTGGCTGGCCTTGACCTCTTCCTGGGCCGGGTTCTGCTTCAGGAAAGCCTGATAGGCCTCGTCCAGCTTGGCCGGGGTGATGCGCGACTGCACTTCCTTCTGGATGTAGGCGCGCTGCACCGCGCGCTCCTCGGCGCGCTTGATCTCGTCCTTGACCTCCGGCGTGCCGGCGAGGTTGGCCTTGTAGCCGGCCTCGGCCACCAGCTTGGAGTTCACGAGCTGCTCGATCACCGCCGGGTAGATCATCTCCAGCGGCATCTGCTGCACCTGCGGGGGAAGCTGGGCGACCATGCGCTGGACGTCGGAGCGGTGGACCGCCTCGCCGTTGACGCGGGCCACCACCGGGTCGGCGTCCGCCGGGGCGGGAGCGGCCTGCGCGGCGGGGGCGGGCGTGGCCGCGGGAGCCGGAGCCGGAGTCTGGGCGTGTGCGGCCAGCGCGAGGCCGCAGGCGGCCATCGACAGCAGGGCGGCGCGGAACACTCGATTCACCATGGAGTCTTTTCCTTCCGGCGGATGTGTCTTGTCACGGTCAAGGGCATGACAGAACGTCTTATGATTGGTGGCGGCCGTTGATTGGCGGTGGTTGTGCGGACGATCCGGCCCCGCGCCCGAATCCGCGGGGGATTAAGCATGGGTTCGCGGCGCGGGGCAAGCGGTCGTGATGCGCGGCCATGCCGCCTTCCTCCGGCCCCTTGCTTCGACCGTGTTCAAGGCGATATGGCGGCGGAACGGTGGTGCTTCCAGGGCGCGCCACACGCCGGTCCACGCGTCGTGCAGGGCCGGCACCCCCGCGACGCACGCCTGAAAGGGCCGGGCAAAGGGGCGGGTCTCGTTGACAGAAACTTGCTTCGGGCCTATGTGAGACCGGTCAAAAAGCCGGCTTCACGACGTTCCACCCCCGAGGTTTTCATGTTCGGTGCTCTCGCCCGCAAGATTTTCGGCACCGCCAACACGCGCACGGTCAAGGCGCTGCAAAAAACCGTCCAGCAGATCAACGCGCTGGAGCCGGAGTTGGCGGCGCTTTCCGACGACGCCCTGCGCGCCCGCACCGACTGGCTGCGCGGCCGGCTGTCGCAGGGCGAGACGCTCGACGCCATCCTGCCCGACGCCTTCGCCACCGTGCGCGAGGCGGGCAAGCGCGTGCTGGGGCAGCGGCACTACGACGTGCAGTTGATGGGCGGCATGGTCCTGCACCAGGGCAAGATCACCGAGATGCGCACCGGCGAGGGCAAGACGCTGGTCGCCACACTGGCCGTCTACCTGAACGCGCTGGAAGGCAAGGGCGTCCACGTCGTCACCGTGAACGACTATCTGGCCTCGCGCGACAGCGCCTGGATGGGCCGCATCTACGGCTTCCTCGGCCTGACCACCGGCTGCATCGTGCACGGGCTGGACGACGAGGAGCGCCGCGCCGCCTACGCCGCCGACATCACCTACGGCACGAACAACGAGTTCGGCTTCGACTATCTGCGCGACAACATGAAGTTCCGCCTGGAGGACATGGTCCAGCGGCCCTTCAACTTCGCCATCGTCGACGAGGTCGACTCGATCCTGATCGACGAGGCGCGCACCCCGCTGATCATCTCCGGCCCGTCGACCGACTCGTCGGACATGTACATCCAGGTCGACCGCCTGATCCCGCAGCTGACGCGGGACGACTATGAGATGGACGAGAAGAACCGCACGGTCAGCCTGTCCGAGGCCGGGCAGGAGCACATGGAGCAGCTGCTGGCCGAGGCCGGGCTGCTGAAGTCGGGCGGCCTCTACGACATCCAGAACGTGGCGCTGGTCCACCACGCCCAGCAGGCGCTGCGCGCCTACACGCTGTTCCAGCGCGACAAGGACTACATCGTCAAGGACGACAAGGTTATCATCATCGACGAGTTCACCGGCCGCATGATGGAGGGCCGCCGTTATTCGGAAGGCCTGCACCAGGCGCTGGAGGCCAAGGAGAAGGTGACGATCCAGCGCGAGAACCAGACGCTCGCCTCCATCACCTTCCAGAACTACTTCCGCATCTACCCGAAGCTGGCCGGCATGACCGGCACGGCGATGACCGAGGCGGCGGAGTTCGCGGAGATCTACGGCCTCGAGGTCGTGGACATGCCGACCAACGTGCCGGTCCAGCGCAAGGACATGGACGACGAGGTCTACCGCAAGGCGTCGGAGAAGTACGACGCGATCATCGACCTGATCGAGGACGCCCGCAAGCGCCAGCAGCCGGTGCTGGTCGGCACCACCTCCATCGAGAAGTCCGAGCTGATCGCCGAGCTGCTGAAGAAGCGCGGCATCCCGCACAACGTGCTGAACGCCCGTCACCACGAGCAGGAAGCCTACATCGTCGCCCAGGCGGGCCGTCCGGGCGCCGTCACGGTCGCCACCAACATGGCCGGCCGCGGCACCGACATCCAGCTCGGCGGCAACGTCGAGATGCGCATCCAGATGGAGCTGGCCAACCTGCCCGAGGGGCCGGAGCGCGACGCCAAGGTCAAGCAGATCGAGGCCGAGGTGGCCGAGGCGCGCGAGCTGGTCAAGCAGGCCGGCGGCCTCTACGTCGTCGGCACGGAGCGGCACGAGAGCCGGCGCATCGACAACCAGCTGCGCGGCCGTTCGGGCCGTCAGGGCGATCCGGGCGCCTCGAAGTTCTTCCTGTCGCTGGACGACGACCTGATGCGCATCTTCGGGTCTGAGCGCATGGACGCCATGCTGCAGCGCCTGGGCCTGAAGGAGGGGGAGGCGATCATCCACCCCTGGATCAACAAGGCGCTGGAGAAGGCCCAGACCAAGGTCGAGGCCCATCATTTCGAGGTCCGCAAGAACCTGCTCAAGTTCGACAACGTCATGAACGACCAGCGCAAGGTCGTCTATGAGCAGCGCCGCGAGATCATGGACACCGAGGACATCGCCGAGACCGTCCAGGAGATGCGCCATCAGGTCATTTCCAACATGGTCAACAAGGCGATCCCGCCGAACTCCTACTCCGAGGCCTGGGACATCGCCGGCCTTCACGAGGAGGTGAACCGTCTCCTGGGCATGGACCTGCCGGTGGCCGACTGGGCCAAGGAGGAGGGCATCGCCGAGCCGGAGATCGAGGAGCGCGTCCGCGAGGCCGCCGACCGCAAATACGCGGAGAAGGTGGAGAATTACGGCGCTGACACCATGCGCCACGTGGAGAAGAGCCTGCTGCTGCAGATCCTCGACCAGGAATGGAAGGATCACCTGCTCCAGCTCGACCATCTGCGCCAGGGCATCAGCCTGCGCGCCTATGCCCAGAAGGACCCGCTGAACGAGTACAAGCGCGAAGCCTTCGAGCTGTTCGAGACCATGCTGACGACCCTGCGTGAGCAGGTGACCGCCGTGCTGATGCATGTCGAGATCCGCATGGCCCCGCAGCCGGAGGAGCTGTACGCCCGTCCGCCGCAGGAGATGCACGAGGGCCGCGACGACCCGGCCCTGGCAATGGCGGAAGCGGGAGCCGGGGCCGCCCAGGGCTATCCGCCGGCGGACGCGCCGCTGCCCGCCGGCATGGTCCGCCGCGAGGCCGCCGCCTCGGTGGTGCCGGGGGCCGACCCCAACGCCTGGGCGAACACGCCGCGCAACGCGCCCTGCCCCTGCGGCTCGGGCCAGAAGTACAAGCACTGCCACGGCAAGGTGGCGTAAGCGCCGCCGCGACGAACGCCGCCGGGGACGTTCGGGAGGGGGCCGGGCCGCAGGGTCCGGCCCCTTTCCTTTTGCGGTTCCGGAAACTTCGGCTGGGCTGTGGCGTTCTTCCCGTCAACAAGCGGGAGCGCAGCCATGTTGCAGGAATTCAAGACCTTCATCAGCCGCGGCAACGTTGTGGAGCTGGCCGTCGGAATCATCATCGGCGCGGCCTTCACCGGCATCGTCAACTCGCTGGTCAAGGACATGCTGATGCCGCCCATCGGCTGGATCATGGGCGGGATCGACTTCTCCAACTACTTCCTGAACCTGTCCGGCGGCCATTACGAGAGCCTCGCCGCGGCGGAGGCGGCGGGGGCGGCGACCATCAACTACGGCCGCTTCATCAACGCCCTGATCAACTTCTTCATCGTCGCGGGGGCGCTGTTCCTCATCGTGCGGCAGGTCAATCGCCTGCATTTCCTCCACGAGTCCAAGCCGAAGGCGCCGCCCCGCCAGGAGGTTCTGCTGGAGGAGATCCGGGATGCGCTGCGCGCACGGCAGGCACCCGCCGCGGGGGACACGACGCGACCGGGTGCGTGAAAGAATCTTCTTGGATTGTGCAGCGCAACCCATTATGTAAGGCGTCTTGATCGCTGGAGGCTCGCGCGTCTCTTGAGCGAGACGCGCTTTGATATTGCGGGACGGCCTTCCTTGGGACCCGGCCACCCGTTGCTTCGGACAGACGCCTCTCCCTCTTCCGACCTCCTCCCGGCGAAAACGCCGGCGTTCCACCGCTCACCATCCTGGTGCGGCGGCCGTGCGCCGTCATGGTCCTGAGGAAAGGTTACCCTACTTGTCGTCCATCGAAATCACCGCCGCCGACGCCCTCGTTGTCGAGACCGTTGCCACCGAGGCCTCTGTCACCGAGACCGCCGTCGCCGACGCTACCGTGACCGACACCACCGACACCGTCACCCCCAACGCTTTCGCCGGGCTGGGCGTTCACCCGCTGGTCGTGAAGGCGCTTGAGGCGTTTGAGTACAACACCCCGACCCCGGTCCAGGCCGAGGCGATCCCGCCGGCCCTGGAAGGCCGCGACATCCTGGCGACCGCCGAGACGGGCACCGGCAAGACCGCCGCCTTCATGCTGCCGGCGCTGACCCGCACCGTCGAGCTGCCGCGCCTCGGCGTCGCCGCCCCGCGCGTGCTGGTGCTGGCCCCGACCCGCGAGCTGGCCAAGCAGGTCACCGACGCCGCCCGCAAGTACGCCAAGTTCATGAAGTACAACATCGTGGACGTGGTTGGCGGCATGCCCTACCGCGACCAGCTGCGCCTGCTGTCGCGCGCGGTGGACGTGATGGTGGCCACGCCGGGCCGCCTGCTCGACCACGTGTCGCGCAACCGCATCGACCTCAGCGCCGTCGAGGTGCTGATCCTGGACGAGGCGGACCGCATGCTGGACATGGGCTTCCTGGACGATGTGGAAACCATCGCCAAGTGCTGCCCGGACAACCGCCAGACGCTGCTGTTCACCGCCACGCTGGACCGCCGCATGGCCCAGCTCGCCGGCAACCTGTTGCGCAACCCGGTGCGCGTCGCCGTGGAAAGCGCCACCACCTCGGTGAACGTCGAGCAGCGCCTGCACCACGCCGACGACATGGACCATAAGCGCCGCCTGCTGAAGCACTTCGCGGACCAGCCCGAGGTCGGCAAGGCGATCATCTTCGCCGCCACCAAGCGCGACGCCGATGCGCTGGCCGAGGAGCTGAGCGACGCCGGCCACGCCGCCGCCGCCCTGCACGGCGACATGGACCAGTTCAAGCGCAACCGCACGCTCCAGCGCCTGCGCACCGGGCAGGTCCGCCTGCTGGTGGCGACCGACGTGGCGGCGCGCGGCATCGACGTGCGCGACATCACCCACGTCATCAACTTCGACCTGCCGCGCTCGGCGGAGGACTATGTCCACCGCATCGGCCGCACGGGCCGTGCGGGCGCCTCGGGCGTGGCGATCTCCTTCGCCGCCCGCGCCGACCGCGACGCCCTGTTCCGGATCGAGCGCTACACCGGCACCCGCCTCGACATCCATGTCGTTCCGGGCCTGGAGCCGCAGCGTCCGTTCCAGACCGGCGGCGGCGGCCGTCCGGCGGGCCGTTCGGGCCGTCCGGGTGGCGGCAACGGCGGCGGCTACAACAAGAAGCCGTGGGTGCGCAACGCCGGCGGCGCCGAGGGCGGCAAGCCGAACGGCGGCCCGGGTGGCCGTCCGCAGGGCCGTCCGATGAACCGCAACGAGCATGGCCGCAGCGACCACGCCCGCAACGAGCACGGCGGTCACGCCCGCCGCGACTCCCAGGGCGGCAAGCCGGTCCACCGGGCGTCCAAGTGGTAACAGCGGTTCGCCGCTGACATGAAAAAGGCGCGGTCCTTCGGGATCGCGCCTTTTTTCTTGCGCGGGTCGCGGCGTGGCGGGCAAGACTTCACACGGATTTCATGGATCGACGCAAGGATTTCACGGATTTTTTTAAATAATATGTATCGGAATCCAGCTTCTCTTGTGCGAGGCACCAGGGATGGCGGTGGACGAATAAATAGAAATCCGTGCAATCCGTGTGAAGTCTTGTCCCCCGCACCCGCGCTTTACAGCCCCGCGATCCCCCACAGCAGCAGCGCCACCAGCAGGGCCAGGATCAGCCCCGCCACGGCGTAGACCGCCAGCGCCCGCCCGATGTCGGCGGCGGTGGCCCGCGCCCGGCCCTCGCCGATCCAGGCTTCGGTGATGACCACGCCGCCGTCGCGGTGCGGCCCGCCCAGCGCCAGACCCAGCGCGCCGGCCATGGCGGCGGTCGGCCAGCCCATGTTGAGCGAGGCCGCCTTGCCGCCGTCCCGCATCATCGTGCGGAAGGCGCCGCCGGCGTTCGCGCCGGCGAAGGGCGCGGCCAGCGCCAGGAGAACCGCGGCCAGCCGCGCCGGGATGGCGTTCAGCGCGTCGTCCAGCCGCGCCGCGGTCTGGCCGAAGCGCTCGTGCCGCACGCCGGCGTGGCCCAGCGCGGTGTCGGCGCCGTCCACCACCGCCCAGACCAGCAGGCCGGGCACGCCCAGCAGGGCGTAGCCGAAGACCGGGGCCACCAGCTTGCGGGCGAAGCCCTTGGCGGCGGCCTCGATGGCGGCGCGGGCGATGCCGTGCTCGTCTAGGCTGAAGGCGTGGCGGCGGGTGAGGGGGGCGACGGCCTCCCGCGCCGGGGCGACGCCGCCCGTGTCCAGGGCGCGGGCCACCGCGCGCACCCGCGCCCAGGCGCTGCGCCCGCGCAGGGTGGCGAGGATCACCGCCAGTTCCAGCAGCCAGCCGCGGCTCTGCGCGCCGATCCGCTCGACGATCAGGCCGACGGCGACGGCGGCCAGCACGAGCGCCAGCACGACCAGGGCGCCGCGCAGCAGGCGGGCGGTCTTGCCGCGCTCCACCCGGTTCAGCCGCCGGTCGGCCCAGGCGCAGAGTCGTTGCGCCAGCGCCGCCGGGTCGGGCAGGACGCGTCCGATCCGGTCGCCCGCGGCGGCGTCGATGGCCAGGGCCAGCAGCAGCAGGAACAGCGGCCCGGGACCGTTCAGGGGGGCGGCGCCGAGGAGGGCGGAGAGCGGGGCGTCGCCCATCGCGGCCTCAGCGCGCGCCGGCCTGGCGCAGCAGGTTCGCCACGCGGGCGTTGCGGCTGTCCTGCGCCCAGCTCAGCGTCGTGCGGCCGGTGAAATCGGTGCGGTCGGCCTGCGCCCCGGCCTTCAGAAGCCGCTCCACCAGATCGACGCGGCCGAAGCGCGCCGCGGTCATCAGCGGGGTGATGCCCTGGCGGTTGTCCTGGTCGACCTTGGCGCCCTTGGCCAGAAGAAGGTCCACCGCCTCCGGCGCGTCGGCCTCCACCGCGTAGTGCAGCGGGGTGTTGCCGGACTTGTCGGCGCGGTTGGGGTTGGCCCCGCCGTCCAGCAGAAGCCGCACCAGCTCCGGATGGCCGTTGCCGATGGCCAGCAGCAGGACGGGCCGTCCGCTGGCGTCGACCTGATTCGGATTCTCCCCCTTCAGCAGCAGCAGCCGCAGCGCGCTGGCGTCGTTGGACGTCACCGCCTTGACCATGGAGGGGCCTTCCAGAAGGTTGATCTGGGCCAGGACCGGAGCGGCGGCGGGGGCGGTCAGGCCGAGGGCCAGCAGACTGAGCAACAGCAGCCGTTTCATGGCGCGTCCTTTTGTGCGATCCGTGTGTGTGATCCGTCTTTCGGCCGGGGATACTATCCAGTTTGGCCCGGTTTGGCGACGGCGACCCGCTGCAAT
The DNA here is from genome assembly GCF_040500525.1 of Azospirillum formosense. Lineage (NCBI taxonomy): Bacteria > Pseudomonadati > Pseudomonadota > Alphaproteobacteria > Rhodospirillales > Azospirillaceae > Azospirillum > Azospirillum formosense. The sequence goes on along the minus strand of NZ_CP159402.1, from coordinate 2,397,799 downwards.
GGAGCCGCCCATGGTCCGCAACCCGCTCGCCCGACACATCGCCCTGTTCCTGGCGGTGAAGGCCGCGCTGATCGCGCTGGGCCTGTGGTGGTTCCTCGGCACCATGCCGGAGCCGCGCGGCGTGGTGACCCCGCCCCCCGCCGCGGGAAAGCCCTGACGCCGCGTGGCCTGCCGCCGGGAACCTCCGCTTGGCGCCCATGGTTGAAGCTCAACCGGGAAGCGCAACAGGGGAAGACCGCCATGACCTTCGAAAGTGATGTGAACGCGAACCGCTCCGGCGGCCATCTGCGTGGCGCCGTGCGCGAGGCCGTGGGCATCTTCGCCAGCCGCGACGCCCTGCAGAAGGTCGTCGACGAGCTGACCCTCGCCGGCTTCCAGCGTCACGAGCTGAGCGTGCTCGCCAACGACGAGACCATCCGCGACCATCTCGGCCATGTGCCGCAGCGGGCGGAGGACATCGCCCACGACCCCGACGCGCCGCGCCAAGCCTACGTCTCGCCCGAGGATGTCGGCAGCGTGAAGGGCGTGGCGGTGGGCTTCCCGGCCTATGTCGGGGCGATCCTGGCGACCGGCGCCGTCCTGGCCACCGGCGGCACCGCCCTGGCGGCGGCCGCCGCGGCGGCGGCGGCGGGCGTGGGCGGCGGCGCCATGGGCTCGGTCATGTCGAACTGGCTGACCGACAAGCGCAACGAGCCGATGCTCCAGCACCTCGACAAGGGCGGCATCCTGCTGTGGGTCAATCTGGCCGACGCCGGGCGCGAGCAGCAGGCGCTGGAGATCATGAACCGCCACGCCGCCCAGCCGGTGGAGGTGCACGAGGTGGCGCAGTCCGGCTCCGAGACCTGAACCCTGCAGGCCCGAGCCGGCGCGGGACGGAGCCCGTTGACCCAGGACCCGTTGACCCAGGACCCGTTGACCCAGGGCCCGTTGACCCAGGTCATGGCCTTCACGGCGGGCTTCCCCTATACACGGGCGGTCTTCCAACCGGAGGTCCGCCGTGGACGCCCATTCGGCTCTGACGCTTCTCGAAGCCGGCCTCAACCAGTGCGCCATCGTCATCGACCGCGACGGCGGGCTGCTGGTCGCGCTGCTGACCGCCGGGCTGGTCGGGGGATCGACTCACTGCGCGGGCATGTGCGGCCCCTTCGTTCTGGCCCAGGTCACCGCCCGGCTGGAGCAGGTCCCGGCTTCGCGGATGAGCGAGTTCCACCGGCTGGCCGGGGCGGCGGTGCTGCCCTACCATCTGGGACGCGGCACCACCTACACGCTGATCGGCGCGGCGGCGGCGGCGGTCGCCGGCCATGTCGGGGCGCTGCCGGGATTGAAATGGCTGTCGGTGGCGCTGCTGGCCTTCGCGGCGCTGTTCTTCCTCGGCTACGCGGTGAAGGGCCTGACCGCCTGGGTGCCGAAGCTCGACGGCGCGGTGCAGCGCTGGTGGGGCGACCGGGTGTCCCGGCTGGCCCGCCCTCTGTTCGGCAACCCCACGGGCTGGCGCGGCTATGGGCTGGGGCTGGCGTTGGGCTTCATCCCCTGCGGTCTTCTCTACGGCGCGGTGGCGGTGGCCGCGGCGAGCGGCAGCGCGCTGACCGGGGCGCTGGGCATGGCGGCCTTCGCGCTGGGCACCCTGCCGAGCCTGCTGGCGGTCGGCCTCGCCGGCCATCTCGCGGGGCGCACGTGGCGCTCCGCGGTGGCGCGGGCGGCACCGGTCATCATGGTGGTGAACGCCGGGGTGCTGGGCTGGATGGCGATCCGGATGATCGGGTGAGGCTGCGGACCGCGGTCGATCCCGCCCCGCTCCGGATTACGGACCCTTCTCCGCCGCCCCCTTGAGCGCCGCCCCCTTGAGCGCCTCGCCCAGCGGGACCTCGCCGCAGCCGGGCTTCAGCGGCTGCTGCTGGCTCTCGTGCGGCGACCAGCCGGCCAGATAGAGGATCTGGAAGGTCGCCTCGATGCGCCCGTCCGGCTCGGCGTAGCGCTCGGCGTAGCGGCGGGCGGCGTCGAACAGCAGGGCGCGGGTGGCCGGCACCTTGCGGCGGGCCAGGACGGCGTTGGTCTCGCCCATGCCGCGCAGGTCGCGCATCAGCCGGAAGGCGTCGCTGTAGGTGACGGTGATGACGTCGCTGTCCACCACCGGCAGGGCGAAGCCGGCGCGCTGCATCAGCCCGCCGACGTCGCGGATCTCGGCGAAGGGCGACACGCGGGGCGACACGCCGCCGGCCACCTCCATCTCCGCCTCGTACAGGCAGCGGCGCAGCTCCAGCAGCGTTTCCCCGCCCAGCATGGCCGCGCAGAAGAAGCCGTCGGGCTTCAGCGCCTGCCGCACCTGGACCAGGGCCCCCGGCAGATCGTTGACCCAGTGGAGGCTGAGGTTGCTGACCACGAGGTCGAAGGTCTCCGGCACGAAGGGCAGCAGCTCCTCGTCGGCGGCAACGGCCAGCGGACCCGCCCGCCGGGCGAAGCCGGGGGAGAGGTCGCAGGCGACCAGCGTCTCGACGCCCTTGCGCCCGCGCAGCGTCCGCCCCATCACCCCGTCGTGGGCGCCGAGGTCGAGCACGGTGGGAAAGGGCCGGGCCACGTCCTCCAACCGGTCGACGAGGCGTTCGGCCACCTCCTCGAACAGGAAGGCGTGCTCGGCAAAGGCGGGGACGGCGCGGTCGCGGCGGCGGCGGACGAGCGCGCGGTCGAAGACGGTCATGCTGTCGGGCGTGGTCATGCCCGCAATATAGCCCAGCCCCGGCGGGCTACAACCATCGGCGAAAGGGCGGGGCCGTGCTATGGTCGGCCCCGAACCTGCGGGAGCTTGCCATGGGCATCGAGGAAGCCATCGGCGCCACTTACGAGGCGCTGATCGTCATCATCAAGATCACCACCCCGGTCCTCGTCGTCACCACGGTGCTCGGCATGGTGCTGACCATCTTCCAGCAGGCGACCAACATCAACGAATCGACGCTGCAGCAGGACCTCAAGATCTTCGCGACGCTGGCGATCCTGTTCATCACCGGCCCGGCCATCTACATCGCGCTGCGCGACTACACCTTCGTGATCTTCGACCGCATCGCCGGCCTGAACTGACCTGGACTGAGGGGGGCGCGCCGCCATGGCCTTTCCGCAGCGGTTGGCGACCAGCCTCTGGACGGGGATTCTCGACACGCTGCTGCCGCCGCGCTGCCTGTGCTGCGGCGGGGCGGTGGACCGGCAGGGCGGCCTCTGCGCGCCGTGCTGGAGCGGTCTGAGCTTCATCGCGCCCCCGCTCTGCGCCTGTTGCGGCACGCCCTTCGAGTTCGCGCTGGAGGGCGAGCCGCTGTGCGGCGCCTGCATCGCCGAGCCGCCGCTCTTCGCCCGCGCCCGCGCCGTCCTGGCCTACGACGACGGCAGCCGCCCGCTGGTCCTCGGCTTCAAGCACGGCGACCGCATCCACGCCGCCGGGGCCTATGGCGCGTGGCTGGCCCGCGCCGGGGCGGAACTGCTGGCCGACGCCGATCTGCTGGCCCCGGTGCCGCTGCACCGGCTGCGGCTGTTCCGGCGCCGCTACAACCAGGCGGCCCTGCTCGCCCAGGCGGCGGGGCGGCAGGCCGGGCGCCCGGTGGTTCCCGACCTTCTGGTCCGCCGCCGCTCCACCCCGTCGCAGGGCGGGCTCGACCGCTCGGGGCGGCGGCGGAACGTCAAGGGCGCCTTCGCGGTCCGGCCGGGGCTGGAGGCGCGGGTGACGGGAAAGCGGATCGTGCTGGTCGACGACGTGCTGACCACCGGCGCCACCCTGTCGGAATGCGCGCGGGTGCTGCTGCGCGCCGGGGCGGAGCGGGTGGACGCGCTGACCCTGGCGCGCGTCGTCAAGACGTGAGCCGGGAACGTGAGCCATGAAAACGTAACGGGTGACGCCGTGCGGCGGTTGATCTTATAACCGTTCAAAACAGCCAAGGAGCCCTCCGCATGGCCGACGTCGTCATCTACACCACGCCCTTCTGCCCCTATTGCTCGCGCGCCAAGCGTCTGCTCGACAGCAAGGGGGTGGCGTATGAGGAGATCGACCTCTACATGCAGCCGGGCCGCCGCGAGGAGATGGTGCAGCGGGCCGAGGGGCGCATGACGGTTCCGCAGATCTTCATCGACGGGAAGCCCTACGGCGGCTCCGACGACATTCACGCGCTGGACCGTGCCGGCAAGCTCGACCCCATCCTGGGAATCGGGGGATGAGCGGCGTCCTGAAGGCTGCCTGCGTCCAGGTCAACGCGGGCACGGAAATCCTTCCGAACCTTCAGGCGGCGGGCGATCTGGTCCGCCGGGCGCGCGACGCCGGAGCGGACTTCATCGCCCTGCCCGAGAATGTCAGCATGATCGTGCAGGGCCGCGCCAAGGTGCTGGAACGGGTGAGGACGGCCGACGAGCATCCGGCGATCCCCTTCTTCGCCGACCTGGCGCGGGAGACCGGGGCCTGGCTGCTCGCCGGGACGCTGGGCGTCCTGCTCGACGACGGGCGGGTGGCCAACCGCAGCTATCTGTTCGACGCCGAGGGGCGGGCCGTCGCCCATTACGACAAGCTCCACATGTTCGACGTCGACCTGAAGGGCGGGGAGAGCTACCGCGAGTCCGCGACCTTCCGGCCCGGCGACCGCGCGGTCCTGGCCGCCACGCCGTGGGGCGGGGTCGGCATGACCGTCTGCTACGACCTGCGCTTCGCCTATCTCTACCGGGCGCTGGCCCAGGCGGGGGCGTCGATCCTGACGGTGCCGGCGGCCTTCACGGTCCCGACCGGGCGGGCGCACTGGCACACGCTGCTGCGCGCCCGCGCCATCGAGACGGGCTGCTTCGTCCTGGCCCCGGCCCAGACCGGCAGCCACGACCAGGGACGGCTGACCTACGGCCATTCCCTGATCGTCGCCCCCTGGGGCGAGGTGCTGGCCGACGCCGAGGAGGCGGTGGGCTTCGTCCTGGCGGAACTGGACATGGACCGCGTCGAGGAGGCCCGCCGCATGGTGCCGGCCCTCACCCATGACCGGACCTTCACGCTCGACCGGGTCGGCTTCTGACGGGGGCCTTCCGAGCGGGCGGGGCGCCGCCGGGAGAGGTCAGAGCAGCGTGTGCTCGACCAGGATCTTGGTGCCGATGCCGAGCAGGGCGAGACCGCCGAGAATCTCCGCCTTGCGGCCGAGCAGCGGACCGGCCTTGCGCCCGATCAGCACGCCGCCGAAGGCCATGACCGCGGTCACCAGACCGATGATGACGCAGGCCTGGACGATGTTCACGTCGACCACGGCGAGGCTGACGCCGACCGCGCTGGCGTCGATGCTGGTCGCCAGCGCGGTGAGGACGAGCTGCATGGGGCCGAGCTGACCCTTGCGCGCCGGTTGTTCCCCGGATTCCGGCGCGGCCTCCGTCCTCATGCCCTGGCGGATCATGTTGCCGCCGACCAGGGCGAGCAGCCCGAAGGCGACCCAATGGTCGACGCTGGCGATCCAGGCGCTGACGGCGATGCCGACCATCCAGCCCAGGGCCGGGGTGACGGCTTCGAAGAAACCGAAATAGGCGCCGACGCGGAGCGCGTCGACCAGCCGCGCGCGCTCGCTCGCCGCGCCCTTGCCGACGGCCGCGGCGAAGGCGTCCACCGACAGGCTGAAGCCGAGAAGCAGAAGAGTGGTTGCGGTCAAACCGGGAATCCCCTGGGCCAAGACGGACCGACGGCGCGACGGTCCCATGGCCCTCCGGGACGTCGCGCCGTTGGTCTCACCAAGCCCGGCTTCGCCGGTGCCGTCTGCGCCACGGTCGCCCGGACCGAGTTTGTTGACGCAGGCTCCTTCGCGGCGTGGCGAAGGACGGTTACTCCCCAAAAACGCGGGCGGACCCTAGCGACCCCGTTTTCAAGCGTCAATTCATATGAACAGATGTTGAATTATTTGTAATGTTCGACGGCGCGCGGTGGTCAGGCGGCCATCAAGCGGCCATCAACCGGGAAGCGGTCGGGGCTCCGGGTCGCCGTCCAGGCCGCTTCCGGCCTCCAGGTCCTTGACCGCGCACAGCCGCTGCACCACCGCGGCCTTGGGTGACGCGACCTCGCCATGCTCGTAGGCGACGACCTGGAGACGCCCGCGCGCCATCTCCAGAAGCTCGCCGCTGCGCAGCAGGAAGGCGGGCGAGGCGGGGCGGCCGAAACGGGCGTTGCCCAGGGCGAAGGTCTCATAAAGGAGAAGGCCGCCCGGCTCCAGGGCGTCGAGGATGGCCGGGAACAGCGGGCGGTGCAGGTAGTTGGTCACCACGATCGCGGCGAAGCGGCGGTCGCGCAGCAGCGGCACCGGCGCCCCGTTTTCCAGATCGGCCTCCACCAGCTCCACCCCCGCCGCCCCCGAGAGGTCGGCCACCCCGCGCAGGTCGCGGTCCAGCCCGACCACCGGATGGTTGCGCGACCGGAACAGCCGCAGGTGCCGTCCCGACCCGCAGGCGAGATCGAGGACCGGGCCGCCCGCCCGCACCAGCGGCGCGAAACGCGCGACCCAGGGAGAGGGCGGGCTGATCGCGGCGTGCGGCGATCCGGCTTGCGGCGATCCGGTGGTGGACGGTGTGGACAAGGGACGGACGCTCCCGCTCGTTCGTGACGCGTGTTTGACCGCGACGCCGGGGTCGTGCTGAACTGGCAACCGGTCACCGACCGTATATCATGACCATCCGTTCTTCTCATCCTGGAGCATCCGACGGGGACATGATCCTCTTCGTTCTGAAATGCACGGCCGACCACCGGTTCGAAGCCTGGTTCCGCAACGGCGACGCCTACGAGACGCAGGCCGCCGCCAAAGCCATCGCCTGCCCGGTCTGCGGCGACACGCACATCACCAAGGCCCCCATGGCCCCGCGCATCGCCAAGGGGGGCCACGCCAGGGACGACGCGGCCCGGGAGGGCGGCGCGCCGGAGGCTGTGCCCGCGGCGGGCGGCGGCGCGGCGGCCCCCGCCGTTTCCCCGGCGACCGCGACCCCGTCCGTTCCGGCGGAACTGCGCGAGCGCTTCGCGGCGGAGGTCATGCGTCAATTGACGGAAATTCGCCGCACGGTTGAAACGAATTGCGATTACGTCGGGAACCGCTTCGCCGAAGAGGCGCGGCGCATCCATTATGGCGAAACCGATCCGCGCGGAATCTACGGCGAGGCCACCGACAAGGAAGCGGAGGAGTTGAAGGAGGAAGGTGTGACTTTTGGTCGCATACCTTGGCTTCCGCGCACCAATTCTTAAGCCCAGGCTTCACAATATTTCGTGCCCCCATCGCCCTTTCGCTGCCATGGGTTAGTGAACGAACCTCCGGAACAACGGCCGCGGGCTGCGTCAAGGCGCTTTTTAGCGGTTGGCCTGCATCAAAGTTGTTGACGGGATAGTTCGTTACAAAGACCATATGGTCCGAGTGTCTAATATGACCTTGCAAAAATCGCTCGGCACTCGCGAGGGGACGCACTATGAAAGAAAACGCTCAGAGGATTCTCGCGAATCCCAAGTTTCAGGAGCTGGTGCAGAAGCGTAGCGCATTCGCGTGGACGCTTTCGATCGCCATGCTCGTCATCTACTTCGGCTTCATCCTGCTGGTCGCCTTCGGCAAGGGGTTCCTGGGTACCCCGATCGGCAACGGCGTGACCACCTGGGGTATCCCCGTCGGCCTCTTCACCATCATCTCGGCCTTCATCCTGACCGGAATCTACGTGCACCGGGCGAACGGCGAGTTCGATGAGCTGAACCGGCAGATCATGGAGGAGTCGAAGTGATGCGTTCGCTGGTCAATCGTGTGGGCGTCGCGGCCGTCGCGGCCGGCGCGCTCATCCCCGCGTCGGTGCACGCGGCGGCGGTCGAAGGCGCGGTCCAGAAGCAGGCGACGAATTTCTCGGCGATCGTCATGTTCCTGGTCTTCGTGCTGGCCACGCTCGGCATCACCTACTGGGCGGCGCGCCGCACGAAGTCGGCGAAGGACTTCTACGCCGCGGGCGGCGGCATCACCGGCTTCCAGAACGGCCTTGCCATCGCCGGCGACTACATGTCGGCGGCCTCCTTCCTCGGCATCGCCGGCCTCGTCTACACCTCCGGCTTCGACGGCCTGATCTTCTCGGTGGGCTGGCTGGTCGGCTGGCCGATCATCCTGTTCCTGGTCGCTGAGCGCCTGCGCAACCTCGGCAAGTACACCTTCGCCGACGTCGCCTCCTACCGCTTCCAGCAGACCCCGATGCGCACGATGGCCGCCTGCGGCTCGCTCGCCACGGTGACCTTCTACCTGATCGCCCAGATGGTCGGCGCCGGCAAGCTGATCCAGCTGCTGTTCGGCATGGACTACCTGTGGGCGGTGGTGATCGTCGGCGTCCTGATGATCGCCTACGTGACCTTCGGCGGCATGCTCGCCACCACCTGGGTGCAGATCATCAAGGCCGTGCTGCTGCTGTCGGGCGCCTCCTTCATGGCCTTCGCGGTGCTCGCCAAGTTCGGCTTCAGCCCGGAGGCGATGTTCTCCACGGCCGTGCAGGTCCACCCGAAGGCGACCGGCATCATGGCGCCGGGCGCCCTCATCACCGACCCGGTCTCGGCGATCTCGCTGGGCATGGCGCTGATGTTCGGCACCGCCGGCCTGCCGCACATCCTGATGCGCTTCTTCACGGTGTCGGACGCCAAGGAGGCCCGCAAGTCGGTGTTCTACGCCACCGGCTTCATCGGCTACTTCTACATCCTGACCTTCATCATCGGCTTCGGCGCCATCGTGCTGCTGCTGGCCCCGGATCCCGTCACCAACACCTATCCGTTCCTCGACGCGGCCAAGCTGGCGGCGGCAGGCGGCAAGCCCAACCCGTCGATGATCATCGGCGGCTCCAACATGGCGGCCATCCACACCGCGCACGCGGTGGGCGGCGACCTGTTCTTCGGCTTCATCTCGGCGGTGGCCTTCGCCACGATCCTCGCGGTGGTCGCGGGCCTGACGCTGGCCGGCGCCTCGGCCGTGTCGCACGACCTGTACGCCTCGGTGATCGCCAAGGGCCGCGCGTCGGAGCATGACGAGATCCGCGTGTCGAAGATCACCACCGTGGTCATCGGCATCGTCTCGATCTTCCTCGGCATCGCCTTCGAGAACCAGAACGTGGCCTTCATGGTCGGCCTCGCCTTCGTGATCGCGGCCTCGGCGAACTTCCCGGTTCTGCTGATGTCGATGTTCTGGAGCCGGATGACCACCCGTGGCGCCGTTCTCGGCGGCTGGATCGGCCTGATCTCCTCGGTGACGCTGCTGATCCTGGGCCCGACCGTGTGGAAGTCGGTGCTGGGCAACCCGGCCGCCCTCTTCCCGTACGACAACCCGGGCGTCTTCACCATCCCGCTGTCGTTCCTGGCGATCTGGTTCTTCTCGATCACCGACAACAGCAAGGCCGCGCAGGACGAGCGCGAGGCTTACAAGGCCCAGTACATCCGGTCGCAGACCGGCCTGGGCGCCGAAGGGGCTTCCGCTCACTAATGCGAATGGTCGCACCCGCCTTCCGCAGATGAAGGGGCTGGTGTAATCTTCAAGGCGCCTCAAGACCGCGGTCTTGGGGCGCCTTTTTTATTCACCCCACCGGTTCGTGGAGCGGGTTTTGTCCGACGCCTTCGATTTCTCCGTCTCCCCCTTCGACCGCCTGACGCCGGAGCAGCGGCAGCGGCTCGCCGCGGCGCTCGACCTCGGCGTCTACGCGCGGGACGGGGTGATCCTGAGCCGGGACGAGCCGGCGGATTGCCTGTTCGTGGTGCGGCAGGGGCTGGTCCATGAACGCCGCGGCGGCGAGGTGGTGGCGGTGCACGGCGCCCACGACAGCTTCGACCTCCAGGCGCTGTTCTCCGACGGGCAGGCGCGCAGCTTCGTCGCGGCGGAGGACACGCTGTGCGATCTGGTGCCCCGTCCGATCCTTCTCGAACTGGCGCATGAGAACGCCGCCTTCGGCGCGGTGATCCAGCAGGGCTTCGCCGACCGGCTGAGCGCGCTGGCCAACGAACGGTCCAACCGCGAGACCGCCGCGCTGACCATGGCGCGCATCCGGCAGGCCTATCTCCACCCGCCGGTCTTCGTCGAGGCCGGGGCGTCCCTGCGCGACGCGGCGGCGGCGATGAAGCGCAACCAGGCGAGCAGCGTGCTGGTCCGCGACGGCGATCCAGGAAACGGGGGCCGCGTCGGCATCCTGACCGGCACCGACCTGCGCGATCTCGTGGTGCTGGAGGGGCGCCCGGTGGACAGCCCGGTCGGGCCGCTCGCCCGCTACGAGCTGCTGGCGCTGGACCGCGACGACCTGCTGTTCAACGCGCTGATCCTGATGACCAAGCATTCGGTGCGCCGTCTGGTCATCACCGAGCAGGGCGCGGTCGCCGGCCTTCTGGAGCAGACCGACCTGCTGGCCGTCCTGTCCAACCATTCCCAGGTCGTCGCGCTGAAGGTCGACCGCGCCGCCACGCCGGAGGATCTGGGCCGGGCCAGCCAGGACATCGTCGGGCTGATCCGCACGCTGCACGGCACGGGCGTCAAGGTGTCCTTCATCGCCGACCTCGTGACCGAGCTGAACCGCAAGATCTTCCGCCGCCTGTTCGAGCTGCTGGCGCCACCCGACCTGCTGGCCAACGCCTGCCTGATCGTCATGGGCAGCGAGGGGCGCGGCGAGCAGCTTCTGAAGACCGACCAGGACAACGGGCTGATCCTGCGCGACGGCTACGACTGCCCGACGCTGTCCCAGGTGACCGACGCCTTCACCCGCCATCTGGTGGCGTTCGGCTACCCGCCCTGCCCGGGGCGCATCATGGTCTCCAACCCGGACTGGACGCGCCCGCTGGCGCACTACAAGGATTCCCTCTTCCACTGGATCCACCGCCCCGACGAGGCGGCGCAGATGAACCTCGCCATCTTCTACGACGCGGCGGCGGTGGCCGGGGACGCCGCCCTGCTGGCCGAGGCGAAGGGCTACCTGCTCGGCCGGCTGCAGGACAACCAGATGTTCTTCACCGCCTTCGCCCGTCCGGCGCTGGCCTTCGACACCCCGTCGGGCCTGTTCGGCGGGCTGTTCGAGCGTCGCCGCAGCGAGGCGGTGGACATCAAGAAGGCGGGCATCTTCCCCATCGTCCACGGCGTCCGCGCGCTGGCGTTGGAGAAGCACAGGACGGAGACCAACACGACCGAACGCATCTGGGCGCTCGCCGACCAAGGCGTGCTGGACCGCGGCGTGGCGGGCGAGCTGGCCGACGCCTTCACCTTCCTGTCCACGCTGCGGCTGAAGGCCGGGCTGGACGGCAGCGCGTCCGGCACCCAGACCGACAACCTCGTCCGCACGGACTCCCTGGGCAAGCTCGACCGCGACCAGTTCAAGGACTGTCTGGCGCTGGTGAAGAAGTTCAAGGAACTGCTCGCCTACCACTTCCACCTGAACCACTGACCCTGAATCGCTGACCCGCCGGACGCGCGGGGAGAGGAGGCGGCATGCCGACCGAGACCATTGCCGGTGTGGTGGCCAACGGGGTGGTCGCGCCGCCCGTCCCGGCCATGCCTGAACATCCCGACCGCGCCCTTCTGCTGTCGGGGGAGGAGAGCGGGGAGCGGGTGGCGATCCATTGCGAGGCCACCTCCTTCGACGCGGCCACGGCGGATCTGCGCAGCGTCGCCGCGCTGCGCATCCGCGGCAGCCGCGTCCTGACCAGCCAGCGCCTGATCCTGTCCTTCTGGCCCACCGAACCGGCGGAGCCGGCGCTGTCCCGCCTGCTGGCCTTCATCGGCAACCGGCCGCTGGTCGGTTACTACCTGGATTTCACCGTGGGGCTTCTCGACCGGCTGGTGCAGCCGATGGTCGGCATGGCCCTGCCGAACCCGCGCATCGAGGTGTCCAGCCTCTATTACGGCCGCAAGGCCAAGGCGCCCGGCAAATACGCGGTCGACCTGCGGCTGGACAGCATCCTGCGCGATCTCGACCTGCCGCCGCGTGCCGGGGAGGACGCCTACGCCAGCGCGCTCGCTTCCGCCATGGTCTATCTGCGCCTGGAGCCGCCGCGGCCCTGACGCCGCATCTCAGGCGCCCCCTTCAGGCACCCCCCTTCAGGCGGCTTTCGTCTGCGTCTTGGCGAGGGTCGGCACCGACACGATGAAGCGGGTGCCCGGCCCGCCGTCCGGCTGGCGGTCGATGGTCACAGCCGCCCCGGCCTGCTGGGCCAGCGCCCGGACCAGAACCAGCCCCAGCCCGCTCTGGCGCTTGTCGGTCGCGCGGTTCTGGGCGGCGGACGGATCGGGCGGCAGGCCGGTGCCGTCGTCGCGCACCACCATCCGCATGCCCTCCTCCCCCTCCGGCAGCAGCGCGACCGTGATCGTGCCGGGATGGCCGAGGGGGAAGGCGTGGAGCAGCGCGTTGGACACCAGCTCGCTGGCGATCAGGGCGAGCGGGGTCGCCTGGTCCACGTCCAGGCTCCAGGGCTGGGGGGCGTTCACCGTCAGCCGGGCCCCGGTCGGGTTGGTCGAGCGGACCAGCCCGTCGCAGAGCTGCCGCAGGTAGTCGGCGAAGTCGATGCGCGCCGGCTGGTCGGAGCGGTAGAGCAGCTCCTGCATCAGGCTCATGCACTGGATGCGGCGCAGGCTCTCGTCGAAGGCGCGGCGCGCCGGCTCGTCGATGCGGGCGGCCTGGAGGCGCAGCAGGCTGCAGATGACCTGCAGGTTGTTCTTCACCCGGTGCTGGACCTCCTTCAGCAGGACCTCCTTGTCGGTCACCGCCGTTTCGAGTTGGGCGTTGGTCCGCTCCAGCTCCGCCGTGCGCTGGTGCACCCGCTCCTCCAGCGTGTCGTAGGCGTGCTGGAGCGCGTTCTCCGCCTGCCGCTCCCGCCGGGCGCGCTGCAGGGCCATCCCGCCGATCACCGACACCGCGGCCAGCGCGGCCAAGGCGTAGGAGATGTAGGTCCAGAGCTGCCCGCGCCAGCGCGCCATGACGCTGCTCACCGGAATGGCCACCTCGGCGGTCAGCGGCACGCTGTCCACCCGGCGCAGCGCGGTGATTTCCGGCTCCCCGGCGGCTTCCGCCGGGGCGCTGTCGGTGGCGTCCGGCCCCTGGGTCTCGTGCAGCAGCACCGTGCCGTCGGCCCGGCGCAGGGTGATGGAACGGGCGTAGTCGAAGTCGAAGCTCTTGTAGATGTCGCGGACGTAGCGCGGCGAGACGGCGACCAGGGCCACGCCGCGGAACTGCCCCGGCGCGGCGGCCAGCGGGCGCGAGAGGAGGATCAGCGGCTCCTGGCTGTACCGGCTGTTGTCCAGGGCGGTGATGAAGAGATGGCCGCCCGCCTCGCTGCCGCCCGTCCGCTGGGCCAGGAAGTAATCGCGGTCGGCGACGCTCATCGCCGGCGTGGGAAAGCGGCGGGTGGTCAGGACGGCGTTGCCTTCGGCGTCGAACAGCCAGATCGACACCAGATAGGGGGTGCCCCGCACCAGCGCCGCGTAGCGCTCCCAGGCCGCGCGGTCGTTGGGCAGCGGGGCGTCCGCCGGCCCGGCGAGCTGGACCGCCTGCTTCAGGATCAGGTCGCTGGTCTCCACCAGCCGGGCCGCGTGCTCCGCGACCAGCAGGCTGGCGTTGCCGGCGGTGTCCTGGGCGTGCTGCAGGGCCGCCGCCCGGTCGCGCAGCGCGAAGCTGGCCGACAGGCCGAGCGTCAGCAGCAGCGCCACCGCGCAGACCATCAGCACCAGCGCCGATCCCGGCATCCGGTAGAGCAGTGGGGAACCTTTGGATCGCAGGGCGCGCAGGGGCATGGGGGAGAGGCCGTTGAGCATCGAAGGTCGTGGCTTTCGTGGCGGACCAACACTTTTTTGCAGGCTCCTGTTCCCTGGGTACGCCCGTTGAACCGCGCCGCGCCACCCCCTATTGTCGCGCCGGGCCGAAAGGCCGAAGCGGCATCGAGCGCGGGGAGTATGGCGTATGAAGATCGACGGCACGGCCTACCGCACCATCTGGCCGGCGCAGGACGGCTGGGCGGTGGAGATCATCGACCAGACGCGGATGCCGCATGATTTCGCCGTCGCGCGGCTGACAAACCTCGAGGAAGCCGCCCATGCCATCCGCGCCATGCTGGTGCGCGGGGCGCCGCTGATCGGGGCGACCGCCGCCTACGGCGTCGCGCTGGCCATGCGGGCCGACCCGTCCGACGCCGCTCTGGAGGAGGCCGGCGCCCGGCTGCTCGCCACCCGCCCGACCGCGGTCAATCTGCGCTGGGCGCTGGAGCGGATGCGCGCCCGTCTGGCGCCGCTGCCGCCCGCCGCCCGCGCCGAGGCCGCCTACGCCGAGGCCGCGGCGGTCTGCGACGAGGATGTGGCCATCAACCGCGCCATCGGGGAGCATGGTGCCGCCCTGATCCGCGAGGCCGCCCGCCGCAAGGCCCCGGGCGAGCCGGTGAACGTGCTGACCCATTGCAACGCCGGCTGGCTCGCCACCGTGGATTGGGGCACGGCGCTGGCCCCGGTCTATGTCGCCTTCGAGGAGGGCATCCCCCTGCATGTCTGGGTGGACGAGACGCGCCCGCGCAACCAGGGCGCCAGCCTGACCGCCTGGGAGCTGAACCGCCACGGCGTGCCCCACACGGTGGTGGTGGACAACACCGGCGGCCACCTGATGCAGCACGGCATGGTCGACCTGTGCATCGTCGGCACCGACCGCACCACGGCGACCGGCGACGTCTGCAACAAGATCGGCACCTACCTGAAGGCCTTGGCCGCCCACGACAACGGCGTGCCCTTCTACGTCGCGCTGCCCTCGCCGACCATCGACTGGGGCATGGCCGACGGGGTGAGGGAAATCCCCATCGAGGAGCGCGACGCCCGCGAGGTGACCGAGCTGACCGGCATCACCGCCGACGGGCGGATCGAGACCATCCGCGTCACCCCGGCCGGCAGCCCGGCGGTCAATTACGGCTTCGACGTGACCCCGGCCCGTCTGGTGACCGGTCTGGTGACTGAGCGCGGCGTCTGCCCGGCGAGCCGGGAGGGGCTGTCGGGCCTGTTCCCGGAGCAGGGCGGCGCGGCGCGCTGACCCCCTCTTTCCGAAAAGCCGCTTACGCCGCGGCCACGACGAGCAGCGCGACGGCCAGCGCCACCGCGTCCTCGATCAGCGCCGCCGGCCGGTCGCGGCCGAAGGCGGCGGCCATGCGCCGGCGCGCTTCGTAGAAAAGGAGCGTGCCGGCGACCGCGCCGAGCCCGCCGGCGATCAGCCCGGGCACCCACGAGCCCGCGTTCGCTCCGATGGCCGCGCCGGCGATGGCGCCGCTGGCGATGCGGCTGGCGAAGGGGAAGGGACGTTTGCGGCTGGGGGTGCTGGGCAGCTTGTCGGCAACCAGCTCCCCCACCGCCATCGCGGTGAAGACCCAGGGCGACACCGGGTGGCCGAGGAAGAACAGCCAGCTTCCCGACAGGTCGAGCCAGCCGCCGTAGGCGGCCCAGGAGACCGCCGCCGGTGCGAGCATGGTGCGCGAACCGGCGACGGCGCCGATCAGGACGGCGAGCAAAAGGACGGTCATCGGGGGACTCCGCGTCAGTCGGGCCGGCGGTCGCGCAGGGCCTGGATCAGGGTCCGGAAGGCCCCGGCACGGGCGCCGGGACCGCCGTGGAGCAGGCGGATCGCCGCCAGCATGAGCGCCGCGTCGCCGTCGCGCGGCGGGTCGGTGTGGGGAAGCCGCCGGCCGCGCCGCACCGAGACGGTCTTCACCCGCGTCATCTCCAGCAGCCCTTCGGCCCCGCGCGTGACGCCCCAGCCGCTGGCTCGGCGTCCGCCGAAGGGCAGGCGGGGGTCGGCGGTCGGCACGATCAGGTCGTTGACCGTCACCGTCCCGGCGTCCAGCCGCCCGGCCAGGGCGCGCGCCTCCGCCTCCGGCCCGAAGACCGAGGCGCCGAGCGCGTAGGGGCTCCGGGCGGCGGCCTCCAGCGCCTCCCCCATGTCGCGGACCGGCACCAGCGACAGGATGGGGGCGAACAGCTCCTCGCGCAGCAGCGCCATGCCCGGCCGCGCGTCGGCCACGATCAACGGCGCCATCGCCGGGTCCGCGTCGTCGGGCAGAGGGCCGAGCGGGCGGGCGCCCTCCGCCATCGCCGCGCGGACCAGCCCGACCAGCCGGCGCCGCAACGGCAGCGGCACCGCCGCCGCCGGGATCGCCGCCACGGCGGCGGTCAGCGCTTTTTCCAACTCGCCCGCCAGGGCGCGCGGCACGAAGACCCGGCGCGGCGCGATGCAGGTGGCGGACCCGTTGAGCCGCAGGCCGAAGGCCAGCGCGCGGGCGACCGTGCCAAGGTCGGCGCCCGGCAGGACGAACACCGCGTCGTTCCCCGACAACTCCATGGTGGAGGGCACCAGCCCATCGGCGAGCTGGCGGGCCACCGCCCGGCCGGTGGCGGCCGATCCGGTCAGCACCAGCTTGTCGATGCCGGCGGTGATCGCGTCGGACACCGCGTCGGGCGATTCGTCGAGCAGCTGGAACAGGCCATCCGGAAGGCCGGCCTCGGCCAGCCAGTCCGCCAGCCGTTCCATCGGCGCCGAGCAGCCGGGCGCCGGCTTGACCAGCACCGTGTTCCCGGCGGTCAGCGCCTGGAGCGCCTGCACCCCCGGCAGCAGCAGCGGGTAATTGGACGGGCCGACGATCAGGACGGTGCCGAACGGCTCGCGGCGCACCTCCGCCGCGACGCCGAACAGCCAGACCGGTCGGCCGCGCGCCCCCAGCCGCCGCGGCGCCAGCAGCGCAGCGGCCTCGCGCTCCAGGAAGCGGCAGGCCTCGGCCAGCGGCAGGATTTCCGCGCTCAGGCTTTCGGCCGCGCTCCGTCCGGGGCGGGTCGCCAGCGTGTGCACGAGGTCCTCCGCATCCGCCGCGATGCGGCGGCGGATGTTGCGGATGATGGACAGTCTTTCGCCTGTATTGCCGCCGGCCCACGCCGCGCGCGCAGTTGAAAATGGATCACCGGCCCCGCTTGTCCAAGGGGTTACACCTGGAGAGGTGGCATTGTGGCTGTGATCCATTTCCGGTCCATGTTCGTAACTGCCTTCACACAAGTCGGCAGCTCGGGAGCGTTTGACAAGCGGATGGAACGGCAAGTCGTGATCATTGGCGCTGGGCCCGGTGGATTGGCATCCGCGATGCTCCTGGCGCTCACCGGGGCGAAGGTCACCGTGCTGGAGCGGCAGGACCGCGTCGGCGGCCGGTCGGCCGGCTTCGCGCTCGACGGGTACCGCTTCGACAGCGGGCCGACCTTCTTCCTCTATCCCCGCATCCTCGAGGAGATTTTCGAGGCCTGCGGGCGCCGCCTGTCGGACGAGGTCGATCTGATCCGCCTCGACCCGCTCTACCGGCTGGTCTTCGAGGCCGGCGGGGAGATGCGGGTCCACGCCGAGATGAAGGCGCTGATGGCGGAGATCGCCCGCCTCGACCCGCGCGACGCCCAGGGGCTGCCGCGGTTCCTGGCCGACAACCGCGCGAAGATGGAGCTGTTCCGCCCGATCCTGGAAACCGACTTCTCGAGCCCCTGGGCGCTGGCGTCGCTGCCGATGCTGAAGGCGCTGGGGCGGCTCTCGCCGCAGCGTTCGGTCGACCGCGATCTGTCCCGTTACTTCCAGGACCCGCGCGTCCGCCTCGCTTTCTCTTTCCAGAGCAAGTATCTGGGCATGTCGCCCTTCCGCTGCCCCAGCCTGTTCACCATCCTCTCCTTCCTGGAGCACGAGCACGGCGTCTTCCACCCGCGCGGCGGCACCGAGGCGGTGATGGAGGCGATGCGGCGGGTGGCCGAAAGTCTCGGCGTCACCGTGCGGCTGAACGAGACGGTGCGCCACATCCGCTTCCAGGGCCGCCGCGCCGTCGGGGTGCGGACGGAGGCCGGCGAGTATCCGGCCGACGCGCTGGTCATCAACGCCGATTTCGCCCGCGCGATGACGACCCTGGTGCCCGACGACCTGCGCCGCCGCTGGACCGACGCCCGCATCGCGACCAAGAAATTCTCCTGCTCCACCTTCATGCTCTATCTGGGCATCGAGGGACGGATGGAGGGGCTGGACCACCACACCGTCTATCTGGCGGAGGATTACGCCCGCAATCTGGCCGAGATCGAGGACGGGCGCGAGATGCCGCGCCGCCCGTCGATCTACGTGCAGAACGCCTGCGCCACCGACCCGGACCTCGCCCCGCCCGGCGGCAGCACCCTCTACATCCTGGTGCCGGTCGGCCACCAGCGCGGCCACATCGACTGGGCGGCCGAGGCGCCGCGCTACCGCCGCCTCGTGCTCGACCGGCTGGCCGGCTTCGGCCTGACCGATCTGGAGCGCCGCATCCGGGTGGAGCGCGTGGTGACTCCGGCCGACTGGGACCGCCAGTTCGCGGTGCACCGCGGCGCCACCTTCAATCTGGCGCACAGCCTGGACCAGATGCTCCACCTGCGGCCGCACAACCGGTTCGAGGATCTGGACGGAGTCTATCTGGTGGGCGGCGGCACCCACCCCGGCAGCGGCCTGCCGGTGATCTTCGAAGGCGCGCGCATCACGTCGCGGCTGCTGGCCTCGGAGCTGGGCCTGCCGACGCCCTGGCGCAGCGAAACCATGGGACTGTCCGGCCTGCCCAAGCGGGCCGTAGCGGGGGGACTGGCATGACGGATCGGATCGCGGTGATCGGCGGCGGCCTGGGCGGGCTGGCGTCGGCGGTGGTTCTGGCGGCGCGCGGCCACAAGGTGGTGCTTCTGGAAAAGAACGACTGGGTCGGCGGCAAGGCGGCGGTTCTGGAGGAGGGCGGCTTCCGCTTCGACATGGGGCCGACCATCCTGACCGTGCCGCGCGTCCTGCGCCGCATCTTGGCGGAGGCCGGCTGCGACCTCGACCGCGAGCTGGAGCTGGTCCGGCTGGAGCCGCAATGGCGCTGCTTCTTCGACGACGGCACCGTGCTCGACCTGTCGGAGAACATCGGCGCGATGGCCGCGGAGCTTGACCGGCTGACCCCCGGCCGCGGCGCCGGGGAGGGCTACCGCCGCTTCCAGGCGCTGTCGGAGCGTCTGCACGGCATTTCCGAACGCTTCTTCTTCTGGAAGTCGGTGGAGGATCTCGGCGACACGCTGAAGCTCCGCGACAGCATGAACACCAGCACCCTGTCCGACGTGCTGGCGCTGCGCATGGGCAGCACGGTGGCCGGCACCATCCGCAGCCACGTCCCCGACGCGCGCGCCGCCCAGATGCTGGACCATTTCACCCAGTATGTCGGGTCCTCCCCCTACGGCTCCCCGGCGGTGCTCTGCGCCATCGCCCACATGCAGACCAACGACGGCGTCTGGTACCCGATGGGCGGCACCCGCGCCGTTCCGGTGGCGCTGGAGCGGGTGGCCCGGCGCCTCGGCGTCGAGATCCGCACCGGCACCGGCGTGCGCCGGCTGGAGGTAACGGACAAGCGCGTCACCGCCGTCGAGACCGATGGCGGGGAGCGCATCCCGGTGTCGGCGGTGGTCTCCAACATGGATTCCGTCCGCACCTACGAGGAGCTGGTGGGCGGCGCCCCGGCCAAGCGCTTCCGCAAGCGCCGCCGCTACGAGCCGGCCTGCTCGGGCGTGGTCTTCTATCTCGGGCTCGACCGCGGCTACGACCACCTGCTGCACCACGACTTCGTCTTCTCGCGCGACCCGGCGGAGGAGTTCGACTGGATCTACCGCCGCGGCGAGCCGGCGCCCGACCCGACCTGCTACATCGCCGCCCCGGCCCGCACCGAGCCCGGCGTGGCGCCGCCGGGGGGCGAGGCGCTCTATGTGCTGGTCCACACCCCCTACCTGCGGCCGCACCACGACTGGTCGCGGATGCTGCCGGACTACCGCCGCACCGTCTTCGACAAGCTGAAGCGCACCGCCGGCATGGCCGACCTGGAGGACCGCATCCGCGTCGAGCGCGTCCTGACCCCGCAGGACATCCACGACCGCTACCGCGTGCTGAACGGCGCCATCTACGGGCTGGCCAGCCACGGCCGCTTCATGGGAGCCTTCAAGCCGGGCAACCGCTCGCGCGACGTCGCGGGGCTGTATCTGGCCGGCGGCGCCGCCCATCCCGGGCCGGGCATGCCGATGGTGCTGATGTCGGGCTGGATCGCCGCCGACAGCCTGGACCGCGACCTGCGGGGCGGGGCGCGCGACACCGACCTGCGCGCCGTCGCCTGAGGGACGGGCATGGAGGATGACGGGCGGAAGGACGATCCGGTCGCGCTGCGCTCGCCGGCGCTCTGCCGTTTCTTCGGCGCCGTCATGGCGCGGCGGATGCGGCGCGACTTCCACGCGGTGCGGCTGGCCCGGCCGGGCTGGCCGGCCCTGCCGGCAGACCGGCCGGTGATCGTCTGCCTGAACCACCCGTCCTGGTGGGACCCCGCCTTGCTGATCGTGATGGGGACGACGCGCTACCGCGACCGGCCGGGCTACGGCCCCATCGACGCGGCGATGCTGCGCCGCTACCGTTTCATGGCGCGCATCGGCCTGTTCGGGGTCGAGCCGGGGCGGGGCGGGGCTGCCGCCTTCCTGCGCCACGGCCGGCGCATCCTGGCCGACCCGCGCTCCATGCTGTGGATCACCGCGGAGGGGGCTTTCACCGACCCGCGCCGCCGCCCGGTCCGCCTGCGTCCGGGCATCGCCCATCTGGTCCGCCGCGCGCCGGAGGCCCTGGTGGTGCCGCTCGCCGTGGAATACCCGTTCTGGGACGAGAGCACGCCGGAGGCGCTGGCCCGCTTCGGCGAGCCCATGCCGGCCTCCGACGTCGCCGGCCGGCCGGTGCCGGAGATCGCCGCCGCGCTGGAACGGCGGCTGGAGACGACCATGGACGCGCTGGCGCTCGACGCGCAGAGCCGCGACCCGGCGCGCTTCCTGACGTTGGTCGACGGTTCGGCGGGGGTGGGCGGCGTCTACGACCTGTGGCGCCGGGCGCGGGCGTGGGTGGGCGGGCACCGCTTCAGCCCCGCGCATGGTGACGCATCCGATAAGGAAGGGGTTTCCCGCTGATGCCCGACGTCACGCTGCTGGCCGCGCTGGCTCTGGCGCTCGCCCTGCTGCCGCTGGGGCTGGGGCTGGTGAATCTGTGCCTCTACCGCCGGCCAACGGCCGAGCCGCCGCCGGGCGCCGCCGTCAGCATCCTGATCCCCGCCCGCAACGAGGAGGCCACCATCGCCGGCGCGGTGCGGGCGGCGCTGTCCAGCTGCGGCGTGACGGTGGAGGTGGTGGTGCTGGACGACCATTCCACCGACCGCACGGCGGCGATCGTCCGCGCCCTCGCCGCCCGCGACCCGCGCGTGCGCTTGGAGGAGGCGCCGCCGCTGCCGCCGGGCTGGTCGGGCAAGCAGCACGCCTGCCAGGCGCTCGCCGGGCTGGCGCGGCACCCGGTGCTGCTGTTCCAGGACGCCGACGTGCGGCTGGCCCCCGACGCCGCCCGGCTGGCCTGCGGCGCGCTGCTGGCGGGCAGGTCGGGGCTGGTCAGCGGCTTTCCGCGCCAGGAGACCGGCACCCTGGCCGAGGCGCTGGTGATCCCGCTGATCCACGTTCTTCTCCTCGGCTACCTGCCGATGGTCGGGATGCGCTGGTCGGCCAGCCCGGGATTCGCCGCCGCCTGCGGCCAGCTGATCGCGGTGCGGCGCGACGCCTACGCGGCGGCCGGCGGCCACGCCGCCATCGCCACGTCGCTGCACGACGGGGTGACGCTGCCGCGCGCTTTCCGCCGGGCGGGGCAGGGAACCGACCTGTTCGACGCGACCAGCCTCGCCCGCTGCCGGATGTACCGCGGCTGGGGGGAGGTGTGGTCCGGCTTCTCGAAGAACGCGACGGAGGGGATGGCGACCCCGGTCGCGCTGCCGGTCTGGACCCTTCTGCTGTTCGGCGGCCATGTCCTGCCCTGGCTGCTGCTGGGCTGGGCGGTGCTGGACCCGCTGCCGGACGCGGCGGTCGGCCTGGCGGCGCTGGCCATGGCGGCGGGGCTGTCGTTCCGCTTGCTGCTGGCCCTGCGTTTCCGTCAGAGTCTGGCCGGCGCGCTGCTCCATCCGGTGGGCATTCTGATCCTGCTGGCGATCCAATGGTCGGCCCTGCTGCGCGCCCGCCGGGGCCGTCCGGCGGAATGGCGGGGGCGCGCCTATCCGTCCACCTCCAGAACGGGTGCACCATGATGACCCCTCGGCAGTTCCGCAACGCCCGCGGCATCACAGCGGGTGGATCGCTGGCCGCTCTGGCGGTCCTCCTGGCGACGGCCCCGGCGGCGGCGGCCGACCTCGCCATCACCGTCGCCAACGTCGCGAACGCGCAGGGGAAGGTGCTGGTCGCGGTGTGCACGCCGGAGACCTTCCTGGGGCCCAACTGTCCCTACACCGCGGCGGAGCCGGCACGGCCGGGCAGCGTCACCGTGGTGGTGCACAAGGTGCCGCCCGGCACCTACGCGGTGCAGTCCTTTCATGACGAGAACCAGAATCTCGAACTCGACCGCAACTTCCTCGGCCTGCCGAAGGAAGGAGTCGGCTTCAGCAACGACGCCCCCATGCGCTTCGGGCCGCCGCGCTACGCCGACGCCGCCCTGACCGTCGCCGAGCCGGTGACGCGCACGACGCTGACCCTGCGCTATCTGGTCGAGCGCTGAGGCCTCAGATCGCCGGCACCAGACGCCGCCGCCGGGGCGGCGGGTTGCCGCCCTTGCAGGGGCTGTAGCCGCCCGGCGCCAGCTGTCCCAGCGTGATGCCGGTGGCCGCGGCGATGTCGGCGAGCCGCTCCAGACCGAGAACGCGGGTGGCGGCGAGCGCGATGCGCCCGCAGGCCTCGGCGTCGCTGCCGGCGCGGTGGTGGTCGAGCGCGATCCCCAGATGGTCGGCCAGGTAGTTCAGCTTGTGCGCGGCCAGCTGCGGCCACGCCTTGCGCGCCAGCACCACGGTGCAGAGGTAGCGGCAGGCCGGCCACGCCAGCCCGTAATCGTCCAGCGTGTGGCGCAGCACGCTGATGTCGAAGGAGGCGTTGTGGGCCAGCACCAGACGCCCCTCCAGCCGGCGGGCGAAGCGGCGCCAGACCTCCGGGAACTCCGGCGCACCGGCGACATCCTCCGCCCGCAGGCCGTGGACGGCGGTGTTGAAGGGATTGAAGCGCATCTCCCGCGGGCGGATCAGATGCTCCTCCGTCTCCACCACGCGCCCGTCCTCGATCCAGGCGACGCCGATGGAGCAGGCGCTGGTCCGCGATTCGTTGGCGGTCTCGAAGTCGATGGCGACGGCCTGCATGATCTCTCCGCCCCTCAGCCCAGGATCAGGCGGGTGACGTCCTCGGGCAGGTCGCCGTCGAGCGCCATCAGGCGGACCCTCATCAGGCAGGCCACCGCGATGGCGTCGGTGATCTCGCCGCGCTTGACCATGGCGTAGGCCTCCGCGAAGGGGACGTGGCGCAGCTGCAGGACCTCGGTCTCCTCCGGCTCCGCCTGCCCCTGCTCGATCCCCCAGGCGAGATAGCAGTGGGCGGTCTCGTCGGTGATGCTGTTGGACAGGTGCATTTTCAGGATCGGCAGCCAGTGGCGCGCCGTCTGCCCGGTCTCCTCCAGCAGCTCGCGCCTGGCCGACTCCACCGGGTCGACGCCCTTCTTGCCGCCGCCTTCCGGGATCTCCCAGCTGTACTGCTCCAGGGGGAAGCGGTATTGGCCGACCAGCGTGACCCGGCCCCGGTCGTCGATGGGAACCACCCCGGTCGCCAGATTTTGGGCATGCATGACGCCGTAGATGCCGGGATTGCCCAACGGGGTCAGCACGTCGTGCTCCACCACCCGCATCCATGGATTCTCGTAGATCGGCTTGGTCGTCAGGACGGTCCAGGGGTTGCCGGTCTTGTGCGGCACGCCGGTGCTCCTTGCGCGGTGTGGGACGGCTGCGGGGTGCTGGGGCGAAACTATAGGCATTGCGGCCCGATGCTGCAACGCGGCGCGCTTCGGCCACCGTGCGGCGCGCCGCTCCGGCGGCTGCAAGCCATGGGTGTTGCGGAAATATTTCACAGTTAGATAAAATTTTCGCGACAGTTCTGGCAAGTCCTCTTTAACACTTCCCGCTGGTTACTTGACTCCCCGACTGTTGAGGCCTACCTCTATATTGTGCGGTATCCGCGGATGCCGGCGGTGGCCGTCCTTCGTGGGGCAGCAATTTTGGAAACGCAGCGCCGGATGCGGCACAATTTTCAGGATAGGGAGCGCTGGCGCAATCCCGACTGGCGGACGAAATTCGTCGCTTGGTGGGAAGGCTACGACCTCGCCGCCCTGACCCGCCTGTCGCGCTCCGCCCCGGCTTCCCGCCTGCCGCTGCGCGGCCCGGTCGAGGCGCTGGGCTCCGCCACGCCCGCCGGCGCCCCGCCGCCCGAGACACCGCGGAGCGATCCCGACCTGGAGCGGCTGGAGAACCTGCAGCTCGACCGCCAGGGCGAGCCGGTCTGGTCGGTCGCCCGCACGGAAGGGGCGCAGATGCTGTGGGGCCAGGACTGCGTCGGTCCCGGCGACGCGCAATGGATGGTCGAATCCGTCCGCTCCTTCGGGTTGAACCCGGCGAAGAGCGTGCTTGATCTGTCGGCGGGGCTGGGCGGGCCGGCGCGCGGCATCGTGAACAGCTACGACACCTGGGTGACCGGGCTGGAGATGTCGCCCCTGCTGGCCAAGCTGGGGATGGAGCGCTCCAAGGCGCTGGGCGTGTCGAAGAAGGCCCCGATCGGCCATTACGACCCCGAGCATTTCAACCAGGCGGGCTCCTTCGACCTCGTGCTGGCCGACCGGGTGATGCACCGGGTGCGCGACAAGGAGAACTTCCTCGACCGCATCAGCGAGTGCGTCAAGCCGAAGGGGGGCGTGCTGCTGTTCGATTACGTGATCGAAGGCACCCCCACGTCCTGGGAAAGCTGGAACGGCTGGCGCGATTCCGAGCCGCTGGAGGTCTATCCCTGGTCGGCCACCCGCATGGCCGACGAGCTGACGCAGCGCAACCTGGACCTGCGGATTTCCGAGGACCTGACCCAGTTCCACCGCCGTCAGGCCGTGGAGCGGGTGCGCCGGCTGGGCGAGGCGCTGAAGACCGCCGTCCCCGAACCCCGCGTGCTCAAGGCGCTGGCCCGCGAGCTGGCGCTGTGGTGGTCGCGCCTGCGCGTGCTGGGCAGCGGCCTGCGCTTCTGCCGCTACGTGGCGATGCGCCCGGCCTAAGGTTTCTCATCGCAGGCGCGCGGCTCGATCTTGCGCTCCGCGGCGAAGCGCCGGGCCGACTCCGTCACCAGCTTGCGGATCAGGGCGCGGCGCGGCTCGATGGGGCCGGACACGTCCTGCCAGCGTTCCCCGTCCCACCGCTGCACATGCAGCGGCACGATCCCCTCATGGTCGGCGCAGGTGATGCGCAGCGGCTGCATGAAGCCGTCCAGCCCCAGCTCGCTCAGCCGGTCGGCGCTCAGGTCCAGATGGTCGAAGCCCCAGGCCACCTGCGCCCCGGTCAGCGGCCGGCGCCCGTATTTGCCCTGCGCGGTGCGGATGGCCTCGACCAGGACGGCGGCGTTGAAGACCCCGCGGTTGTAGAGCACCGTGCCGATCTGGCCGGGATCGCCGGCCCCCATCCCGCGGGCGTGGACCTGCTCGCGGATGGCGCGGATCACCGGCAGGTCCGTCCCGGCGGCGTGGAAGGCGACCGCCTTGTAGCCGACCGCGGCCGGGCCGACCGGCCGGACGTCCAGCTCCGACCCGGCCCACCAGACGCCGATCATGCGGTCGGCGGGATAGCCGGCCGCCGCCGCCTCGCGCAGGGCGGTGGAGTTCTGCACGCCCCAGCCCCACAGGATCACGTAGTCGGGCCGGTAGTGGCGGGCGATCTGCGTCCAGACGGCGCGCTGGTCCAGCCCCGGCGGAGCGACGGGAAAGCTGCGCATCTCGAAGCCCAGCGGGCCGCGCAGCGCCTCCAGCATCGGCAGCGGCTCCTTGCCGAAGGCGCTGTCGTGGTAGACGTAGGCGATCTTCCGCCCGCGCAGCCGCTCCGTCCCGCCCAGCTCCGTGGCGATGTGGCTGATCGCGGCGTCGATGCCCGTCCAATAGCTGGCCGGGGCGTTGATGGCGTAGGGGAAGACCCGCCCGTCCGACACGTCCGCCCGCCCATAGCCGGAGGAGAAGACCGGGATATGGTCGGCGGCCCCGCGCTCGATCAGGGCGTAGGTGATGCCGGTGGACAGAGGCAGCACGGCGGCGGCCCCCGTCGGCCCCTTGGCCTTCAGCCGCTCGTAGCAGTCCACCCCGCGGTCGGTGTTGTAGCCGGTGTCGCACTCCTCCCAGGCGATCGGCACGCCGCCGATGCCGCCGTCGCGCCGGTTGATCAGCGTCAGATAGTCGGCCACCCCGTCGGCCAGCGGGATGCCGTAGGGCGCGTAGGGGCCGCTGCGGTAGACGAGGTGCGGGAAGAACTGCGCCCCTTGCGGCGGCTCCGAAGCGGCCTCGGCCGGCGTGCCGACAAGCATCGCCGTCAGGGCCGCAACCGCCAGGGCTGGGGCGCGCCATGCCATTCCGTTTCCTCCACCCGTCGCGCGCCGGGCCGTTCCGCCCGTCCGCGTGGTTTTCGTTGTGCGGGATTCTAGTACGGACCGGACCCTTTTCGCACGAGGAGAGCGCAGCCCTCACGCTTGCGCTTGCCTGCCCTTTGCACGGCGCCGTTTGAAGGGGGGCGGGACCGGCACTAAATCAGGCGGTTGAGACATGCGGAAACCACGGCCGCCGCCCGGCCGGTCCGCCAATAACGCGAAGGAGGGGTACCGTGACGACGTTCACCGGTCAGGACTCGCTGAAAACCCGCCGCTCCCTGTCCGTCGGGGGCAAGAGCTACGATTATTTCAGCATCAAGGCCGCGGAGGACGCCGGACTGGGCGACCTCTCCCGGCTGCCCTACTCGATGAAGGTGCTGCTGGAGAATCTCCTGCGCTTCGAGGACGGACGCACCGTGTCCACCGACGACGTGAAGGCGGTGGCCCAGTGGCTTCACGACAAGCGGTCCGACCGTGAGATCGCCTACCGCCCGGCGCGCGTGCTGATGCAGGACTTCACCGGTGTGCCGGCGGTCTGCGATCTGGCGGCGATGCGCGAGGCGATGGCCGCGCTGGGCGGCGATCCCAAGAAGATCAACCCGCTGGTGCCGGTCGATCTGGTCATCGACCATTCGGTGATGGTCGATTTCTTCGGCAACCCCTCCGCCTTCGAGAAGAACGTCGAGCTGGAGTTCGAGCGCAACCTGGAGCGCTACGCCTTCCTGCGCTGGGGCCAGAAGGCCTTCGACAATTTCCGCGTCGTGCCGCCGGGCACCGGCATCTGCCATCAGGTGAACGTCGAGTATCTGGCGCAGGGCGTGTGGACCGACACCGACCCGGCGGGCAAGCTGGTCGCCTATCCCGACACGCTGGTCGGCACCGACAGCCACACCACCATGGTGAACGGGCTGGGCGTGCTCGGCTGGGGGGTCGGCGGCATCGAGGCGGAGGCGGCCATGCTCGGCCAGCCCATCTCCATGCTGATCCCCGAGGTCGTCGGCTTCAAGCTGACCGGGCGGCTGAAGGAGGGCACGACGGCGACCGACCTGGTGCTGACCGTC
This sequence comes from Azospirillum formosense, assembly GCF_040500525.1. Taxonomy (NCBI): domain Bacteria; kingdom Pseudomonadati; phylum Pseudomonadota; class Alphaproteobacteria; order Rhodospirillales; family Azospirillaceae; genus Azospirillum; species Azospirillum formosense. The sequence goes on along the minus strand of NZ_CP159402.1, from coordinate 2,370,240 downwards.
ACCCAGATGCTGCGCAAGAAGGGCGTGGTCGGCAAGTTCGTGGAGTTCTACGGGCCGGGTCTGGACCACCTGACGCTGGCCGACCGCGCGACCATCGGCAACATGGCCCCGGAATACGGCGCCACCTGCGGCATCTTCCCGATCGACGCGGAGACCATCCGCTACCTGACCTTCACCGGCCGCGACGCCGACCGCGTGGCGATGGTCGAGGCCTACGCCCGCGCCCAGGGCATGTGGCGCGACGCCGGCACGCCGGACCCCGTCTTCACCGACACGCTGGAGCTGGACATGACGACGGTCGAGCCGTCGCTGGCCGGCCCGAAGCGCCCGCAGGACCGCGTGCCGCTGTCCCAGGCGGCGCAGAGCTTCGGCGGCGATCTGGTTGGCGCCTTCAAGGCGGAGGACGCCGACCGCTCCGTCCCCGTGCAGGGCTGCGGCTACTACCTCGACCAGGGGGCGGTGGTGATCGCCGCCATCACCTCCTGCACCAACACCTCCAACCCGGCGGTGCTGGTGGCCGCCGGCCTGCTCGCCCGCAAGGCGGTGGAGAAGGGGCTGAAGTCCAAGCCCTGGGTCAAGACCTCGCTGGCGCCGGGCTCGCAGGTGGTCACCGACTATCTGGCCAAGGCCGGGCTCCAGCCCTACCTCGACCAGCTCGGCTTCAACATTGTCGGCTACGGCTGCACCACCTGCATCGGCAACAGCGGCCCGCTGCCCGACCCCATCGCCGCGGCGGTGGAGGAGGGCAACCTTGTGGTCGCCGCCGTGCTGTCGGGCAACCGCAACTTCGAAGGCCGGGTGAACCCGCACACGCGGGCGAACTATCTGGCCTCGCCGCCGCTGTGCGTCGCCTACGCGCTGGCCGGCAACATGAAGATCGACCTGACCAAGGACCCCATCGGCACCGGCCATGACGGCCAGCCCGTCTATCTGAAGGACATCTGGCCGACCAACCAGGAGGTGCAGGACGCCATCGACGCCTCGCTGTCGGCGGAGATGTTCCGCAGCCGCTACGGCAACGTGTTCGAGGGGCCGGAGCAGTGGCGCGGCATCCGGACCGCCGAGGGCCAGACCTACGAGTGGCAGGCGGGCAGCACCTATGTGAAGCTGCCGCCCTTCTTCGCCGACATGCCGAAGACCCCCGAGGCGGTGAGCGACGTGCGGGGCGCCCGCGCGCTGGCCGTGCTGGGCGACAGCATCACCACCGACCACATCTCCCCCGCCGGATCGATCAAGAAGACCAGCCCGGCCGGCGAGTATCTGCTGAGCCATCAGGTGCGCCCGCAGGACTTCAACTCCTACGGGGCGCGGCGCGGCAATCACGAGGTGATGATGCGCGGCACCTTCGCCAACATCCGCATCCGCAACGAGATGCTGGCGGGGGTGGAGGGCGGCGAGACCCGGCACTACCCCTCGGGCGAGCAGTTGCCGATCTACACCGCGGCCATGCGCTACGCCCAGGAGGGCGTGCCGCTGGTGGTCATCGCCGGCAAGGAATACGGCACCGGCTCCAGCCGCGACTGGGCGGCCAAGGGCACCAAGCTGCTGGGCATCCGCGCCGTCATCGCCGAGAGCTTCGAGCGCATCCACCGCTCCAACCTCGTCGGGATGGGCATCCTGCCGCTCCAGTTCAAGGACGGGCTGACCCGCAACGATCTGGCGCTGGACGGCACCGAGACCTTCGACATCGCCGGCATCGAGCAGGACCTGCGCCCGCGCAAGGACGTGACGATGACCATCACCCGCGCCGACGGGCAGACGCGGCAGGTGCCGCTGCTGCTGCGCATCGATACGGTGGACGAGGTCGAGTATTACCGGAACGGCGGCGTGCTGAACTTCGTCCTGCGCAATCTCGCGAAGTGACGGAAGACGAGCGGGGCGGCGTCGCCGCCCCCTCGTTTCGCGGCGTCCCGGCCGGGCCTCACTCTCCGTAGGCCGGGTCGGGCGCGCGCAGGATCTCCTGGATGCTCTGCACGATCAGGGTGCTGCCATGGGCCGAGAAATGGCCCTGGTCCAGGAAGTAGAAGCCCTGGTCGTCCCTGATCCGGCAGAGCGGAAGGGCCTTGCAGGGATCGGGGTCGCAGAAATAGTCGGAGGTGTCGACGAACCGCGCGCCCTGTGTGGCGGTGATGACCGGCAGGTCGGCGGCTTGGCCGGTGATCGAATAGGCCCGCTCCGACTTCATGAAATAGGTGTGGTCGTAGGGGTTGCGGAAGCGGAAGACCGGGCTCTGCCCCATCACGACGATGCGGATGCCCCGGTTCAGCAGCGCGTCCACGGTCTCGTGCAGGCGGCGGAGATCGAGGGCGTTGGTGTCCATGTACCATTCCCAGCGCGCCGCCATGATGACGATGCGGATGCCGTTGCGGTCGATGATCTCCTCGACGCGGTGGTTGAACTCCTGGCAGTTCGGGCGGGCGTTGACGGGCAGATCCTTGATGGGCGGGCAGCCGGACGCCGTGTACTGCACGATGTTGAAGGGCAGGGTGTCGGCGACGGTCTGCAGCCCCGGCACGTAATGGGCGGCGAAGGAATCACCCCAGAGCAGGGCGGTGGGCGCCTCCGCCTTCAGGGAACCGATCCGGCAACTCTCCAGGCCCGGCCACGCCTCGGGCGGCTGGTCGGTTTCGAGGAAGCAGGTGTGCTCCTTGTAGAGTTCCCGCCCCGAGATGTCCTGCGGCGCGTAGTCGGTGAAGCGCTGCGGCAGTCCGTCGGTCAGATGGCCGATCAGCCCGACCCCCACCAGCCCCGCCATGACCCGGCCGGTGCGGGCGAAAACCGTGGCCGGCGGGTGGCCCGACGTCGCTCCCGTCCCCGGTCGGGGCTTGCGGAAGGGAACTTCGATCAGCCGCCAGGACAGCAGGGACACCGCGGCGATGGCCGCGAGAAGGATCAGCGTCTCCTTGGTGGTCAGGTCCCGCCCCTTGTGGAACCGCGCGAAGACCATCAACGGCCAATGCCAGATGTACATCGAGTAGGAAATCAGGCCGATGAAGACCATGGGGCGCAGCGTCAGCACCCTCCCGACCGCCGTCGGACCGCTCCGCCCCGCGTGGATCACCAGCGCCGCGCCCAGGCAGGGCAACAGCGCGGCGTAGCCCGGAAAGGCCGTCGCCTCCGTCAAGGTGAACACGCTGATGACGATCAGGGCTGCGCCGAGCGCGCAGGCCAGTTCCCGCGCCGCGCGGTCGCGGATGTCGGGGACGGCGCCGAAGGCGAGAAGCGCGCCCAGCACCAGCTCCCACAGCCGGGGCGGCAGCAGGTAGAAGGCCGCCACCGGATGATCCCGCACCAGGAACACGCCCAGGGCGAAGGACGCCGCCGCCGCCGCCAGAAGAACGGCGACCCACACCGAACGCCCGTACGGGAGCAGGGCCAGCACGGCGAGCGGAAAGACGATGTAGAATTGCTGCTCCACCCCCAGCGACCAAGTATGAAGCAGAGGGTTCATCTCCGCCGCGGTCTCGAAGTAACCGGACTTCAGATAATAGACGATGTTGGACGAGAACAGCGTGGTCGCCGCGAGATTTTGGGAAAAGCTCTTCAACTCCTGGGGCGACAGCAGGAACAGGGCGAGCACCGCGGTGACCGCCAGCGCCGCGAACAGGGCGGGAAGGATTCGGCGGATGCGGCGGATGTAGAAATCGGCCAGCGAAAAGGTGCCCCGCTGCGCGTCGTTCAGAACGATCGAGCCGATGAGGTAGCCGGAAATCACGAAGAACACATCGACGCCGATGTATCCGCCGCTGAACAGGGGAAACTTCGCGTGGAACAGCAGAACCGAAAGGATCGATACCGCGCGAAGGCCGTCGATGTCGGGGCGGTAGGTCATGGGACCCGCGATGCTTGGGTGGAGCGGAGGCGCGGGTCGGCGGTCCCGAACCCGGTTCTGCGGCGGGAGGCGAACGACGAGGGAGGAGGACAGTGTCCGGCTATGCGAGGGGAGGCGGTGAGACCGCTTCCTGACAATTCCATGAAGACTGAAAGACGTCGCGCTATCGGCGTAAGGTTGGCGTTTTTATCGCCTGGATTGCCTTCTTGTTTTCGCTGCCCTTGATGGAAAAATGCCTGTGAATTCGATGGTATGGCATCGTGGCGGCGCATTGAAGTGAATTATGGAATGAAAGCCTTAGGGTGTCGGCACTTTGAATGATCTAACAAGAATTCAACGGTAATGGCCGCCCAATGGGGATAGTGAAAACATCCGTTATTGCGTGGGGTGTCAGAGTCCGCCTGGGTTTTCACAGTGTTTTCGTGTACCTCGAGGGGCGCTGGTTACGGCCCCGTCTTTTCCGCCCAGCCCGCCTCGCGAACCGCCGCCGCGTACCTGCGGCTGACCGGCACGCGACGGCCATCGCGCAGGACCAGCACCAGCTTGCCGTCCGGCTTGCGCTCCACCCCGGCGACGGCGGCGGCGGCGACCCAGTGGGAGCGGTGAACCTGCATCCCGTCCAGCCCGTCCAGCTCGGCGATGGCGTCGCGCAGCCGCATCAGGATCAGGTCGCTGCCCGCCGCCGTGTGGGCGCGGACGTAATGGTCCTCCATCTCCAGCGCCAGCAGGTCGCGGCCGAGCCGGGCCGGCAGGCGGGCGAGGAAGGCGGGCTCCGGCCGCTCCGCCGGGGCTGCTTCCGCTGGGTCTGATGCAGCGGGGGGCGGCGTAGACGACGGGGCGGCGGCGAGAAGTCCGCGGTCGCGCAGCTCCAGCCAGACCGGGATGGCGGACACCAGGAGCGTGATGAGGACGACGTAGACGAACAGCTCCGCCAGACCCAGCGGGTTCAGCATGTCCTTGCCCCGCAAAGACCGTTCCAGCAGAGCCACGGCGAGCGTCATCGGCGCCGCCACCGCCAGCGCCACTCCGGCCAGAAGGGCGCGCCACGCCTCGGGCCGTTCCCGCAGCAGGCGGGCGGCGGCCAGGGTCAGAAGCTCGAAGGCGAGGCCGCCCAGCCCGATCAGCCCGACCCAGTAGGCCAGCCGCTGGGGCAGCGTCAGATCGGCGAAGGTGCCGAAGGGACCGAGCAGGGCCAGCACCAGCGCCGCGCCGAGCAGAACCGGCAGCCGCCGCCCCAGCAGCCGGCGGCGGTAGGGTGTGCGGGGGAGACCCATCGCGGGGCTGTCCACGGCATCATCCAGGGTTACGCGCTGGCGGAGCGGGCGGACTGTTCCAGCGACTTGATGTGGGACAGGCCGGGCAGGATTTCCGACTTCACAAACTCCATGCGCCGGTTGGGGCCGCCGCCGCCGCGGGCGAAGCGCGCCTTCCACAGGTCCATCTTCACCGCCAGTCCGCACAGCACGCCGCCGATGGTGACATGGTGGGAGGCGATCAGCTCGCGGATGGAATGGAAGGTCTCGGCGTTGATGTCGCGCCAGAAATCCTTGGACCGGTTGTCGAAGCTCTCGAACCGCCCGGTGATCGAGGTCGAGATGTCGGTCAGGTCGCGGCTGATCTCGTCGAGCATGCGCATCTGCCGGGCGTCGCGCTTGACCTCGGTCGAGCTGCGGATCTCGGCCATCCAGGAGAGGAAGCGTTGGATCTCCGGAACGATGTCGTCCAGGCATTTCTTGAAATAGGCCAGCGACAGGAAGATGTCGCCGTATTCCTCAAGAAATTGCGGGATCTCCCCCAGCTCGATGTCCAGCCGGTCGGCCATCATGCGCAGGTTGCGCAGCGCCTCGTCCCGGTTGGGGTTGGAGAACATGCCGATGATGTCCTTCACGTCCTGGACCTGCATGTCCTCGGACCCGTAGACATATTCGACCAGCGGGCGCGTGAAGACGCGCATGTAGTTGGTCAGCTCCTCCTTCTTGCGGTCGGACAGGGTCAGCGACTCGACGCTGTTGACGTCGATGTTCATCCGCCGCAGTTCGATGCGGGAGGTGTAGACGTCGAAGCTGGAGGCGGCGGCGATCTTCTCGATCTTGACGAGGTCGCGCTCCACCTCTTCCTTGTAGGATTCGAAATAGGCGGTGAGGTGGCGCGGCGAGACCTGCCCGCTGCCGGTCTGGACGTCGTGGAACATCTCGACGACGGTCTGCAACCGCACGTTCTTGATCAGCCGGGCGTGCTGGAGCCCCGGTGTTTCCAGCGGGATGGCCGACAGCGGCATGATGTGCAGCGCGTCGCGGGCCTCGTCCTCCCACTGCCTGCGCCGGCCTCCGCCCTGGGGTCGTGCCGGCTTGTCCCCCGCAACCTCGGCCACGGCCTCGCTGGTGTCTGCCCCGTCGCTCAATGCCATCTCCCCGCAAGCCGGCGCCCATCCGCCCGCTTGGCCACTTTCGCGGTCCCCCACAAGGATAGCGGGTTGAGGGGGGCAGGCAAGGGTTGAAGGGGGCGTCCCGGTGCAATGTCATAGCACCGGTCGTACAAAAACGAAAAGGGCCGGTCCGCGATGGACCGGCCCTATCGCAACCCTTGCGGGGGTTGCCGCGAAACCTTCGGGCGTCAATGGACGCTCAGCGGCTCCATGTCGTTCTGGCGGACGGTGGCGAAGGCCACGTCGCGCTCGGTCACAACCGTCAGGGGCGTGCCGTCGGCGGCGTGGACGGAGAAGGCCGGGGCGTCGTCGACGGTCACCGGCCGCACGTAGGCGACATGGTCCAGCCCGAAGCCGGCGAAGTCCTGGGGCGACAGTTGGCGCAGATAGGCGGCGGCCTTGTCGATGTCGAAGCTGTTCATGACGCAGTCCTTTGGACGAATCGGTCGGTGAGGTGAGGCAGCGGGGGCGCGGGGACCGGTCAGGCGTCGCCGCGGTCGGGCGCGACGTCGATGGTCTGCGGTCCGGCGGTGCCGCTGGCGGCCTGGGCGGGCTGCTCGATCTTGATGGTGCGGACCTTCGGTTCCGGCAGGGGCCGCTTGAGGTCGATGTTGAGCAGGCCGTTGTCGAGCGAGGCGCCGACCACCTCGATCCCCTCCGCCAGAACGAAGCTGCGCTGGAACTGCCGGGCGGCGATGCCGCGGTGCAGGTAGATGCGCGAGCGGTCGTCGGTCTGGCGGCCGCGGATGACGAGCTGGTTGTCCTCGATCTGGACCGACAGGTCCTCGGAGGTGAAGCCGGCCACGGCCAGCGTGATGCGCAGGCCTTCGTCCCCGATCTGTTCGATGTTGTAGGGCGGATATCCTTCCGCGGAATTCTTGGCGATGCGGTCCAGCGTGCGCTCGAACTGGTCGAAGCCCAGGAGCAGCGGACTGTTGAAGAGCGAAAGACGTGTCGTCACGGCGCATCCTCCTCGAGAGGCGAGCGAGTTGCACATTGGGCCCGTTTCCGGCGCCCGGCTGGCTGGCGGCCCGAAAGGGGGAGGCTCGGCGCCGCTCCGTCATAGATTGGGGTAGGCCGCCCGGCGGTCAAGGTTCGCCGTTGCGGCAAAGCGCGCCCGCCCCTCGGCGGGCCGCCTTGAACCGGGGCGTCAGGCGAGGGGATTGGCGGCCGGCGCGTTGAAGACGAAGCGTCGGGTGGACCAGTAGCTCCAGGCGAAGGTGACGACGGCCGCCGCGATCTTGGCGGCCAGCGGCGGCACGGCGGGGACCAGCAGGCCGACCACCAGCGTGGACAGGCCCAGCCCGACGATGTTGAAGGCCAGGAACAGCGGCAGGCGCCGTGCCATGGGCGCCTCCTCGCGGCGCACGCGGAAGGTCCAGCTCCGGTTCACCAGGAAGCTGCACAGCGTCCCGGCGGAGAATCCGGCGGCGTTGGCGACCAGCACGGGCGCCCCGGCCAACGAGAGAAGCGCCAGGAAAACCCCGAAGTCGACCGCCGTGTTCAGCAGCCCGACCACGGCGAAGCGCAGAGCCTTCCAGGGAATGGCCACCCGCCATCCGTCCGCGCCGCTCATGTCCCGATCAACCATTCGCTTTGATGCCATTCGCTTCGATGCCATCCGCTTCGATGCGGGAGAAGGCTCCCGCCGCAGCCGCGATGCCGGTACCCAGATCGATGTCGGCGGTTGCCGGCGCCTGATGGCCGGCCGCGGTCCCGGGGGGCAAAAAATCCGCATGCCGGGCGATGCGGTCCACGACGAACAGCGGGCGGTGCTTCGTCTCCATGTAGAGCCGTCCCAGATACTCCCCGAGGACGCCCAGGATCAGAAGCTGCGTGCTGCCCAGAACCAGCATGACGACCATGACGCTGGTCCAGCCGGGAACCGTCGCGTGCTGCGCCCAGCTCACCAGCGCGTACCCCAGCGCCAGCACCGCACACAGCGCGAAGACGAAACCGATGTAGGAGGCGGCCCGCAGCGGCTTGATGGAGAAGCTGGTGATCGCGTCGACCGCGAAACGGATCATCTTGCCCAAGGGATATTTCGTCGTTCCGGCGAGGCGGGCCTGCCGGTCGTAGGGCAGCGGCTCCTGCTTCAGCCCGATCCAGCTCACCATGCCCCGGATGAAGCGGTGCTGCTCCGGCATCGCGTTCAACACCTCCAGGGCGCGGCGGCTCATCAGGCGGAAGTCGCCGGTGTCCTTGGGAATCTCGATGTCGACCAGCCGGTCGAGCAGGCGGTAGAACAGCGCCGCCGTGCCCTTCTTGAACCACGTCTCGCCGTCGCGGGCCATGCGGGTGCCGTAGACCACGTCCGCCCCGGCGTCCATGCGGGCCATCATGGTGGTGAGCAGTTCCGGCGGGTCCTGCAGATCGGCGTCGATGATCAGGATGCGCTCGCCCCGGCAGACGTGGAGGCCGGCGGTCAGGGCCAGCTGGTGGCCGTGGTTGCGCGACAGACGCACCCCCGTCACCGCCGGATCGTCGCGCACCAGGGTGGCGATGCGGCTCCAGGTTCCGTCGCGCGATCCGTCATCCACCAGGATCAACTCATAACTCTGCCCGACCTCGGCGCGGCAGACCGCGGACACCCGGCGGTGCAATTCGCCGAGTCCCTCGGCCTCGTTGTAGCAGGGAACCACCACGGACAACCGCGGGGCCCCGGCAACGGCGTGCTGCATAAACCTTCTCCCGTCACCGCCTCCCGTCCGTGCCCCCGGCCCGACGGCGGTCCCGCGGATGGCTTTCACGGCGTGAAAACCAACGGAGGACCCCTTCGGGCGAGAGCGCAGTCTTCAGGCGACACCGGCGCGGTACCGCCGGCATCCCGCTTCGCCAACGGGATCGGAGGCCCTTTTGCCCCGCCGGAATTCGGTACTAACCCGGTCATGCAGCGGCCCCGCCGGCCCGGCCGGCGGAAATCCCCGGAACGTCACAGGCCGGTGGCATTTGCGACGATTGCCGGTGCGGACGGGGTGCCCCGAAGGGCGTGGTGCGGCGCGGAACGGCGGGGCTTTCCCGCCTGGGGGCGTCGCCGCTCCGCCACCCCCGACGGCGATGCCGTGCGGGTTGCCTCGGCCGGGTTGCCTATGACGGGCGACCACCTCCGGGGCGGCACATCCTTTGCGTAGACGGGACGGGCGGGTGGACCGGAACGGAGCGGCATCCGCTGGTACGCCGGGAATGCGTCGCACGATGCGAATCCGCATCACGCCACGCAGGCAAAATGCAAAACGGGACCACCGAAGACGTGTGACGGCCGGAGAGCTGCGATGAACACGATGACCATGGTTTCCAGCGAACTTCTGCTCGGACTGGCGCAGAACATCGGGCTTTTCGCCGTCGTTGCGGTCGTCTTCCTGCAGATCCGCAGCCGTGCCGCCAACTGGCCGGCGCCGGCGGCCAACGTCCTGCTGGGCCTGATGTTCGGCATGGTGGCGGTGCTGGGCATGGCCGATCCGGTGCGGGTGGCGCCGGGCCTGTTCATCGACGCGCGCAACGTGATGGTCGGGCTGGCCGGCCCCTTCGGCGGTCCGCTGGCCGGGGCGGCGGCGGCTCTGCTGTCCGGCGCCTTCCGGTTCTGGATGGGCGGTCCGGGAGCGGTCGCGGGGGTCACCTCGCTGATCGGTGCCGGGGTGATCGGCATGCTGGTGGGCGCGGCGGCGCGGCGGAGCGGGCGCTTCGGCAATCGGCACCTGGCCACGCTGGCGCTGCTGGTGACGGTGATGGCCCCCTTCAGCTTCCTGCTGCTGCCCCCCGATCTGGCGCGCCGGCTGATGGACACCGCGCTGGTGCCGCTGAGCCTTGGAAACTTCTTCGGAACGCTGGCGCTGGGCACCTTCCTGCGCAAGGAGCAGGAGCGCCTCGATCTCCAGATCGCCCTCACCGAAAGCCAGCGCCGCTTCGCCGCGACGGTGGCGAACCTGCCGGGCGGCGTGTACCAGCGGGTGCTGACGGCGGACGGCCGGCTGCGCTTTCCCTATTGCAGCCCAGGCTTCTTCCAGGTGATGGGTCTGCCGCCGACGGCGCCGGTGACTCTGGAGGCGCTGAACCGCATCCTCCATCCCGAGGACCGCCCCCGCCTGTTCGCCTCGATCCACGCCTCGGCCGAGACGTTGGAGCCCTGGAACCTCGAATACCGGATCGTCCGGGCCGATGGCGAAATCCGCTGGATCAGCGCCTCCAGCCGCGCCGTGCGGCGCGACTGCGGCGACATCGTGTGGGACGGCATCGTCACCGACGTCACCGAGGCCAAGCGCAACGAACAGGCGCTGATCCAGGCCCGCCTGGAGGCCGAGGCGGCCAGCCGCGCCAAGGCCGAGTTCCTGGCGACGATGAGCCACGAGATGCGCACGCCGCTGAACGGCATCCTCGGCTTCGCCCGCCTTCTGCTGGACGAGGACCTCACGCCCCGGCAGCGCCACCACGCCCGCCTGGTGCGCGACGCCGGCCGGTCGCTTCTGACGGTGATCGAGGACGTGCTGGACTTCTCCCGCATCGAGGCGGGGCGTCTGGTGTTGAACGACACCCCCTTCGCCATCCGCGACCTGATCGCCAACTGCGCGGCGGTGCTGCGTCTGGAGGCCGAGGCGAAGGGGCTGACGTTGCACGCCGCCATCGCGCCGGACGTCCCGGATTGGCTGAGCGGTGATCCCGACCGGCTGCGGCAGGTGGTCCTGAACCTTCTGGCCAACGCGGTGAAGTTCACCGAGCACGGCGGCGTCGGCCTGACCATCGTGAAGATCGCCGACACGCCCGCCGGGCCGCATCTGACGATCAGCGTCACCGACACCGGGATCGGCATTCCGCCCGACCGGCAGGGCCAGCTCTTCCAGCGCTTCAGCCAGATTGACCGGTCGCGCGGCGGCACCGGCCTGGGCCTCGCCATCAGCCGCCGGCTGGTGGAGATGATGGGCGGGACGGTCGGGGTGCAGAGCCAGGCGGGCGTCGGCTCGACCTTCTGGCTGTCGCTGGTGCTGCGGGAATCCGAACCGCCGGTCCACCGCCGTCCCTCGTGCGCGGCGGAGTTCCTGGTCGTGCGCCGCCCGTTGCGCATCCTCCTGGCCGAGGATCTGGCGATGAACCGGGAACTGACCGTGGCCATGCTGCGCGGCGTCGGCCATCGCGTGGACACCGTGACCGACGGGCGGCAGGCGGTCCAGGCGGTGCAGCGCGGCGTCTACGATCTCGTGCTGATGGACGTGCACATGCCGGAGATGGACGGCCACGCCGCCACGCGGGCGATCCGCACCCTGCCGCCGCCGGTCGGAACCATCCCGATCCTGGCGATGAGCGCCAGCGCGCTGCCCGACGAGGTCCGCCGCTGCCAGGACGCCGGCATGAACGGCCACATCGCCAAGCCGGTGGACCGCAGGACCATGCTCACCACCATCGACCGCGCGGTGGACGGGGAGGGATCGGGCGGCCCGGCCACCCTGTTCCAGGACTCCCCCCGGCCTCCCGGCGGGGCCGGGACGGGCGCTTCTCCGCGGACCCTGGCGGAGCCGATACCGCTCCGTCAGCCGCTCGACCTCGCGATGCTGCGCCAGCTGTCCGACGCGCTGGGGGAGGACGCCTGCGTCCGCCTCGCCGCCGCCTTCCTCGGCGAGCTTCCCGAACGGATGAGCCTCCTGCGCGCGGACGGCGAGCCCGGAGGCGATTCCGCCCGCTTGGCGGCGGACGCCCAGGCGCTGGTCGCGCCGGCGTCCAGCCTGGGGCTGGTGCGTCTGGCGTCGGCCTGCCGCGCGCTCGGCGCCGCCCTTCGCGCGGGCCGCCGGGACGAGGCGGCGGGGCTGATCGACAGCGTTCTGGACGCCGCCGGGGAAGGGGCGGAAGCGCTGCGCGGCGCCCTGTCCAGCGACCGGACCGGCGCCCTTTTCAAGTCCCTTGCGAAGGACATCGCCGGGACGCCATAATTACCATGAGCGGCAATTTTCTCTCCTCCGGCGTGCGCCGGACTGGGCGGGCACCGGTGATGGACGACGCATTCCTGACGGCGGAGGGGCCCGCCGCGGTTCCCCGCACGCGGCTTCGGACCCTGCTGACGACCATCGTCGGGGTGATCACCCTGTTCGGAGTCGGCCTGTGGGGGGCGGCCACCTGGGCCGACCGCGAGGAGGCGGTGAGCCACGCCCGCGACCGGACGCTGAGCGCCGCCCGCCTGCTGCACGAGCATGTGCGCCGCACCGTCGCCACCAGCGACCTCGTGCTGCAGCGCGTGGACGACCGGCTTCGCCTGCGCGAGATGGACTCGGTCGGGCGCGACCTGCCGCTGTGGCAGGAACTGCGCGCCATGGCGGACGCCATCCCGGAGATCAGCGCCATCTGGATCCACGACGCCGCCGGAAGCGGGCTGCTGACCACGCGCCAGTTCCCGGCGCCGCCGATGAACAACACGGACCGCGCCTTTTTCCAGGCCCACCGCAACGGCGAGGCGTTCCACATCGGCGGGATGATCCAGGGCCGCCTGTCGGGCAAGCCGACCTTCACCATCAGCCGAAGGATCGGGACGGTCGAGACTTTCCAGGGCGTCGCCAACATCGCCGTGGACCTGGAGTATTTCCGGTTCTTCTTCGAGGGACTGAACATCGGCCGCGGGGGCGCGGTCGCCGTGTACCGCGAGGATGGAACCCTGCTGTTCAGCCTGTCCGGCCAGGACGGCGGCGCGGCGCCGTCCGCTGCGCCGTCCGCTGCGCCGTCGAAACTGCCGGCGGTTCCGCCCCCGATGGACGAGGCGCCGCGGTCCACCGGCGGCACGATCTTCAGCCGCTCCCCGGTGGACGGGTCGGAGCGGATCGTCGCCAACCTGCGGGTCCAGGACCTGCCGCTGGTCGTGCAGGTCGGCATGTCGCAGGACGAGGCGCTGGCGCCCTGGCGCGAGCGCACGATCCACGGCGGCCTGCTGGTCCTGCTGGCGGTGGCCGCCTGCGCCGCGCTGGCGGCGGCGGCGGCGCGCAGCCTGTCGCGCGAGGAGGTGGGACGCCGCCGGCTGGCCGAGACGAACGCCGACCTGGACGCCACCGCCCGCAGCCTGGAGCAGGCCAACCGCGCCTTCGCCGGGGCCAACCGGCGGCTGAACCTGATCCTGCAATCCGCGTCGGAGGGCATCTGCGGCGTCGACCGGGACGAGCGGATCACCTTCGCCAACCCCGCCGCCTGCGCGCTGACCGGCTACAGCAACGAGGAGATGCTGGGCCGCAGCCTCCATGTGCTGCTGCACCACACCCGCGCCGACGGCACGCCGGCGCCGACCATCGACTGCCCGGTCTTCGAGGTGCTGCGCACCGGCGAGGCGCGGGGCGGGTCGGAGGACATCTACTGGCGCAAGGACGGCACCAGCTTCCCGGTGGAGTTCGCGGCGTCCCCGATGCTGGAGGACGGGCGGGTCGAGGGCGCGGTGGTGGTCTTCCACGAGATCGCCGAGCGCAAGCGGGCCGAGGAGGCGCTGCGCCAGGCCAAGTCGGTGGCCGAGGCGGCCAGCCGCGCCAAGAGCGAATTCCTGGCCAACATGAGCCACGAGATCCGCACGCCGATGAACGCCATCCTGGGTCTGGTCCATCTGCTCCAGCAGACCGACCTGTCGACGCGCCAGCGCGACTACGCCCAGAAGATCCGCGTGTCGGCGCAGTCGCTGCTCGGCATCCTCAACGACATCCTGGACTTCTCCAAGGTGGAGGCCGGAAAGCTGGAGCTGGAGCGGGTGGAGTTCCGCCTGGACGACCTGCTGCAGAACCTGGCGGTGATCGTCGGCGCGGCGGCCCAGGACAAGGACATCGAGGTCCTGTTCTCGGTCGGGCCGGAAGTGCCGCTCGACCTCGTCGGCGATCCGCTGCGCCTGCAGCAGGTGCTCATCAACCTCGCCGGCAACGCCATCAAGTTCACCGAAGCGGGGGAGGTGGTGGTGTCCGTCCGCGCCGTCGAGGTGACGGAGGAGCGGACGGTCCTGGCCTTCTCCATCCGCGACACCGGCATCGGCATCGACGCCGATCAGAAGGAGCGGCTGTTCCAGGCCTTCAGCCAAGCCGACAGCTCCACCACCCGCCGTTACGGCGGCACCGGCCTGGGGCTGGCCATCTGCACCCGCCTGGTCACCCTGATGGGCGGCGTGATGGACGTGTCGAGCGAGCCGGGCCAGGGCAGCGATTTCCATTTCACCGCGGTTTTCGGCAATCCCGCCTTCGGGCTGGGCGGGCTGGGCGGGCTGGGCGGGCTGGGCGGGCTGGGCGGGCTGGCGGGCGCCGGGCGGGCGGGGGAGCGTCCGCTGCGCTCCCGCGTCGTGCCGCGCGGCCTGTCCGTGCTGGTGGTGGACGACAACCTCACCGCGCGCGAGGTGCTGGGCGAGCTGGTGACGTCCTTCGGCTGGCGGACCTCGCTCTGCGCGTCGGGGGCCGAGGCCATCGCGGAGCTGGAGCGCGCGACCGCCGCCGGGCAGCCCTACGACATCGTGCTGATGGATTGGAAGATGCCGGGGATGGACGGGCTGGAGACCTCCCGCCGCATCCGCGACGACGGGCTGGTGAAGGCGCCGGTCATCATCGTGGTCTCCGCCTTCGGGCGCGAGCGGATGGGCGCCGGATCGGGAGGCGCCGGATCGGGAGGCGACGGGCTGGATGAGCTGGCCCTCGGCGGCGCGCTCGTGAAGCCGGTCACCGCCTCCTCCCTGCTCGACGCGGTGATCGACGCCTACGGGCGCGGCTCCGGGGCCGACGCGGCGGAGGCGACGCCGCTGCACGCCTGCACGGCGCATCCCCCCGGCTTCCTCCGGCCGCAGCTGCGCCCGCTGTTCGGGCAGCGCCTGTTGCTGGTGGAGGACAACGGCATCAGCCAGGAGGTGGCCCGCGAGATCCTGGAGCGCGCCGGAGCCCGCGTCACCCTGGCCGGCAACGGCTACGAGGCCATCGCCTGCGTCGAGGAGGCCGACCCGCCCTTCGATCTCGTCCTGATGGACGTGCAGATGCCGGAAATGGACGGCTTCGAGGCGACGCGCCGGTTGCGCGCCCGGCCCGCCGGGCAGGGGTTGCCGATCATCGCCATGACCGCCAGCGCCCTGCCGTCCGACCGCCAGCGTTGCCTGGACGGTGGCATGGACGACCACATCGCCAAGCCGATCGACGTGGAGCAGCTGTTCTCCGTGGTGACGCGCTGGCTCGGCCAGCCGGAGGCGGGCGATCCCGCTGTGGGCGGTTCGGCGGCGGGCGGCGCGGAGGGGGGCGCGTCGCTGCTGCCCAAGCTGCCCAAGCCCATGCCGTCCGCGGCCCGCGCGGCGCTCCCCGCCGAGCTGCCGGGCATCGACGTGAAGGACGCGCTGCATCGGCTCGACGGCGACGTCGGGCTGTTCCGCAAGTTCGTCGTCGATTTCGCCCGGACCTATGACGGCGTGGCGGACGGCATCGCCGTCGCCCTGGCCGCGGGGGATCTGCCGCGGGCCAAGGCCCTGGGGCACGAGTTGAAAAGCCTTGCCGGCAACATCGGCGCCCGCACGCTGTCCGCCGCCGCGGACGCCGTGCAGGTCGCCGCCTTCCGCGGGGACGGGGCCGCCGCCGCCGCGCAGCTGCCGGTCCTCCGCGCCGAGCTGGAGGCGGTGCTGGATTCCGCCGCCCGGCTGGCCGTCGCGCCGGGACGCGCCCACAGCGTCGTCCCGGGTGGCCCCTCCGACGGCGTCTTCGGGGACGGTGGGGAGCCGGCGATGGATCTCCGGACGCTGGAGCCCATGCTGGACCGGTTCGCGCGGCTGTTGCGCGACAGCAACTTCGCCGCCGCGGAGGAGTTCGCCGTCCTGGCGCCGCCGCTGGCCGACTGGATCGATCCCGTGTCGATGAAGGCGCTGTCGTCGGCGGTGGATGGCCTCGACTTTACAAAGGCTCAAGGAATCTTGCGCAGGATCATGCTGGATCTCGGCCTGTCCCTGCCGGCCGACTGACCCGCCTCGCACCGCACACCGCCTTCCCGGACCCCGTTCTCCAGGAAACGAACATGACCGATGCACGCTCAAAGATCCTGGTGGTCGACGACATTCCGTCGAACGTGCATGTGCTGAGTCGCATCCTGAAGGACGAGCACGACATCTATTTCGCGACCGACGGGGCGAAGGCGCTGGAGCTGGTGCAGTCCCGGCTGCCCGATCTCGTGCTGCTGGACATCATGATGCCGGGGATGGACGGCTATGAGGTCTGCTCGCGGATCAAGGCCGATCCGATCACCCGCGACATCCCGGTCATCTTCATCTCGGCCAAGAGCGAGGTGGAGGACGAGACCTACGGGTTGGAGGTCGGGGCCATCGACTTCATCTCCAAGCCGATCAGCCCGCCCATCGTCAAGGCCCGCGTGCGCAACCATCTGCTGCTGAAACGGCAGACCGACCTGCTGCGCACCCTGTCCTTCAACGACGGCCTGACCGGCATCGCCAACCGCCGCCGCTTCGACGAGGTGCTGCTGCGCGAATGGCGGCGCTGTGGGCGGGTGCAGCTTCCGCTGTCGCTGATCATGCTCGATGTCGACCAGTTCAAGCCCTACAACGACCATTACGGCCATCAGGCGGGCGACGAGTGCCTGCGCGCGGTGGCCCAGCTCCTGGCCGAGCAGATGATGAGGCCGGGCGACCTGATCGCCCGCTACGGCGGCGAGGAGTTCGTCTGCCTGCTCCCCGAGACCGACGAGGACGGGGCGGTCCAGGTGGCCGAGCGCCTGCGCCGGACGGTGGCCGGGCAGCGCCTGCCCCACGCGGTGTCCCATGTCGCCGACCACATCACCATCAGCCTGGGCGTCGCCACCGCCCGCCCGCTGCTGGACGACACCCCCGACCGGCTGACCCAGCTCGCCGACGGCCTGCTCTACGAGGCCAAGCGGGCGGGCCGCAACCGCGTGTGCAGCGCCGGTGCGGAGGTTGCGGTATAAGGGGCCGACCTGAGGCATCACGGGTGCAGCCATGACCGCGGCCAGAGCCGGAGACCACACCGCGGCCGGGAACCGGCCTCCCAACGCAGCGACTCCGTCCGACGTGCGCGGGCGCGGCTTTGCGAGCCGGGCCGCCCTGCCGCTCATGGAGGGGTGGATCGACGCCGCCGTCGCCCCTCTGCCGCCGCGCGCCGTGCCTCTTACCGGGCTCGCCGCCGCGCTGGCGGAGGGGGTGGTTCTCGCCGCCCCGCTGACCGCGCCGGGGGATTGGCCGCCCGCCGACCGGGCCGCCCGCGACGGGGTGGCGGTCGCCTCCAGCGACACGCTCGGCGCCGGCTCCTACAACCCGGTGCCGCTGCCGGGCGCCGCAACGGTGGCGGCGGGGGAACCGATGCCGCCGGGGACCGACGCGGTCCTTCCCGTGGAGGCCCTGCAGGCCGACGGCCCCTTCGTCGAGGCGCTGGACAGCGCCGCCCCCGGCGACGGGGTGGAGCGGCGGGGCGACGGCCTGCGCGCCGGGACGGTCCTGCTGACCGCCGGGCACCGGCTGCGCCCGCAGGATCTGGGGCTGCTCGCCGCGCTGGGGGTCGACACGCTGCAGGTCGGCGCCCGCCCGCGGGTGCGGATCGTGCTGGCCGGGGGGCCGCGGTCCGGTCCCGACACGCTGGGCGCCATGCTCACCGCTCTGGTGGCGCGGGACGGCGGCGTGGCGGAGCTGGTGGGGCCGCTGCCGGCGGACCGCGCCGCGCTGGCCGCCGCCTACGCGGCCCCCGGCGCCGACCTGCTGATCTCCGCCGGGCGCACCGGGGTGGGGGAGGACGACGTGGCCCCGCTGGCCCTGGCCGACGCGGGGGCGCTGGCCCTGCACGGCGTGGCCCTGCGCCCCGGCGATTCGGCGGCGCTGGGGACGGCCGGCGGCGTGCCCGCCGTCCTGCTGCCCGGCGAGCCGATGGCCTGTTTGACGGCCTATGAGCTGCTGGCCGGGCGGGCGGTACGCCGTCTGGCCGGGCGGGACCCGGCGCTGCCGCACCCGGCGGTTCCCGCCGTGGCGGTGCGCAAGCTGGTGTCGGAGATCGGCTGCACCGAACTCCATCGCGTGCGTCGGACGGCGGATGGGCTGGTCGAGCCGGTCGCCTCCCCGAACCGGCCGGGTCTGGCCGGGGCGGTGCTGGCCGACGGCTTCGTGCTGATCCCGGCGGAAAGCGAGGGCGTCCCGGCGGGGGCGACCGTGACCCTGCGCTGTTTTGACGGTACAAGTCTCTGAACGGCATCGAGCGAGGGGGGAAGGGCGTGTCCAACCAGGACATCCGGCGGTTTGTCGCCCAGGCGGCCCGGCAGGAGCAGTTTCTTGAGGTGATCGGCCGCGACGAGGCCGAGGCGCGCTTCCGCCGCCATCTCGACCTGACGCCCAAGGGGGCGGAGACGGTGCCGCTGGGCGCCGCGCTGGGCCGCGTGCTGGCCGCCGACGTGGTGGCGGGGTCGATGTCCCCGGCTTCGACCGCTCCTCGGTGGACGGCTTCGCGGTGCGCGCCGCCGACACCCAGGGGGCGGGCGAGGACACGCCGGTCGTGCTGCGCCTCAACGACGAGGTGCTGTCCGCCGGGCGCGTCCCGGCGCTGACCGTCGCCCCCGGCACGGCCACGGTGCTCGCCACCGGCGGCATGCTGCCGCGCGGCGCCGACGCCGTGGTCATGGTGGAGCACACCGAGTCGCGGGAGGAGGGGGACGCTCTTCTGGTGGAGGTCCGCAAGCCGGTGGTGCCCGGCGCCTTCGTCGCCGCCGCCGGGTCGGACATCGGGCGCGGCGAGACGGTGATGCGCCGCGGGCAGGTGCTGACCTCGCGCGAGATCGGCGTCCTGGCGGCCATCGGGCAGGCCGAGGTCTCGGTGGTCCGCCGTCCCCGCGTGGCGATCCTCTCCACCGGCGACGAGATCGTCGCCCCCGGCGCGCCGATCCGTCCCGGCGCTGTCTATGATTCGAACGCCGCCGTCCTCGCCGCCGCGGTGGAGGAGCTGGGCGGGGAGGCGGTCCGGCTGGGCATCGCCCGCGACGACGAGGCCGAGCTGGCGCCGCTGGTCGAGCGGGGGCTGGCCTGCGACGCGCTGCTGCTGTCGGGCGGCACGTCGAAGGGAGCCGGCGACCTGTCCCACCGCATCATCAGCCGCCTGACCGACCCCGGCATCGTTGCGCACGGCGTCGCGCTGAAGCCCGGCAAGCCTCTGTGCCTGGCCGTAACGAAGGGCAAGCCGGTGGTGATCCTGCCCGGCTTCCCGACCTCCGCCATGTTCACCTTCCACGAGTTCGTCGCCCCGGTGCTGCGCGCGCTGGCCGGCCTGCCGCCGGCGGCGAAGGAGAGCGTCGACGCGGCCCTGCCGATGCGGCTGGGATCGGAACGGGGCCGGACCGAATATGTGATGGTCTCGCTGGTGCGCGGGGCGGACGGCGGGCTGGCCGCCTATCCCCTCTCCAAGGGCTCCGGCGCGGTGACCGCCTTCAGCGCGGCGGACGGCTTCATCGCCATCGACCCGCAGGCGGAGGCGGTGGAGGCCGGCACCCCGGTGTCGGTCCAGCGCATCGGGCGCGACACCCGCCCCGCCGACCTGATCGTGATCGGCAGCCATTGCGTCGGGCTGGACGCCATCACCGGCCAACTGGTCGGGGAGGGGCTGACCGTCAAGGCGCTGAACGTCGGTTCCATGGGCGGCCTCGCCGCCGCCCGGCGCGGCGAATGCGACGTCGCGGCCATCCACCTGATGGACCCCAAGAGCGGGGAGTACAACCGCCCCTTCCTGACCCCGGCGCTCGGTCTGGTGACCGGCTACCGCCGCCTTCAGGGCATCGTCTTCCGCAAGGGCGACGATCGATTCGAAGGCAGAACGGCCGAGGAGGCCGGTCTGGCGGCGGCGCAGGACCCCGACTGCATCCTGGTCAACCGCAACGCCGGCAGCGGCACGCGCATCCTGACCGACCGGCTGCTCGGGGCGGCGCGCCCCACCGGCTACTGGTCGCAGGCCAAGTCGCACAACGCGGTCGCCGTGGCGGTGGCCCAGGGGCGCGCCGACTGGGGTGTCGCCATCGAAAGCGTCGCCACCCTCTACGGGCTGGGCTTCCTGCCGCTGCAGGCGGAGCATTACGACTTCGTCATCCCCAACGACCGCCGGGACCGGCCGGCGGTCCGGCGTTTCCTGGCGGCGCTGGCCGATCCGGCGGTGCGTCAGAGGCTGACGGCGCTCGGCTTCACCGTTCCGGCAGCGGAATGAACTCCGTCTCGCCGGGAACGGCGTCGAACCGGCCGGCCTTCCATTCGGCCTTGGCCTGTTCGATGCGGTCCTGGCGGCTGGAGACGAAGTTCCACCAGATGTGGCGCGGGCCGTCCATCACGGCGCCGCCCAGCAGGATCAGGCGGGCGGCGGTTTCGGCCTCCACGGTGATGGCATCGCCGGGGCGCAGCACCAGAAGCCGCCCGGATTCGAAGCGGTCGCCGTGGATGGTGACGGTGCCGTCGGCGATGTAGAGCGCCCGCTCCTCCGTCTCGCGGTCGATGGGCAGGCGGGCGCCGGCGTCCAGCGAGGCGTCGACGTACAGCGTGTCCCACAGCGTGTTCATGGGCGAACGTACGCCGTACGCCGCGCCCGCGACGACGCGCAGACGCTTGCCCTCGCCGTCCACCACCGGCAGCTCGTCGGCGCCGAGATGGACGAAGGCGGGGTCGGTCTCCTCATGGGTCTTGGGCAGGGCGACCCAGGACTGGATGCCCGAGAGTAGCCGGTCGCGCCCGCGCTCGTCGGTGGCGGAGCGTTCGGAATGGGCGATGCCGCGCCCGGCGGTCATCCAGTTCACCGCCCCCGGCCGGATCGGCAGGACGGTGCCCAGGCTGTCGCGGTGCAGGATCTCGCCCTCGAACAGATAGGTGACGGTGGCCAGCCCGATGTGCGGGTGCGGGCGCACGTCGATGCCCGCCCCGGCCTTGAGGATCGCCGGGCCCATCTGGTCGAGGAAGACGAACGGCCCGACCATCCGCTTGCGGACGGAGGGCAGGGCGCGCCGCACCTCGAACCCGCCGATGTCGCTGGTGCGCGGAACGACCACCGTTTCCAGCCAGCCGTCCGGAGACTCGGTCGATGTTGGGGCCGTCGTCATGCCTGTCCTCCCGTTCCCGAAGCCTGTTCCCAATGGTGGGTGCCACCAACAGGTGGGGACCGGCGCCGCGAATGGGAGGGGGAAAGCGCTCAGTGCCTGGGCGTGCCGCAGCCGCCGCTTCCGCAGCCGCAGCCGCCGGCCGGGGCGGTGACGTGGATGGCGCCGCGCGCCGTGGCCAGCAGCACGTCCAGCGGGATGCCCGTGGCCTTGGCGAGATCGCCCAGGCTGGCGCTGTCCGGCACGCCGACGCCGGGGTTGAAGACCGGATGGATCTGCGCCAGACGGCCCACGGCGTCCGGATCGACGGCGTTCAGCGCGCCCAGGGTGGTGTCGCCCGTCAGGGTGTTGGCGATCAGGATGTCGGCCATGGCGTGTCCGAAGCGGGAGGAAAGGGGAATCGGCGGAAGCCGACGGTGCCGCCCGACCAAAGAGGGTTCCTTGACGCCTGTCAAGACGGCGGCGCTGGAAAGAACCAGCGGAAAAAGGACCTGAAACGCCCAAGGGCCCGCGCGGTGTCGCGCAGGCCCTTGAGGTGTTTGGTGGAGCCAAGGAGGATCGAACTCCTGACCTCTACAATGCCATTGTAGCGCTCTCCCAGCTGAGCTATGGCCCCGAAACTCTGGGCGGCGAGCCTTGCGGCCTGCCTCGGTGGAGCGGGATATTGGTCAGGACGGGGGGCTGATGCAAGAGAAAAATTCAGCCCCGTCCACCTTTTTTCCGCCCCGCCGTCCCCGTCCTTCCTAGGGAAGCGCGGATCAGCGCTCCTCCTCGTCCTCGCCTTCGACGTCGACGACCTCGTCCATGTCGTCCTCGCCCAGCTCCGAGGTGTCCTCGATCAGGACATCGTCCTCGTCCTCGGGCGTCTCGTCGGTTTCCTCGATGTCGTCGACGGACACATCGTCCTCGACCTCATCGAGTTCCGTCGACTCCTCGTCCTCGGTCTCGGTCTCGGCATCCTCGTCATCCGAGGAGACCACCGGGGCCTTCTTGACGTCGTCGACCGGCGCCGGGCGCGCCTTGCGGGACTTCAGCAACGCCTCGGGATCGAACTGCGATCCGCAGTTCGGGCACACCGGCGGGTCCTTGCGCAGATCGTAATAGCGCGCGCCACAGCTCGGGCAGATGCGCTTGACGCCCCATTCGGGTTTGGCCACGCCTCGTCCTCCGTCACGTTCCTAGGGAATGCCCAATTCGGGAATTACAAGCCGCGCCCTTTGCCACGCCAGCGGGCGCTTGTCAAAAAAAAGTTCGCTGAATGTCGTTGGCAAACTGGCGGGGCCGGCGGCCGGTGCCAAACTTCACCCTGCGGTGGTCCTCCGGGCCGCCGACAAGGATGCCATGATAATGGGGGAGGAAGCCGATGCCGATCCTGCTGTCCCGCCGCTGGCGGGCGTTGCTGTCCGCCGGCCTGCTGGCGGTGCTGCCGCTGGAGGCCGCAGCCCAGACGGCGCCGTCCACAACTCCGTCGGCCGCGGGCGACGTGGCGCCGGAGCGCGCGACCGGGCGCGGCAGCCGCAGCCTCGACACCGCCACGCGCCACATGGTCGCCGCCGCGAATCCGCTGGCGGCGGAGGCCGGACGGGAGATCCTGCGCGCGGGCGGCAGCGCGGTGGACGCGGCCATCGCCGTGCAGCTCGTCCTCAATCTGGTGGAGCCGCAAAGCTCCGGCATCGGGGGCGGCGCCTTCCTGGTCCATTACGATGCCGCAACGAAGGCGGTGACCACCCTCGACGGGCGCGAGACCGCGCCGGCCGCCGCGACGCCCGAGCGCTTCCTGGGAGCGGACGGCAAGCCGATGCCCTTCTACGACGCGGTGGTCGGCGGGCGGTCCGTCGGGGTGCCGGGCACGGTGATGCTGCTGGAACACGCCCACCGCACGCACGGCAAACTGCCCTGGCCGCGCCTGTTCGAGCGGGCCATCGCGCTGGCCGAGACCGGCTTCACGGTCAGCCCGCGGCTGAACGGCCAGCTGGCGATGGAGAAGCACCTGCCGGCCAACCCCACGGCGCGCGCCTACTTCTACCAGCCGGACGGCACGCCCTGGCCGGTCGGCCATGTGCTGAAGAACCCGGAGTTCGCGGCGACCCTGCGCGCCATCGCCGACAAGGGCTCCGCCGCCTTCTACGAAGGGCCGATCGCCGCCGACGTCGTCAAGGCGGTGACCGGTCATCCCACCAACCCCGGCGACATGACCGAGGCCGACCTGAAGGCCTACCGGGTGAAGGAGCGGGAGCCGGTCTGCGGCCCCTACCGCGCCTACACCCTGTGCGGCATGGGGCCGCCCAGCTCCGGCGGGGTCGCGGTGCTGCAGATGCTGGCCGTCCTTGAGGGACGCGACATGGCCGCCACCCGCGGCGATCCGGCGCTGGCGGCGCACTGGCTGTCGGAGGCCGGGCGGCTGGCCTTCGCCGATCGCGGCCTCTATCTCGCCGACCCCGATTTCGTCTCGGTGCCGGTGAAGGGGCTGCTCGACCGCGGCTATCTGGCGAGCCGCGCCGCCCTGGTCGGCGAGCGGTCGATGGGCAAGGCCCAACCGGGCGAGCCGCCCTTCCGGGAAGGCCGCGCCTGGGGCTTCGCCGAGGCCGAGGAGCATGGCACCAGCCACATCTCCGTGATCGACGGGGCGGGCAACGCCGTCGCCATGACCACCACCATCGAGGACGGCTTCGGCTCCCGCCAGATGGTGCGCGGCTTCCTGCTGAACAACGAGCTGACCGACTTCGCCTTCACCCCGACGGAGGACGGCAAGCCGGTGGCCAACCGGGTGGAGCCGGGCAAGCGGCCGCGCAGCTCGATGGCGCCGACGCTGGTCTTCCGCGACGGCGCCCTGGTCGCCTCGGTGGGATCGCCGGGCGGCAGCAACATCATCAACTACGTGGGCAAGACGCTGGTCGCGTTGCTGGACTGGGGCCTTGACCCGCAGGCGGCGGTGGACGCCCCCAACGTCGGCAGCCGCAACGGCCCGACCGAGCTGGAGCTGGGCACCGAGGCGGAAGGCTGGATCGCGGCGCTGGAGGCGCGGGGGCACACGGTCAAGGCGATGGAGCTGACCTCCGGCACCCAGGCGATCCTGGTGACCGGCCAGGGGCTGTCCGGCGGCGCCGACACCCGGCGCGAGGGGGTGGCGGTGGGGGACTGATCGGGAGACCCGCGCATCGCTCGCATCGCCCTTCCCGCTGTGCTAGGTACTCCGCCCTGGTCACATTCTTGTCTGGGGAGTCCTCCCATGCTGCAGGCGAAGCCGCTTCGCTCATCCTCCACCGGCGCGCTGGCCGGCACCATCCGCGTGCCGGGCGACAAGTCGATTTCGCACCGGTCGCTGATGCTGGGCGCCGTTGCGGTGGGCGAGACCGTCATCCACGGCCTGCTGGAAGGGGAGGACGTGCTGAACACCGCCGCCGCCATGCGCCTGCTGGGCGCCCGGGCGGAGCGCGGCGGGGACGGCGTGTGGCGCGTGCGCGGCGTCGGTCTGGGCGGTCTGGGCGAGCCTGCGCAGGTGCTCGACATGGGCAACAGCGGCACGGCGGCGCGCCTGCTGATGGGCCTCGTCGCGTCGCACCCGATCACCTGCGTCTTCACCGGCGACGCCTCGCTGAACAAGCGGCCGATGGCCCGCGTGACCGGCCCGCTGGAGCAGATGGGCGCGCGCTTCGTCGGGCGGTCCGGCGGGCGGCTGCCGCTGGCCGTGGTCGGCAGCGACCGCACGGTTCCGATCACCTACCGCCTGCCGGTGGCCTCCGCCCAGGTGAAGTCGGCGGTCATCCTCTGCGGCCTGAACACCGCCGGCACCACCACGGTGATCGAGGCGGAGCCGACCCGCGACCACACCGAGCTGATGCTGCGCCATTTCGGCGCCACCGTGACGACGGAGCGGATGGAGGACGGTGCGCTGGCCGTGTCCGTCGTCGGCCAGCCGGAGCTGACCGGGCGCGAGATCGTCGTGCCGGCCGACCCCAGCTCCGCCGCCTTCCCGGCGGTTGCGGCGCTGCTGCGCCCCGGCTCGGAGCTGCTGCTCCCCGGCGTCGGCATGAACCCGCGCCGCACCGGCCTCTACGACACGCTGATCGAGATGGGCGCGAACATCGCCTTCGAGAACCGCCGCGACGAGGCGGGAGAGCCGGTGGCCGACCTGCGGGTGAAGCACGGGCCGCTCAAGGGCATCGTCGTTCCGGCGGACCGCGCCCCCAGCATGATCGACGAGTACCCGATCCTCGCCGCCGCCGCCGCCTGCGCCGAGGGCACCACCGTCATGCTCGGCCTGAAGGAGCTGCGCGTGAAGGAGAGCGACCGCCTCGCCATGGTCGCCGACGGGCTGACCAAGTGCGGCGTGAAGGTCGAGGTCGGGGCCGACGACAGCCTGACCGTCTACGGCACCGGCAAGCCGCCGCAGGGCGGCGCCACCGTCGCCACCGCCATGGACCACCGCATCGCCATGAGCTTCCTGGTGCTGGGCATGGCCACGACCGAGCCGGTGCAGGTGGACGACGGCGCCTTCATCGAGACCAGCTTCCCCGGCTTCGTCGATCTGATGAACGGCGTCGGCGCGACGATCGCGGGGGTGTGAGGGCGATGGGTCTGGTCATCGCCATCGACGGCCCCGCCGCGGCGGGCAAGGGCACGCTATCCAAGCGGGTCGCCCAGGCCTACGGCTTCGCGCATCTCGACACCGGGGCGCTCTACCGCGCCGTCGGCGTCAGCGTCCTGCGAGCCGGCGGCGACCCGGCGGACGCGGAGGCCGCGGCGCAGGCCGCCCGCGCGCTGCGGCCGGACGACGGCATCCTGAACGACCCGGCCCTGCGCAGCGACGAGGCGGCGCAGGCGGCCTCCAAGGTCGCCGTGGTGCCGGCGGTGCGGGCCGCGCTGCTCGATTTCCAGCGGCGCTTCGCCGCGACCCCGCCCGGCGGCGCGCCGGGGGCGGTGCTGGACGGGCGGGACGTCGGAACGGTCGTATGCCCGAACGCCGATGCCAAGCTGTTCGTTACCGCTTCCGTGGAGGTGCGGGCCGAGCGGCGACTCAAGGAGTTGCGGGAACGCGGGATTCCGGCTATACCGTCCGACGTCCTGGAGGACATGAAGGCCCGTGACGCGCGCGACAGCCAGAGGACGGTAGCACCGCTCCTGCCGGCTGCCGACGCTTTTGTGCTTGATACCTCCGCCCTCGACGCCGACCAGGCGTTCGCAGCGGCGACCGCCTTTATCGGAACGAAAACCGGTTTCGGCCCCAAGGTCTGAGCATCACGGTCCGGGCGCATCGGCCCTCCACGGAACATATGTCAACCAAGTCGCCGGGCGTGGTGCCCGGCGCGGTGGTCCCATCGGGGGCCGGCCCGTTTTGCCGCGGGACGGACCATGGCGGGATCGCTTTCGGCCAACCTTAGGAGTTTCAATGGCACAAGCTATGGCCCGGACCGGCGAGAAGGAAAGCTTTGCGGCTCTGCTCGAGGAGTCGCTCGGCACGGCCGAGTCCCTCGAAGGCTCGGTCGTCAAGGGCCGCGTCGTCTCCGTCGAGAACGACATGGTCACCATCGACGTCGGCCTGAAGTCGGAAGGCCGCGTCGCGCTGAAGGAATTCGCCGTTGCCGGCCAGCCGCCCGAGCTGAAGGCGGGCGACACCGTCGAGGTGTATCTGGAGCGCATGGAAGACAAGAACGGCGAAGCCGTTCTGTCGCGTGAGAAGGCGAAGCGCGAAGAGGCCTGGGCCCTGCTGGAGAAGTCCTTCCAGGACCAGACCCGCGTCACCGGCGTCATCTTCGGCCGCGTCAAGGGCGGCTTCACCGTCGACCTGTCGGGCGCCGTGGCGTTCCTGCCGGGTTCGCAGGTGGACATCCGTCCGGTCCGCGACATCTCCCCGCTGCTGGGCACCCCGCAGCCGTTCCAGATCCTGAAGATGGACCGCTCGCGCGGCAACATCGTCGTGTCGCGTCGCGCCGTTCTCGAAGAGAGCCGCGCCGAGGCCCGTTCGGAGCTGGTGGCCAACCTCAAGGAAGGCCAGGTTCTGCAGGGTGTGGTCAAGAACATCACCGACTACGGCGCGTTCGTGGATCTGGGTGGCGTCGACGGCCTGCTGCACGTCACCGACATCGCGTGGCGCCGCATCAACCACCCGTCCGAGGCCCTGCAGATCGGCCAGACCGTCACGGTCCAGGTCATCCGCTTCAACCCGGAGACCCAGCGCATCAGCCTCGGCATGAAGCAGCTGGAAGCCGATCCGTGGGAAGGCGTGGAAGCCAAGTACCCGGTCAGCTCGCGGTTCAAGGGCCGCGTCACCAACATCACCGACTACGGCGCCTTCGTGGAGCTGGAGCCGGGGATCGAGGGCCTGGTGCACGTCTCGGAGATGTCCTGGACGAAGAAGAACGTCCATCCGGGCAAGATCGTTTCGACTTCGCAGGAAGTCGAGGTCATGGTCCTGGACGTCGATCCGCAGAAGCGCCGCATCAGCCTGGGCCTCAAGCAGTGCCTGGACAACCCGTGGGAGACCTTCCTCGACAAGTTCGGCCCGGGCACGGAGCTGGAAGGCGAGGTCAAGAACATCACCGAGTTCGGTCTGTTCGTCGGTCTGCCGGGCGACATCGACGGCATGGTCCACATGTCCGACCTCGACTGGAACAAGTCGGGTGAGGAGGCCATCGCCGAGTACAAGAAGGGCGACCGCGTCAAGGTCAAGGTCCTGGACGTCGACGTCGAGAAGGAGCGCATCTCCCTCGGCATCAAGCAGCTCGCGAACGATCCGTTCGAGGCTGCCACGGCCGGCCTGAAGAAGAACGAGGTCGTCACCTGCACCGTCACCCAGGTCACCGACGGTGGCATCGAGGTCACGGTCGGCGAGGGCTACACCGGCTTCATCCGCAAGTCGGACCTGTCCCGCGACCGTTCGGAGCAGCGTCCGGACCGCTTCGCCGTCGGCGAGAAGGTCGACGCGAAGGTGACCCAGATCGACCGCGGCTCCCGCCGCATCTCGCTGTCCATCAAGGCCCGCGAGATGGAGGAGGAGAAGCAGGCGATGGCCGAGTACGGTTCGTCCGACTCGGGCGCCTCGCTGGGCGACATCCTGGGTGCGGCTCTGAAGCGCAAGCAGCAGACCGGCGAGGAGTAAGGCTCTTCCCATCTCCCTCCCCTGCGCAAGCGGGGGAGGGCCGGGGAGGAGGCCCGTCTCTCGCACTTGGTTACGAAAAAGCCGCCGCGGTCACCCCGCGGCGGCTTTTTCCTTTTTCAAACCGCTTTCACCCCTCCTCGTCCTCCTTGATGAGGTCGCGGTAGGCGTGCCAGCTCGCGTGCCCGACCAGGGGCAGGGCGACGATCAGGCCGAGAAAGCCGGTCAGCAGCCCGGCGCCGGTCACCAGCACGATCAGCCCGGCCCACAGCGCCAGGACGCGCGGGTTGCGCAGCACCGCCATCGCCGAGGCCAGCGCCGCGGCGAAGACATCCACCGGGCGATCCATCATCATCGGCAGGGCGGTGACGTTGGTGATGAAGGCGAAGGCCGCGAAGGCGAAGCCCAGCGCCGTGATGAAGGCGGTGAAGACCAGACCGTCCAGGCTGAACATCTGCGCCACGAAGTGATCGAGCGCGATGGCCTCGTGCGGGAAGAACAGGGCGAAGGCCACCACGTTCATCCGCGCCCAGATCATCACGTAGAGCATCAGGATCAGGCCGGCGGTCAGGATGTGGTAGGGGTTGGCCCGCCACGCGGTCAGCGCGCGCCACAGGCCGGGCCGCCGCCCCTCCTCGACGTCCTTGGAAATCCGGTAGAGGCCGAGCGCCAGGAGCGGCGCGATCAGCAGGAAGGCGCCGATCATCGGCGCGATCAGATAGGCCATCCCGGCCAGCACCAGCCCGCCGGTCAGCGCGAAGCCGATGGCGACGAACAGGGAACCGTAGGCGAGGCTGACCCAGCCCGACGCCCGCAGGTCCAGCCAGCCCGCCCGCAGCCACCCCAGCGCCTGGGCGGTGGTGACGGTGCGGACGCGGTCCGCGTAGGGCAGGCCGGCCAGCGGGTCGGCGGGACCGGAGTGATGGGCGTGTGTCATGACGAACCTCCAACCGCGACCGGCGACAGGACCGTGCCAACCATCTCATCGGAAATGGTGCGTTCAAAGGCAATCCGTAAGACTGATTAATCACATTTCGGTCCTTTTTGCTTCCGGCCGTCGGACAAGCCCGAGCGTTGCCGGGAAAAGGGTTCCGCCAGAAAGGCTTAGCTTGACGGTCACCGGACCCGGTGGCACGCTTGCGCGCAGGTCAAGGAGCGCGGTGCAAGGGCGCTCGAACCGGGGGAAACGGAATCGCCATGACCAAATCAGAGCTGATTCAACGGCTCGCGGAGCGCAATCCGCATCTGTACCAGCGCGACATCGAAAAGATCGTCGGCACCATCTTCGACGAGATCTCCGAAGCGCTCGCCCGCGGCGACCGGGTGGAGCTGCGCGGGTTCGGCGCCTTCTCCGTCAAGCGCCGGGACGCCCGCACCGGCCGGAACCCGCGCACCGGCGAAGCCGTCGAGGTGGGCGAAAAGGCCATCCCGTTCTTCAAGACCGGAAAACAGTTGCGCGAGCGCTTGAACACCGACGAATGATGTCCGTTCATTGACAGCCCGTCGCTGACTCAATCGGCCCGGACCCGGCGCTGCCCCGGCCCCCGATCATGGATACGAGGACCACACCCGTGCGTTTCATCGCCCTCATCATCGCCGTTCCCATCGCGCTGGCCGCGGTGCTGTTCGCCATCTCCAACCGTGGCCTGGTCACGCTGTCGCTCTGGCCGCTGCCCTTCACGCTGGAGGTCCCGGTCTACCTCGCCACGCTGGTGGCCCTGGTGATCGGCTTCCTGGCCGGCGGCGTCGTCGCCTGGAACGCCCAGCGCCGCCACCGCCGCCGCGCCCGCCGCTCCTCCGACCGCGTGTCCTACCTGGAGCGCGAGCTGAAGGAGACGCAGGCCCGCGCCGCCGCCGCGGAGAAGCGTCTGGCCGAGATGAACCGCCCGCTGTCCGGCACCGCCGGCCTGCCCGCGGTCACCGGGTCCGGCGCCGCCCTGCCGGCGACCACGGTCCACTGACCGTCCGCCGGCATCCCCTTCGGCCTCCCGTCCGGCCGGGGGGCGGGAGGGGGGTTCCGCCTTGCCGGACCTGTGGAGGGAGCCGCCGATGCGCACCGTCACCGGAGCCGAGCTGAAGTCCGTCCTGCACTTCCGCATGCTGATCGAACGCATGCGGCAAACCTTCCGCGCCGGGGTCGAGGTGCCGCTGCGGCACCACCACACGGTCGAGACCTACGGCCAGAGTGACGGCACGCTGCTGCTGATGCCGGCCTGGCAGGTCAACCAGTCCATCGGCGTCAAGGTGGTCACCGTCTTCCCCGACAACGGGGCCAAGGATCTGCCGGCGGTGCAGGGCGTCTACCTGCTGATGGACGGCAAGACGGGGATGCCCCAGGCGGTTCTGGACGGCACCGCCCTCACCAAGCGGCGCACCGCGGCGGCCTCCGCGCTCGCCGCCTCCTACCTCGCGCGGCCCGACTCGGAACGGTTGCTGATGGTCGGCACCGGGGCTCTGGCGCCCGAGCTGATCGAGGCCTTCGCCACCGTCCTGCCGATCAAGCATGTGCTGGTCTGGGGCCGCAGCCTCGACAAGGCGAAGAAGGTGGCCAGCCGCTTCCACCGCCCGAAGTTCCGCATCGAGGCCACGGCCGACCTGGAGGGGGCGGTGCGCGGCGCCCAGGTGATCTCCTGCGCCACGCTGGCGAAGGAGCCGCTGATCCGCGGCGAGTGGCTCCAGCCGGGCGCGCACCTCGACCTCGTCGGCGGCTTCACCCCGGAGATGCGCGAGGCGGACGACGACTGCATCCGCCGCTCCCGCGTCTTCGTCGACACGCGCGAGGGGGCCTGCAAGGAAGCGGGCGACATCGTGCAGCCGATGAAGGCCGGCATCCTGACCGACGCGGACATCGCCGGCGACCTGTACGACCTGACCCGCGGCCAGCGCGCCGGGCGCCGCTTCTACGACCAGATCACCCTGTTCAAGTCGGTCGGCACCGCGTTGGAGGACCTCTGCGCCGCCCAGCTGGCGGTGGAGATGGTGATCCACAACGACACGATCCGTTAAGGCGCTTTCCCATCATGACTCTCCGCATCACCGTCGTCGGCGCCGGCATCATGGGGCTGTGCACCGCCTGGGCGCTGGCCCGCGCCGGGCACGAGGTCGCCGTCTTCGACCAGGGCCAGGTGCCCAACCCCTTCGGCAGCTCCGTGGACCAGCACCGGCTGTTCCGCCACGCCTACGGCACCAGCGCCGGTTACGCCCGCATGGCCGACACGGCCTTCCAGGCGTGGGAGCGGCTGTGGACCGACCTGGGCGAGCGGCTGCTGGTCCCCAGCGGCACGCTCTGCACCGCCTCGGCGGAGGACGGGCGGCGCTGGCTGGCCGACAGCGTCGCGGTGCTGGAGTCGCTGGGCCACCCCGTCCGCCGCCTGACCCCGGCGCAGATCGCCGCGGAATTCCCGCTGGTCGACGCCAACGCCGTGGCGGAGGGGCTGCATCTGGAGTCGGGCGGCGTGCTGCTCGCCGGGCGCATCGTGGAACTGCTCAGCCACCATCTGAACGCGCTGGGGGTGACGGTCCACGCGCGTGCCCCCGTGACGGCGATCGATGCCGAGCGTGCCACCGTGACGCTCGCCGATCGCCGGACCATCGGCGCCGACGCGCTGGTGGTCGCCGCCGGGGCCTGGGTGACCAAGCTGCTTCCGGAAACGGCGGCGCGCCTGACCCCGTCGCGGCAGGTCGTGGCCTACTTGATGCCGCCGGAGGGCCTGCGCGGCGTCTGGGCCAAGGCGCCCATGCTGATCGACGCCGATGGGGAGAGCGGGGTCTACGTCGTTCCCCCGGTGGCCGGCACGACGATGAAGGCGGGCGACCACCGCTTCTCGCGCGTCGGCGACCCGGACACCGAGCGCGATCCCGATCCGGACGAGGCGCGCGACGTGCTGGACCGCGCCCGCCGGGTGCTGGCGGACGGCCACCGCTACAGCCTCGCCAACGCCGCGACCTGCTTCTACACGGTGACCGACGACGAGCGCTTCGTGGTCGAGCCGCTGTCCGCCCGCTGCTGGCTGATGAGCGCCTGTTCCGGCCACGGCTTCAAGTTCGCCCCGGCGCTGGGCGAGGCGCTGGCGGGCGCCATCGCCGATCCGGCGCGGGCGTCCGAACTGCCTGATTGGGCCGCCGGGCGCTGAGCGCCCTCCCGAAACCGGCGGAACGGTGCGGCTCCACCCCTGTTGAGAGGGCAATCAGCCTGTGTTGGCTGAAGCCTTACCGACAGGGAGTGACGCATCCATGGCCGACGAACCTCGCAAAGTGGGTGTCTACGACACGGACGGCAACCGGACGGCGACGGGCGGTGCGGCCGGCTCCATGAACTGGTGGGTCATCGCGCTGGTCGTGCTGGTGGTCCTCGCCCTCCTCTATTTCTTCCTCTGAGTCCGGACCGCGTCCGGATCGGACCAGCACAGGAGCGGGTTCATGAACAAGAAGACCATTGTCGCGCTGTACGACGATCTGTCCGGCGCCGAACGCGCGCTGAGCGAACTCGAAGCCGCCAATCTGCGGCAGGACTTCACCATGATGGGCGCCGACAGCGCGAAGCTGGGCTCCTCGGCCAGTCTGGCCACCGAGAACCGGCTGGAAAGCTGGCGCCACGCCGCCGACTTCGGGGAGGACCCGAATTTCGACGCCCGCGACCGCCGCGTCTCCATGCTGACCGGCATCGGCGTGACACGGGAGGACGCGGACGTCTTCGCCGAGGGTGTGCGCCGCGGCGGCGTGCTGCTGGTCGGCCGGGTCGAGGAGTCGATGTGCGACTCCGCGCTGGCCGTCATGCAGCGCCACGGCTCGGTGAACATCCCCGGCCGGGCGCAGGGCTACCGCGAGGCCGGCTGGAGCGGCTATGACGCCGCCACCGCCGATTACGACAGCGATCAGGCCGCCGAAGAGCGCCGCCGCGCCGCCGCCGCCTCGCTGCGCGACGTCAACACGCAGGGGGCCAACCCGGCGGCAGGCGCGCCGGCGGCCACGCCGATCGCGACTCCGATGGGCACCCCGGCGACTCCGCCGACCGGCCGCGTCGACGTGAACCGCGAATAGCGGTTCCGGCCCACTCTCCGGTCCCCGGAAGTCTGGTGATTGGCGCCGGCCCTTGTTAGGCTGCGCGCCATCACCACCTTCCAGGGTCCGGAGAGCCGTTTTTCCATGAGCACGCCCAGCATCGCGCCCGCCTCGCGCATCTTCTGCGCCGTCGACACGACCGACCTCGACACCGCCCGCGACCTCGGTCGGCGGATCGCGGGGGTGGTCGGCGGGATCAAGCTGGGGCTGGAGTTCTTCATCGCCCATGGTCCGGCGGGCATCCGCGCGGTGATCGGGGAGGACGGCCCGCCGCTGTTCCTCGACCTCAAGCTGCACGACATCCCCAACACGGTGGCGGGCGGCATCCGGGCGGCGCTGCCGCTGAAGCCCGCCTTCCTGACCATCCACACCTCCGGCGGCCCGGCGATGATGCGCGCGGCGGCGGAGGCGGCGGCCGGCGCCGGCGCGGACCGCCCGAAGATCCTCGCCGTCACCGTGCTGACCAGCATGGACGCCGCCGACCTCCAGGCCGTCGGGCAGAGCGTCCCGGTGGCCGATCAGGTGAAGCGGCTGGCGCTGCTCGCCAAGGAGTCGGGGGTGGACGGCGTCGTCTGCTCCCCCGCCGAGGTGGCGCTGATCCGCGCGGCCTGCGGGCCGGACTTCATCCTGATGGTGCCGGGCATCCGCCCCGCCTGGGCCGCCGCCAACGACCAGAAGCGCGTCATGACCCCCGCCGAGGCGCTGGCCGCCGGGGCGGACCATCTGGTCATCGGACGCCCGATTACCGGCGACGCCGACCCCGAAGCCGCCGCCCGACGCATCGTTTCGGAACTGTAAGGACCTGCCTCCATGCCCGTCAGCGTGAAGATCTGCGGCCTCACCGAGCCCCTGTCGCTGCACGCCGCCGTGGCCGGCGGGGCGCGCTACGTCGGCTTCGTCTTCTACCCGCCGAGCCCGCGCTCCATCGCGCCCTCCATGGCGGCGGAGCTGGCGCGGCTGGTTCCAACGGGCGTGCGCACGGTCGGGCTGTTCGTCGATCCCGAGAACGACTTCCTGGAGCATGTGGTCAGCCAAGTCCCCTTCGACCTGATCCAGCTCCACGGCAAGGAGACGCCGCGCCGCATCGCCGAGGTGAAGGCCGCCTCCAACATCCCGGTGATGAAGGCGATCAAGGTCGGCGGGCCGGAGGATCTGGCCGCCGCGTTGGAGGCCGCCGAGGTCGCCGACCGGCTGCTGTTCGACGCCAAGCCGCCGGCCAAGGTGTCGGCCCTGCCGGGCGGCAACGGCATCGCCTTCGACTGGACGCTGCTCGCCGGGCGGAGCTGGCCGAAACCCTGGATGCTGTCGGGCGGGCTGAAGCCGGAGAACGCGGCGGAGGCGGTGCGGACGACCGGCGCCCCGGCGCTCGACGTGTCGTCGGGGGTGGAGGACCGCCCCGGCCACAAGGACCCGGAACTGATCCGCCGCTTCCTGGACAGCGTGGCCGGGCTGTGACGCCGTGTCGCGGCGGCGCATTTGAATAAAATTTGATGTTGCCGTGGGGCTTTCCCTTTTGGCGGATGGGCACAACTTAATCGCACGACCGGGTTGCGGACCTGGGTTATGACTTCGTGCGATACTGTTGGCATCCATGGGCCGCGACCGGTGGATGTGTCCGAAGGGAAGCCCTGCAAGCCCGATGAGCAACTCGTCCGACTCACGCTCGCCATCCGACAGCCTCGGCCTCGTGCTCGACGAGCATTTGCGATGGATCGGGCAGTGGCACCGCGCGGTCTTCTTCCGCGGCGGCCAGGGGGGCGAGCGGGTGTCGGCCCCGGCCTCCTTCGCGGCGTGGTGCGTGGCGGTCAACGCCGACGATCTGGCCCACCAGCCCGCCGTGGAGAAGCTGGTCACCCTGCACGAGCAGATGCACCGCAAGGCCAAGCTGCTTCTGCTGAAGGCGGCCGGCGGCGAGAGCCCGAGCGAGGCCGATTATGAGGGGGTGATCGCCCGCTTCGAGGAGTTCGTCCTGCATCTGCGCCGGGTCGAGCGCGCCTTCGGCGCGGCGGCGAGCGGGCTGGACCCCCTGACCGGCCTGCGCACCCGCCGCGGCATGCAGGAGGCGCTGGAGCGCGAGCACAACCGCTTCCGCCGCAACGGCCCGGCCTTCTGCGTCGCCATCTGCGACATCGACCGCTTCAAAGGCATCAACGACACCTACGGCCACGACATCGGCGACCGCGTCCTGGCCGCCACCGCCGCCGCCATCAGCCGAGGCATCCGCAGCTTCGACGAGGCCTTCCGCATGGGCGGCGAGGAGTTCCTGATCTGCCTGAAGGAAACCGGCCTCGCCGAAGGCTTCCGGGTCATCGAGCGGCTGCGCGGCGAACTGGCGCGGACCCCGGTGACGCTGCCCGACGGGCGGCGGATCGCGGTCACCGCCTCCTTCGGGCTGGTCGAGGCCGGGGAGGATCTGCCGGTGGAGGAGATGGTGGTCTGCGCCGACCGCGCCCTCTATCAGGCGAAGAACAGCGGCCGCAACCGCGTGGTCCGCTACGGATTCGACCAGCCGGAGGGTGCGGCGGAGCGCTCGGCCCATCCCAACCGCCGCTGACCTGCGTCTTCCGACCGGCGCATCCGGCGGGATCGCTTAAGGGCGGCTTGGCCGAAGCGGGTCCGCCGGGTTAGGATCGGGGCCTAGACAGGCCGCGGCACGAGATCCATGCGCACCAACACCGAATTCCCCAATCTGTTCATCCTCGACCACCCGCTGATCCAGCACAAGCTGACGCTGATGCGGGCCAAGGAACGCTCCACCGGCGGCTTCCGCACCCTGCTGCGCGAAATCTCGCTGCTGATGGGCTATGAAATCACCCGCGACCTGCCCCTGACGACCGAGCGGATCGACACGCCGCTCCAGCCCATAGACGCGCCGGTGATCGCCGGCAAGAAGCTGGCCATCGTGCCGGTGCTGCGCGCCGGCCTCGGCATGGCCCAGGGCCTGCACGAGCTGGTGCCGTCGGCGCGCGAGGGGCACATCGGCCTCTACCGCGACCACGACACCAAGATGCCGCACGAGTATTTGGTGAAGCTGCCGGAGGCCGAAGGCCGCCTGTTCATCGTGGTGGACCCGATGCTGGCGACCGGCAATTCCGCCGTCCACGCCTGCGACGTGCTGAACCGCCACGGCGTCGACGACGAGAACATCCGCTTCATGGCGCTGGTCGCAGCCCCCGAAGGCATGCGCGTCTTCGCCGCCGCCCACCCGCGGGTGAAGGTCTTCACCGCCTCGCTCGACAGCCATCTGGACGAGAACGCCTACATCGTCCCGGGCCTGGGCGACGCCGGCGACCGCATGTTCGGCACCAAGTAGCCGGGACGGCGGCCGCATCCCTGTCATTCCGTCAGGGGGCAGGGGTGCGGCATGTTGTCATTGCGAGTTATTCGCACAGTGTGAGACCATAGGGCTCCCGTTCGACACATCCCTATGGGCGCAACCGGCCTTGACGACGGACACCCTCCACACCCCCGGCCCGGCCCCGGGCGGCCCGGTTCAGGCCGCCGGCTCCTGTTCCTCCCTGTGGCATCGCATCGGTTTCAGCGGCTGGACGCTGGCGACGCTGGTGATCGCGGCGCTGGTGGCCCTGCCGGTGCTGGCGGTGATCAGCCGCGTCTTCGTGCCGACGGACGGGGTGTGGCAGCATCTGGTCGACACGGTGCTGGCGGAGTATCTGCTGAACACCGTGCGCCTCGTCTTCGGGGTGGGGATGGGCACGCTGGTGATCGGGGTGGGCACCGCCTGGCTGGTCACCATGTGCCGCTTCCCCGGCAGCCGGGTTCTGGAATGGGCGCTGCTGCTGCCAATGGCGGTGCCGGCCTACGTCATGGCCTACGTCTACACCGACCTGCTCCAGTTCGTCGGCCCGGTGCAGACCGCGCTGCGCGAGGTCTTCCACTGGTCGCGCCGGGATTACTGGTTTCCCGACATCCGGACGCTCGAAGGCGCCGCGCTGATGATGACGCTGGTGCTGTACCCGTACGTCTATCTGCTGTCGCGCGCCGCCTTCCTGGAGCAGTCCGTCTGCGTGCTGGAGGTCAGCCGCACGCTCGGCCGCGGGCCGTGGCGCAGCTTCTTCACGGTGGCGCTGCCGCTGGCCCGCCCCAGCATCGTCGCCGGTCTGGCGCTGGTGCTGATGGAGGTTCTGGCCGATTTCGGCACGGTGCAGTATTTCGCGGTGAACACCTTCGTCACCGGCATCTACCGGACGTGGTTCGCCATGGGACAGCCGGTGGCGGCGGCGCAGTTGGCCGCCGTGCTGATGATGTTCGTCCTGGTTCTGGTGCTGATGGAGCGCTGGTCGCGCCGGCAGGCCCGCTACCACCACACCACCACCCGCTACCGCCGCCTGCCCAAGCATGAGCTGACGGGCTGGCGCGCCGCCGCCGCCATGACGGCGTGCGGCCTGCCGCTGCTGCTCGGCTTCCTGCTGCCCGCCGGGCTGCTGGTCCGCATGGCGGTCACCGCCGGGGATCAGGCCTTCGGACCGGTGTTCCTGACGCTGGCCCGCAACAGCTTCACGCTGGCGGCGCTGGCCGCGGTGCTGGCGGTGTCGCTGGCGCTGGTCCTGGCCTACGGGCAGCGGCTGCGCCCGACGCCGCTGCTCAAGGGCGCGGTGCGCGTCGCCGCCATGGGCTACGCCATTCCCGGCTCGGTGATCGCGGTCGGCGTGCTGATCCCCTTCGCCCATCTCGACAACGCCGTCGACGCCTTCATGCGCCAGACCTTCGGCGTGTCCACCGGCCTGCTGCTGAGCGGCACCATCGCGGCGGTGCTGTTCGCCTATCTGGTCCGCTTCCTGGCGGTGTCCTTCAACACGATCGAGGCCAGCCTGGGCAAGATCCGCCCGACGATGGACTTCGCCTCGCGGGTGCTCGGCCACACGGCGGGGCGGACGCTGATCCGGGTGCACGCGCCGATCATGTGGGGCAGCCTGCTGACCGCCGGGCTGCTGGTCTTCGTCGACGTGATGAAGGAACTGCCGGCGACGATGATCGTGCGGCCCTTCAATTTCGACACGCTGGCCGTGCGCGTCTACACGCTGGCCTCCGACGAGCGGCTGACCGAGGCCGCCACCGGGGCGCTGGCCATCGTGGCGGTCGGCATCGTGCCGGTGATCCTGCTCAGCTTGTCCATCAGCCGCTCCCGCCCCGGCCAGACCGACGAATGACGCTGTTGCCCCCGCCGCAACAGTGTTGAGCGGCGGTGGGGCTTTATCCGGTGCCCTGGAAAGAATACCTCTCTCTCAGCGATGTTGCCTGAGGAGAGCGTCCGATGACCGCCGAAACCGTTCGTCCCGTCCTGACCGCCGTCGAAGGCATGGAGGCGTCCGACGGGGCCGGCGTGCGCATGACCCGCATGGTCGGCACCCCGCGCCTGCGCATGCTCGACCCCTTCCTGATGCTGGACTATTTCGGGTCCGACACGCCGCAGGACTATCTGGCCGGCTTCCCCGACCACCCGCACCGTGGCTTCGAGACGGTCACCTACATGCTGGCCGGCCGCATGCGCCATTGGGACAACCACGGCCATGAGGGCGTGATCGAGACCGGCGGCGTGCAGTGGATGACCGCCGGGCGTGGTGTGATCCATTCCGAGATGCCGGAG
The DNA here is from genome assembly GCF_040500525.1 of Azospirillum formosense. NCBI lineage: Bacteria > Pseudomonadati > Pseudomonadota > Alphaproteobacteria > Rhodospirillales > Azospirillaceae > Azospirillum > Azospirillum formosense. The sequence goes on along the minus strand of NZ_CP159402.1, from coordinate 2,331,191 downwards.
CAGACCGAAGGGTTGATGAAGGGCTTCCAGCTCTGGATCAACCTGCCGGGACGGCTGAAGATGTCGGAGCCCGCCTACCAGGAGTTCGCCGCCGACCGCATCCCGGTCGAGACGCGCGAGGGCGGGACCACGGTGACGGTGATCGCCGGCACCACCGGGAACGGCACCGCCGGCCCGGTGCGCGGCGGCCCGACGGAGGCCCGCTACTTCGACGTCACCCTGCCGGCGGGTGCCGCCTTCTCCGAGCCGGTGCCCGCCGGTCACGCGGCGGCGCTGGTGGTCTTCGAAGGATCGGTGGTGGCGCCCGGCAGCTCCGTCCGGCTGGGCGGCCCGCGGGTGCTGGTGCTGGGTGAGGGCGACCGGGCGGAGATCACCGCCGGCCCGTCCGGGGCGCGCTTCCTGCTGCTCTCCGGCCGGCCGCTTGGCGAGCCGGTGGCCTGGGGCGGCCCCTTCGTCATGAACAGCCGCGAGGAGGTGATGCAGGCCTACCGCGACTACGAAGAGGGCAAGTTCTAAATCCACAAACAAAAAGGGCGCGTCTCCACCGCTGGGACGCGCCCCTTCGCTACGCCGGACGGTGGCTTACTTCCAGCCGGCGCGATCCATGATCTTCAGAGCCTCGGCGTTGTTCTTGCCGTAGACGGCGGCGTTCAGCGGGTCTTCCTTGAACTTGCCCCAGGTGACCAGCACCGGCGCGGTCTCGGCCCCGGCGACGATCGGGTACTCGTAGTTCTTTTCCGTGAACATCCTCTGGGCCTCGGGGCTGACCAGATACTCCAGGAACTGGACGGCCTGCTCCTTGTTCGGCGCGTTCTTCATGACGCCGGCGCCGGAGACGTTCACATGGGTGCCGCGGTCACCCTGGTTGGGGAAGATCACGCCCAGCTTCTCCGCGATGGCCTTGTCCTCCGGCTTGGTGGAGGAGGCGATGCGGGCGAAGTAGTAGGTGTTGGTCACGGCCACGTCGCCTTCGTTGGCGGCCACGCCCTTGATCTGGTCGGTGTCGCCGCCCTGCGGCTTGCGGGCCATGTTGGCGACGACGCCCTTGGCCCATTCCTCCGTCGCCTTCTCGCCATGGGCGGCGAGCAGCGAACCGACGAGCGACTGGTTGTAGACGCTGGTCGAGGAGCGGACGAGGACGCGGTCCTTCCACTTCGGGTCGGCCAGCTCCTCGTAGGTCTTGATCTCGTCCGGCTTCACCGAGGCCTTGTTGTAGACCAGAATGCGGGCGCGCTTGGAGATGCCGAACCAGTGGCCTTCCGGCTCGCGCAGGTGGGCCGGGATGGCCTCCTCCATGACCTTGGAGCGGGTCGGCTGGAGCAGGCCGGCCTCCTGGGCGCGCCACAGGCGGCCGGCGTCGACGGTGATGAACACGTCGGCGGGGCTGTTGCCGCCTTCGGTCTTCATCCGCTCGATCAGCTCCTCTTCCTTGCCCTCGATGACGTTGATCTTGATGCCGGTCTTCTTGGTGAAGGCGTCGTAGAGGTCCTTGTCCACATCGTAATGGCGCGCGGAGTAGATGTTCACTTCGGCGGCGCTGGCGAGACCCGTCATGGTCAGCAGCGTGGCGGCGAAGGTGGCGGCAAACACGCCGCGCGATCCGATGTGCATCCTCAGTGACTCCCGAATTCTTGCCGGTTCGCGCCCGCAATTGCGAAGCGTTCTCATGCGCCGACTTGACCATTCGGGGGGCGGGGTGTCAAGCGTGAACGATAAGCATTCTCAATATTCAAAAAGGATGCGGAGCCGAACGATCATCCGGGGCCAAGGCGCCAACCAAAGGTGTAAAGGCTTGTTCGACTTTGGGGTATGCCTATAATCCGTTCGCGTGACCCGCCGTCGGGCGGGGTTCGGGCGGATGATCGGGACGACAGATGGGGAGCGTCAGGATGCGTTGGACAGGTCTCTTCGCTTTTGGTGCGGCGCTGCTGTCCGCGCTGGCCGCCATGCCGGCCTCCGCCGTCGATTTCTCGAAATCCGCCGCCGAGTACGGCCCGGAGGGCGCCTGGACCAGCCGCTGCGAGATCGACCGGATGACCGACACCAAGGTCTGCCGGCTGATGAACTACCGGCTGTTCGACGACGGCAAGGAGGTCGGCTTTGTGGCGCTGAGCGTCATCCCGACCGGCAACGACTATCACCTGTTCCTGACGACCAGCCAGGGCATGATCGACAACTGCGCCATCCGCGTCGACCGCCAGCCGCGCATCGAGACGCAGATCGCCACGCTCAACATGTGCATGTTCCCGAACTTCGTGTCGGGCCGCGTGGTCGACCAGTTCCGCAACGGCTCCACGGTGCTGGTCCGCGTGAACTTCCTGCGCGCCGGCAAGCGCGACATCGACTTCCCGTTGAACGGCTTCTCGCGCAACTTCGAAGAGATGCAGCGCAGCCTGCAGTGACCGGAGGAACCGGACGGCATCAATGAAGAACGGCGCGGGGTGATCCGCGCCGTTTTTGTTTGTGCTCCGAGTTCCGGCCTCAGCGCCAGCCGCTGCGGCCCCGGCGGTCGTCCTCGTCGAACAGCTCGGCCAGCTTGTTCATCATGGTGCCGCCCAGCTGCTCGGCGTCCACGATGGTGACGGCGCGGCGGTAGTAGCGGGTCACGTCGTGGCCGATGCCGATGGCCACCAGCTCCACCGGCGAGCGGGTCTCGATGTACTCGATCACCTGCCGCAGGTGCCGCTCCAGATAGTTGCCGGCGTTGACCGACAGGGTCGAGTCGTCCACCGGCGCGCCGTCGGAGATCACCATCAGGATGCGCCGCTGCTCGGGCCGCCCGATCAGACGGTTGTGCGCCCACATCAACGCCTCGCCGTCGATGTTCTCCTTCAGGATGCCTTCGCGCAGCATCAGGCCGAGATTCTTGCGGGCGCGGCGCCAGGGCTGGTCGGCGTCCTTGTAGATGATGTGGCGCAGGTCGTTCAGGCGGCCGGGGTTGGCCGGCTTGCCCGAGGAGATCCAGTGCTCGCGCGCCTGCCCGCCCTTCCAGGCGCGGGTGGTGAAGCCCAGCACCTCCACCTTCACCGCGCAGCGCTCCAGCGTGCGGGCCAGGATGTCGGCGCTCATGGCGGCGATGGAGATCGGGCGCCCGCGCATCGAGCCGGAGTTGTCGATCAGCAGCGACACCACCGTGTCGCGGAAGTCCATCTCCTTCTCCTTCTTGAAGGAGAGGGGAAGGACCGGGTTCACGACGATGCGGGCGAGACGGGCGGCGTCGAGGATGCCGTCGTCCAGGTCGAACTCCCAGGACCGCTGCTGCTTGGCCAGAAGGCGGCGCTGCAGGCGGTTGGCCAGTTTGGAGATCACCCCCTGGAGATGGACGAGCTGCTGGTCCAGCATGTGGCGCAGCCGGGCCAGCTCCTCCGGGTCGCACAGCTCGGCGGCGTCGACAACCTCGTCGAAGCGGGTGGTGAAGGGCTTGTAGGCGTTGGGGTCGGGCTCGTTGCGGCCGCGCGCCTCCGGGCGCCAGGGCTGGCCGGGGCCGGCGGGCTCCTCCGCCCCTTCGCCCTGGCCCATCTCGGTGTCGCCCTCCTCGCCGGTGCCCTCCTCGGCCTGCTCGCCCTGGTCGGACTCCTGCGTCTCCTGCGAGGTCATCGACTCGGCCTGGCTCTGGGTGTCGTCCTCACCCTGGGTCTGGCCCTTGTTCGGCTCGTTCTCGTTCTCGCCGGAGTCGCGTTCGTCCTCCTCCGGCTCCTGCGGCTCGTCGGGGTCGTTGCCGACCTCCATGTCCAGCTCGGTCAGCAGCTTGCGCACGGCGCGGGCGTAGGCGTCCTGGTCGGCCATGTGGCCGGCCAGCCCGTGCAGGTCCTTGCCCAGCCGCTCCTCGATCCAGCCGCGCCACAGGCTGACCGCGTGCTCGGCGGCGGGGGGCGGGGCGGCGCCGGTCATCGCCTCGCGGGCGATCAGGCGCAGCACCTCGGGCAGGGGAACCTGCTCGCGCTCCTCCAGCCGGTCGAAGCCCTGCTTGTGGTAGCGCTCGTCCAGCGCCGCCTCCAGGTTGGCGGCGACGCCGGGCATGTGGCTGGCGCCCAGCGCCTCGCACCGGGCCTGCTCCAGCGCGTCGTAGGCGGCGCGGGCGCTGTCGCCCAGCGGCATGCGCTGGAGATGGATGGCGTTGTCGTGGAAGCGCAGCCGCAGCGACACGGCGTCCGCGGCGCCGCGCAACGTCGCGACGTCGTGCGGGTTCAGGTCGCGCGCCGGGGTGGGGATGCGCACGCGCAGGCCGGCGACGCCGGGCGGCTCGGTGGAGAAGCCCACCTGCACGTCGGCCCGGCGGGAGAGGGCCCGCACCGCGGCGGCGGTGGAGCGCTTGAAGGCCTCGACGGGGTTTTCACGATCGGTCATGGCGGGCTGTCGATAGAGTTGGGGAAGTGCGTAAACTTCACGGATTTCACGGATTTAGGCACGGATTACACGGATTTTTCCTTATGGGAGGACGCGCCGGACCGTCAGCCTCGGCGTGCCGAAATTCAGCAGAAGCCCGACCGGCATCCGGCTGGCCCTCAGGTAATTCACCACCTGCTTGATGTGCGGCTGGCCGATGGCCTCGGCGACCTTCAGTTCGACGATCACCTGATCTTCGACCACGATGTCCGCAAAATAGGTCCCGACGCTGCTGCCCTTGTAGGAGATGCCGAAAGGCACCTCCAACCCGACGTCCAGGTTGCGGCTGCGAAGTTCATGAACGAGGGCGTTCTGATAGACCGATTCGACAAAACCCTGTCCAAGCGTGTTGAAGACCTCGAAACCGGCTCCAATGACACGCTCGGTCAAGGCCTCAATTCTTTGGTCCAGAACGACCCTCATCCATGAAATCCGTGTTCAAATCCGCGTAATCCGTGAAGTCTTAGTGCTTCGGAATTGGGCAGGATGTTCACGCCCCGTCACACCAGGTTCGCCTGCACCCCCGTCTCCGGCAGCTCGGTGCCGAAGCAGCGCTGGTAGTATTCGGCGACGGTCGGCCGCTCCACCTCGTCGCACTTGTTCAGGAAGGTGATCCGGAACGCGAAGGCGATGTCGTTGAAGATGTTGGCGTTCTGCGCCCAGGTGATGACCGTGCGCGGGCTCATCACGGTGGAGATGTCGCCGTTGATGAAGCCGGCGCGGGTCAGGTCGGCCAGACGCACCATCGACGCCACGGTCTTGCGGCCGGCTTCGCTGTCGTATTCCGGCACCTTGGAGGCGACGATCTTCACCTCGGCGTCCACCGGCAGGTAGTTCAGCGTCGCCACGATGTTCCAGCGGTCCATCTGGCCCTGGTTGATCTGCTGCGTGCCGTGGTAGAGGCCGGTGGTGTCGCCCAGGCCGACGGTGTTCGCCGTGGCGAACAGGCGGAAGGCCGGGTGCGGGCGGATGACGCGGTTCTGGTCGAGCAGGGTCAGCTTGCCTTCCACCTCCAGCACGCGCTGGATCACGAACATCACGTCGGGACGGCCGGCGTCATACTCGTCGAAGACCAGCGCGCAGGCGTGCTGCAGCGCCCAGGGCAGGATGCCTTCACGGTATTCCGTCACCTGGACGCCGTCGCGCAGGACGATGGCGTCCTTGCCCATCAGGTCGATGCGGCTGATGTGGCTGTCCAGGTTGATGCGGATGCAGGGCCAGTTCAGGCGCGCGGCCACCTGTTCGATGTGGGTGGACTTGCCGGTCCCGTGATAGCCCTGGACCATGACGCGACGGTTGTAGGCGAAGCCCGCCAGGATCGCGAGCGTCGTGTCGCGGTCGAAGCGGTAGGCTTCGTCGATGTCCGGCACATGCTCCGTGCGCTGGCTGAAGGCCGGCACCTGCATGTCGCTGTCGATGCCGAACGCTTGACGCACCGACAGGGTGATGTCGGGAACGTGATCGAACAGGGCCGAGCTGGCCTGGGTGGCTCCTTGAGAAGGCATGGGAGGTTCTTATCGTTCCAACGTGTCTGTTGTCGGGGCCGCCCGGCCAATCTGGTCCGGCCAACCGTCGGGGTTACGCACCATAGCAGGCTTTCAGCGTGTTGTAGGCCTGATTGATCTCTTTCAACTTTTCTTCGGCCGCCTTGTCCCCGCCGTTGGCGTCGGGATGGTGGATTTTCACCAGCTCGCGGTAGCGCGCCTTGATGCGCGGGAAATCCACCGGCGGGGCGAGGTCGAGGATGACCAGCGCCTCCTCCTCCGCGTTGCGGGCCGCCTGCCGGCGCTGCTTGCTTTCCTCGGACTGGTCCTTGCCGGCCTCGCGCCCGAACTCGAAGCTGAAGCCGTGCATCGCGCGGTCGCGCAGGAACTTCTCCTGCACCCCCCAGAAGCCAAGCGGCCAGCTCGGCCGCTGCCAGGTGGTGTCGCGGCGGACCTCGGCCTCGATCTGCTCGGGCTTCATGCCGGCGTAATAGTCCCAGGCACGGTTGTATTCGCGCACATGGTCCAGGCAGAACCAGTAATAGTCGTTGAGCTGCCGGCGGCTCTTCGGCGCCCGGTACGCGCCCTCGCCGGCACAGCCCGGATGATCGCAGGCGCGCACGGCGGTGCGCGGCTGGTCGTAGCGGCTGAAGTCGTAGCGGGTGCGTGGCTTGCTCATGTGCGAAGTATGGGAAGAGGCACCCTTTCTGGCAAGCGCACGCAAGGGGGCGGTGCCGAACTGCGGAAAATGGCCGGTCTGCGGCATTGGCGGCTTGACGGGAGCGGTGCCGCGCCGTCACCTCAATCCCAAACCCGACTCCGCCCAAACGAAATGAGGACCCTCATGGAATACGCCACCCGCATGCGCCGGAAGCTGACCGACGCGCTGGCCCCCGAGCGGCTCGACATCCAGGACGACTCCGGCCGGCACGCCGGCCATGGCGGCGCCCACCCGGAGGGCGAGACGCATTTCCACGTCACCATCGTCTCCGCCGCCTTCGCCGGAAAGTCGCGCGTGGAGCGCCAGCGGCTGGTCTATGGTCTGTTGGCCCAAGAAATGGCGGAGCGTGTTCACGCCCTCGGCCTGACCACGCTGACCCCCGAAGAGGCTCGCTGACAGCAACGCCCACAAGAACGCCCGGCCGCCGCCCGTGCAGCAAGGGAAAAGCGCCACCGGAAAATGCATACATACGCATGCAACTACTAGAGGTTCTTTTCCGTCTTCAAACATAATTGGAGTGCGGCCGCGGTTGCAATTCTCGCTGTATTTAGTAGAGTGCAGCGCATGCAACCAATCAATGCGCCGTGGGCGATGCACTTTTCGCGCGTCGTCCGGCGGGTTCGTGGAGAGGGCGGCGTATGGCGAAGCGCGGGCCGAAGAAGCGGTTAACGGTAAATCCCACCGCGTGTGTGGAACCGCTGAAGAGCATGAACATCATGATTGCCGGGCGCCGCACGAGCATGCGTCTGGAGCCGACCATGTGGGACGCCCTGGAGGACATCGCCCGCCGCGAGGGCCTGACGGTCAACGGCCTCTGCACGCTGATCAAGGACCGGCTGGACGAGCAGATCCGGCGGCGCGGCCCGGGTGGAGACAACGCGGAGGTCACCCTGACCTCGGCGGTCCGCGTCTTCATCGCGGCCTATTTCCGCCGGGCCTGCACCGAGGACGGGCACGTCAAGGCCGGGCATGGCGGCGGCGATCCCTTCGTCGGCACGCCGTTCGACCTGCCGCCGCTGGACGAGCTGGATCATTCGGAGAGCGGAGCCGGAACCGCGGCGTCCGCCCTGCCGCCGGCGGCGAAGCCGATCGGGCCCAGCGAGAATTTGCGCTCCGCGCTGGACGCGTGACGGCCTGACCATCCCGGTTCGGGAAAAGAAAACAGGGGCGCGTCCATCGGGCGCGCCCTTTGCCGTCGTCCCCGATGATTGTTTATCCCCGGGGATCGTTTGTCCCCGGTGATCGTTCCCGGATGTCGGGTCGGCTGCCGTCTCAGTCCGCGGCGTCGCGGGGGCGGTCGCCAGTGTAGTGGTCGGGCCAGTTCTTCCGCACGACCTCGCCGTTGCTGTCGAAGATGTGGCAGGTGTTGAGCAGCACCGGACGCTTGGTGCGCAGCATGTCCTCCTTGCTGCCCGCCGCCTCGCCGCCGCCGGACGCCCGGGCCTTCTCGGCCTGCTCGCGCGCCAGGATGGGGTAGATGGTCTGGAAGGCGGTGGTGGCGACCGGCCCGAGAAGTTCCACCAGATGCGTGCAGCCCTGGATGCCGCCCAGCCGCTCCTTCACCGCGCGGGTCCAGCCCGGCCCGATCTTCAGCCCAACCAGCCGCTGGAAGTTGGGGGTGACGGAGCCGCAGGTGCGGTAGGGGCTCTTCTCCGTCACCGCCTCGACCGCGTGAACGGTCAGATCGTTGTCCACCGTCAGGCGAATCCACATGCCGTGCACCGGGTCGCCGGGAAGGATCTGACCGCGCTGCTCGGTGTGGAAGGCGTAGCTCTTCACATCGGTCAGATGGCCTTCGACGTCCCACATCCCATCGGTCCGCCGATAGCCCCGGCAGGTGACTTCCCGGGTGTGGATCGGTTCGCGTGCGGCGGGTTCGGACAGCGGCATGGGACTCTCTGACGTTCGGCCTAATTCGGATGGCCGTGTTGTTGGGGCGTACCCGGGAATATCGGTGGGGCCAGCGTTCAGGTCAAGCCGGCTTCGCCGCATTGCAGCATTACGCGCCCCATGGTTACGGGGGGACGCTGGCGGAGTAGTTCGACCCGAAGATGAAGGCCTCGCGGTCGCGGATCTCGTCCTCCAGATGGGCGCGGACCACGGCGAACAGGTCGCGGATGGAGACGATGCCCATCACCAGCCCATCCGATTCGCCGTCCGCGGTGACCGGCAGGTGGCGGTAGTGGTGGCGTTCCATCAGGTCCAGCGCCTCGTAGGCGTGGGCATCCGGCGCGAGCGTGTCGGGGGAGGCGGTCATCACCTCGGAGAGCCGGGTGGCCGCCGGGTCGCGGCCCGCCGCGACGACGCGGGCCGCGAGGTCGCGCTCGGTGAAGATGCCTTTCAGCGACCGGCCCCCCGTCGGCCGGTCCTGGGTGACCAGGAGGGCGGCGATGCGGCGCTCCGCCATCAGAACGGCCGCGTCCCGGACGCTGGCCTCCGGGGGCAGGCAGGCGAGCTGCTGGTCCTTGATGACGTCGGGGATGAGCTTGCGGTTCGGCACGTCCATTCTCCCTTTCTGGGGCGGCGCTCCGACGCATCTTGGACGCGAATCGGAACTGTCGTGAACTCTGACAGTTTGCCACCCCAACGGTCAAGGGATTATGGTGCACCGCATCAGCGGGCGACGGCATCCTCCAGTAGCGACCGGACCACCGCCGGATCGACGTCGCGCTGGGTGAAGGCGTCGCCCAACGCGCGCACCAGCACGAAGGTGATGCGCCCGTCCTTGACCTTCTTGTCCTTGGCCATGGACAGGATCAGCCCGTCGATGTCCCAGTCCACGCTGGGCACGTCGGTGGGGCGGACCGGCAGGCCGACGCGGGCCAGATGGGCGCGCGCCTTCTCGGCGTCCGCCTCCGGGCACAGCCCCAGCCGCACCGACAGGTCGAAGGCCAGGACCATGCCGATCGACACCGCCTCGCCGTGCAGCAGGCGGGAGCCGAAGCCGGTCGCCGCCTCCAGCGCGTGGCCGAAGGTGTGGCCCAGGTTCAGCAGGGCGCGGTCGCCGCTCTCCCGCTCGTCCACGCCGACGATGGCGGCCTTGGCCCGGCAGCTCTCCGTGACGGCGTGGCGTCGGGCGTCGCTGTCGCCGGCGACCACCCGCTCGCCGTTCTCCTCCAGCCAGGCGAAGAAGCCGGGCAGGCGGATCAGCCCGTACTTCACCACCTCGGCGTAGCCGGCCAGCACCTCGCGCCGCGGCAGGGTGTCCAGCGTGGCGGTGTCGGCGATGACCAGACGCGGCTGGTGGAAGGCGCCGATCAGGTTCTTGCCGTGCGGGCTGTTGATGCCGGTCTTGCCGCCGACCGAGCTGTCCACCTGGCTCAGCAGCGTGGTCGGCACCTGGATGAAGTCGATGCCGCGCAGCGCCGAGGCGGCGGCGAAGCCGGTGATGTCGCCGATCACCCCGCCGCCCAGCGCCAGCAGGACCGCCGACCGCTCGATCCCGCGCGCCAGGATGGCGTCCATCAGCCGCTCGAAATGGGCGATGTCCTTGGTCTTCTCGCCCGCCGGCAGGACGATGGCCTGGGTGGGCTCGATGCCGGCGGCGCGCAGCGTGCGCTCCAGGGTCGGCAGGTGCCGCGGGGCGACGTTCTCGTCGGTGACGACGATGGGCGCCTTGCCCCTGGTGATCGCGGCGATGCGCGGCCCGGCGCCGTCGAGCACCCGGTCGCCGACCAGGATGTCGTAGCTGCGCGGGCCGAGGTCGAGGCGGACGGTGTCGGTCACGGTGGCCGTGGGCATGTCTGAGGCGGGGGTGTCCGGAGAGGTCATGGCGGGATCAGGGCTTGTCATGGTGGTGGTGCGCCGGGTGGCGGTGATGATGGTGGTGCGAGTGGGGCAGGGTGATGCCGAAATGCGCCTCCAGCGCCTCGATCACCTGTTCCACGGTCGCCTCCGGCGGGCGCTCGTCGCTGATCACCGTCAGCTCGGCCTCGGCATAGACCGGGTAGCGGGCGGTCATCAGCCGGCTGAGAATCTCCTTCGGGTCGCCGGCGTTGAGCAGCGGGCGGTGGGTGCGCCGCGCCGTGCGGGCGAGCAGCACGTCCAGCTCGGCGCGCAGCCAGATCGACACCCCGTGGGCGCGGATGGCCGCCCGCGTCTCCGGGTCCATGAAGGCGCCGCCGCCGGTGGCCAGGATGTGCACCGGCTGTTCGGTCAGCAGCCGGGTGATGATCCGCCGCTCCACCGAGCGGAACACCGCCTCGCCGTCGCGGGCGAAGATTTCCGCGATGGAGCAGCCCGCCGCCGTCTCGATCTCCGTGTCGGCGTCGGTGAAAGGCAGGTGCAGCCGCGCCGCCAGCCGCCGCCCGATCGCGCTCTTCCCCGCGCCCATCAGGCCGACCAGCACCACCGTCCTCGGAAGGGTCTTCGACGGGTCCGGCGGCTGTCCCTGCGGTGATGGGCGGGCGGTCATGGTGCTGTCGACTTTCCTGAAGTGGTTCCGGCCTGTCGCGATGCCGGGGGCCGGTGTTCGATTCGGTCGCAGGGGACTCCGCATGTTGCGCGGCGGCGCCCCCGTGGCTAAAGTGGTACGTCCTGCGTTCATCGGCCATCGGGCCGGCGGTGCGGACGGTGTGCGATGATTAGCATGAAAGCGCACCCTTGTCCCAAGCCGCACGGACGCAGACCGTGATACAGCGCCGCCGTTCCTTCCACAAAAACACGACTCCGATCGCCATGAGCCGCGTCATCTCCGTTCTTTTCGTCCTGTTCCTCTTCGTCATCGGGGGTGGCATGGCCTTCCTTGCCTCCTGGGACATGCCGGCGCCGTCCAAGACGGTGGAAAAGGTCATCCCGGATGAGCGGTTCCCCCGCTGACGCCGGGGACGCCGCCGGGGACGCCGCTGGGCGCCGCCGCCGGTTCGCCGCTCCGCCACGGGGCGGAAGGGCCGGCGCCGGCGCCGTTTCCATGTTTGCCCTAGCCTCCCTCGGCTTGGTTTTGACCGGCGCCCTGACGGGTGCGGCAATGCCCGCGCTGGCCCAGGCCGTGCCCTCCGGGCCGCCGATCCGCCTGTTTCCGCCGCCGGAAAGGCCGGCCGCGCCCGAGTCCGATCCCGCCGTCCAGCCAGGGGCCGGGCGTGTGCTGGACGATCCGCTGGCCGCGCCGGGGCCGTCCGCCGCCCCGCTGTCCCTGACTCCGCCTCTCCACGCGCCGTCCTTCGACGTGGTGCCCACCGTGGCGCCGCCCTCGGCCATCGCGGTGGAGACGCTGGGGCCGCTGGACCCCGACGGCGCCGGTCCGCTGGCGGGGGCCGCCGGGCTGGGAAGCGACCCCTGGCGCGGCATCCCGCGCGCCGAGGTGCTGGCCCTGCTGCCGGAGCTGCCCACCCTCACCCCGTCGCCCGCCGTGAAGGAGCTGCAGCGCCGCCTGCTGCTCAGCCGCGGCTCGCCCGCCGCCGCTCCGGGCGAGCCCGAGCCCGCGCGCCGCTTCGGCGCGCTGCGGGTGGAGAAGCTGGCGGCCATGGGCGACCCGCGCGGGGCCGCCGACCTCGCCGCTCTGCTGCCCGAGGCGATGACCGCCGACGAGGTCGCCGCCCGCGCCCTGACCGACGCCGAACTGCTCGCCGGCCCGCTGGACTGCGCCGCCGCGACGGAGCGCGCCAAGCCCTTCTCCGGCCCCTACTGGCAGCGGGTGGAGTTGTTCTGCCGCCTGCGCGCCGGGCGGATCGGCACAGGGGCGCCGCTGGAGGAGGCCGGAGCCGCCCCGGCGGGGGACGATCTCGCCTTCGGGATGCTGCGCGAGCAGCCGGGCGGCGATCCCGATTTCCTGCGGGTGGCCGAGGCGATGGCCGGCGGTCCGGCGGTCCGGCCGCGCAGCCTGAAGGACCCCAGCCCGCTGACCCTGGCCGCCCTGCGGGCGCTCCAGGCCGGGCTGCCGCCGGACGTGCTGTCCCTGGCCGACCCGGCGCGGCTGGCCGCGGTGGCGTCCAACAACGGCACCGACCCGGCGACCCGCGTGACCGCTGCGGAGCGCGCCGCCGCCGCCCTGTTCCTCGATTCCCGGCGGCTGGCGGAGGCGTACCGCGCCGCGCCGGCCAAGGGCGACGAACTGCTGCGGCTGAAGGACGCCGCGGCCCGCGACCGCACGGCGCGCACCCGCGCCCTGGTGCAGCAGGCCATGCTCGCCGCCATGGGCGGCGGGCGGCGGGTGGAGCTGGCCGGGCTGGCGCTGGAGCTTCTCGACCCGCCGATGCTGGCTGGGCCGGTGGGGGCGGTGGTGGCCGACATGCTCGACACCCTGTCGCCGACCCCGGACGCCGCCGCCCTCGCCCCCGCCGCGGCGCGGCTCTGCTTCGCGCTGGGCCGGGCCGACAAGGGCAAGCGCTGGTACGACCTCGCCCTGCGCAGCCGTCCCACGGCGGAGGTGGCGCGGCTGTGGCCGCTCGCCGTCATCGCTCTGGGTCCGCCGCCGGGCGGCGGGGCGCTGGGCCTCGCCGGCTGGCTGGACGAATCGCTGCGCGGCGCCGATCCGGAAGCCCGTGCCCGCGTCGCCGGGCAACTGGCTCTGCTCCAGGCGCTGGGCCTCGCCATTCCGGAGGAGGCGTGGCGCCGGACCAGCGACCCCGAAGAGACAGCCTCCGCGCCGGCCGACACCCGCCCGCCCACCGCCGATCCCGCCCTGTGGCAGCGGCTGTCCGAGGCCTCCGCCGACCGGCGCGTCGGCGAGACGGCGCTGGCCGCCCTGCTGCTGCTCGGCAACGCCGGACCGGCGGGCACCCCGCCCGCGGTGGTGGCGCGGGTGGTGGCGGGCTTGCGCGCCGTGGGTCTGGACAGCGATGCCCGCGCCATCGCCCGTGAAGCCGCCGCGGCCCTGGCCGGATGAGTCCCATGCCCAAAACGACCCCGCCGAAAGCCCAGCCGAAGCGGCGCGGGCGCCCCTGCAAGCCGCGCCCGATCGCGGCCTCGCCCCACGTCGATGCCTTCCTGGACATGCTGACGGCGGAGCGCGGCGCCGCGCTCAACACCCGCATGGCCTATGAGCGCGACCTCGCCGACCTCGCCCTCTGGCTGGCCCAGCGCGGCCAGCCGCTGGAGAAGGCGGGGACGGAGGATCTGCGCGCCTACCTCGCCTTCCAGTATGTGGAGGGCGGGCAGAAGCCGGCGCCGCGCACGCTGGCCCGCCGCCTGTCGGCGATGCGCCAGTTCTACCGCTTCCTGGTCTCGGAAGGCCGGCGGGAGGACGACCCGGCCTCGGCGCTCGACAGCCCCAAGCAGGGCCGCCCGCTGCCCAAGATCCTGACGGTGGAGGAGGTCACCCGCATGATCGATTCCGCCCAGACCCGCGGCGGGCCGGAGGGGCTGCGGCTGGTCGCGCTGCTGGAGGTGCTCTACGCCACCGGCCTGCGCGTGTCGGAGCTGGTCGGCCTGCCGATGGCGGCCATCCTGCGCGACGGGCGCGGGCTGATCGTGCGCGGCAAGGGCGGGAAGGAGCGCATGGTGCCGCTGTCCGAACCGGCCTCCGCCGCGCTCGGCGCCTATCTGCCCTGGCGGAGCCACTTCATCCTGGCCGGGCGGGAGAACGGGCCGGTCGCCTTCCTCTTCCCGTCGCGCAGCTCCACCAACGGGCACCTGACGCGCCAGCGATTCGCCCAGCTCCTGAAGGAGCTGGCCATCGAATCGAACATCGACCCGGAGAAGGTCAGCCCCCACGTCCTGCGCCACGCCTTCGCCACGCACCTGCTGGACCGCGGGGCGGACCTGCGCTCGGTCCAGAAGATGCTGGGCCACGCCGACATCGCCACCACGCAGATCTACACCCACGTGGTGTCGGAGCGGCTGAAACAGGTCGTGCACGAGCATCACCCTCTGGCCCGACGAAAAACCATTCGTACGCAATAGCGTTGCGCGCAGAAGGGGTGTCTCTTTCAAAAGATACCAATCCGGCTATGGCGGCTCCTCCCGCTGTGGTATAGCCCTTGATCCAATGGGGTTGGTAGGCGCGGGCGCGCCGGGCCGCCCTCGCGACGAACAGGGGGAACCGCATGGCCATGACCATCTCCGGGCTTGAGATCCTGGGTCCGATCACGCCGGGCGTCGAGACGATCCTGACGCCGGAGGCGCTGGCCTTCCTGGCGGAGCTGGAGGGACGGTTCGGGTCGGAGCGGTTGCGCCTGCTCGACGTGCGGAGGAAGCGGCTGGCGCTGATCGAGAAGGGCCACAAGCCGGATTTCCTGCCGGAGACCCGGGCCATCCGCGAGGCCGACTGGACCATCGCGCCGCTGCCGCACGACCTGCTCGACCGCCGGGTGGAGATCACCGGGCCGGTGGAGCGCAAGATGATCATCAACGCGCTGAATTCCGGCGCGAAGGTCTTCATGGCGGACTTCGAGGATTCGAGCTGCCCGTCCTGGGCCAACCTGATCGACGGGCAGGTCAACCTGCGCGACGCCGTGCGCCGGACCATCGCCTTCGACGATCCCGCGTCGGGGAAGAAGTACCGGCTGAACGACAAGACCGCCGTCCTCAAGGTCCGCCCGCGCGGCTGGCATCTGGCGGAGAAGCACGTCACCCTCGACGGCGAGCCGGTGTCCGGCGCGCTGTTCGACTTCGCCCTCTACGCCTTCCACAACGCGACGGAGCTGCTGGCCCGCGGCTCCGGCCCCTATTTCTACCTGCCGAAGCTGGAGAGCCATTTCGAGGCGCGGCTGTGGAACGAGGTGTTCTCGGTCGCCGAGGATTATCTCAGGATCCCGCACGGCTCGATCAAGGCGACCGTGCTGGTGGAGACCATCCTGGCCGCCTTCGAGATGGACGAGATCCTCTATGAGCTGCGCGACCATTCCGCCGGGCTGAACTGCGGGCGCTGGGACTACATCTTCAGCTTCATCAAGACCTTCCGCAACGACCCCGCCGCCGTCCTGCCCGACCGGGCGGAGGTGACGATGGCCACGCCCTTCCTGCAGTCCTACAGCCTGCTGGCGGTGAAAACCTGCCACCGCCGCGGCGCCCCGGCGATCGGCGGCATGGCCGCCTACATCCCGGTGAAGGACGATCCCGCGGCCAACGAGGTCGCCTTCTCTAAGGTCCGCGCCGACAAGGAACGGGAGGTGTCCAACGGCCATGACGGCACCTGGGTGGCCCACCCCGGACTCGTCCCCGTCGCGCGGGAGGTGTTCGACGCCTACATGGGCAAGCCCAACCAGATCGACCGCAAGCGCACCGACGTCAGCGTGACCGCCGCCGACCTGCTGGCCGTCCCGGACGGGCCGAAGACGGAGCGCGGCCTGCGCAACAACGTGGCCGTCGCCATCGGCTATCTGGAGGCCTGGCTGCGCGGCGTCGGCTGCGTGCCGCTGTTCAACCTGATGGAGGACGCCGCCACCGCGGAGATCAGCCGCACCCAGCTCTGGCAGTGGGTCCATCACGGCGCCAGCCTCGACGATGGGCGCCCGGTGACCATGGAACTGGTGGACGAGACCATCGCCGAGGAGTTGGCCGCCTGGAAGGCCCGCGTCGGCGACCGCGCCTTCGACCATGGCCTGTACGAGGACGCCGCGGTGATGCTCCGCGACCTCGTGGAGCGCGACGACTTCGTGGATTTCCTGACCCTGCCGGCCTACGACCGCATCGTCGCGCAGGGGGCGTGAGGCCCCCACCCTAACCCTCCCCCGCTGCGCAGGGGAGGGGACTGCCGCCGCTTCGCGATCATCTCCCTGCCCTGCGAAGCGGGGGAGGGCCGGGGTGGGAGCAACACGCACGCGTTTTCCCAACCTGCCCGACCGGCTTGGCAAAGGGCGCCGGCTTCGCCATGTTCGCTGGCCCGTCCGCGTCCCGAGCCAGAGGTTCCGTTCCCGTGTCCACCCCCTCCATCGTTCCGCCGGCCTCGCGCGGGGCCGAGTCGCTCGCGCTTCTGCTTCTGGTCGGCGGCTTGATCGGGGTGATCTTTCCGGTCACCAAGATCGCGCAGGCGGCCGGCGTGCCGCCGCTGCCCTGGGCCTTCTCGATGATGCTGGGCGCCGGGGTGATCCTGGCCGGGCTGGCGCGTTTCAAACGGCAATCGATGCCCCTGACCGGGCGGTACCTGCGCTACTTCGCGGTGTCGGGGCTGCTGTCCATGGCGCTGCCCAACGTGGTGCTGTTCTTCGTCATGCCCTGGCTGGGGGCCGGGCTGTCGGCGGTGGTCTACACGCTGCCGCCGATCCTGACGCTGCTGATGGCCGTGGCGGTGCGGATCGAAACGCCCGACCGCGGGCGGGTGGCGGGCATCCTGCTCGGATTCGTCGGCGCGCTGATGATCGTCGGGCCGCGCGGCAGCCTGCCTTCGCCCGATCTGGCGGGCTGGATGGCGCTGGCCTTCGTCATGCCGGCCGCGGTCGCGGCGGGCAACGTCTACCGCACCGTGGCCTGGCCGCCGGGGGGCCAGCCGGTGGCGCTGGCCGCGGGCACCATGCTGGGCGGGGCGGCCTGGGTGGCGCTCGCCCTGCTCGGCACCGGGGCGGTGACGGAGCTGCCGGCGCTGGGTCTCGCGCCCGGACTGGCCCTGCTCCAGATCGCGGTGACGGCGCTGACCTACGTGCTGTATTTCCGCCTCCAGGTCGTCGCCGGGCCGGTCTATCTCAGCCAGATCGGCTATGTGGCGACCTCGGTCGGGCTGGGCACCGGGACGCTGCTGTTCGGGGAGCGCTATTCCCCCTGGGTGTGGGGCGGGGCGGCGGTGATCGTCCTGGGCGTGCTTCTGGTCAGTTTTGGCCGGCGATTCGCGCGATAAGCTGTGGCATCGCCGCCGCGCACCGTGGTACCAAGGCCGGTCCGCGACGTCCGCGTCCTATCCTATTCGGTCCGTGATCCTTCCGGCATGCAAACCTTCCTGGAATTCGAAAAGCCGATCGCCGAGCTTGAAGGCAAGATCGAGGAACTGC
The DNA here is from genome assembly GCF_040500525.1 of Azospirillum formosense. Classification (NCBI taxonomy): domain Bacteria; kingdom Pseudomonadati; phylum Pseudomonadota; class Alphaproteobacteria; order Rhodospirillales; family Azospirillaceae; genus Azospirillum; species Azospirillum formosense. The sequence goes on along the minus strand of NZ_CP159402.1, from coordinate 2,313,741 downwards.
GCCACCTGACCAACGCCGGCGACATCAACATCGCCGACGAAGTGACGAAGCTGCAGACCAAGGTCGACAAGCTCCTCCGGCAGACCTACGCGAAGCTCACCCCGGCGCAGAAGGTGCAGGTGGCCCGCCACCCCAACCGTCCGCACTGTCTGGACTATGTGAAGGGGCTGATCGACGACTTCACGCCGCTGGCCGGCGACCGCGGCTTCGCCGAGGACCGCGCGGTCATCGGCGGGTTGGGCCGCTTCCGCGGCCGCTCGGTCGTGGTGATCGGGCAGGAGAAAGGCCACGACACCGAAACGCGCGTGCGCCACAACTTCGGCATGGCCAAGCCCGAGGGCTACCGCAAGGCCCAGCGCCTGATGGACCTCGCCGACCGCTTCAAGCTGCCGGTCGTCTCGCTGGTCGACACCGCCGGCGCCTTCCCCGGCGTCCAGGCGGAGGAGCGCGGCCAAGCCGAGGCCATCGCCAAGAGCATCGAGCGCTGCCTGCGCCTGACCGTGCCCATGGTGGCCGCGGTGATCGGCGAGGGCGGCTCCGGCGGCGCCATCGCCATCGCGACGGCCGACCGGGTGCTGATGCTGGAGCACGCCATCTACTCCGTCATCTCGCCGGAGGGCTGCGCGTCGATCCTGTGGCGCAACCCCGACATGGCCGGCGAGGCCGCCGTGGCGCTGCGCCTGATCAGCCACGACCTCAAGGAACTCGGCGTCATCGACCGGGTGGTGAGCGAGCCGATCGGCGGCGCCCACCGCGACCCGGCGGAGACGGTCAAGGCGCTCGGCGACGCCATCGAGGAGTCGCTGGGCGAACTCGACGGGCTGGACGGCGAGGCGGTCCGCGCCCAGCGCCGCCAGAAGTTCCTCGACATGGGCCAGAAGGGCCTGGGGTAAGACGCCATGGCCGCCGCGGAGACCCGTCGTCCCAAGACCCGTCTTCTGCGTCTGGCGGCCGTCGTCAACCTGTCCGCGGCGGCGGCGGCCCTGCTGGCCCTCTGGCTGCTGGCCCCGCTGTTCGCGCCGCCGCCCGGCATCGCCGATCCGGGCGCGCGAATGGCCTTCTGGGGGCGGCTCGCCCTGTGGCCGGCGCTGGTGCTGTTCCTGACGGTGGGCGGGGTGCTGGTCGCCCGCGCCCGTTCCGCCGCCCTGAACCCCATCGACGACGCCGAGTCGCGCCTCTACCGGGTCAGCCAGCGCGTGCTGACCAACACGGTGGAGCAGACGCTGATCTTCGTGCCCGCCCTGGCGGCGCTGGTGGCGCAGATGCCGCTGCCCGACCTGGGCTTCGCCCGGCTGGCGACCGCGCTGTTCGTGCTGGGCCGCCTGCTGTTCTGGGCGGGCTACCTGATCCACCCCTATGTGCGGGCGCCGGGCATGGCGGTCACGCTGACCGTCAACCTCGTCGTGCTCGGCTGGGCGCTGGTGCTCGCCGTCGTTTAAGGCGCGGGACGCCCACAACCCGCTCCCCAGCGCCCCCGGCTTGTGTCATAGATTTCGCCGCATGCCGCCCGATTGCCGGTGAAACCGATGACGCTCTTCGTCCGCTGCCCCTCGCTTCTTCAGATCGCCCTGTCCGCGATCCTTCTGCTGACCGCGCTGCTGGAGCTGTTCGACACCATGCTGGAGGACCTGATCGGCGTGGAGATCACCACCGCGCACGGCCTGCTCGTCTTCGCGCTGGGGAAAATCCTCAAGGAGTGGGTCGAGGTCCGCAGGCAGTTCTCCGAAACGCGGGAGAAGCTGGGGGCGGCGCGGGTGACGGAAGCGGCGCCGTCCCGGTTCGGCTGACCCCGAAGGGTCGCTACAGCCAGCGCCGCCGCTTGAAGTAGACCATCGGCAGCGCCGCCGACAGGATCATCAGCATCACCGCCAGCGGATAGCCGAGCGTCCAGCCCTTCTCCGGCATGTTCACGAAGTTCATGCCGTAGACGCTGGCGACCAGGGTCGGCGGGAACAGGGCGACCGTCAGGATCGAGACGATCTTCACGATCTCGTTCTGCTCCACGTTGATGCGGCCCAGCGTGGTGTCCAGCAGCAGGCTGACCTTGCCGGACAGGAACTGGGCGTATTCGCCGAGCCCCGTCACGTCCTGCAGGGCGGCGCGCGCCCAGCGCCGGGTCCGCTTGGCCGGGGTCCAGCCCTCGCCGCGGGCCAGGAAGGTCAGCAGGCGGTTGAGCGTGGACAGGCTGACATGGGCCTTGCCGATCAGGTGCCCGGTGTGGCCGATGCGCTTCAGCGTGCGGGTGTCGTCCCGCCGCTCGCCCTTGACCGGCAGGGCGCGCCCGCGGAAGGCGCGGCTGCCCATGGTGTCCAGTTCCAGCCCGACGCGGCGCAGGACGGCGGCGGTGCGCTCCACCACCCCGTCCAGCAGGGCGGCCAGCACCGCCTCCGCCGTCCGTTCCGCGCCGCCGCTGCGCGTGACGCGGCGGCGGAAGGCCAGGAAGGGCTGGGGGTCGACGGCGTGGATGGTGGCGAGCCGCCCGCCGGCCAGGACGAAGCTCACCGGGACGATGCGCGGCTGGTCGGTGTCGGCCCAGACCAGGACGAGCGCGGTCATGTGCACGGCGCCCGGGGTGATGCGCAGACGGCTCGATTCCTCGATCTCCGCCATCTGCTCCCGAGTCGGCAGCTTGACGCCCATCAGCGCCTCGGCGCGGGCCAGTTCCTCCGGGGTCGGATTCTGCAGGTCGAGCCAGACGGAGTCGGCGGGCAGCGGGGTGGCGACGCCCTCGGCCTCGCGGGCCCAGCGCAGCCGGTCACCGTCGCAGGCGAAGACGTGGAGCATGGCGGCCCCTTGGGCTTTAGAGGAGGCGGCCGAAACGGCGCGGCTTGCGCGGCTCGGCGGGGCCGGCGGACTCGCTCGCGGCGTCCCCTTCCGGCAGGTCGACGGGCGCGCCGTCCTGGCGCAGCGCGGCCTCCAGCTTGCGGCGGAAGGCCCCGCCGTCGTCCTTGGAGTCGAGGAAATGCCCGACGGCTTCCTTCGCCGAGTCGCGGTCGTAGGGGACCTTGCCGAAGACCGACAGCTTGGCGCGCTCCAGCAGCTTCGGGTCCATCCGTTCGCGGATGGCCTTCATCTGGCGGAGCAGGTCCTTGCGCACGTCGGACATGGCCGGTCCCCTTCGCGTAACCCGGTTACTCGCGGCCGATCAGCGTGCCGGCCCCGCCCTCGGTGAAGATCTCCAGCAGCAGGGCGTGCGGCACCCGGCCGTCCAGGATGACGGCGGCGTCCACACCCTGTTCGACGGCGTCGATGCAGGTCTCGATCTTCGGGATCATGCCGCCGGTGGCGGTGCCGTCGGCGATGGCGGCGCGCGCCTGGTCCAGCGACATCCGCGGCACCAGCTCCTTGTTCTTGTCCAGAACGCCGGCCACGTCGGTCAGCAGGAAGAATCGGGTGGCGCCCAGCGCCGAGGCGACGGCGCCCGCCGCCGTGTCGGCGTTGATGTTGTAGGTGTCGCCGTTGCGGTCGAAGCCGATCGGGGCGATGACCGGGATGATGTCCGACTGGGCCAGCGACGTGATGATCTGCGGGTTCACCTGATAGGGCTCGCCGACGAAGCCGAGGTCCAGCACCTTCTCGATGTTGCTGTCCGGGTCGCGCTGGGTGCGGCGCAGCTTGCGCGCGGTGATCAGGCTGCCGTCCTTGCCCGACAGGCCGACGGCGCGGCCGCCCGCGTTGTTGATGGCGGCGACGATCTGCTTGTTGATGGAGCCGGCCAGCACCATCTCGACCACCTCGACCGTCTCCTTGTCGGTGACGCGCAGGCCGTCGATGAAGCTGGACTTGATGGCCAGACGCTGCAGCATCTGCCCGATCTGCGGGCCGCCGCCGTGCACGACCACGGGGTTGATGCCGACCTGCTTCAGCAGGACGATGTCGCGGGCGAACTTCTCCGCCAGGCTGTCGTCACCCATGGCGTGGCCGCCGTACTTGATGACGAAGGTGCGCCCGGCGTAGCGGCGCATGTAGGGCAGGGCTTCGGACAGGGTGCGGGCCTTGGCGAGCCACTCGTCGCGGGTCGTGTTCTGCACGGGATGGAGCCGTTCGTCGGGGTGGGCCAATCGGGTGAGATTCCGCCGACTCTTTAACGGAAAGCGCGGGGGGTGCCTAGGGGGCTTTTTCAGGCGGGCGCCGCCTCCGGGAACCCTCGCCGCGCCCGGCGGTTCGCCTGGGGGTGGACAAACCGGTCAAGGACCCCGTCATGAACGACCGCATTATGCCGACGCCGCGCAATCCCTTCACCGAGGCCCACAAGGCCGAGATGGAGGAAACCGCCCGGCGGGCCGAGGAGATTTACGGCGCGCCCGACGCGCAGGAGGTGACGGAGGCCAACAAGGCGCTGAAGGAGCAGGCCCGCGGGGGCGGAAAGGCCAAGTCGGACAGCGCGGACTCCGAGGGGCCGGGCGCCGACCCGGTGGTGACGGGGAACGTGCGCAAGCCCGGCTGAGGAAACAGGCCGGCCGGTCAGGACGCGCCGGCGTGGCCCGCCCGGCCGCCGGCCAACCGCCCGGCCAGCAGGGTCATCGGTTGGGTCAGCGCGGTGACCACCACGGCCATCAGCACCATGGCGGAGAAGCAGGCGTCCGACAGCACCCCGGCCTCCAGCAGGATGGTCAGGACGATGACCTCCATCAGCCCCTTGCAGGACATCAGCGTGCCGAGGCGCCAGGAATCGGCCGCGCTCTCGCCGGACAGCCGGGCGGGCAGGGCGGTGCCCAGGACCTTGCCCAGGATGGTCGCCGCCGTCGCCAGCGCGAAGACCCACCATTGCGCCGCGGCGGCGAGGTCGAGGCTCACCTTCAGCCCGGTCAGGGTGAAGAAGAAGGGCAGCAGGATCAGCGTGGCGAAATGCTCCAGCCGGTCCAGGATGGCCGCGGCCAGCCGCCGCGGCATCACCGTGCCGGCGACGAAGGCTCCCAGGATGTAGTGCAGCCCGATCAGCTCCGTCACCGCGGCGGAGCCGAGCAGGGCGACGCAGGCGACGACCACCGCCGTGTCGCCGACTGTGCCGTCCGGAGCGACGCGGGTCATCAGCCGGGTCAGCAGGGGGCGGGCGAACAGCGCCGTCGCGGCCAGATAGGCGAAGCCCAGGACGGCGATCCACGCCACCCCGGCGAAGCCGCCGCTTCCCCCCGCCGCCAGGGCCAGCACGGCGGTGATGAGAATCCACAGCAGCGCGTCGTTGACCGCCGCATAGCCCAGGGCCAGCCGGCCGACCCGCTCCCCGAGCAGCCCCATCTCGCGCAGGATGGCGCCCAGCACCGGCAGGGCGGTCACCCCGACGCAGATGCCGAACCCCGCGGCGAACAGAAGCGGATCGGCCTTCGGCCCGGCCATCCCGGGAAAGGCGCCGACGATCCACCAGCCCAGCGCCCCGCCGAGCAGGGTCGGCACCAGCATGCTGGACAGGCCGACGCCGGCGAAGGCGCGCCCGCGCCCCTTGAACTCCTCCAGGTCGAGATGCAGCCCGGTCAGGAAGGCGAAGAAGACCACGGCGAGCAGAGCCAGCCCGGACAGGGGCGCCAGCGACTCCCTGGCGAACAGCGGCTGCCAGAGTTCCGGGGCGGCCTGCCCGAGAACCGACGGGCCGAGCGCGATCCCGAACAGGATCTGGATGACCACCATCGGGGCCACATGCTTCAGTCCGGACAGCCGCCACAACAGGAAGGGACCGGCGATCAGCAGGATCGCCTGGAGGAGGAACAGCAGAGCCGGCGTCAGCTCGACGGGCATCGGGTCATCCCAGGCTGGCGAGCTGGGCGAGGCTGGCCCGCAGCTCGGCGATTCCCTGGCCCTTCTCGGAGCTGGTGACGTGGATGTCCGGGAAGGCGGCGGGGTGCTTCTTGATGGCCGCCACGGTGCGCTTGCTCACCTCGGCCAGCTCCTGCGACCGCACCTTGTCCGACTTGGTCAGGACGACGACGTAGGGCACCGCCGCCTGATCGAGCATCGTCATGATCTCCTCGTCGTTGGGCTTCAGCCCGTGGCGCGAATCGACCAGCACGAGAGCCCGGCGCAGCGTGACCCGGCCGCGCAGGAAGCGGCGGACCATGTCGTTCCAGATCTCGATCTTCTCCTTCGACTCCTTGGCGTAGCCGTAGCCGGGCATGTCCACCAGCTTCAGCCGGTTGCCGAGGTTGAAGAAGTTGAGCTGCTGGGTGCGGCCCGGCGTGTTGGAAGTGCGGGCCAGCGTCTTGCGCCCGGTCAGCGCGTTGACGAGGCTGGACTTGCCGACGTTGGAGCGGCCGGCGAAGGCGACCTCGGGCAGGTCGGCCTCGGGCAACTGCTCCGCCGTCTGGGCGCCCCAGATGAAATCGCATTCCTTGGCGAACAGAAGCCGCCCCGCTTCCAGGGCCTCCTCGTCGAAACCGGAGATCGGGGAGTTGCTGGACGTGGTCATGGACGGCGCTTTCGAAAGACACGGGGTACGGATGGTCGTGACCGGCCCAAAACATAACCGCCGGCAAACGCCCGTCAAGGGAGGCGCTTGCCGGCGGTCGATGCCCTGGTGTCAGGGAAGCCGGGTATCAGGCGAGGAGAACCCTCAGGTCACCTTCACACCGTCCTGCCGCATGATGATCCACTGCTGGGCGATGGACAGGGTGTTGTTCCAGGCCCAGTAGATCACCAGACCAGCCGGGAAGCTGGCGAGCATGAAGGTGAAGATGATCGGCAGGAACTGGAACACCTTCTGCTGCACCGGATCGGGCGGTGCCGGGTTCAGCTTCTGCTGGAAGTACATGGTGATGCCCATGATGATCGGCCACAGGCCCAGCATCAGGATGTGCGGCGGCTGCCACGGGATCAGACCGAACAGGTTGAAGATGGTGGTCGGATCGGGCGCGGACAGGTCGTGGATCCAGCCGAAGAACGGCGCGTGCCGCATTTCGATGGTCACGAACAGCACCTTGTACAGCGCGAAGAAGACCGGGATCTGGATCAGGATCGGCAGGCAGCCCGACACCGGCGAGACCTTCTCGCGCTTGTAGAGCGCCATCATCTCCTGGTTCAGGCGGACCTTGTCGTCGCCGAAGCGGTCGCGCAGCTCCATCATCTTGGGCTGCAGCTTCTTCATCTTGGCCATCGCGTGATAGGACTTGTTGGCCAGCGGGAAGAAGGCCGCCTTGACGATCACGGTGAAGACCAGGATGGCGATGCCGAAGTTGCCGAATAGGCGGCCCAGCAGATCCAGCCCGTAGAAGAACGGCTTGGTCAGGAAGTAGAACCAGCCGAAGTCGATCGCCAAGTCGAAGTTGGCGATGCCCAGCTTGTCCGAATAGTCGTCCAGCAGGCGAACCTGCTTGGCGCCGGCGAACAGACGGTCCGTCAGCTCGATGGTGGCGCCGGGGGCGACCTCCACGGCCTTGCCCAGCGTGTCGACCTGGTAGCGGTCGGTGCCGCCGGGGGCGGAGTGGACGAAGCGGGCGGTCATCGGGGCCTTCTGGTCGGGGACCAGGGAGACCAGCCAGTACTTGTCGGTGATGCCGATCCAGCCGCCGGTGGACTGGGCGGAGATGGTGCCGGCCTTGCGCAGGTCGTCGTACTTGTGCTCGTTCAGCTTGCCGTCGAAGACGCCGAGCGGGCCTTCATGCAGGATGTAGTAGCCGTCGGTGTGCGGCGTGCCGGCGCGGCTGACCAGGCTGTAGGGCAGCAGGCTGACCGGGGCGGAGCCCGTGTTGCGCACCCTCTGGGTGATCGTGAACATGAAGTTCGGATCGATCGCGATGGTCCGCTCGAACACCAGACCCTTGCCGTTGTCCCAGGTCAGGACCAGCGGCTGGTCCGGCGTCAGCGCGGTGCCGTTGGCGGTCCAGCGGGTGTCGGCGCCGGGAACCGGCTGCGACTTGTCCTCCGGAACCCAGCCGAACTCGGCGTAATAGGCCTCGGGCGTGCCGGCGGGGGCCAGCAGGACGATTTCCGGGCTCTTGGGATCGGGGGTGACGCGGTAGTCGGCCAGCGTCAGGTCGTCGATGCGGCCCCCAACCAGATTGACCGATCCGTGCAGCGACGGCGTGTTGATCTTGACGCGCGTTCCGGCGGCCATCTGCTCGGCGAGCAGACCGGCGCGATCGCGGACCGTGGCGGGAGCCGCGGTACCGGGGACCGAACCGGGAGCGGCGCCCGGAGCGGGCGCGGCGCCGGGGGCGACCGACTGCTCCGTCTGGGCGGCCTGCTGCGCAGCCTGCTGCTGCTTCACCCGGGGTCCATCGTAGAAATACTGGAATCCCAGGAGGATGGCGATCGACAGAGCGATCGCGAGGATGAGGTTGCGTTGATCGGTCATGGCATCCCGGTTGCCGTGGGCCTTCTGTTAAGAAGGGGGCCGAACGCCGGTTTTCAGGCCGGCATGCGAATTGCTGCATCGATGCGCCGCTTCGTCCGGCCCGTGCGAACAGCGGGTGGACCGCCCCGGTTCGGGCACGGGATCATATCCCCACCCGCCCCAGGGATGGCAGCGCAGAAGCCTCCGGACGGTCAGCCAACTGCCCCGGATCGCTCCGTGCTTAGATAGCGCATCCAGCGCGTAGTTTGAACAGGTCGGCTGAAATCGGCAGTGCCACCCGATGAAGGGCGACAGGGTCCACTGATAACCGACCACGAGCGCGCGCAGAAAATAGGCGAGCGGGCTCACGCGCCGACCTCCCCGCCGCCGGAACCGTTGCCGGTCCCGCCGTTGGAAGCGACGGCGTTTGGCCCGCCATTCACCTCGTTCCTGGACGCGTCGCGCCACAGGCCGAGGCGTTTCAGCGCCGCGATCAGATCGCCCACAAGCTCCGTCCACGGCCGTTCGGCCGTCGCGGCGCGGGCCACCAGCACGAAATCGTGACCGGGGGCCGCGTGGGCGGTCAGAATTTGGCGGGCCGCTTCGCGAAGGCGGCGGCGTGCGCGATTGCGCACGACCGCGTTCCCCACTTTGCGGCTCGCCGTCAGGCCAAGACGAATCGGCGGCTCGCCAGGGGCGGGCCGCTGCCGTTCGTCGTGTCGGCGCACCTGCAGGATAAGGCCGGGAGCCACATGCTTGCGCCGTGTACCGGCCACGGCCAGAAACTCCGGCCGCCGCTTCAGGCGCCCGACCCTGGGGTCCGGCGCCGCCATGCGTATCAGGCGCTCAGGACACTGCGGCCCTTGGCGCGACGGCGGGCAATCACCTTGCGGCCACCGACGGTCGCCATGCGGGCGCGGAAGCCATGCCGGCGCTTGCGCACGATTTTGCTGGGCTGGAACGTGCGTTTCACGGCACCATACTCCTCGATCTCAGGGCAAAAAATGAGCCCCGCTGTATAGAGGTACCGACCCCCGGAGTCAATCACGCGCTGCCACCCAAGCGTGGGAAATATTCTCCGTTCGGATGGGCAAAGACAAGAAGGGTGGCGCAAAGGAGGGTGAAAAGGGGTAGGGCCCTGCCTCCCCCGCCGTGCGGCGTGTTTACCCCCTGACATTCGCGAAAGGTCCGGGGGAAGTCGGCATGCTGCACCGGCGGCAATTCATCGTGTCCAGAAACACCCACGCGCTCCGTCCGGATTGGGTGAGCCGTGACATCGGCGGGCTGGTCCTGTCCCATTGTCCCGACCTGCCGGTCCGGCGCGTGCTGGGCGCCGACAAGACGGTCTGGCACCTGCTGGGGCTTCCCGTGCAGACCGACCCGGCGCGCCCCGACCCGGTGGAGGCGCTGGCCGCGTCCCGCGCCGGGGACATCGCGGAGCTGTGCCGCTCCTGGACGGGACGCTGGCTGCTGCTCAACAACCGCGCGGTCCATCTCGACACCGGCGGGACGCTCGGCTGCTTCTACGGGATGGTGGACGGCGCCCTGACCCTCACCTCCAGCGCCGGGGTGATGGCCGAACTGCTGGGCGACGAGGCCAGCTTCCGCCGCCCGCTGGCCCACGAGGCCGGGCTCGACTGGTACCCGCTGCCCGGTTCCGGTCTGGCGGGGGTGCGCCGGCTGCTGCCGACCCAGGTGCTCGACCCCGCCCGCCCGATGGACGATCCGGGCTTCCTGACCTTCCGCCGGCCCTTCCCGGCGGTTCCGCCGGGCTTTTCCGATGCGCTGGCCTACGAGCGGATGGAATCGATCCTGGTCACCGCCATCCGCAACCTGCACCGGACCCTGTCGGGGCCGGAGGGCGGCAACCGCCCGCTGCTGCTCCAGCTCACCGCCGGCTACGACACGCGGCTGCTGCTGGCCGCGGCGCAGAAGGCCGGGGTGCCCTTCGCCACCTTCACCTTCGACCACCGCGACCTGACGCCGGGCGACCGCAAGCTGCCGCCGAAGCTGGCCCGGCTGGCCGGGGTGGAGCATCACCTGATCCCCTGCCCGCCGCTGGACGCCCAGCGGGCGCGGGACTACGCCGCCCACACGGGCGGGCACACCGCGGCGATGGACGGCGAGTTCTACGCCAACGGTGCCTGGGACGGCGTGCCGGAGGGCGCCGTGGTCCTGCACGGCGGCGTCTTCGAGGTGGCGCGCTGCTTCTACTGGGGGCAGATCCCGCCGGGCCTCGCCGCCGACGGCGAGGACACCGCGGCCCGGATCTTCGACGCCTTCCGCGGCAAGCTCTACAACCCGCCGTCCCATTGCGAGGCGCTGCGCGAGTGGCTGGCCTGGGTGGCGCGGACGCCGGACGTGCTGCCGGGCGGCACGATGGACCTGCGCGACCGCTTCTATCTGGAGCAGCGGGTGGCCGGTTGGCTGTCGGCCATCGACCAGGGGGTGGACCTGACCGGGCGGCAGCTCTTCCAGGTCGGCAACTGCGCGGACTTCCTGGCGATCGCCCTGGCCATGCCGGTGGACGTCCGCCGCTCCAGCCAGCATCAGGCGGAGCTGATCCGCCGCATGGCCCCGGACCTGTTGAGCGAGCCGATCAACCCGCCGCAGCCCGCCGTGCTGCGCCAGCTCCGCAAGCTGCCGCGCCGCCTGAACAAGCTGCGCACGGCGATTGGGCACCATCTGGCGCGGACGTCGGCGTAGGGAAGGGCTTCAAGGGGGGCGGCTTGCCCCCACACCCTTAACCCTCCCCCGCTGGGCGGGGGAGGGGATTGTGGCTTGGCGTCGGGTCGGGTTGGGGAAGGCCGGGTGCGGCCGTCCTCGACAGGTGCAGCCAGCGGCGGTAGGCGTCCTCGTTGACGGGGGCGCGGTGCTTCAGGCCGACGCGGAGGATCTCCGGCAGGGCCAGCAGGACCTTCAGGTCGGTCAGCCGCGGGCCGTGCCGCAGGTTCTTCCAGCTGTTGCCGATCCAGCTCCGCGCGAAGCGCCAGGGCAGCAGGCCGGCGGGGCAGCGGGCAACCTCGCGGATCAGGTCGTTGCGGTGGTTGTAGAAACGCTCCAGCCCTGGCTTGCGGCCTTTCTCGCTCTTGTCGTGATAGACCATGATTGCGGGCAGGGCGACCACCCGGTGGCCGGCGCCGATCAGCCGCAGGCAGCGGTCCTTCTCCTCCCCCTGGCGGTACAGCTCCGGCATGTAGAGGCCGACGGCGGCGACCGCGCTGCGGCGCAGCAGATGGCCGCAGCCGACGTACCAGGGCGCGTCGAAGGGGTCGGATTGGGGCGGAAAATAGACCAGCCCGTCGCGCGTCTCGATGTTGCAGGCCACCGCCGCCACGTCCGCGTGCGTCTCCATGTAGGCCACCGCGCGGGCGAGGCCGTCCGGCTCGGCGAACCAGGAATCGTCATCCACCGACAGCACGTAGTCGCCCGCCGTGTTCACGAAGCCGAAGTTGCGGGCGTAGATCAGCCCGGCGTTGTGCGGCAACCGGACATAGTGGACGCTGGGGAACTCCCCCCGCACCATGGCGTCGGTGCCGTCCGTGGAGCCGTCGTCCACCACCAGGATCTCCGCGACGGGGTGCGTCTGGGCGAGCAGGCGGGACAGCGCGGTGCGCAGCTCCGGCGCGCGGTTGAAGGTGGCGATGACGGCGCTGACGCTGGGCATCAGGCGACCTCGCTGGAGGAGGACGGGGCGGCGCGCGGCCGCTCGGGCAGGGGCAGCCGGACCGGCGGGCGCTTCAGCTCCTCCGGATACTCGTCGCGCAGGCCGGACAGGTAGCTGTCCAGGAAGACCCGCAGGCCGCGGAAGTCCCGGTTCACCAGATAATGGGCGGTGTATTTGGCGATCATGCGCGGAATCACCCCCGCCTTCTCGTAGTTGGCGTGGATGTAGCCCATGTTGCGGAAGAAATGCGGCGCCCGGTCGGCCCGCATCGTCTCCACCGTGCCCAGCCGGCCGCCCAGCACCTTGTGCTCCGTCCGCGACATGCCGGGATGGATGTGGAGCGCCTTCACCGCCGTGCCGACCTTCAGCCCGGCGCGGCGCGCGCGCAGGGTGAACTCGTATTCGTCGCCCCAGATGAACATCTCGCGCTTCACGTTGCCGATCCGCTCGAACACCGCCCGCCCGATCAGCGTGCCGTTGAACAGGGCGATGGTGCCCGGCGCCAGCCCGTCCACCGCCCGCGCCATCAGGCTGTCCGGGTCGCGGGTGCCCTGCATGGGAAAGGCCAGGGTGGAGCGGTCCTCCGCCGCCAGCACCAGCGGACCGACCATCGACAGGCCGTGGTGCCGCGCCTGGGCCAGCAACTCGGCCAGCGCGCCCGGCTGCGGGATGCCGTCGTCGTCGGTGCTCCAGATCCAGCGCGCGCCGAGGCCGAGCGCCGTCTCGAAGGCGGTGTGGTAGGCGCCGGCGGAGCCGCAGTTGGCCTGCCGCACCACGACCAGAGCGTCGCCCCATTGCTCCGTCTGCGCGGCCAGCCACTCCGGCGTGCCGTCGCTGGACCCGCTGTCCACCACCACCAGCCGTTCCGGCCGCGGGTGCTGCCCGAGGATCGCCGCGACGCAGGTGGCGAGGAGCGGCAGGCGGTTGTGGGTGACGACGATCGCGACGACGCCGTGGGCGATGTCCGTCGAAACGATGTCCGCCGAATCAGTGTCCGCCGGGAATGTGTCGTGAGCCATGGCTGGGCGGTTCCTCCTGGTCCTGTCCATCAGTCGGTTTGGGTGCGCGTGGGGGCGCAATCGCCCTGGCCGGGCCGGCAGGGCAGGATGGCGACGTCCGGCGAGGGGTCGGTGGCGCCGGACAGCACGCCCAGCCGCCCCAGCGTGCGGGCGACCGCCCGCGCCGCGTAGAGCTGCCCCTCCAGCCCCCAGCGGCTGCCGTTGGGCGTGTACAGATCGCGCACCCCGCCGGCGGCCAGCGCCGTCAGGCCGGCGGCCAGCGGCACCGCCTGGAGCGTCGGGTCGGCGGCCATCACCTCGTCCACCGCGGACCGTTGGGCTGGCGGATCGAGCAGGAAGTCGGCGTAGACCGTCCCCTTGTCCGGCGCGACCAGCAGCAGGAAGCGCGTCACCCCGTTGGCCTCCACCGCGTCCTGGATCGCGCGCAGCGCGGCCCGGCGCTCCTCCAGCAGGCGGTGGTCGGCACGCCAGGGCTGGAAATCCTCCGCGCGGAACAGGCTGGTCGTCGCGGCGGCGGAGCTGAACAGGCCCGCGTAGGACAGGGACCGCTCCTCCACCGGGCCGCCGGACACGTTCAGCAGCGCGCGCGGCAGCGCCTTGGTCAGCAGGTCCAGCGCGTGGCCGACCGGCGGCGGGTTCCAGGCATGGGCGCGGGTGCGCTCCAGGACGCGCGGCTGGCGGTTGAGGGGCTGGACGGCGAGGGGGCGCGGGGCCGCCGCGCCGTGGGGACGGGGGGCGGTGATGGTGGACAGCTCCAGCCCGCCGACCGGCGCCTCCAGCGCGCTCTCCGATAACTGCAGGATCACCACGCGCGGCGGGCGCTCCCGGAAGTCGGGGGATGCCAGATGGTCGGCCAGCGTCGCGGCGCCGGCTGGCCGCACGCCGACGGTCAGGCCGGTCAGGTTGCGCAGATGGTCGGTCCAGTAACGGCCGTAGCGGCCGTGGCCCTCCGCCGTGTCGGGGCGGGAGAAGCCGTCGCCGAACACCAGCACGTCGTAGGACGCGCCGGACCGGGCCGCCTCGGCCAGAGGCGGCATGAAGATCGCCTGGGGTGTCCTGGGGCCGAAGCGGTTCTCCGCGTAGCCGCCCAGCTCCGTCAGGTCGCCGTCCGGCGGGTCCAGAGCGAAGGCCAGCGGCAGGACCAGCGCGGCGGCCAGGGCCAGCCCACGCAGAAGGATCCTGTCCAGCCCGGCCGTCACCGGTCGCCTCACGCCCGGTCCGCGGGGAACCGGAAGCCTGACAGGCGGAACACGGGCAGGCGGCGCTGGGCGAGCGGCGTCCCGGCGGAGTCGCCGATCCACAGGCGAAGCGCCTTGGTCGCGCCGATCCACAGCAGAATGGGCAGCAGCGAGAAGAAGCCGAACTTGACGATGGTGATGTTGCCGTCGCGGTACCATTGCAGCGACAGCGGGATGAAGGCGCAATAGAACAGCACCGCGTAGCGGTTGGTGAAGCCCGATTCCCAGAACCAGCGGTGCAGCCGGCCCAGGATCAGCCCGACCACCACCATGGTGACGATCACGCCGATCCACCCCGCGCTCATCCAGCCGTCGCCGGCCAGCGAGGTGGTGAGGTTGGAGAAGTTGCCGAAATCGTGCAGCGACACCCATTTGATCGGCGCGCCGATCGGCTTGTCCGGCCACAGCATGCGCGGGATCGGCTCGGTGAAGAGCTGGAGATACTGGGTGAACCAGGTGTAGGTCCCCGACTGCTGCGGCACCGCCCACAGGATGAAGGCGAGGAAGTCGAAGTTGGCGATGTCCTGGTTCGACACGCTCTCGACGAAGGAGCCCTCGCCGCCCTGGAAGATGCTGAACAGCTTGCCCGGATTCTCGGTGCCGGCCAGCACGCCGCGCAGGAAGTCGCGGTTGTTGCCCAGCGTGTGGAACAGCAGCAGCACCGGCAGGCCGCAGGCGAGCTGCCACCAGCGGAACCACTTGGTGCGCGTGTGGTAGAGGATCAGCAGCACCATGCCGAGCACGCCCATGATGATCGCCCAGCGTCCCCAGCCCAGATAGGCGCGGTAGCTGACGAAGGCGATGAACGGGATGAAGGACAGCGGGTGGAAGCGGCTGACCCAGATGATTCCCAGCGTCAGCGGCAGGCCCATCGAATGGGCCTCGGCGATGTAGCCGGTGGTGTTGACGTAGACCGGCTGGCCGGTCAGCGGGTCGCGCTCCATCTGCACGTCGCCGGTGCCGGTGAAGTCGGCGCCGTCCTGGCGCAGGATCGCCGAATAGATGGCCAGCGGCCCCAGCGCCGCCACGGTCAGGGCGAAGGCGGTGATGTCCAGCCGGTCGAAGGTGAAGGTGGGTGCCCGGCTGAGGTCCGGCTTCACCCGCCCGGCCCAGCCGCAGGCGACGGAGAAGGCGACGAGCGCGACCGAACTGACCGTCAGGGACTTCACGAACTCCGCGGCGCTCGGCCAGTAGCCCATGAACAGCCAGGCGTTGTCGATGCCGAAGCCGTGGACCAGCAGCGGGCGGATCACGAAGACCAGCGTGTGAAAGATCAGATAGTAGGTCAGCGGGTGGAACATCGACGCGGTGCCGGTGCTGAGGAACACAACGGCGACCAGGGCCACCACCAGCACCTGCGCGATCAACGCCGTTTCGATCATGCCGGACTCCGCCTTACCTCGTGAACGCGCGGCACCGCCGGCCACGGCCGGTGGTGTGACGGCCGGTGGGGCGGTGTCGTCGTGCCCGCCCCCGGGAGCGAAGGCGGCACTCCGGGAAGCAACACCGCCGGACCCGGACGGGTCCCCCCGTCCGGGAGCGCAGACGGCGAGGGCTGCCCGGTCAGGGCTATCCGCGCCGCGCCTTCGAGGCACCCCGTTCGCGCTTTTGCTTCATCCGCCCCCCGCCGCCAGTTTCGCTGGGGTGCCGAACGGAGGTGATATGACGCGCCGGACTCCTGGACTCTTCGCGGGCGGGCTGTTGTGGCTGGTCCTCTTCCTGGCTGGAACCCACCCGTCCTTCGCGGCCGACCCGGCGATCCACGTCTCCCCCCAGGGCGACGACCGCTGGTCCGGGCGGGCCGCCGCCTCCACCCCGGACGGGCGGGACGGCCCGGTCGCCACGCTGGCCCGCGCGGTGGAGGAGGCGCGCAAGCGCGGCCTGCACCTGATCCTTCTGCGCGGCGGCACCCACCGGCTGACCGACACGGTGACGCTGGGGCCGGAGGATTCCGGGCTGCGCATCGCCGCCTATCCCGGCGAGACCCCGGTCCTGTCGGGCGGCGAGGCGGTGACGGGCTTCAAGGCGGAGCGGGACGGCGTCGTCTCGGCCCCGCTGGCCCGCGAGCCGGGGCTGGACGTCAGCGCCGGCGGGGTGCGGCTGCGCGCGGCGCAGAGCGGCGCCTTCGATCCGCAGGACCCGATCCGCAGCGGCTGGTTCGTCGCCCAGCAGACCAAGGGCGGCGGCGACAAGCGGCAGTTCCGCTTCCCGCCCGGCACCGTGCAGGCGGCCTGGGCGGCCCCCGGCGTGCGCGTCCAGGCGCTCGACCGCGAGCGGCAGGCCGACGACATCCGCGGCATCGAGCGCATCGACCGCAACGGCACGCTGGTGCTCGACCGCGACGGCTGGTACCCGTTCCGCGACGGCAGCACCTTCCGCCTGCTCGGCCACCCCGACTTCCTGAAATTTCCCGGCCAGTTCGCCTGGAGCGCCAAGGACCGCCGCCTGCTGCTCCGCCCCCAAGACCCGGCGGCCTTCGCCCGCGACGGCGAGGCGGTGGTGGCGCGCACCGCCCCGCTGATCCAGGCGGAGAAGGCGGATTCCATCACCATCGACGGGCTGTCCTTCGCCGACGTGCCCTACAACGGGGCGGCGGTGCGGCTGGCCGGCGGCTCGGGTCACCGCGTCCTCGACAACCGCTTCTCCGCCGTCGGGACGGGCGTGCTGCTGGTCGGCGTCGCGGACAGCGAGGTGCGCGGCAACCGGCTGGAGCATCTGGGGCGCAGCGGGATCGAACTGACGCCGGGCAGCGCCGGCAACCGGATCATCGCCAACACCATCCGCCATGTCGGCGAGGTGAACTTCTACGGCGGCGGCATCATGAGCGCCGGGGTGACCCGCACGCGGATCGCCCACAACGACATCCGGCACGCCGCGCGCTACGGCATCTCCATGAAGAACTGGAACCCGGAGACCAAGAACACCGACAACGTGATCGAGTACAACCGCATCCGCGACGTCGGGCGGGAAACCGCCGACCTCGGCGCCATCGAGACGCTGGGGCGCAGCGACATCGACACGAAGCTGGTGATCCGCTTCAACGACATCCGGGGGACCGGCGGGATCGCCACCGACGCGGCGGGCCGCTGGATGACCCGCTACAAGGGTTTCGGCGTCTATCTGGACGACCTGACCAACGGCGTGCGGGTCGAGGGCAACTTCCTGGAGGACACCGGCTGGGCCTCGGTCTTCATCCATGGCGGCGACGGCAACCGTGTGGAGAACAACATCGCCGTGCTGACCGACGAGCGCGACCGCTTCCTGCGCTTCGAATGGGTGCCGTCGGCGGGAACGGCGGGTTTCCTGCGCGACAACGAGGCCAGCCGCAACATCATCCACGCCCGCGTCCCGGTGGAGCAACTGGTGACGGCGCTGACCGGCGGCGAATACCGGTTGGAGAACAACATCTTCGACCGTCCGGGGCGCGGGCTGCGCGCGCCGGGGGCGCCGGTGGAACGCACGCAGGCGCGCTCCGTTCAGGGAGGCAACCTGCCGGACCCCTATTTCATGAACCCGTCGAAGGACGATTACCGCCTGCGCCCGAACTCGCCGGCCCTGAAGATCGGCTTCCAGGAGCTTCCCTGGTCGCGCATCGGCCCGGAAGGGGCCCGCTGAGCCCGTGGACACGCATTGTCCGTCGCCCGAGGCGCCGCCGTCCGCCACCATCGGTCTGGCGCCGCCGCGGCTCGACCTGTCCGCCCTGCCGCCGCGCATCCTGCGCGAACTGCGCGCCAGCCATGTCGGCGAGACCGTGGCGGTGTGCCTTTACGACGGGGTCGCCGGCGCCACCACCGACCCGGAGGTCCTGCGCTTCGCCGCGTCCCACCGCCGGGTCGAGCGGCGGCACCTGCGGCTGTTCGAGGCGGTCCTGCCGCCGGAGCGGCGCAGCGCGCCGATGGCCTTCTGGCGCTGGTCGGGCCGGATAATGGGCGGGCTGCCGGCTTGGCTCGGCCCGCCCTATTTCTACGCGGTGGTCGCCGGGGTGGAGGCCTGGGTGGACGGGCATTACGCCCGGCAGATCGCCCTGGCGCGGCGCCTCGCCCCCGACCCGGACCTGCTGGATCTCCTGGAGGCCTGCCGCCTCGACGAGCGTCTCCACGCCCGCGACGCCGCCCGGCTGGACCCGGCGCCGCCCTGGACCGCCCGCGCGCTGGCTAGGCTGGCGGTGTTCCTGTCCCGCGTTGGGGTGAGGGCGGCGCGCTGGGTGTGACGGCGCTCAGCCCATGGCGCGCTTCGGGCGGACGGCGGTTCCGGCGGCTTCGGGCAGCGGGCCGGCGATGCGGTTGAGCAGGGCGTCAAGGCCGCTGTGCCCGGCCTCGTGGGCGGCGCGGGCGCGGGCGTGGGCCTGCTCCGAGGCGAGCGCCAGCGCGTCGCGGTCCTTGGCCCACAGGCGCAGCGCCGGCAGCACCGCCTGGATGAAGTCGCGGTCCTGCGGGACGAGGCCGGGGCGGGGAATGTCGCTGCCGATGCAGCCGCGGTCGTAGGCCAGCACCGGCACGCCCGCCGCCATCGCCTCGAACAGCACCAGCGGCTGCGCCTCGTTGCGGTAGCGGGTGGGGAAGACGAACACGTCGATGTCGCGGTAGAAGGCCGCCTTGGCGTCGTCGTCCACCGGGCCGCGATACTCCACGTCGCCGTCGAAGGCGGCGAGCCCGGCGGCGACCAGCGCGTTGTCCATGCGCCCCAGACCCGGCCCGGCCAGCACCAGCTTGACGTCCACCCCCTCCGACCGCAGGGCGCGCAGCAGGGTGAACAGCGTGTCGAGCCCCTTTTCGGCGCACAGGTTGGACAGGTGGCCGATCCGCAGCGGGCCGGACCTGCCGTGGCGCGGGCGCGGCACCGGCGGGGTGAAGATGGCGTTGGAGACGCTCATCGCCGTCTGCGCCGCCGGATAGAGCGCCTGGAACCGCGCCTGCATGGCCGGGCAGAGCAGCACATGCATGCAGTCCGTCCCGGCCAGACGGGTCAGCAGGCTCATCCGCCAAGTCGGCCTGGAGATGGTGGCGAAGGAATGGTGGTGCAGCGTGCGCTCATAGCCGAACAGCCGCGCCGTGCCGGCCAGCGCCGCCGTGTAGAAGATCCCCAGCCCCGAATCGACGGGCATGTAGAAGCGCCGGCCGGGGATCGTCGCCCCGGCGGCCAGACGCAAGCCGGCCAGCAGGACGCGCATGGCCTTGGCCGCGTGGTAGCGCAGGCCGCCGCCGTTCCAGCCCGGCGACAGGTCCGCGACCTCCACCGTGGCCTGCACCGGCCCGCGGCTGCGCAGGCGGTCCAGCACCAGGGCGGTGACCCGGCTCATCCCGTCCGTGGGCGGGGGAAGGCGGCCCGAGACGACGATGTGGGGGGTGTTGCGGCGGTCGGTCATCAGGCTTCGCTTTCACGGGTGCCCTTGCGGGCGCTTTCATCAGTGCTTTGGGCAGCGTCTTTGCGGGCGCCCAGGCTGTGCAGGGCCTTCTCCACGGCCTCCGCGAAAAAGCCGGCGTCGGCCAGCGCCTGGAAGGGCCGTCCGTTGAGACTGAGGCGGCGCCATTCCGCCTCGTCCGACGCGACGGACAGCATGTGGCGGGCCAACCCCTCGGGGTTGTCGGGTTCGACGATGTGTCCGTTCAACCCGCTGCGGATCAGCACGTCGCGGGCGCCGCACTGGTCGGACAGGATCGTCGGCACGCCCATGGCCAGCGCCTCGTTCACCACTAGCCCGAACTGCTCCTCCAGCGAGGGCAGCAGGAGGCACAGGGTGGAGCCCAGCGTCTCCGCGATCCCCTTCTCCTGGAGGAAGCCGCGGAAGAGGATGTGCCCCTCCAGCTCGCGCCGGGCGACCTCCGCCCGCAGGTCGGCCTCCAGCGGGCCGGAGCCGCAGAGGTGCAGGGGCCGCGCCGCGTCGCCCGCCAGCCGGCGGTAGAGGTCGTAGGCCTCGACGGCGCGGAACAGGTTCTTCTTCGGCACGAAGCGGGCGATGATCGTGAAGTGCCGCTCGGCGAAGGGCACGCCGTCGGGGGCGGGGGTCATGCCGGACAGCCGGCGCACCCGCTCCAGCGACAGGGTGTCGTAGCCGATGAACAGCCGGTCCTTGGGCAGGCCGAGGAAGCGGTAGTAGTCGACCGTGCGGTGGCTGCCTCCGATCGCCGCCTGATAGGGCTTGTAGAGCAGGGACTTCAGCGCCTCGCGCCAGAGGACGCGCGGCTTGTCGTCGAACTTCGAGGCGTTCATGTTGACGACGCGCCGGCCCATCAGACGCATCGTCACCGCCAGGGCGAAGACGTCCGGCTCCTCGTAATGGCACAGGAAGACGTGGCTGGCCCCCGCCTTGCGGCATTCGCGCAGCAGGGCGCGGTAGACCTGGAAGGACGGGATGTCCGCCTTGGAGCGTCCGGGGAACAGCGTGACCTTGCGGAAATGCTGCCCCTCCCCGGTGGAGTCCCAGGCGTAGGTGTGGGACTTCGACCCGACCTCCAGGCCGACCACGTCGTAGAGATGGCCGAGCCGCCGCCCGACCGCCTCCAGCCGGTCCATGTGGTAGGGGCCGAACATCTCCCAGGAAAAGACCAGGGCGGGCTTCGTCATGCGGCGTCGTCTCCCAGCAGCAGCGCGGCGTAGCGCGCCAGGACGGCGCTGCGGCTGGCGTTGCCCTCCACCCAGGCGCGGCCCCGGCGGCCCATCGCGGCGCTCCGGGCGGGGTCGTTCAACAGGTCGGCCACGGCCTGCGCCATGGCCTCCGGCGCGTCGGGCGGGGTGCGCCGGAAGGCGTCGATCTCCGTCCCCAGCCGGTCGAGCGCCGAGCCCGGCAGGCAGGTGCAGACGAAGGGCCGCCCGGCGGCCAGGATGGTCACCGCCTTGCCCGGCATGGCGAAGGCCGCCCCCTCCGGACGCTGCGGCACCAGATGCACGTCGCCCTCCGCCAACCCCTCGGCGAGGCGGTCGGAGGGGATCAGCGGCGCGAACTCCACGTTGGGCAGCGCCATCGCCCTGGCCTGGGCCTTCAGCTCCTCCTCCAACCCGCCCTGGCCGCGCAGCAGCACGCGGGCGTCGGGGCGCAGCGCGTGGAGGTGGCGGGCCATCTCAAGCACTTGGTCCAGCCCCTGCTTGCGGGCGAAGGCGCCGCTGTAGAGGACGGTCGGCGGCTGGCCCTCCGGCCGGGGCAGGGGGCGGATGGCGTCGGCGTCGACATGGGGCGGGATCACCGTGATCGGCCGCCGCACGCCGAGGTCGCGCAGCACGTCGGCCATCGCCTCCGACAGCACGACGATGCCGTCGGCGCGGTTCAGCGCGGTGCGCTCCACCGCCTGGATGGCCTTCAGCGCCCCGCCGCCGCCCATGCCCAGCGCGCCGGCGAGGCCGGACTGGATGTCGTGGACGATGGCGATGTGCCGGCCGCCCGGCGCGCGGAAGCGGTCGGCGACGGCGACGCTGAAGATGGAAGGGCAGAGCGACAGCACGGCCTTGTGCCGCGCGACGCGCCCGCGGGCGCGCGCCGCCAGGAAGCCGGCGTGCAGCACCCCCTCGTGGATCAGCCGGGCCTTCATGCCCCCGCCCTTCGGCGGGATGGTGAACAGCCGCTCGATGCGCACGCCGTTCACGGTGCGGCGGTCCTCGGCCCCGTCGGCGTAGCCGTCGTAGATGGCCTGCCCCGGATAGTTGGGGCGGGCGGTCAGCACGGTCGTGTCCGTCCCCGCCGCGGCGAAGGCGGTGGCGAGGTCGGTCATCATCGGCGCGCTGCCGGCCGGTTCCGGCCAATAGCTCATCGCCACCAGCAGGACCGACGGCGGCAGGACCGATGGCGGCAGGGCGGCCGACACCGCCGGTCCTTCGGAGGCCGGGGCGCGCAGGGGTGTGGAGTCATCGGGCATCGGCGGTCACTCCGCGGCTTCGCCGGTCGTGGTGGCTGGCCGGGGAGCCGCCGTCGGGGCGGCGTTCTCCAGGAACCACGCGTAGGTGCGGCTCAGCCCCTCCTCCAGCCCGACCTTGGGCCGCCAGCCGGTGGCGAACAGGCGCGACACGTCCATCAGCTTGCGCGGGTGGCCGTCCGGCTTGCTCAGGTCCTGGGTCAGCGTTCCCTCGTAGCCGACGATCCCACGGATCAGCCGGGCCAGATCGCCGATGGCGATGTCCTCGCCGGGGCCGACGTTGATGATGTCCTCGCCGTCGTAGCGCTCCATCAGGTGCAGGCAGGCGTCGGCCATGTCGTCCACATAGAGGAACTCGCGCCGCGGCGTGCCGGTGCCCCACAGGGTGACGCTGGGCGCACCCTCCGTCTTCGCGTCGTGGAAGCGCCGGATCATGCCGGGAATGGCGTGGGACCCCTCCGGGTCGAAATGATCGCCGGGGCCGTAGAGGTTGGACGGCATGGCGCAGATGGCGTTGAAGCCATACTGCCGCCGGTAGGCCTGGCACTGGGTGATGCCGGCGATCTTGGCGATGGCGTAGGGCTTGTTGGTCGGCTCCGGCGGGCCGGTCAGCAGCGCCTCCTCCTTCAAGGGCTGCTCCGCGAACTTCGGGTAGAGGCAGGAGGAGCCGAGGAACAGCAGCTTTCTCACCCCCGCCCGCCAGGCCGCGTCGATGACGTTGGTCTGGATGAGCAGGTTGTCGCGGATGAAGTCGCCGCCGAAGCGCTCGTTTGCCAGGATGCCGCCGACCTTGGCCGCGGCCAGGATCACGTAGTCGATCTTCTCCCGGTCGAAGAAGGCGCGCACCGCGGCCTGGTCGGTCAGGTCCAGCTCGTCGCGGCCGCGCAGCACGAGGTCGCTGTAGCCGCCCTCCACCAGACGGCGGACGATGGCCGAGCCGACGAGGCCGCGGTGCCCCGCGACGAAGATGCGGCTGTTTCGCTCCATGGGTCTCGGTTCCCTTATTCGGCGGCGCTGGCGATCGGCGCGTCGCCGTCGCGGCTGCGGGCGGCGTACCAGTCCACCACGCCGGGCAGACCGTCCTTCAGCGGGATGCGCGGCGTGTAGCCGAGCGCGGAGAGGCGGGCGATGTCGGGGCTGCGCCGTTGGGTGCCGCCGGGGGCGGGCGGCCCGATCCGGATGTCCGCCACCCGTCCCAGAACGCCGACGATCTGCCGGGCGAGCTCGGCGATGGAGATCTCCTCGGGGTTGCCGACATGGTAGATGCCGAGATGCTCGCCGCGCTCGATCACCGTCATGATGCCGTCCACCGCGTCGTCGATGTGGACGAAGGCGCGGGTCTGGGTGCCGTCGCCCTGGATGGGGAAGGGCACGAGGACCTCCGACGTGCGGTCGATGGCGTCCACGGCGCGGCGCACGAACTCCGGCACCACATGCTCCCAGCCCATGTCGGGACCGTAGACGTTGTGCGGGCGGAAGATGGCGACGCGGTCGAAGCCGGTGCGGCCCCAGTTGACGGCCAGAAGCTCGGAGATCAGCTTCGACCCGCCGTAGCTGTAGCGCGGGTTCAGCACGTCCGGCACGACCAGCGGGATGTCCTCCGGGGTCGGCACCATCGGCGGGGTCTGGTAGGCCTCGGAGGAGGAGGCGACGACGAGATCGCCCACCCCGTTCGCCCGGCAGGCGTCCAGCACGTTCAGCATGCCGCGCACGCCGACGTCCAGCACCACCTCCGGCTTCTCGTAGAAATGCTTGGTGCCGTTGACGGCGGCCAGATGCAGCACGCCGTCGACGCCGCGCACCGCCTTGTCCACCGCGGCGGGGTCGCGGATGTCGCCGGACACGAATTCGACCGCCTGGGCGGCGTCGCCCAGCCGGCGCGGGTGGCCGCGGGAGTTGTCGTCGAGCACGCGGACACGATGCCCGTCGCGCACCAGCCGGCGGACGAGGGCGGCGCCGATGAAGCCGCTGCCCCCGGTCACGAGATAATGTTTCGGCATTGCTTTTCCTTAGGCGACAGCGTCAGGGGACGCTTTTCAGGCGACGTTTCTTCAGGCGATGTTTCTTCAGGCGACGTTTCTTCAGGCGACATGGGCGAAGCGGGCGGCGCCGTGGCTGCCCAGCGCCACGTAGGCCGTGCCTTCGGGCAGGTCCACCTCGCGGCTGTTGAAGTTGTTCCAGAAGTCGTAGATGACCCCCGGCCGGTCCATGCGGCGGGCCAGATCGGGCAGCGGCATGGAGGTGAAGACGGGGTGGTTGTTCAGGATGACGGCCAGGTTGGCGCCATCCACCGCCTCGGCCATGCTGTTGGCCGGTTCGAGCCCGAAACTGCGGATGTCGTCGGCCGCCACCACCGCGTCGAAGCCGCGCCAGCGCGCCTTGGGAAAGCGGGTGCGCAGCTCCTCGAACAGCGGCTTGGCCATGGTGCCGCGCAGGTCGTCGGTCGCCGGCCGGCCCTTGAAGGCGAGGCCCATCAGGCTGATGGTCGGTTCCTGCGGGAAGCCCTGCATGGAGCCGGTCAGCCGTTCCAGGAACTGCGACACCTCGTGGGGCTGGCTTTCGTTGATGCGGCGCCCGGCGGCGGTGATGTCCATCTCCACCCCCAGTTCGCGGGCGGACTCGATCAGGATGTGCGGGTCCTTCTCCAGGCAGGGGCCGCCGACCGGGCCCGGCAGCGGAAGCTGAGTGCGCGGGTAGCCCAGCTTGCCCGCCCGGGACACCTCCAGCGCCGAGACCTCCATGGCGTTGCACAGCCGGGCGATCTCGTTGGCGAAGGCGAAGGTGACGTCGCGGTAGGTGTTGTCCACGAGCTTGATCATCTCCGCCGTCTCCAGCGTCGAGACCTTCACCGTCGTCGGGGTCAGCATGCCGAAGATCTGCGAGGCGCGGGCCGCCACCTCGACGCTTTCCGCTCCGATGATCTGGGGCAGCTGGTTTAACTCGATCAGCGCCTGTCCCTCCAGCGTGCGCTCGGGGCAGAAGGCGATGTCGAAGCGTTTGCCGGTGCGGCGCAGGATCGGCGCCACCACCTCGCGGGTGGTCCCCAGCTTCACGGTGGAGCGCAGGATCACCAGATCGCCGTCGTGGATGCGGTCGGCCACCTGGCGGGTCGCCGCCTCGATCATGTCGGTGCGCACGCGGCCGTCGCGGTCCAGCGGGGTGCCCACGGTGATGATGAAGACGGAGCAATCCCGGCTGCCTTCCGGCGTGCGGCCGAAGGTGAAGCGCCCGCGCTCCATCACATGCCGCAGCTTCTCGGCGAGACCCGGCTCATGGAAATGGGGGACGCCGCGGGCGAGCTTGTCCAGCACCTCGTCCCGCACTTCCACGCCGTGCACCTGGAATCCCGCGTCCGCCATGGCGACGGCCAGCGTCAGCCCGACATAGCCGAGACCGAGCACGCAGACGTTCCGGTCGGGAAAGGACTTTGGGAGCATAGTCTTTCGATCCTGCTTAGTGATTGGAGCATGCATCCAAAGGCGCCGCCGCCATCCGCCACCCGCGCCATGCGCAATCCGAACGTCTTGCAACGCGGCATTGTTCCGGCCGTTCGGGATGGCGTGAATTGGCTATGCCGTTGATCGAGCATTGTTTTGTTCGTGGTACCCCGGAACCGTGGCAAGGGCGCGTCCGGTTGGCGTCCTCCGGGATTCGGGATGAGGCGGGCGCGTCATGCCGCCGCCGCGATCAGCCGGCGCAGCCTCGACGGGCGGACCAGCCCGGTCAGCAGCGCCGCCAGCGCATAGACCGCGACCAGAACGCTGCCGCCGATCAGCAGGGCGGGCAGGGGGTGCGCGGGGGCCATCAGCTCCGGCAGCGCGTGGGTCAACCCCATCGTGGCCCCCATGGCGAGGGCGCCGCACAGCGCCGCCCGAGCGGCGATTCCAAGATAGAGCTGGCCGACCGCCCGCCGGTGCAGCCAGGCGAGGCCGGTCATGGCGGTCAGCTCGGCGACGATGGTGGCGACGGCGGACCCCTCGATCCCGTAGCGCGGGATCAGGATGAGGTTGAGCGCCGCGTTGGTCAGGCCGCCGACCAGGATGGCCGTCATGTAGCCGGTCTGCCGGTGCCAGACGAGCAGCGGGTTGCCCATCGTCAGGTTGACGTGGACGATGGCGACCGCGATCATCAGCAGGCGCAGCGTGTCGGCGGCCGGCGCGTAGGCCGGGCCGAAGACGGTGCCCAGGATGGCCGGCGCCAGCGTGAAGCCGCCCGCCGCGATCAGCGCGCCGATGGACAGGATGGTCGCGGCGTAGTCGCGCATCCGCGCCTGCATCGCCTCGCGGTCGCCATAGGCGGCGGCGAGCTGCGGCATGAAGGCGCTGAGGATGATGTTCCCCGCGGTCAGCGACAGCACCAGCAGCTTGGTCACCGCGGCGTACCAGCCGACCTCCGTCTGCGGGGCCATGAAGCCCAGCATCACCAGATCCAGGTGGGAGAACAGCGCCCAGGCGAAGACGCTGACCGCCATCGGGGCGGAGGTCCTCAGGATCTCCCGCCATTTGGCGAGGTCCACCCGCGGCCGCGGCATCCGGAAATCGCGGCTGAAGCGGGCCAGCATCAGGGCGGCGTTGATGACGAAGGAGACGGCGGTGATGCCGGCGGCGACGGCCAGATCGTCCGGCCCCCGCACCAGCGCCAGCACGGCGACCATGTTGCCGAGCGACGTGCCGATCTCGCGCACCGCGATGACGCTCATCCGCTCCGTCGCCTGATAGACGAAGTCGAGCAGCAGCGCGTTGCCCAGCAGCTGCACCGCCTGGACCAGCAGCACCGCCTTGACCAGCGCCGTCCGGTCGAGCTGGAGCACGAACAGGGCGTAGAGCCCGCCGACCAGCACGGCCAGCAGCATCCGCAGGGTCAGCACGTGATCGGCGAGATCGGCGGCCTTCTCCCGGTCGCGGGCGATCTCGCGCACCGCGTAGGTGGAGAGGCCCAGGTTAACGAACAGCGCCGCGTAGGCGAGCATGGAGGTGCCGAAGCCGAGCACGCCGAACCCGTCCGGCCCGAGCGCGCGCGCGGTCCAGGCCGTGGTGATCAGCCCGCTCAGCAGCGTGGCGACGCGGGCCAGCCCCAGCGCGCGGATGTTCAGGAAAATGCGTCGTCCGGCGGTCATCGGGTCTTTTCGGGTGTGATGGCAGGTGCGGGCGACGGGCCCCCACCCAACCCTCCCCCAGTGGCAGCGGGGGGAGGTCGGGAGGGGGGCCAGCGCCCGCTTCTCTCAAGCGCCGCCGTCAGTTCGCGTAGTAGCGGCGGTAGCCGTGGTAGCGCCCGCTGTCCGGGAACTCGTATTGGGCGTGGCGGCGGATATCGACCTGGGAGAACAGGACGCCGACCACCTCGCCGCCCGCCTCGACGATCTCCTTCAGCCCGGCCATGGCGGTCTCCCGCTTGGTCTTGCCCCAATGCACGATGAAGACCGTCTGGTCGGCCAGCGCCGCCAGCAGCTTGCCCTCCGACACCGCCAGCACCGGCGGGCTGTCCAGGATCACCCGGTCGTATTCCAGCGCCAGCCGCGAGATGAGCTGGTGCATCCGGCTGGAGCCCAGCATGTCCTGCGGCAGGGCGGAGCCGCGGCCGGACGCGATGAAGTGCAGCCCCGTGCGCGGGTCGGTCTGGATCACCTCGTTCGGCGCGCATTCGCCGGACAGCACCTCGTACAGGCCGTGCCGGTTCTCCAGCCCCAGCATCGGGTGCAGCCCCTTGCGGCGCATGTCGCAGTCCAGGATGATCGTCTTCTGGCCGGCGTTGGCGCAGATGCGGGCGAAGGCCGCGGCGATCGAACTCTTGCCCTCGCCGGGGACGGAGGAGCTGAACAGGATCACCCGCTGGTGGCCGTCCGGGTTGGCGAGCAGCAGCGTGGTGCGCAGGTTCTGCATGGCCTCGGCGAAGGCCGACATCGGCTTGTCGACGGCGTAGTCGGCGGGCGACGTGCCGCGGCGGCGGCGCCCGATGGCCGGGACGATGCCCAGCGAGCGCACGCCGGTCGCCGATTCGAACTGGTGGGGGCTGCGGAAGCCGCGCTCCGACTGCTCGCGCAGCATCGCCAGCAGCACGCCCAGCGTCGCGGAGGCGACCAGGGCCAGCAGGACGATCATCTTCTTGTTGGGCTGCGACGGGTTCAGGGGAATCGCCGCCTCCGACACGATGCGGGCGTCGGGCTGCTGGATCTCGGTCTGGCCGGCGATCTCCTGGAAGCGCGTCAGCATCGCCTCGTACATGGTCTGCGAGGTCTCGGCGTCGCGCTCCAGCGTGCGCAGGGTCACGTTGGATTCCTGCTGCTGGTTGCGCTGGGCCTGGAGCTGGTCGAGGTTGGCCTTCAGGGCGGCCTCGCGCCCACGCTCCACCTCCACCTCGTTGCTCAGGTTCTGGACGATCCGGCCCACGTCGGCCTTGATCTGGCCCTGCAGGTCGCGCAGCTCGCTCTGCAGCGCGGTCAGCGTCGGGTGGCGGGCGCCGTACTTGTTGGCGGCGTCGGCGATCTTGCGCTGAAGCTCGACCTCCTGCTGGCGCAGCGCCTGGATCAGGGGGGAGCCGAGCACGTCGCCGATGGCCGACACGCCGCGCGGGCTCTGCGCCAGGGTGGAGACCTCGCGCAGCTTGGCCTCCGCCTCCTGCCGCTTGGTGCGGGCCAGGACGTAGCTGGTGTTCAGCTCGGCCAGCTGCTGGGCGATCAGGGTGGTTTCGCCGTTGGCGTTGGTCAGGCCGCTTTCGGCGCGGTACTTCTCCGCGGCCTCGCCGGTGGTCTTGGCCTCGCGGCGCAGCTCGGTGATGCGCTCCTCCAGCCAGGCCGTGGCGCGCTTGGCCGCCTTGAACTTCTCGTCGAGCTGGTCGACGAGGTACATCTCGCCGATCGTGTTGGCGATCAGGGAAGCCTTGCGCGGGTCCTCGCTGTCGAAATCCACGGCGATGACGTAGGAGCGGCCCTGCGGGCGCACCGCCAGATTCTCGATGAAGCTGTTGACGACCGAGGTCCTCTCGTTGGCCGTCTTCTCCTCCGGACTGAGCGCGATCTCGGGCCGGTCGCCGCGGGCGCTGTTCCACCAGGAGTCCGGCACCAGATTCTTCGGGTTCAGATAGTAGAACCAGTTGGTCTGCTCCGGCCGCAGCGCCGCGTTGAACTCCGGGTCGTTCATCAAACCGAGCTTGTCGACCACCTTTTCCGCGAAGGCGGGGGATTTCAGGATCGCCACCTCGCTCTGCAGGGCGCCAAGCTCCGTCGAGAGGCCGGAGACGACCTCCTGGTAGTTCATCACCTGGTTCTTGCGGTGCTCCACCATGATCAGGGTCTGGGCGGTGTAGAGCGGCGTCATGCGCAGAGCGACGAGAGCAGCGATGCCTGTCCCCAGCACGATCACGGTCCCGATCAGCAGCTTGTGGCGCAGCAGCATGCCGGTGGTGCGGCGCACCGCGCTGGCCGCTGCGGTCGACAGGTCGAACGAGACCGGGGCCGAAGCCGGGGCCGTCTGCCGCCGCTGGGGTTGATCCTGAATGTCCTGGGTCGCCAAAGCGGGTCCTCCTCGCATGCCGAACGGCACCCCGTTCGGGGCGTTACGGTGCCTAGAACGTCATCGACCGTCCGGCCGTTTCATGCTGCCCGCAGTGCATATGGTGGGGAAGACACGCTCATTGGGTACCCTCCCCGGAGTCGCCATTGGGTGGAGTGGGGATGGCGAGGGCTCGGGGTGGACCGGGGAAGCCCCTTCGCGGATAATGGTCATCGCCGATCGAAGGGGGCCGGGCATGCCGTCGCAACATGTTGAAAAGCCTGATGTCGCCTGGATGGGCGCGTTTCCGGCGCTGTCCGCGCTGGAGCCCGACGCGCGCGCTCTTCTGCGCGCGCAGGGCGCGCGGATGGCGGTGCCGCGCGGCACGGTGCTGTTCCGCGCCGGCGGCCTGTGCCACAATTTTCTCATGCTGCTGGGCGGAACGGTGCGGGTCCAGATGACCGCGGAGACCGGCCGGGAAATCGTCCTCTACCGCGTCGGGGCGGGCGAGACCTGCATCCTGACCACCGCCTGCCTGATGACGCGGGGCGACTACAGCGCCGAGGGGGTGGCGGAAACCGATCTCGACGCCATCGCGCTCGGGGCCGGGGCCTTCCGCGAGCTGCTGGCGCGCTCCGCGGTGTTCCGCGACTTCGTCTTCGCCTCCTTCGGCACGCGGCTGCTCGGCATGATGATGCTGGTGGAGGAGGTGGCCTTCGGGCGCATCGACCTGCGGCTGGCCCGCTTCCTGGTCGACCACCGCGACGCGCGCGGCGGGCTCGACACCACCCACCAGACGCTGGCCGTCGAGCTCGGCACGGCGCGCGAGGTGGTCAGCCGCCAATTGAAGGAGTTCGAGCGGCGCGGCCTCGTGGAGCTGTCGCGCGGCCGCGTCGGGGTGCGCGATCCCGACGCGCTGCTGGCGCTGGAGCGCGCGGACGGGGTGTGACGGAGTCACAGACCGGCGGACGGAAAGGGGCTTGGATGGGCGCGCCAACCGCCCACCCCAGTTCCAGAGGTGCACCCATGCCCGTCAACGTCGGCACCATCGACCGCGCGCTGCGCGCCATCGTCGGCCTCGTCCTGCTCGCCCTCGTCTTTGTCGGCCCGCAGACCCCGTGGGGCTGGATCGGCCTCGTCCCGCTGCTGACCGCGGTCGTGGGCTTCTGCCCGGCCTACACCCTGTTCGGTGTCCGGAGCTGCTCCGTCAAGGAGTGAAGGGCCGGAGGGCAGGGCGCCGCCCCCGCCGTCTCCTTTCGGCGGGTGGCCGGCGCGCCGGGTTTCGGTTATAGAAAGGCGATGTCCACAGCGCCGCGCCTCAGCATCGATGTCCGCAGCTACGGGGCGGCGCACAGCGCCCACCGGCATGATTTCGCCCAGCTCGTTCTGCCGTTGAGCGGCGCCCTTGAGATCGACATCGCCGGAAAGGGCGGCCGTCTCGGGCCGTGCCGGGCGGCGTTCGTCGAATCCGGCTCTCCGCACACCCAGGGAAGCGACGGGCCGAACCGCTCGCTCATCCTGGATCTCGATCCGGTGATCCTGGAACCGGCGGTCGGCGACCGGTTGATCCGCGATCCCTTCGTCGCGCTGACCCCGGTGGCCGGCAAGCTGATCGACTACATGGGCCTGATGCTGGACAGCGGCGGCGTGTCGGCGGACACCCTGCGCCTCTGGGTGCCCTTGCTGCTCGACGCGCTCGCCGAGGAACCGGCGCGGCCCTGGTCGCGGCTCGGGAGCCTGCTGGCCGCGGTCGAGCCCGAGCTTGCCAAGCCGTGGACCGCCGAGACGATGGCCCAGCGGGCCTGCGTCAGCGTCAGCCGGCTGCACGCCCTGTTCCGCGCCGAACTGGACACCACCCCGCGCGCGTGGCTGGCGGAGGTCCGTCTGAAGCGGGCGCGCGACTGGCTCGCGCGGTCGGAGCTGCCGATCGCGGAGATCGCCTACCGCGCCGGCTACGCCGACCAGAGCGCCTTCACACGGGCGATGCGGCGGGCCACCGGCCTGACCCCCGCGGCCTACCGGCGCCAAAGCCGCGAGACCCGGCACAAAAGTCCGTAGCCCGGGACAAGACCGCAGCCGTGCCCCATGCCACCCTCGCCCCGGAAACCAGAGAGGGTCGGGAGCAAGGATGGGCACGACGTGGTTGGGGATCGCCTGCGGCATCGTCGCGGGGGCCATGTGGGGGCTGGTCTTCCTCGCCCCGGAGCTGGCCTCGGCCTTCACGCCGCTCCAACTCGCCGCCGGTCGCTATCTCGCCTACGGCCTGTTCGCCGTCCTGCTCGTGCTGCCACGCTGGCGCGCCCTGCGCTCCGGCCTCGGCCTGCGCGAATGGTGGGCGCTGGCGTGGCTGAGCCTGCTCGGCAACATCCTCTACTACGCCCTGCTGGCCACCGCCGTTCAAGTCGGCGGGATGGCGATGACCTCGCTGGTCATCGGTTTCCTGCCGGTCGCGGTCACCGTCATCGGCAGCCGGGATCATGGGGCGGTTCCCGTTCGCAAGCTTCTGCCGTCGCTGCTGCTCGGCGCGGCCGGCATCCTGTGCATCGGCTGGCAATCGCTGGGTGGCGCTCTGGGCGATGGACGGACGGGAATGCCGGTGGCGGAATTGACCGGTCTGCTCTGCGCGGTCGGCGCGCTCGTCTCCTGGACGGTCTACGCCGTGGGCAACAGCCGCTGGCTCGCCCGGCTCGGCCATGTCTCGGCGCATGACTGGAGCCTGCTGACCGGCGTGGTGACCGGCGCGCAGGCGCTGCTGCTCGCGGTTCCCGCCTTCCTGTTGGCTCCGAGCGGCCACGCCCCTGGGGAGTGGCTGCGCTTCGCCGCCGTGGTGACCGGCCTTGCCATCCTCGCCTCCATCGTCGGCAACGCCTTCTGGAACCGGATGAGCCGGCTGCTGCCGCTGACCCTGGTCGGTCAGATGATCCTGTTCGAAACCCTGTTCGCTCTGCTCTACGGTTTCCTGTGGGAGCAGCGGCTGCCGACGGGGATGGAGCTTGCCGCCCTCGTCTGCGTGACCGGCAGCGTTCTGTCCTGCGTCGCGGCCCATCGCCCGAAGCTGCCGGAGACCGCGCGGCAGCCGGCCCCGGCGTGAGGCGAGCCTGAAACGAAAGCGCCCCCTCACCGCTGTGGAGAGGGGGCGCTTTCGCGTCGGGAGGAGAGAGAGGTCAGCCGCGCGGAGCGTGCTTGTTCAGGATGCGCTGCAGGGTGCGGCGGTGCATCTTCAGCCGGCGGGCGGTTTCGGAGACGTTGCGGTCGCACTGCTCGAACACGCGCTGGATGTGCTCCCACCGAACGCGGTCGGCGGACATCGGGTTTTCCGGCGGGGAGGGCAGCGGGCGGCCGTCGGCCAGCAGGGCGGATTCCACGGCGTCGGCGTCCGCAGGCTTCGGCAGATAGTCCACCGCGCCGGCCTTCACCGCGGCGACCGCCGTGGCGATGTTGCCGTAGCCGGTCAGCATGACGATGCGGGCGTCGGGGCGGGCGTCGCGCAGGGTCTTGACCACGTCCAGGCCGCTGCCGTCGGCCAGCCGCAGGTCGACCACCGCGAAGGCCGGCGCCGATTCCTGGGCGACGTCGATGCCGAGCTGCACGCTGTCCACGGCGACCACGTTGAAACCGCGCTTTTCCATGGCGCGCGCGAGGCGGGTTCGGAAAGGCGCGTCGTCGTCGACGATGAGGAGGCTGCGGGTGACGTCACCCGTGAACGTCAGCTTGGCGGTTTCGCCCGTTGGACTCTCGTCCGTGGTCATCGCGCTATCCACCACTAGTCCTCTGGTTCTAAGACACCACGGTCCCAACGTACGACAACTCGCGCGCCGCCGCTACGGTTATTGCTAAAGGCTACAAGGGCACCCGTTTTCTCTAGCAGCGTTTGTGCAATAAAGATTCCCAGCCCCATATGGCCCGACCGCTCGCTTCTTGCGGACAGGTAGGGCTCGCCGATGCGGCTCAGCAGATGGGCGGGATAGCCCGGCCCGTCGTCCATCACCACCACCGTCGCGGACCGGGCGTCCCAGGAGGCGGCGACCGTCACCCGTCCGTTGGCGAACTGGTGGGCGTTCTGGATGAAGTTGCCGAGGCCATGGATGATCTCCGGGCTGCGGCGGACGATCGGCTCCTCCCCCACGGAACCGTCGCTGCGCTCGACCGTGAATTGGATGTGGCCCAGCCGGTGCGGCGCGCCCGCCGCCTCCACCAGCGCGGTCAGCGGCAGCCGCTCGAACGGGTCGCCGCCGTCGGCCTCCGGCTTGCGAGCCAGCTCCGCCAGGATCTCGCGGCAGCGCATCACTTGGCTTTGCAGAAGCGCCACGTCCTCGGTGTAGGGGCTGTCGGGCGGCATGTCGTGCAGCAGCTCCTTCGCCACCACCGCGATGGTGCCGAGCGGCGACCCCAGCTCGTGCGCGGCGGCGGCGGCCAGCGCGCCCAGCGAGGACAGCCGCTGCTCGCGCGCCAGCGCCACCTGGGAGGCCGACAGGGCGTTGGCGAAGCGCCGCGCCTCCTCGGCCACGCGGAAGACGTAGCCGCTGATGAAGCCGGCCGACACCGACAGCGACAGCCAGATGCCGAAGGCGTAGAGCGGGGCGACCGAGGGCATCGGCTCCGGCCAGGGCAGCGGGAAGTGCCACAGCGCCAGCACCGTCAGGCAGACGAGGTTGAGTCCGGTCAGCAGAACCACGCTGTAGCGCGACAGGATCGCCGCGGCCACCGTCATGGGGGCGAGCAGCAGGATGGCGAAGGGGTTGGCGAGGCCGCCGGTCAAATAGAGCAGCAGCGTGAGCTGCAGCATGTCGTAGCCGAGATAGAGCGCCGCGTCCCGGTCGGCCAGCCGCAGCCGCCCGCCGCGCTGGGCCATCGCCACGAGGTTCAGCAGCACCGAGGCGCCGATGGCCGCCAGCACCGGCCCCAGCGGCAATGGGAAGCCCATGACGAGCTGCACCGTCGCCACGGTGGCGAGCTGCCCGATCACGGCGATCCAGCGGATCAGGATCAGGGTGCGCAGCGTGACGCGCCCGTCCAGGTTGGTCCACTGCGCCGGACCCGGCCGGCCGGCTTGGGTCATGGCGTGGCGGAGGGAGGCGGCGGCGGTTGCGGACATGAACGGACTTTCCGGCAGAGCCGCTCTTCCCGCGGCGTCACATCGAATGGCTCGGGTGCTGTTTTGCCACTCTGGCGTTTGCGCGCCAAGCGGCCATATTCTCCGCCTATGGATCAATGCGCAAAACAGCACGCCATCCGGGCCGAGAGTCTGACCAAACGCTACGGCACCGCCCGGTCCGGCGAGGTCACCGCCGTTGACGGCATCTCCTTCACCGTCGCGGCGGGGTCGGTCACCGGGCTTCTCGGCGGCAACGGGGCCGGCAAGACGACGACCATCTCCATGCTCCTGGGGCTGCTGCTGCCGACCTCCGGCACGGTGGAGGTGCTGGGGGTGGACATGGTGCGCCACCGCCACGCGGCGCTGCCCCGCATGAACTTCTCCTCCCCCTATGTCGAGCTGCCGCACCGGCTGACCGTGCGTGAGAATCTGACCGTCTACGGCCATCTGTACGGGCTGAAGGGGGTGAAGCGGCGGGTGGAGGAGCTGGCCGAGCATCTGGAGCTGACCCGCTTCCTGGAGCGCCCCTCCGGCGGGCTGTCGGCCGGGCAGAAGACGCGGGTGGCGCTGGCCAAGGCGCTGCTCAACCGGCCGGAGCTTCTGCTGCTGGACGAGCCGACCGCCTCGCTCGACCCCGACACGGCGGACTGGATCCGCACCTATCTGGAGCGTTACCGCCTGGAGTCGGGGGCCACCATCCTGCTCGCCTCCCACAACATGCTGGAGGTGGAGCGGATGTGCGACGACGTGCTGATGATGCGCCAGGGGCGCATCGTCGACCGCGGGTCGCCGGCCGGGCTGCTCGCCCGCTATGGCCGGACCTCGCTGGAGGACGTGTTCCTCGACATCGCCCGCGACCGCGCCAACGGCGAGAGCGCCAGCCGGGAGGCCGCCGATGCCGCCGAGTGACGCCGCCGTCCTGGGCCACGCCAACCCCGCCTTCTCGCTGCGCCGGGTCGGGGCGATGGTGCTGCGCTACTGGTATCTGCTGCGCGGCTCCTGGCCGCGCTTCCTGGAACTGGCCTACTGGCCGACCATGCAGATGATCCTGTGGGGCTACATCAACCAGTTCATGGCCTCCTCCAGTGCCTGGGTGGCGCAGGGGGCGGGGGTGCTGGTCAGCGCCGTGCTGCTGTGGGACGTGCTGTTCCGCGGCCAGCTCGGCGTGTCGGTCTCCTTCCTGGAGGAGATGTGGTCGCGCAACCTCGGCCACCTCTTCGTCAGCCCGCTGCGTCCGAGCGAGTGGGTGGCGGCGCTGTTCGGGATGAGCCTGATCCGCACCGTCATCGGCGTCGTCCCGGCGGCGCTGCTGGCGATCCCGCTGTTCGGCTACTCGCTGTTCGACCTCGGGCTGCCGCTGGCCGGCTTCTTCATCAACCTGATCGTCTTCGGCTGGTCGCTGGGGCTGGTCATCGTGGCGCTGATCCTGCGCTACGGCATGGGGGCGGAAGGGCTGGCCTGGATCGTCGTCTTCATGCTGGCGCCGGTCAGCGCCGTCTACTACCCGGTCAGCGTCCTGCCGGGCTGGCTGCAATGGGTGGCGCTGTCGCTGCCCTCCGCCCATGTCTTCGAAGGCATGCGCGCCATCCTGTTCGACGGCACGATGCGCTGGGACCATCTGGCCTGGGCGGTGGGGCTGAACGCCCTGTTCATGGCGCTGTGCAGCGCCGCCTTCCTCTATTCCTTCCGTCAGGCGCGGGTGCGCGGGGCGCTGCTGCAGACCGGGGAATGACAAAAAGCGCTGGCCCTCGCCAGCACCGGCCCGCCGTGCTAGCGTCCCGGCCACTTCGGACCGACAGCCAGAGCGCCGCCATGACCCCCGTTTCCCCCGCCGCCCCGGTCACCCTCGCCGAGATCGCCGCCGCCCTGGGCGCGGCGCTGGAGGGCGACGGCACCCTGCAAATCTCCCGCGCCGTCCACCCGTCGGAGGCCGAGGGGCCGGAGGATCTGGCGCTCGCCATGGAAAAGGGCCTGACGGAGCTGCTGGCCAACGGCCGGGCCGTCGCCGCCGTGATCGCGGAGGGGGCGGAGGTGCCGGCCAACCTCAAGGGCTGGATCGTCGTCAAGCGCCCGCGCTTCGCCATGGCCGGCCTGACCACGGTCTTCGAGAAGCCGGTCCACGCCGAGCCGGGGGTCCATCTCGCCGCCTTCGTGGCGCCGGAGGCCATCCTGGGGGCGGGCGTGTCGGTCGGTCCCTTCGCCTATGTCGGGCCGAGGGCGGTGCTGGGCGAGGGCGTGATCGTCATGCCGCACGCCACGGTCGGGGCGGACGCGGTGATCGGCAAGGACTGCCTGCTGCACCCCGGCGCCCGCATCGGCGAGCGGGTGGTGATGGGCGAGCGCTGCATCATCCACCCCAACGCCGCGGTCGGCAACGATGGCTTCAGCTTCGTGACTCCGGAGCCGGGCAGCGTCGAGTCGGCCAAGGCGACGGGCAAGGTGGTCGGAACCAATGTGCTGATCCACCGCGTCAACTCCATCGGCACGGTGATCCTGGGCGATGACGTGGAGGTCGGGGCGAACGCCACCATCGACCGCGGCACCATCACGGCGACCCGCATCGGCTCGGGCACCAAGATCGACAACCTCGTGCAGATCGGCCACAACGTGCAGATCGGCACCAACTGCATGCTGTGCGGCCATGTCGGCATCGCCGGCAGCACGACCATCGGCGACCGCGTGGTGCTGGCCGGCAAGGTCGGCGTGGCGGATCACGTGAAGATCGGCAACGACGCGGTGGTGGCGGCGAACTCCGGCGTGGGCACGGACATCCCGGCGAAGGCCGTCTACATGGGCTACCCGGCGGTGCCGCGCGACCGCGCCTTCGACCAGTACAAGGGGCTGGCCCGGCTGAAGCGGATGCACGCGGACGTGACCGACCTGAAGAAGCGGGTCGGGGCGCTGGACGGCGGGGGAAAGTCCGAGTAAGGGGCACCCGCCCTTACGGTCCGGGCAAGGGGGCGTCCGCCCCCACCCACGGCCTTACAGCAGCCCGTCGGCGAAGTCGGTGATGAGTGCCGACAGGAACAGGTCGAGCAGCACCAGGACCGCCGCGGCGACGCCGGAGATGTCCAGCGCCGTGCGCATTACGAACCACTGGTAGGTCAGCATCGCCAGCATGATGCCGAAGACCAGCCCTTCGGAGATCGGGCCGGGCAGGAGTCCCGTAGCGGCCAGGATCACCACCGGCAGATAGATGCCCATCTGCACGACCGACGACCAGTTGTAGGCGCACAGGAAATCGATGTAGCGGCTCTGCCGGTCCAGCAGCCCGCTCACCCCGTGCATGACCACGGGGAAGGCGGTCCAGCTGATGACGTAGGCGATGGCCTCCACCACCACGAGCTGGAACAGCGGCGTGTCCGGCACCTGACCCCACAGCCGGATCGCCAGCAGCAGCGTCCAGGCCGGGGCGACGATCACCGCGGCGTAGAAGGACTTCCACGCCCCTTCGGGGCTGCGGTCCATATGCTGCAGGCCGGTTGGGTCGAACCGCGCCAGACGATAGGCGCCGAAGACGGAGGAGGCGACGTCCCGGGCGGTCAGCGGCATGTTGCGGTCACCGGAGGGTGGAGGGAGCGGGCGGAGGAAGCCTTACGTCAACCGATCCGGTCGAAGACGTTCCGCAGAACCTCGCCGTAAATGTCGGTCAGGCGGGTCAGGTCGTCCAGCGCGGTGTGCTCGTCCACCTTGTGCATCGTCTGCCCGACGAGGCCGAACTCCACCACCGGGCAGAAATTCTTGATGAAGCGGGCGTCCGACGTGCCGCCGGTCGTCGAATACTCGGGGCGGCGCCCGGTGACGCGCTCCGCGGCGTCCGCCACCAGCTCGGTCAGCGGGCCGGGGGGCGTCAGGAAGCTGTCGCCCGACACGAAATGGTCCAGCTCGTAGGAGCCGCCCACCCGGTCGAGCCGCTCGCGCAGCCACGCCACCAGCGTGTCGGCGCCGTGCAGGTCGTTGAAGCGGATGTTCAGCGTCGCCTTGCCCTGCGCCGGGATGACGTTGTGCGCCGGGTTGCCGACGTCGATGGTGGTCAGCTCCAGGTTCGACGGCTGGAAATGCGGGGTGCCGGCGTCCAGCGGCTCGGCCGTGATGGCGGCCAGCATGCGGGCCAGCCGGGGCAGCGGGTTGTCGGCCAGATGCGGGTAGGCGACGTGCCCCTGCGCGCCGTGGACGGTCAGGAAGGCGGTCATGCTGCCGCGCCGCCCGATCTTGATCATGTCGCCCAGCGCCTTGGGGTTGGTCGGCTCGCCGACCACGCAGGCGTCGAGCGTTTCACCCTTGGCCTGCATCCAGTCCAGCACCTTGCGGGTGCCGTTGATGGCGACCCCTTCCTCGTCCCCGGTGATCAGCAGGCTGATCGAGCCCTTCGGGGGACCGCCTGCTTTGACGTGGCGGGCGGCTGCGGCGACGAAGGCGGCGATCGCCCCCTTCATGTCCACCGCACCCCGGCCGTAGAGGCGGCCGTTGTGGATCTCCGCGGCGAAGGGATCGATGGACCAGCCCTTCAGCTCGCCGGGGGGCACCACGTCGGTGTGCCCGGCGAAGCAGAAGTTCGGCCCCTCCGTGCCCAGACGGGCGTAGAGGTTGTCCACCGGCGCCGTGCCCTCCTCCTCGAACCGCAGGCGGTGGCAGGCGAAGCCCAGCGGCGCCAGCGCCGCCTCCAGGACGCCGAGCGCGCCGCCGTCCTCGGGCGTCACGCTGGGGCAGCGGATCAGGGCCTGCGCCACCGCGACGGGATCGCAGGGGTCGAAGGAGGGAGCGGCGGCGGTGGTCATCGTGGCGTCTTCTCCGGCGTCAGTCGCGCAGCAGGTCGTTGATGGAGGTCTTGGCGCGGGTCTGCTCGTCCACGCGCTTCACGATCACCGCGCAGTAGAGGCCCGGACCCGGCGTGCCGTCCGGCAGCGGCTTGCCCGGCAGGGTGCCGGGAACCACGACCGAGTAGGCCGGGACGCGGCCCACGAAGACCTCGCCGGTGTTGCGGTCGATGATCTTGGTCGAGGCGCTGATGAAGACGCCCATGGACAGCACGGCGCCGCGCTCCACGATCACGCCCTCGACCACCTCGGACCGGGCGCCGATGAAGCAGTCGTCCTCGATGATGACCGGGTTGGCCTGGAGCGGCTCCAGGACGCCGCCGATGCCGACGCCGCCCGACAGATGGACGTTCTTGCCGATCTGCGCGCAGGAGCCGACAGTGACCCAGGTGTCCACCATGGTGCCGCTGTCGACATAGGCGCCGACGTTGACGAAGCTGGGCATCAGGATGACGTTCGGCGCGACGTAGGCGGAGCGGCGGACCACCGCGCCCGGGACGGCGCGGAAGCCGGCGGCCTGGAACTGCGCCTCGGACCAGCCTTCGAACTTCGGCGGCACCTTGTCGTACCAGGAGGCGCCGCCCGGCGCGCCGGGGATCGTCTCGTTGGCGTTCAGGCGGAAGGACAACAGGACCGCCTTCTTCAGCCACTGGTTCACGACCCAGCCGGCGTCCGTCTTCTGCGCGACGCGCAGGTCGCCGGAGTCGAGGCCGGACAGGGCCTCCTCCACGGCGTCGCGGACGGCGCCCTTGGTCGAAACGTTCAGGGTGTCGCGGGTTTCCCACGCGGCGTTGACGGCGGATTCGAGGCTGGCGTGGCTCATGGCGGCATTCGCTGGGCTGTCTGTTCGAGGGTTCGGAACATGGGCCGGGCCGCGCCGCCTTGTCAACGTTGCCTTGTTCTTAATGGGTTCCCGTGGGGGAGGGAGGGGCCTTGCGGCCGCCGCTCAGCCCGCGATCTCCTCCAGCCAGGCCGGGAGGTCGTCGACGGTGTGGTCGATGTGGCTGCCGGTGCCGACACCGCCCTCGTCGGGGCGGGACCAGTCGGCCTCGCTGCGCACCCACACCGTCGTCATGCCCAGGGCATGGGCGGGGACGAGGTTGCGGGCGATGTCCTCCACCATGCAGGCGCGGGCGGGGTCGATGTCGTAATGGTCCACCAGGATGGCGTAGGGCCGCGGGTCGGGCTTGGGCACGTAGCCCGCCTCGACGATGCCGAAGGTCGCCTCGAAGCAGCCGTCGATGCCCAGCTGCCGCGTCACGTTCTCGGCGTGGCGGACGGAGCCGTTGGTGTAGATGATCTTGCGCCCCGGCAGCCGGTCCAGCGCGCCCGCCAGGCTGGGGCAGGGGGCCACCGGGCTGACGTCGATGTCGTGGACGTAATCCAGGAAGGGCACCGGATCGACGTCGTGCTCCACCATCAGGCCGCGCAGCGTCGTGCCGTGCTCCCGGAAGAAGCGCTTCTGCATGACGCGCGCCTCCTCGTAGGTGATGCCGAAATGCCGGGCGATGAAATCGCCGATGCGCCGGTCCACCTGGGCGAACAGGTTGCAGGAGGCGGGATAGAGGGTGTTGTCGAGGTCGAAGATCCAGACCCCGGTGTCGCGGAGGGAAGCCATCATGGGCTGAAGAATGGGGCTTCGCCGGCCCGCCCGCAAGCCGCTTCGCCGCATGGCCCGTTTCCGATCCGGGATGAGCGCCCGCTCAATGGGAGGTTGCGTATGGCAGCCACCCGGACCGCCTGAAGAAAGATTCAGGAAGGAAGCGCATTTTTCCGGTATACTCCGCCCCGCGCAGTCTCAGGTTCGCACCGTGTCCGCAGACCCAACATCCGACGTTCCGCCGGTCAACTCGTCCGGCACCCTTCCCGCCTCCATTCTCCTGGCCGCATTTCCCGGTCCGGCGATCTGGTTGGATTCCGCCCATGCGGTCGCCGCCGCCAACGCCGCCGCGGACGAGCTGCTGGCCGTCGGCGGGCGCTGGCTCGCCGACATCCAGGGCTGGCTGGCGACCTGCTGCGTGGCGCCCGGCCTTCGCTCCCTTCCGGTGGAGCTGCCGCGCGGCGTGATGATCGTCGAATGGGCGGCCACGCCGCTGCCCGACGGCGGAATCCTGCTGCTGGGACGCGACGCCACGCTGGAACGGCAGCTCCGCCAGACGCTGATCGAGTCGCGCCGCCGCTACAAGGATCTGGTCGAGGTTTCGAGCGATTTCGCCTGGGAAACGGGCAACGACGGGCGATTCGTCTTCGTCACCCCAAAGGGCGCGCTGGGTTACAGCGCCGATGCGTTGATTGGTCGCAACCCCCGGGAACTGGCGGTGGCCGAGTGGGGCGACCTGCCGTTGCCGTTCGACAGCCGCCGTCCCGTCGATCAGGCGGAGCTGTGGCTGAAGCGGGTGGACGATCTGCCCGCCTGTTTCGTGGTGTCGGCGGTGCCGCTGTTCGGGCCTCAGGGCGAATGGCTGGGCGCGCGCGGCGTCTGCCGCGAAACGACGGAGCAGGTTCTGCGCTCCGCCGAGCTGGCGCGGGTGCGCAACCGCGAGAAGATGCTCGCCCACATCGTCCACACGCTGCGCGACCAGCTGGACGCCCAGAAGGCGCTTCACGTCGCCGCGGTGGAAACCGCCCGCGCGCTGGGCGCCGACGGCTGCCGAATCTACCGCGCCGCGGATAGCGGGGCCCTGCGCCCCGCCGCCGATTTCGCCGCGGAGATTCCGGAGGAACTGCTGTCCGACCTGTCGCGGCCGGTGCTGGAGGCGATCGCCGCCGGCGAGGACGCGCAGGAGCTGACCCTGGGGGCGAACCGGCTGCTGGCCGCCCGGACCGAGCACCGGCAGGCCGTCAACGGCGCCGTGGTGGTCTGGCGCGGCGACGATTCCGATCCCTGGGACGAGGAGGACCGGATGCTGCTGTCCGGGGTGGCCGACCACATCGGCATCGCCCACGCGCATCTGGCCTACCAGGAGCGCCTGCGCCGTCTGTCGGAGCGCGACGGGCTGACCGGCCTGTTCAACCGCCGAACCTTCTTCGAGCGGCTCGAGGAGGTGCTCGGCCGCGCGGACACCGGGCCGTCCGCGCTTCTTTACGTGGACCTCGACAATTTCAAGGCGGTGAACGACCTGCACGGCCACCAGCAGGGCGACGCCGTGCTGAAGGCCATCGGCGGGCTGCTGACCACCGGCGTCCGGCCGGGCGACCTGCCGGGACGGCTGGGCGGCGACGAGTTCGTCCTGTGGCTGGGCCGCACCGACGAGGCGCAGGCGGTGGCGGTGGCCGAGCGGCTGCTGGCCGGCATGGTCGCGCTGCGCCACCTGTCCGCCGCGCCGGACAAGCCGCTGGGCCTGTCCATCGGCATCGCCGTCCACCGGGTGGGACGCGAGACCCTGCAGGAGCTGACCGACCGCGCCGACTCGGCGATGTACGAC
Organism: Azospirillum formosense; assembly: GCF_040500525.1. Taxonomy (NCBI): domain Bacteria; kingdom Pseudomonadati; phylum Pseudomonadota; class Alphaproteobacteria; order Rhodospirillales; family Azospirillaceae; genus Azospirillum; species Azospirillum formosense. The sequence continues at coordinate 2,270,886 of NZ_CP159402.1, read as the reverse complement.
GCCAAGAAGCGCGGCAAGGGCCATTACGCCGTCGCCCCGCTCCCCATGGACGGCGCCGTGGCGGAGGCGTCCCGATGACCGCCTGCGACGATCCCCAGCTTCTCGATCCCACCGATTACGAGGCGGCCAAGCAGATGGCGCGCAGCGCCGACCCGGCGGTCCGCCGCCGCGTCGCCGCGTCGCCGCAGACCCGGCCGGAGCTGCTCTACTTCCTGGCCGCCGACACCGCGGCGGAGGTCCGCCAGGCCATCGCCACCAACGCCGGCACGCCGCGGCAGGCCGACCTGATGCTGGCCAAGGACCGGGAGGTCGCGGTGCGCGGCGCGCTGGCCCAGAAGGTCGCCCGGCTGCTGCCCGACCTCTCCGCCGATCAGGCGTCGCAGATCGAGCGGCTGACGCTGGAATGCCTGGAGGCGCTGGCCCGCGACCAGGCGACGGAGGTGCGCGGCATCCTGTCGGAGGCGCTGAAGGAGCTGCCCGGCGCGCCGCACGGAGTCATCAACACGCTGGCCCGCGACGTGGAACTGTCGGTCTGCGCCCCGGTCCTGCAATTCTCGCCGATCCTGACCGACGAGGATCTGGCCGACATCATCATGCGCGGGCCGGTGGCCGGCGCCCTGTCGGCGATCGCCGGACGCAAGCAGATCTCGGCCTCCGTCGCCGACGCCATCGCGCGCTCCGACGACGAGGCGGCGATGACCGCGCTGCTCGCCAACCCTTCGGCCCAGATCCGTGAGGAGACGCTGGACCGCATCCTCGACCAGGCGCCGCAGCACGAGCCCTGGCACGCCCCGCTGGTGCGCCGTCCCCGCCTGCCGGCCCGCGCCGTGGCGCGTCTGGCGAGCTTCGTCGCCGACAACCTGCTGAAGGTCCAGCGCGAGCGCACCGACCTCGACCCCGCTGCCGCCCACGCCCTGGCCGAGGGCGTGCGGGTGCGCGTCAACCGCGGGGCCGGGGGCAACGGCGGCGGTGGACCCGGTGGCCCCCGCGGTCTCGTCGATTTCGGGGAGGAGGAGCTTGGCCATCTGCCGGGCGACAAGGACAAGGCGGCCGAACGCCCGTCCGACAAGGCGGCAAGGCTGAACAAGGAAGGCAAGCTGACGGAGAAGCTGCTGGAGGGCGCGCTGGCGGAGGGCGACCGGGCCTTCGTCCTGGCCGGGCTGGGCGAGCTGGCGCAGCTTCCCATGCCGATCATCGACCGCATCATCGGCACGCACGCCCCGCGCGCCGTCACCTCCCTGGTCTGGCGCTGCGGCCTGTCGATGCGCTTCGCCCGGCAGGTGCAATTGCGCATCGCCCAGATTCCGCCAAAAACCGCGCTTATGGCAAGGGAAGGCGTCCTTTACCCGATGTCCGACGACGAGATGCGCTGGCAGCTCGCCTTCTTCGGAGTCGAGGAGAAAGCCTGACGCCGCGCCACCACACGGACCCGTTCATGCGCGCCCTGGCCCTGCTGCTGTTGTTCCTCGGTCTTTCCCTTCCCGTCTTCTCCCTTCCCGCTGCCGCCGCCCCGCCGCCCGCCTCTCCGGAGGAGCGGGAGGTCGCGGCGGTCTTCGAGAGCGCCCGCTCCGCCCTGGCGCAGAAGCGCGGCGCGGCGGTCGTCCCGCTGCTGTCCCGCGCCTCGGTCGACAAGCTGGAGCAGGTGCGCGGCGTCGCCCGCAGCGGCAACGACGCCGGCCTCGCCAAGCTGGAGCCGGCGGAGAAGTTCGCCGCCATGGGCCTGCGCCGCTACGTCAGCCCGGCGGATCTGCGCCGCATGTCGCTCGGCGAGCTGGCCGACCACGGCATGAAGAACGGCTGGCTCGGCCCCAACGTCATCGGCAGCAGCGGGCTCGGCCCGGTGCGGGTGCGCGGCGACCGCGCCTCGGCCATCCTGATGGTCGACAACCGCCCGGCCCTGGTGCCCGCCGACTTCGTGCGCGAAGGCGGGGCGTGGAAGATCGACCTGACCGGCGTCTTCAGCTTCGGCAGCCAGATGCTGAAGGGCTTCGCCGCCATGTCGGGCAAGAGCGACGAGGCCTACATCGAGGACATGCTGCAGAAGCTGCCGGCCAAGCCGGCGCTGATGCACCGCTGACCGGCCGGATGAGCGCGGCTGTGCTAGCGCGGGCGGGCGGTGGATGACGCGTTCCGCGTTACACCTCCTGCGACGGGGTGGGCCGTTGCGCGGAATCCAGGGATTGCGTTAGAGTCGCGCCACACGCACGACGCGTTGGTGCCCTTCATGACCGCTCCGGATGGCTATCCCTTCGCCGCGCTGACCGAAGCGGACGCCGGGTTCTTCCCGTCGGCCAGGAGCGTCGGCGTTCCGCCCGCCATCCCCTACCGGGTTCCCTGCGCCCCCGCCTTCGCGACTGCCGTCGCGCGTCTGGCCGCCCGGCGCGGCACCGACCTGTCCGCGCTCGCCGCCGCCGCGCTGCTGCTGGCGCCCGAGCGGATGCCCGACCCGGGGGCGCCGGATGATGATGCGGAGCGGGCGGTGCTGGACTTGCGGTTGCCGCCCGGCCACGGCGACGCGGCGATCCGCCGGGCGCTGGCGGCGGCGCTGGCGCTGGCCGAACCCGGCTGCCGGCTGATGCCCGCCGAGGAGGCCGGGCGGCTGGAAGGGGCGGTGGAAACCCTGACCTACCGCAACAAGGCGCTGGCCCACGCGCTGGAGCGGGTGTCCTTCCGCCCGCTGGACGGCAAGCTGACGCAGGTGCGCGACGCCGCGCAGATGTTCGGCTTCGTCAACGAATGGTGCTTCGACGAGGACCGGGTGGTGAAGCGCTTCCGCGAGCTGGCCCCGGTCTACCACCCCGACACCGGCGTGGTCGCCTGCCGCGACCGCATGGCCCAGCTGATCGACGCGCGCAACCTGCTGATCAACCACGTCCGCACCGCCTACCGCTCCGGCCCCTGGACGCGGCGGCGGCCTTAAAGCGAATTTTTATTCGCTTTAGGCTCATATGGCCTCATGCGCCGGCTCTCAGCGGATGCCGATGGCATCCGCCTGCCGCCAGCGGGAACGATGTTCCCGCGAGAGGCGGGCTTCGGCCGCATGGGCGGCCGGGACCACCGTCGCGGTCCGAAGCGGAAGGCATTCCGCTTCAAAGCCGGGGCGAAATCAGGTCCCGGTCATCTCCTCGATGCCGATGGCGTCGGTCAGGCTGGTGCCGTCCAGCACCGTGCCGTCGAGGTCCGCGCCGGTCAGGTCGGTGCCGGTCAGGTCGGCCTCGCTCAGGTTGGCGCCGCGCAGGTCCGCCCCGGCGAGGTTGGCGCCGGACAGGTTCACCTTGCGCAGGTCGGCGTCCTTCAGGACGGCCATGCCCATGCGGGCGCGCTGCAGGTTGGCCCGCCAGACATGGCTGCTCGACCCCTGGATGTGCACGGGGCCAAGCTGGGCCTCGGTCAGGTTGGCGCCGGTCAGGGTCGCCCGCTCGAAGTTGACGCCGCGCAGGTCGGCCTTGGTGAAGTTCACCTTGCGCAGGTCCGACAGCGACAGGTCGGCGATGGCCAGCGAGGTGCCCGTCATCGAGGCGCCGCGCAGCGTGATGCATTGCAGGATGCCGGCCGATAGGTTGATGCCGTCGAGGTCACGCCCCGACAGGTCGAGGGACGAGAGGTCGGCGCGCTTGCCGTCCTTGCCGCCGCTGTCGATCCAGGAGAGGTGCAGGGTCAGGATGTCGCGCAGGTCGTCGTCCGGATTCTCCAGAACCTTCGCCATCACCGCGGCGGACAGGTTGGGCGAGCGGAGCTGGGCCGCGTCCAGGATGGCGCCGATCAGGTTGGCGTTGGTGAAGTTGGCGCGCCCGATGGCGCAGTTGGTCATCACCGCGCCGGACAGCCGGGCGCCGGACAGGTTGGCCTCCGACAGGTCGGCGTCGGTCAGGTCGCAGCCCGTCAGGTTGGAGTTCGTCAGGTTCGCGCGCATGAACTTGGTGCCGCGCAGGATCGCGTCGGTCAGGTCGGTCTGCATGACGAAGGCGTTCGCCACCTTGGCCCGCGACAGGTCGGCGCCGCGGATGACCGCCGCCGTCAGCTCCGACGTCAGCACCGAATCCTCGAAATTGTGCGCCATCATCTCGCCCGACGGCGTGTAGTGCAGCAGCGTGCCGTCGCGCAGGTCCACCTCCACCAGCATGGCTTCCGAGAGGACGGCGCCGCGCAGGCAGGCCCCGCGCAGGTCGGCGCGGCGCAGGTCGGCCTTCTCCAGGTTGGCCAGCCGCAGGTCGGCGGCGTAGAGGTTGGCGTTGGTCAGGTTGGCCCGGGTCAGCCGCGCGCTGAACAGCTTCGCCCCGGACAGGTCGGCGTCGGACAGGTCGATGCCGGACAGGTCCAGATGCGACAGGTCGCGCATCTTCAGGTTCGCGCGCACACCGCCCGGCTGGCTTTTCCGGAAAGCCTGATGGCGGAGCAGGATTGTGTTCAGCTGACTCTGCGTCAGCTTGGTGCGCGGCGTGTTCGTTCCGAAGCCTTGCGCGGGGGGCATCAGGGAAATCCCGGGTTGGAGTCGCGGCACACTCTAAAGGGGAGCCGCGAAGAAAAAGTTAACAATCGGTAACGCTTTATTCAAGTACGCCTCGAATGCGTTCCATCGCCGGCGCTGTCCCCGGGCCGCAAAGCCCCTGGTTGTGTATGGAAACAGTGACCTTTTGCGCGCCGTTGCGCAAGAGGCTCCGCTCGGTCGGGCCGTTGCAGCATGGTTGACTCCGCCCCCCGCGATGCGTATAGTCCGCCGACCTGCATCCGTCGAGCCATCGACCGGGTACCATCGGCCTTCGTGCCGGGGACCTCCGCCAGTCCGCGAGTTTCGCGCACTGGCTCGTTTGTGCTTGAGCCGATCGCGTTCGAGCGGATGGAGACCGAAACTGAGGACCGCTGACCCATGTTCGATGGCCTGACCGGACGCCTGGGCGACATCTTCGACAAGCTGCGCCGCCGCGGCGCGCTGAGCGAGGAGGACGTCAACGCCGCGCTGCGCGAGGTGCGCGTGGCGCTGCTCGAGGCCGACGTCGCCCTGCCGGTGGTCAAGCAGTTCGTCAACCAGGTCAAGGAACGCGCGATCGGCCAGGAGGTCCTGCGCTCGATCACCCCCGGCCAGCAGGTCATCAAGATCGTCCACGACAACCTCGTGGAGATGCTGGGGCAGGGCGAGGAGATCAACCTCAACGCCGCCGCCCCCGTGCCGATCCTGATGGTCGGCCTGCAGGGCTCGGGCAAGACCACGAGCACCGCCAAGATCGCGCTGCGCCTGAAGAACCGGGACCGCAAGAAGGTCCTGATGGCCTCGCTGGACGTGCGCCGCCCGGCGGCCCAGGAGCAGCTGAAGGTCCTGGGCGAGCAGACCGGCGTCGCCACGCTGCCGATCGTCCCCGGCCAGGACCCCGTCGCCATCGCCCGCCGCGCCATCGAGACCGGCCGCCGCGAAGGCTACGACGTGGTCATGCTCGACACCGCCGGCCGCCTGTCCATCGACGAGGAGCTGATGGCCGAGGTCGCGGCCGTGCGCGACGCGACCAAGCCGGCGGAAACGCTGCTGGTCGCCGACGCCATGACCGGCCAGGACGCGGTGACGGTCGCCACCAACTTCAACGACAAGGTCGGCATCACCGGCATCCTGCTGACCCGCGTGGACGGCGACGCCCGCGGCGGTGCCGCCCTGTCGATGCGCCAGATCACCGGCAAGCCGATCAAGCTGCTGGGCATGGGTGAGAAGATCGACGCCCTGGAGGCCTTCCACCCCGACCGCATCGCCGGCCGCATCCTCGGCATGGGCGACGTCGTGTCGCTGGTCGAGAAGGCCGCCGAGACCATCGACAAGGAAGAGGCCGAGAAGCTCGCCCGCAAGATGGAGAAGGGCCAGGGCTTCGACCTCGACGACATGGCCTCCCAGCTCAAGCAGCTGCGCAAGATGGGCGGCATGTCCGGCCTGATGGGCATGCTGCCGGGCATCGGCAAGATCAAGAACCAGCTCAAGGACGCGAACATCGACGACGGGGTGATCAAGCGCCAGGAGGCGATCATCTCCTCGATGACGAAGAAGGAGCGCAAGCACCCCGAGCTCATCAAGGCGTCGCGCCGCAAGCGCATCGCCGCCGGCTCCGGCACCAGCGTGCAGGAGGTGAACAAGCTGCTCAAGCAGTACGACACCATGCGCGGCATGATGAAGCAGGTGCAGAAGCTGGGGCAGAAGGGGCTGATGCGCCACGGGCTGCAGAGCCTCCTGCCGAAGAATTTCCGGGGACCGAACTGATCCCCGGCGACCGCAACGCGCGATGAGCGCGATCACCTTCAACCGCACACCAAGCGACTACACCAAGGAAGCGACTGTCCCATGTCCCTGAAGATCCGTCTCGCCCGTGGCGGCGCCAAGAAGCGCCCGTTCTACTCGATCGTCGTTGCCGACGCCCGCAGCCCGCGCGACGGCCGCTTCATCGAGAAGATCGGCACCTACAACCCGATGCTGCCGCGTGAGCACGAGCAGCGCATCGTCCTGGACGCCGAGCGCGCCAAGCATTGGCTGTCGGTCGGCGGCCAGCCGACGGACCGCGTCGCCCTGTTCCTGGCGAACGCCGGCCTGATCGCCAAGCCGGAAATCCGCGAGACCCCGAAGAAGTCCGCCCCGAAGGCCAAGGCGCAGGAGCGTCTGAAGGCCGAGGCCGCCGCCAAGGCCGCCGCCGAGGGCTGATAAGGATCGGCGTGTTTGCCCCCACCCTCCCGCGCTTTCGCGCGGGTCCCTCCCTCCCCCGCTTCGCAGGAGAGGGTTGAGATTCCCTCCCCTGCGAAGCGGGGGAGGGGTAGGGAGGGGGCAGAGACGCCCCGCAACGCACACGCTCAAGCCATGTCCACAAAAGTCTGCGTCGGCCAATTCGCCGGGGCGCACGGCGTCCGCGGCCTCGTGAAGGTGAAAAGCTTCACCGAGGACGCGCCGGCCGTGGCGTCCTACGGCCCCCTCTCGGACGAGCGGGGCGCCCGGCGCTTTGCGCTGACGCTCCAGGGCACCATGAAGGACCTGTTCCTGGTCCGCGTCGATGGCATCGCCACGCGCGAACAGGCGCAGGCGCTGACCGGTGTCCGGCTGTATGTGGACCGTTCCGCCCTGCCCGAGACGGAGGACGAGGACGAGTTCTATCACGCCGACCTGATCGGGCTGCGTGCGGAACTCGCTGACGGCACCGTCTGGGGCACGGTGAAGGCGCTGTACGACTTCGGAGCCGGTGACGTGCTGGAGATCCGCACCGAATCGGGGCCGCTGGAGATGCTGCCCTTCACCCGCGCCTGCGTCCCGGTGGTCGATGTGAAGGGAGGCCGCGTCGTGGTCGATCTTCCCGCCGTCATCGAGGCGCGCGAAGGCGGGGCGGAAGAGGACGGGGTGGACGCGCCGGAAGGCGCGGATGACGCTGAAGACGCTCAAGACGACGGTCAAGACAAGGGAACCCGCCCGTGAATCACGGCGCTTCCGGTTCTCTTGCCTGGACGGCCAAGGTTCTGACGCTGTTCCCGGAGATGTTTCCGGGCCCGCTGGGGCTCAGCCTCGCGGGAAAGGCGCTGGAAAATGGAGTCTGGGCGTTGGAATCAGTGGACATTCGCTCGTTCGCGCGCGATAAACACCGCTCCGTCGACGACACCCCCTTCGGCGGAGGGGCCGGCATGGTCATGCGGCCCGACGTGCTGGACGCGGCTCTGACCGCGACGGCGGGTCCTCCGGGCACTCCTGGACGCGGACGGGCGATCTACCTGTCGCCTCGCGGACGGGTGCTCGACCAGGAGCTGGTCAAGGAGCTGGCGGCCACCCCGGTGGTCACCCTGCTCTGCGGCCGGTACGAGGGGGTGGATGAGCGGGTGCTGGACGCGCACGGCCTTGAGGAGGTCAGCCTCGGGGATTTCGTGCTGTCCGGCGGCGAGACCGCCGCCCTGTGCCTGATCGACGCCGTGGTGCGCCTGCTCCCCGGTGTCATGGGCAATGTGGAGACGGCGGGCGAGGAAAGTTTCGAACGGGGGTTGCTCGAATACCCCCACTACACCCGGCCCGCGGTCTGGACCGACGGGCAGGGTGTGGAACGGTCGGTCCCGGACATCCTGTTGTCCGGCCACCACGAGAAGGTTCGCGCCTGGCGGCTCGCCGAGGCGGAGCGGATCACCCAGGCCCGGCGACCGGACCTGTGGGACCGCTACGAGGCGGGGCGCAAGGCCGAGGGTCAGATTGGGAAACGGGGTCGCCGGCGCGGCCCGAAACCAGAGTGACGGTCCGCCGCGAGGCGCACCGATGGAAAGGGGTAGTGTCATGAACCTGTTGCAGCAGCTCGAGCAGGAGCAGATCGAGAAGGCCCTCGGCGGCAAGACCATTCCTGAGTTCTCGCCGGGCGACACCGTCCGCGTGAACGTGAAGGTGGTCGAGGGCACGCGCGAGCGCGTCCAGGCTTACGAGGGCGTCGTGATCGCCCGCCGGAACGCCGGCGTGAACTCGTCCTTCACCGTCCGCAAGATCAGCTACGGCGAGGGTGTGGAGCGCGTGTTCCCGCTCTACTCCCCGCGCCTGGAGTCGATCGAGCTGGTCCGCAAGGGCGCCGTCCGCCGCGCCAAGCTGTACTATCTGCGCGACCGTCGCGGCAAGTCGGCCCGTATCGCCGAGCGCACGACCGGCCGCGGCATGAACAACACGAAGGCCGCCGCGGAGTAATCCGGCGCCCTTTCGTTCGGTACGCCTACACCAGCACCCGCCCGGAGCGATCCGGGCGGGTGTTTGGCGTTGGGGTTAGTGATGGCAAGGACGTGGTTGCGTCGGTGCCCCCCTCCCGACCTCCCCCCGCTTTCGCGGGGGGAGGAGATTTAAGCCCTCCCCTGCGAGAGCGGGGGGAGGGTTGGGTGGGGGCTCAACGAAACCACGCCCCGATCACCTCTCCTACCGCGCCCGCATCGTCGTCAAAATCCCCGCGCCGATCAGCGCCACCGCGACCGTCACGCCGACGGTCAGCGGCTCGCCCATGAAGACCGCGCTCAGCAGCAGGGCGGTGACCGGGACGAGGCAGATGATCTGCCCGGCCTGGGCCGCCGGCATGGCGGTCAGCGACTTCGCCCACCACCAGAAGCACAGACCGGTCGCGATCACCCAGTTGAAGGCGAGGACGGTGCCCAGCGCGGGTGTCCAATGGATCGGCCGGGCATGCTCCGCCGCCAGGGTCAGCGGCGCGGTCGCCACGGCGCTGACGGCGATCTGCCAGAAGGTCTGGGTCCAGAAAGGCGTGCGCCAGCCGCCGCGGCGGCGACGGTAGAGGGTGGCGCCGAGCGCCCAGCTCAGCGCGCAGGCCAGCAGCAGCCCGTTGCCCAGGAGCACCGCCGGGTCGCCCCAGTCCATCAGCGACGGGTTGAAGAAGACGAGGACGCCGGCAAAGGTCAGCAGCGCGCCGATCACCCGCCCGCGCGTGAAGCGTTCCCCGGCCAGCAGCACGCCCAGCGGCAGCGCCCACATCTGCATGGTGTAGGCGAGCACCGCGGCCCGCCCCGGCGGCACCACCCGCAGCGCGATGGAGCTGAGGTCCAGCATCCCGGCGATCTGCAGCAGCCCGACCAGGGCCAGCGGCCAACGCTCTCCCGGCGGTGGCAGAAGGGGGAAGCGCAGCACCCGCGACAGCAGGGCCAGCACCGCGGCCGCTCCGGCGAAGCGCAGAAGGCAGAAGGTCAGCGGCCCGATGTCGGACAGCGCCAGCTTCATCAGGGGCCAGTTGGCCCCCCAGAACAGCACGATTCCCGCAAGCTGCGCGTAGACCACGGCCCCCGGACCACCCACGGGTCCGTGTCCGGCCGCGGCGCGTGGCATGGCCTGATCCGCCATGAGTCCTCCCACCCCGAATTCGGCCGCATCCTACGGCGCGGGCGGGGGCGGGAGGTCTGCGTTCCCGGTGCGGCAGCCCCGCAGGGGGACGGCGTTAGGGCGTGCCGCCGGTCGAGAAGCCGGTGAAGACCTGGATGCCGAACCAGCCGCCGATGGCGAACAGCACCAGAAGGACCATGGTGGTGGCGATGGCGATGTTGGTCTGGCGGATGCGGCGGCAGTTCGGGCAGCCGGGCAGGTCGGCGGGATAAGGCCGTTCGCAGCGTTCACAGCGGACAGTGGGGTCCGTCACGGGATGACCCTTCATCGAATGGGGGCGGTGCCGGACGCTACCATAAGGAGCGCCCCGCCCGCCAGACGATGGGCGGGGCGGGGAAGCGGCGATTTTTCGCTGCGGGATGCGGGATGTTTCCCACAGGCTCGGCCTTGTCCTGGTTGAAAGAGACGGCTATTGTGCGGCCCTCTTACCGCACGCTTCGTTCGTCCGGTCTGTGGTTTGCGAGAGAGAATTGCCGCGAGAGAGAGTTGCTATGTCCAAGCCGCGCACCCTGTTCGACAAGATTTGGGACAGCCACGTCGTCCACCGTCAGGACGACGGCACCTGCATCCTCTACATCGACCGCCATCTGGTCCATGAGGTGACCAGCCCGCAGGCGTTCGAGGGGCTGCGGCTTGCCGGCCGTCCGGTGCGCCGTCCGGAAGCGACCCTCGCCGTGCCCGACCACAACGTCCCGACCACCGACCGCTCCAAGGGCATCACCGAGGAGGAGAGCCGCATCCAGGTCGAGACGCTGGACAAGAACGCGCGCGACTTCGGCGTCCGCTACTTCCCGATGGACGACGTCCGCCAGGGCATCGTGCACATCGTCGGTCCGGAGCAGGGCTTCACGCTGCCCGGCGCCACCATCGTCTGCGGCGACAGCCACACGGCGACTCATGGTGCCTTTGGCGCCTTGGCCTTCGGCATCGGCACGTCGGAGGTGGAGCATGTGCTGGCCACCCAGACCCTGCTGCAGAAGCCGGCCAAGAACATGCTGGTCCGCGTCGACGGCGAACTGCCGGCCGGCGTGACCGCCAAGGACATCGTGCTGGCGATCATCGGCAAGATCGGCACCGCCGGCGGCACCGGCCACGTCATCGAGTTCGCCGGCGACGCCATCCGGGGCCTGTCGATGGAAGGCCGCATGACCGTCTGCAACATGGCCATCGAGGGCGGCGCCCGCGCCGGCCTGATCGCCCCGGACGAGAAGACCTTCGAGTATGTGAAGGGCCGCGCCCTGGCCCCGAAGGCCGGCGCCTGGGAGCAGGCGGTGGAGTACTGGAAGACGCTGCCGTCGGACGAGGGTGCCGTCTACGACACCACCGTCGTTCTGAACGCCGCCGACATCGTCCCGCAGGTCACCTGGGGCACCAGCCCGGAGGACGTGCTGCCGATCACCGCGACCGTGCCGAACCCGGCCGACGTGGCCGACGCCGGCAAGCGCGCCGCCGTCGAGCGCTCGCTGGCCTACATGGGCCTGGAGCCCGGCCAGAAGCTGACCGACGTGAAGGTGGACACCGTCTTCATCGGCTCCTGCACCAACGGCCGCATCGAGGATCTGCGCGCCGCCGCGGTGATCGCCCAGGGCCGCAAGGTCGCCGAGGGCGTGCGCGCCCTGGTCGTCCCCGGCTCGGGCCTCGTCAAGGAGCAGGCGGAGGAAGAGGGTCTGGACAAGATCTTCACCGAGGCCGGCTTCGAGTGGCGTGAGCCGGGCTGTTCCATGTGCCTCGCCATGAACGCCGACCGCCTGTCGCCGGGCGAGCGCAGCGCCTCGACCTCCAACCGCAACTTCGAGGGCCGCCAGGGCCGCGGCGGGCGCACCCATCTGCTGAGCCCGGCCATGGCCGCCGCGGCGGCGGTGACCGGGCACCTGACCGACGTGCGCAGCCTGTAAGCTCTCACGGTTTGCTGTGACGCCCGGAGCGGGGATGGCCTTCCAGCCGTCCCCGCTTCGTCGTGTTTAGGGGCATCCTCCGCTGTCGCGCGCCGAACGCCTCATCGACCTGATCCAGTGCCTCCGCCGCCACCGCCGGCCGGTCAGCGGGCATGTCCTCGCCGACGAACTCGGCGTCAGCCTGCGCACGATCTACCGCGACATCGCCACCCTCCAGGCCCAGGGCGCCCGCATCGACGGCGAGCCGGGGGTCGGCTTCCTTCTCCAGCCCGGTTTCCTGCTGCCGCCGCTGATGTTCGCCGAGGAGGAGATCGAGGCGCTCGCCCTCGGCATCCGCTGGGTGGCCGACCGGGCGGATGGCGCGTTGGGGGCGGCGGCGCAGAACGCGCTCGCCAAGATCGCGGCGGTGCTGCCGCCGGACCTCCGCGACCGCATGGACGCCTCGGCGCTGCTCGTCGGGCCTGGGGAGCCGATCGTCGGGGACGGCGTCGACCTCGCCGTCGTCCGGCGGGCCATCCGCGGCGAGCGCAAGCTGTCCATCGCCTACCGCGACCGCGACGGGGCCGCCAGCGAGCGCATCGTCTGGCCCTTCGCGCTTGGCTTCTTCGACCGGCTGCGCGTCATGGTCGCATGGTGCGAGCTGCGCGGGGCGATCCGCCATTTCCGCGCCGACCGAATCGTCTCGGTGACGGCGCTGGAGGCCCGCTACCCGCGGCGGCGGCAGGCGCTGCTCAAGGAATGGCGCGAGGCCGAGGGCATCCCAGCGCGGTGAACGTGCCAGCGCGCGACTGCTGACAGAAACTGACAGTATCCTCGCCTAGCCTGGGCTTCGCCGGACGGGATCGGCCCTGCCGGGGACCAGCGAGGACACCAGCCCATGTTCAGCGCCAACATCATCCTCCTCTATGTGGACAGCCCGACCGCCAGCGCCGCCTTTTACGCCGGCCTGACGGGCAAGCCGCCGGTCGAGGCGTCGCCGACCTTCGCCATGTTCGCCCTGGACTCCGGCGTCATGCTGGGGCTGTGGTCGCGCGACACGGTGGAGCCGGCGGCTTCCTCGGGACCGCTCGGCGGCAGCGGCGAGATCGGCTTCCGCGTGGCGGACGCCGACGCGGTTCAGGGCCTTCACGCCGACTGGGTGCGGCGCGGCCTGACCATCGCCCAGCCGCCGACCGCCATGGATTTCGGCCACACCTTCGTCGCGCTGGACCCGGACGGTCACCGCCTGCGCGTCTTCGCGCCCGTGGAAGCGTGAGGCCCGTCATGGATCGGGCCACCGCCAGCCGCAGCTGGATCGCCGTCGCCTCCGCCGAGCATGTCCGGCGGGGGCGGGCGGAGGGCTTCATGCAGGTCTGCCACGGCAAGGCGGCGCCGCTGCGCCGCATCCGCCCAGGGGACCGCGTCGCCTACTACTCGCCGACCGAGCGGTTCCAGGGAAAGGACCGCCTGCAGTCCTTCACCGCCGTGGGGATCGTGCGGGACGGCACGCCTTACCCGTTCGACATGGGCGGGGGCTTCGTTCCCTTCCGCCGCGACGTGCGGTGGCTGGAGGGTCGGGAGACACCGATCCTGCCCCTGCTCGACCGGCTGGACTTCTCCGCCGGGGTGCGGAACTGGGGCTATCCGTTCCGTTTCGGGCTGTTCACGGTGACCGACCGCGACCTGGACACCATCGCCGCGGCCATGGGGGCCGTCCTGTGCTGACCGGCGTCCGGCCTGGGGGGCTCAGTCCCCCCGCCCGCGGCTGCGGCCCATCAGCCCGTCCGGGCGGTAGATCAGGAAGAGGGTGAGCAGGCCGAAGGCCACGATGTCCTTGTAGGCGATGGCGAAATAGGCCGACCAGAAAGTCTCGACGAGGCCGAGCAGGGCACCGCCCAGCATGGCACCGGGGACCGACCCGATGCCGCCCACCACCGCGGCGGCCAGCGCCTTGAAGCCGATCAGATAGCCCGTGTAGAAATTCACCCCGCCGTAATAGAGCGCGATCACCGCCCCCGCCGCAGCGGCGAGCGCGCCGCCCACCGCGAAGGTGGTGGCGACGGTGCGGTCGACATCCACCCCGACCAGCTCCGCCGCCCCGACGTCGTCGGCGCAGGCGCGGTGGGCGCGGCCGTAAGCGGTGCGCTGCATGACCGCCCACAGCAGGGCGTAGAGCCCGCCGGTCATCAGCAGGATCACCGCCTGCGAGGTCAGGGCGGTGACGGTGAAGGCGCCGTCGCTGAGCAGCTCGTGCCGGTCGGCCAGGAAGGGGGAGGGCCACCAGTCGCGGGCGCCGTGCAGGAGCCGCATCCCCTCCTGATAGGCCATGGACAGGCCGACGGCGGCGATCAGCGGCGTGTGGTTGTGGGCGTGGCGCAGGCGGCGGAACACCAGCCGGTGCATGGTCCAGCCCTGGACGGCGGTGAAGGCCATCACCGTGGCGAAGACGCCCAGCACCGCCAGCGGCAGGCTGCCCAGCCCGGCCATGCCCAGCGCCGCCGCGCCCATGGCGGTCAGCATGGCGCCGATCATGGTCAGCTCGCCCATCGCGAGGTTGATCTGCCCCAGGATGCCGTAGACCAGCGTGTAGCCCAGCGCCAGCAGCCCGTAGACGCAGGCCACCGTGGCCGCGTTGATGACCTGCTGCAGGAAGAACAGCAGCGGCGCCCAGTCCGTTCGCGGACCCCGTTCCGCCCCGCTCGTCTCCGGCGGCAGGCCGAGGCGGGCGGCGGGCAGGCCGGCCCAGATGCGCAGCATGGTGAATTGCATGGGCCGCAGCCGCCCCGTGCGGTCGGTCGCCACCGCCACCAGCTCGTGCCGGCGGGAATCGAAGAAGCGTCCGCCGAAGCGGCAGGCGATCCAGTGGGTCCCGGTTTCTGCGCCGCCGTCGTCCGTGCGGTAGGTCAAGCGCAAGGCCGGCTCGTCGCCGCCCAGCGCTTCCGTGCCCAGGATGGTGACGGGTCCGGAGTCGAAGGCGGGGATCAGCTTGCCGCACAGCGCGGCCTGATCGCCGTCCACGCCGCAGCCGGTCAACAACAGCGCGGCGACCAGCAGGAGAAAGGGAGGGAGCAGGCGCGTCGGACGGCGGTGCACGGCGGAGGAACCCCGGCCGGTTGTTCGTTCGCCGGAGAATCTATCGGTTCCCGATGTGAAACGCCAGACGCCGCCTTATGGAAGTCAGTAGCGGGCGCCGACGAAGTACAGACCGTCCGGCGGGGCGGTCGGCCCGGCGGCGGAGCGGTTGCGCGCCTCCAGCGCGCGGCGCAGATCGTCGGCGCTCCATTTGCCGGCCCCGACCAGTTCCAGCGTGCCCACCATGTTGCGCACCTGATGGTGCAGGAAGGAGCGGGCGGCGGCGTGCACCCGGACCTCGTCGCCGACCCGCTCGACGGCCAGCCGCTCCAGCGTCTTGACCGGGGAGTTGGCTTGGCAGAGCGCGGCGCGGAAGCTGGTGAAATCATGCTGGCCGACCAGGACCTGCGCGGCGGCGTGCATCGCCTCGGCGTCCAGCGGCCGCATGACGTGCCAGGCGCGGCCCGTCTCCAGGGCCAGCGGGGCGCGGCGGTTGACGATGCGGAAGACGTAGCTGCGCCCCAGGCAGGTCATGCGCGCGTGGAAGTCTTCCGGCACCGCCTCGGCCAGCAGGACGGCGACGGGGGCGGGCCTCAGGTGGAAGTTCAGCGCGTCGCGCAGCTTCAGCCCGGTGAAGGGCTTCTCCAGGTCGAAATGGCAGACCTGCCCCAGGGCGTGCACCCCGGCGTCCGTCCGTCCGGAGGTGTGGACGCGCACGGTCTCGCCGGACAGGCGCTCGATGGCCTCCTCCAGCGTCTGCTGGACGGAGGGGCCGTTGTCCTGCCGCTGCCAGCCGACGAAGGGCCGGCCGTCATATTCGAGGGTCAGTTTCCAGCGCTGCATGCGGCGTCGCCGAGACGGGTGCCGACGGGCAGATTGAAGCCGCGCAGCAGGGCGGCGCCGTCCACCGGGGCCTTGCCGGGCCGCTGCACCAGGGTGAGGCGCACGGCGCCGTCGGAACAGGCGACGGTCAGGCGGTCGTCCAGCAGCGTGCCGGGCGCCGCCTTGCGGGCGTCGTTTGTCGGGGCGGGGGCCGGTTCGGCCTTCAGCACCTTGATGCGCTCCACCCCGCCGGTCGGCGTCGGGGCGTCGAACCAGCAGCCGGGCCACGGGGTGAGGGCGCGGACCTGCCGCTCCACGAAAGCGGCGTCGCGCGTCCAGTCGAGCCGGCCATCCTCGCGCGTCAGCTTGGCGGCGTAGGTCACGCCCGCCTCGGGCTGCGGCTCGGCGGTCAGGCGGCCGGCGGCGAGACCGTGGAGCGCCTCGACGATCAGCCGCGCGCCCATGTCGGCGAGCGCGTCGTGCAGGGTGCTGGCGGTGGTCCCGGCGGTGATCGGCACCGCGTCCTTCAGCAGCATGGCGCCGGTGTCCAGCCCGATGTCCATCTGCATGATGGTGATGCCGGTCTCGGCGTCGCCGGCCAGGATCGCGCGCTGGATCGGGGCGGCGCCGCGCCAGCGCGGCAACAGGGAGCCGTGCACGTTCAGGCAGCCCAGGCGCGGCGCGTCGAGGATCGGCTGCGGCAGGATCAGCCCGTAGGCGGCGACCACCGCGGCGTCGGCCTTGAGGTCGGCGAACTCCGCCTGGGCCTCGGCGTTGCGCAGCGACTTGGGCGTGCGCACGGGGATGCCGCGCTCCTCGGCGAAGCGGTGGACCGGGGATTTCTGGACCTGCTGCCCGCGCCCCGCGGGGCGGGGCGGCTGGCTGTAGACGCAGACCACCTCGTGCCCGGCATCGGCCAGGGCGCGCAGGCTGGGCACGGCGAAATCCGGCGTGCCCATGAAAACGAGGCGGAGCGGCGTCATGAAGGATCGTCCAAAGCCGGTGATATCAGGCGCGCTGCATCTTCTGGACTTTGCGCAGGATCATGTTGCGCTTCAGCATCGACAGGTAGTCGACGAACAGCACGCCGTTCAGATGGTCGATCTCGTGTTGGATGCAGGTCGCCAGCATGCCGTCGGCCTCGATCTCGCGGGTCTCGTTGTTCTCGTCCAGATAGCGGACGCGGACCGACGACGGGCGGGTGACCTCGGCGTACTGGTCGGGCACCGACAGGCAGCCCTCCTCGCACACCGACGTCTCGTCCGACTTCCAGACGATTTCCGGGTTGGCGAGGCGGATGGGGTTCGGCTTCTCGTCCTTGTCGTGCACGTCCACGACGATCACCCGCTCCAGGATGCCGATCTGCGGCGCGGCGAGGCCGATGCCCTTCGCGGCGTACATGGTCTCGACCATGTCGTCCATCAGCTTGGCGATGCGGGCGTCGACCTTGTCGACGGGCTTCGCCTTCTGCTTCAGGACGGGGTGCGGGGCGACGAGGATATCGAGAACGGCCATGGGAACTCAGCAACGGTGCGTGGAGGTGCGACAATCCGTCAAAATATGGGGGGCGGGCCACGAGGTCAAGGAAGGCGCAAGGCGCAACCCGCGGTGACCCGCCAATCCCATCGGGGCCGATCCCATCGGGACGGCCATGCCTCAGAGGGGCGAGCGGGTGATCGACTTGATGGGACCGCGGGGATTGCCGGACATCTCGGCGATCTTGCGGTCCTGCTCCTCGATGAAGCCGCGGGCCGGCTCGTCGCCGTCCAGCCCGCCCACCAGCGTGCCGGGGACCTTGCGGTTGGAGGTGCGGGCGCCGTCTTCGTACAGCACGTCGAACAGCACGAAGGCGCTGTCCACCGGTTGCTTCTTCTTGGTCTTGGCCATGGGGGGAAACTCCGAACGTCAGGGGGGTGCTTGTAGAGGAAAAGCGCGCAACGGAAAAGGGCACCGGTTTCCCGGTGCCCCCTCCGATGCCGTGCCGTGAGACGTGGCTCAGACGGCCTTCAGGTTCTCCGCCGAGGTCTTGCCGCGCTTCGGATCGCGCTGCTCCTCGTAGGACACCTTCTGGCCTTCATTCAGGCTGCGCAGGCCCGCGCGCTCGACCGCGGAGATGTGGACGAAGACGTCCGCGCCACCGTTGTCCGGCTGAATGAAGCCATAACCTTTGGTGCTGTTGAACCACTTGACGGTACCGACGGGCATGATTGCTCTCCGTTTCGTATGAAAGGCGCCGCATCGGCCGGTGCGGCGCATCAGACTGTGTCCAGGCATAGCGACGATCTGGGCACCCGAAGGCGTAGCAGGCCGGCAGTCCGAAGCAGAATGACAGGAGGGAAATTGGGACCGCTCCCCTCCTTTGCAAGGCGAAACAAGACGGGCAAATCTGGGTTGCGGACTTCGGCCCTACGCCCTGGCTGCCGCTCGCAGTTCCGCCGCTCTCAATTCCGCGGCCCTCAATTCCGTTGCCCGAGGCTCGGCCGCGCGAAGCTCCGGCGCCTGGAGCGGGCGCGGGGCGTGGTCCAGCGGTTCCAGCAGGGGAATCTCCTCGGCGCTGTCCGGGGTGGCGTGCAGGTCGCGGAAGCGGCGGGCGGTGACCAGAACGCGGGACTCCAGGCTGCCGACCGCCCCGTTGTAGCATCCCACGGCCTTGTCGAGCTGCACGCCCAGCCGTTCCATGTGGCCGCCCAAATCGTGCAGGCGCTTGTAAAGCTCGGCGCCCAGCGCGCTGATCTCGCGGGCGCTGTCGGTCAGCCGCTCCTGGCGCCAGCCGTAGGCGACGGCGCGCAGCAACGCGATCAGCGTCGTCGGGGTGGCCAGGATCACGCGGTGGTCAATGCCCGCCTCGATCAGCGCCGGGTCGTGCTCCAGAGCCGCGGAAAAGAAATTCTCGCCGGGCAGGAACAGCACGACGAATTCCGGCGAATCGGCGAACTGGTCCCAATAGGCCTTGGTGCCGAGCTGCTTCATATGCTCCCGCACATGGCGGGCATGGCGTGACAACCCGTCGCGACGGGCGCCGTCGTCCGCCGCCTGCACCCCGTCGAGATAGCCCTCCAGCGGCGTCTTGGCGTCCACCACGATGGTCTTGCCGCCGGGCAGCTTGACCACGAGGTCGGGGCGCAGCCGCCCGCCGGCGGCCTCCACGCTCATCTGCTCCACGAAGTCGCAGTGGTCGAGCATCCCGGCCATCTCGCAGACCCGGCGGAGCTGGATCTCGCCCCAGCGCCCGCGCGCCACCGGGCTGCGCAGGGCGCGGACGAGGTTGCCCGTCTCGGCGCGGAGCTGGGCCTGGGTCTCCACCAGCGACAGCACCTGCTGCTTCAGCCCCTCGTAGGCGCCGGCGCGGCTGCGTTCCATCTCCTGGATCTGGCCGTCCATGCGCTCCAGCGACTGGCGGACCGGGGCGACGATGTCGGCGATGGCGGTCTGCCGCTTCTCCAAGTCGCCGCGCGCCTGCTCCTGGAAGGTCGCCAGCGTCTCCTTGGCGAGGTCGAGGAAGCTCTGGTTGTTGGAGCGCAGGGCCTCCGCCGACAGGGCCTTGAAGCTGTCGGACAGGGTGGCCTGCGCGCGCTCCAGAAGGGCCAGCTTCTCCGCCGCCGACGCGCGTTCGCGGGCCAGGGTGGTGGACAGCTCCGCCTGCCGTTCGCGGGCGGCGGACAGCTCGCCGGTCAGCCGGGCGATCTGGTGGTCGCGGGCCTCCACCTCCTCCCGCAGGTCGCCCTCGATCCGCTCCGCGACGTCGAGCCGGGTGACCAGTTCGGCGTGGACGGCGGCGGCCTCCGCCTCGGCGCGTGCGGCATAGAGGCGCACGATCATGCCGGCGAGGATCGCCCCGAGAAGGGCGCCGGCCAGGCCGCCGAGAGCCACCGACTGTGCGTCGAACGCGAACTGCATGAAATTCCCCGAAGATCGCTACAAATGGCGAGACCACAGGCGAGACTACAGGAACGAATCAGGAAAGAGAACGGGCAATGAACAAAGAAGAACCCTCTTCGCGGCTTCGTTCCGCTTGCGCTGCGCGTCGGTGAAGCGGACTTGCCCGCCGTCCCCGTCTGCGCCATATCCGACGGATGCCCGACGATCCGTCCGCCCCCTCCGGCTCCCCGCACGGTCCCCTCAAGGGGCCCCGCGTCCGCACCATCCCGCCCGGCGAGGACCGCGAGCGGCTGACCTGTCCGGACTGCGGCTACATCGCCTACCAGAACCCGCTGATCGTCGTGGGTTCGGTGGCGACCTGGGAGGACCGCATCCTGCTGTGCCGCCGCGCCATCGAACCGCGCAAGGGCTACTGGACGCTGCCCGCCGGCTTCATGGAGGAGCGGGAAAGCACCATGGAGGGTGCCGCCCGCGAGGCGTGGGAGGAGGCGCGGGCTAAAATCGCCATCGACTCGCTGCTGGCCGTCTACGACATCCCGCGCATCAGCCAGGTGCAGCTGATCTTCCGCGCCCGCCTGCTGTCGCCGGACGTGTCCGCCGGGCCGGAAAGCCAGGAGGTCGGTCTGTTCCGCTGGGAGGAGATCCCGTGGGACGATCTGGCCTTCCCGACCGTCCAGTGGGCCCTGCGCGAACACCGGTCGCGTCTGGGCCGCCAGGACTTCGCCCCGGCGGTGAACCCCACGCCGGACGTGCTGGCGCAGTGGGAGCGGATGCTCTAGCCCCCGATCACTCCACCGCGGGGGAGGCGGGGAACTTCGCCACCAGCTCCGCCGTGCCCTGGTCGCGCTTCACGGTCAGCGGCAGCCACGTGCCGGGGGCTTGGCGCTGCACCACCGCCGTCAGGTCGGAGGCCTCGCGCACCGGCGACCCCGCCGCCGCGACGACGAGGTCTCCCGCCGTCAGGCCGGCGGCGGCGGCGACGCTGCCTTCGGTGACGGAGCGCACGCGCACCCCCTCCGGTCCCGGCTCCAGCATCACACCCAGCCGGGGGCGGGGCGTCTCGGCCGGCGCCTCGCTCTCGCCCAGCCCATAGACGGCGTCGGCGATCCGCCCGTCCAGCTCGGCGCAGGGCCGGTCCTCGTCCCAGGGCAGCAAGACGACGCTGTTCCGGACGCCCAGATCGGCCAGCTGGTGGGGAACGCCGTCGCGCCCTTCGATGTGCCCTTGGCCCAGGATGGCGACGACGGTGCGGCCGGTCCGGCGGTGGGTGTCGGCGATGCGCTCGGCCATGGCGCGGTCCCAGACCGATTGCGCCTCGACGAAGCGCTCGAAGCTGCCGGAGCGGCGCTCGGTCGGGCCGTGGGCGGCCATCGCTTGGCGCAGACGCTCGGTGTAGGAGGCTGGGGGAGGGGCCGGGTCGCCCACGCCTTCCCGCTCGCCGGCGGGAACGGCGGCCCAGCCCTCGCGCGCGGTGCGGCTGACCAGCCCGCGGTCGACGTTCAGCGCGACCACCGGCAACCGGTTCATCCGGGCGAAATGCAGGATCGGCAGGTAGAAGCGCGCGTCGTAGCCCCAGACCTTCGGCCAGTTGGTCTCGCGCAGCAGCTCCGCCTCGGTCAGTTGCCCGGCGCTCCAGCGGTCCAGGACCGGCTGGACGCTGCGCGGGAACATCTCCATGCCGACCGCCAGATCGGGATTCAGCGCGTGCAGGGCCGCCAGGCTGTGAAGCTGCCAGCGGTGGTGGTCGGGGTTGTCGTGCCGTTCCCCCAGCAACACGGCGGGCGATGCCGCGGCGCGGCGCAGCAGGTCGGCGGCGTTCAGCGGACGGGCGGCGGCGTCGGCCCAGCCGCCGGGCGGCACGCAGGCGTCGGTCTGGGCGGCGGCCTGCGCCGCATCCTTGTCGCCCAGTCCGGCCAGCAGGCCGCCGGAGAGCAGAAGGACGGCCATCAAACGGGGGAGCACGTCGGCGGTCCTCCTGGACGGGGTGAAACGGTTGGACGCAGGCTGAAGGTTGGGCGGTGCAGCGCTCCCGTCAACGGCGCGTGGTCTGACCGGCGACGGCCGCGCTGGCGCGGTGCGGCGAAGCGGGGTATCCTTGGACATCATGCCGCACCGTAAAACCGTCATTCTGACCGGCGCGAGCCGGGGCATCGGCCACGCCACCGTGCAGCGCTTCAGCGCCGAGGGCTGGCGGGTCATTTCCTGTTCCCGCGAGGAGGTGCCGGACCATTGCCGGCGCGATCCGAACTGGACCCACCACATCCCCACGGACCTGTCCGATCCGGACAGCCGCGCCCGCTTCCTGGAGGAGGCCAACCGGGCGTTGGACGGGGCGCCGCTGCACGCGTTGATCAACAACGCCGGCATCTCGCCCAAGACGCCGATCAAGGAGCGTCTCGGCTGCCTGAACGGGGCCATCGAAGGCTGGCACCGGGTGTTCGAGCTGAATTTCTTCGCCCCGCTGGTGCTGGCCCGCGGCTTCGCGGCGCCGCTGTCGCGGGCGAAGGGGGCGATCGTCAACGTGACCTCGATCGCCGGCCATTCGGTGCACCCCTTCGCCGGGTCGGCCTATTCGACCTCCAAGGCGGCGCTGTCCGGTTTGACCCGCGAGATGGCCGTGGAGTTCGCCGAGATCGGCGTGCGCGTCAACGCCGTGGCGCCGGGCGAGATCGAGACCGCTATGACCGGCCCCGAATACGACGTGCTGATCCCGCGCATTCCGCTGAAGCGGATGGGCACGCCGGAGGATGTGGCGGCGGTGATCTTCTACCTGTGCGGTCCCGACTCGGGCTACGTCACCGGAACGGAGATGTTCATCACCGGTGGGCAGCACCTGTATTGACGCAGGGGGCGGTTGCCCGTTGGGTGTGAGGCGCTGGGCGGACAAGATTCACACGGATTTCGCGGATCTTGTCACGGATTACACGGATTTTTTTCTGATGCTTGCTCGGTAAGGGCTTTTCGAGACGCTTCTGCTGAGCAAGATCAAAGGAAAATCCGTGTAATCCGTGAAAATATTTTTGCCCGCAACGGTGTTCAGCCACCTCAGCCGAGGTTGTGCTTGGCCACCACCGCCGCGAAGTCGTCCCCGAAATGCTCGCCGACGCGGATGACCGAGACGCCGTGCGGGATTTCCTTGAGCGCCGGGTTGTCCAGGCTCATCGAGGTTAGCAAGGCCATCGGCACGTTGTGGGTGACGCTCATCGCGCGCAGGCCGCGGATCAGATCGAGGCCGGACAGGCCGTCCATGACCATCGACGCGATCAGCATGTCCGGCGGGACGCGCACGGCGAGGCTGATCGACTCGATGGGGTCGCTGACCGTCACGGTGCGGAAGCCGCAGGCCGCCAGTTCGCTGCCCAGCTTCTTGGCGACGACCTTGGACGGGGTGACCAGCATGATCTCGACGTTGCTGATCTGGATGTCGGTGATCTCGAACTGGTAGCGCACCGGAAGGGCGCGGATGATCCGGTTCGTTTCCGCAACCTGCGGCTGCTCGGCGCGGTCCACCAGTTCGGCGATCCGGTCCACGAAGACCTGCGCGTCGTTCAGCTCGCGCGGCTCCAGCCGTTTCAGGCCGGACAGATACTCTTCCAGGCGGTGCGCGACGAGGCTGACGGTCGGGTAGCCGAAGCTGGTGCCCATGCCCTTGAAATTGTGGGCTTCCAGCCGAAGGACGCCGATCACCGCGCTCTGCTCGCGGGTGCCCTTAGCCGCGCCTTCCAGGGCGGCGTTCATCACCTCCAGCCGGTCGCGGGCGTCGTCCATGAATTCGACGCGCAGGCGGTCTTCAAGATCGTCGGGCGACAGGTGGGAAGCCATGGCGGGGGTCCTGACTATGCTTTCGGGTTAGGCATTATGGACCCGAAAGTTACACCAGAACCCTAACGCGAAACAAACGCCCGCATGGAAGGCGGCTAAAACGCCGCGCCGATCACAACCGCGACAGGAGGTTGTTGAACCAGCTTAGCCGTTCCTCAGCCTGGGCGATGTCATGCTCCAGCCAGTCGGCGAAATGGCCGTCGGTTCCCGCGCTCGCCCGCTTCAGGTCACCCAGACGCGCCAGTTCCGTCTCGCACAGGGAGGCGAGATGGTCGATCTGGTCGCGCTGCGACTCGGTGTCCAGCAGATGCAGGAAACGCAGCTTCAGCGCGATGACCAGCTTGTTCAGCCCGTCCGCCGAGGGGGCGCGCACGTTGGCGCGCATCAGCGTGTCGAACTCCGTCCGTCCGGCCTCGGTCGCGCCGAGCAGGGCGTTGTCCTCCATGCCGGTGCCGTCCAGCGCCTCGATCAGCCCCTCATACCGCAGCATCTCCAGCGACGTGCCCATGAGGTCGAGCGACGGGCCGACGATGCGGTCGAGGAAATGGCGGAGCGCGCCGGCCAGTTCGGCGTAACGCTGCGGCCCGTTCTGGATCAGCGTGCCCAGGACGGCGAGGCGCACGGCCTCCTTCGGCATCAGCGAGTTGTCACGGTACATGGCGAACCCCTGGGCGGTGGCTGTCGACGGCTGCGGACCGAACGTTGCGAAACGTTCTCAGCAGCGTCTAAAGGTAAGGCGCTCCGGCCCACAAGTCCAGAGCGCCGATGCCGTTATCGCCGGGAGATCACCGAATCCCCTCCCGCACGCGGGAAAGCGCGCGGGAGGGGGAAGAGAAGGGGTGCCGCCGGACTTTACGCCGCCAGACGCAGGTCCAGGCGGCTCCACACGTCGAGCAGGGCGTCGACGAGACGGGCCATCTCGGCGTCGCTGTGCAGCGGGGTGGGGGTGAAGCGCAGGCGCTCCGCGCCGCGCGGCACGGTCGGGTAGTTGATGGGCTGGACGTAGATGTCGTGGCGTTCCATCAGCTCGTCCGAGGCGCGCTTGCAGCGGTGGGCGTCGCCGACCATCACCGGGACGATGTGGCTGGCCGAGGGCATCACCGGCAGGCCGGCCTCGGCCATCAGGCGCTTCAGCGTCGCCGCGCGCTCCTGGTGCTGGTCGCGCTCCGTCTGGCTGGTCTTCAGGTAGCGGATGCTGGCCAGCGCCCCGGCGGCCAGGACCGGCGACAGGGAGGTGGAGAAGATGAAGCCGGCGGCGAAGCTGCGGATGCAGTCGACCAGCGCGGTGGAGCCGGTGATGTAGCCGCCCTGCACGCCGAACGCCTTGCCCAGCGTGCCCTCGATGATGGTCAGCCGGTCCATGGCGCCGTCGCGCTCGGCCACGCCGCCGCCGCGCGGGCCGTACATGCCGACCGCGTGCACCTCGTCCAGATAGGTCATGGCACCGTGCTTGTCGGCGACGTCGCACAGGTCATGGATCGGGGCGACGTCGCCGTCCATGGAATAGACGCTCTCGAAGGCCACGACCTTCGGGCGGTCCGGGGCGATCTGCGACAGCAGCTCGTCCAGATGCTTGGGGTCGTTGTGGCGGAAGATGTGCTTCTCGGCGCCGCTGTTGCGGATGCCGGTGATCATCGAATTGTGGTTCAGCGCGTCCGACAGGATCACGCAGTTCGGCAGCAGCTTGCCCAGCGTCCCCAGCGTCGCGTCGTTGGACACGTAGCCGGAGGTGAAGAGCAGCGCCGCCTCCTTCTGGTGGAGGTCGGCCAGCTCGCGCTCCAGCAGCACATGGTAGATGTTGGTGCCGGAGATGTTGCGCGTGCCGCCGGCGCCGGCGCCCACGCCGTCGATGGCGTCGTGCATCGCCTTCAGGACGACCGGGTTCTGGCCCATGCCCAGATAGTCGTTGGAGCACCACACGGTGACCTCCCGCTCCTTCCCGGCGGCGTCGCGGAAGGTGGCTTTCGGAAAGTTCCCCGCGTGCCGTTCGAGGTTGGCGAAGACCCGGTAGCGGCCATCCTGCTTCAGGCTGGCGATCTGGGTGCGGAAAAAGCTC
The DNA here is from genome assembly GCF_040500525.1 of Azospirillum formosense. NCBI lineage: Bacteria > Pseudomonadati > Pseudomonadota > Alphaproteobacteria > Rhodospirillales > Azospirillaceae > Azospirillum > Azospirillum formosense. Next base: position 2,245,508 of record NZ_CP159402.1, on the reverse strand, counting down.
TCGTAATCCATCGCGCGTTCCGTTCGCGTTCATCCGAAGGGGCGGGTGCTGTCCGGGCGGTCCAGCCACCGGGCCTAGCACGTTAGGAAGATGGCATGATCGTCGCCGCGTTGCCACCCGGCATTGACCGAAGTCAATAGGTCCGCCCCGCGAGATGGCAATTCTCACCGATCCACCGCCGCGGGACCATTCGACCTATGGATGATCGCGCGGTCGGAGCGTTTCCTGCCCGCTGCCCATCGCGCCGTTGCCGATGCTGGGAAACACCCTTTCGTCCTCCCGTTTCATTGATGATTCAAAGTGATTGCGGATGTTCCCAAGGTATAACGGACCGCAAAGTCTGCCGGCTATGCTGTCCGGATGCGCCGAATACCTTTGTTGAGTTCTTTTACGAACAAGGTGATATGGACGCTCACAAGGGAAGGTGAGAGCATTCACTCAAGACGTTGACGAGGAGTGTTGCGCCATGAATGCCGTTCTGACCTTCGACAGCGCGCGAGGCCGCCGGGTGTCTGGTTCGGAGCTGGGCGGTGGCGCCATCGCCTCCGGCGGGAGCAGGGTCATCCCCTTCCGCCCGGCTTCCGCCGCCGCGGTGTCTCCGGCGCCGTCCCTGCCGCGGCGTCCCGCCGTGCCGTCGCCGGCCCGCGCCGACGGCGCGCCGCCGCCCGCCGGGTCCGCGCCGCCGGCGGCGCGTCTGGCGCGTCTGATCTTCATGGCCAGCGTGGGCGGCTACATGGCCGTGCGCGAGGACACGCTGGTGCAGCTGAACGGGCGCATGGTCTGGCCGACCGCCGATGCGCTGATCCGCGACGCGGAGGCGGCGGGCGTCCCGGTCTCGTCGCACGTCATCAACACCGCCCGCTCCTGAACGCCGCCTCGGAACGAAAAGGGCCGCCCGCGCCGGACGGCGGGGCGGCCCTTCATTGTCGCGGAACCGGCCGTCAGCCGCGCAGGACGGGGATCGCGGCGTCCAGCGCCGTGGTCAGGCGGTCGAACATCAGGTTGATGTCCTCCTCGCCGATGACCAGCGGCGGGCAGACCGCCACGCTGTCGCCCATGGCGCGGATGATCAGGCCGTTCTCCTGGCTCAGCCCGTTCACCACGGCGCCGGCCCGGCCCACCGGATCGAACGGCGTCTTGGTCTCCTTGTCGGCCACCAGCTCGAGGGCGCCGATCAGCCCGACGCCGCGCGCCTCGCCGACCAGCGGGTGGTCGGCCAGGGCCTTCAGCCGGCGCTGGAACAGCGGGGCGACGGCCTGGACATGGCCGACCAGATCCCGCTCCTCGTAGATCTTCAGCGTCTCGATCGCCACCGCCGCCGCCACCGGATGGGCGGAGTAGGTGTAGCCGTGGCCGAAGGTGCCGATCTTCTTGCTCTCCTCGACGCAGGCCCGATAGACCGCGTCCGACACCATCACGGCGGAGATCGGCAGATAGCCGGAGGACAGCTGCTTGGCGCAGGTCACGATGTCCGGCTGCATGCCCATGGTCTGGCTGCCCCAGAAATTGCCGGTGCGCCCGAAGCCGCAGATCACCTCGTCGGCGACCAGGAGGATGTCGTACTTCTTCAGGATCGGCTGGATCTTCGCGAAGTAGGTCGCGGGCGGCACGATGACGCCGCCGGCGCCCATCACCGGCTCGGCGAACATGGCGGCGATGGTCTCCGGCCCCTCGGCCAGGATCAGCGCCTCCAGGCTTTCCGCCAGACGGGTCGCGAAATCCTCCTCGCTCTCGCCCGGCTCGGCGAAGCGGTAGTGGTGCGGACAGTCGGTGTGGTGGATGCGCGCGATCGGCAGGTCGAAGTCGCGGTGGTTGTTCACCAGCCCGGTCAGGCTGGCCGTCGCCACGGTGACGCCGTGATAGGCCTTCACGCGCGACAGGATCTTCTTCTTCTCGGGACGGCCCAGCGCGTTGTTGTAGTACCAGACCAGCTTGACGGCCGTGTCGTTCGCCTCCGACCCGGAGTTGGCGAAGAACACCTTGGACATCGGCACCGGGGCCAGCTTGATCAGCCGCTCGGCCAGATTGATGCCCGGCTCGTGGCTCTTGTGGCCGAAGACGTGGTAAGTCGGCAGCTTGCGCATCTGGCGGGTGGCGGCCTCGACAAGGCGCTCCTCACCCCAGCCCAGCGACACGCACCACAGGCTGGCCAGGCCCTCGATGTATTCCTTGCCGCTGTCGTCGAAGACCCGCACGCCCTCGCCCCGCTCGATGATCAGCGGGCCCTGGGTCTCGTGCGCGTGCAGGTTGGTGTAGGGGTGGAGGAAATACGCCTTGTCGCGGCTGGCGGCGGAGTTTCCTGCGCCAAAATTTTCAGTCGCCGCGACGCCCTGTTCGGTCATGATCTCTATCCCTGTGTTCGCTGCCGGAGTCGGTCGTTGCCGGTGCTGGTCCGCCGCTGTTGAAAATGTTAAACGGCGCTCCCGATCATAGGCATGGTTGGCCCTCCTGACAAAGACGGAGAATCGGGGGGTGGGGCGGGCATTCCCATCCTGCATGGCGCCCGGCCCCGTGGCGCAGGCTCCGGAATTTCGGAAGGAAAGGGGATAGATGATCACCTTGTATGGAATGCCGAGCAGCGCGTCGATGGCGCCGCACATCCTGCTGCGCGAGATCGGGCTGCCTTTCGAACTGGTCCTGCTGGACCGCGCCGCCGCCGCGCACAAGGCGCCGGACTATCTGCGGCTGAACCCCAACGGACGGGTGCCGACGCTGGTCGATGGCGATCTGGTGCTGTTCGAGGCGGCGGCGATCTGCCTGCACCTCGCCGATTCGCACCCGGCCGCCGGGCTGGCCCCCACGCCCGGCACGGCGGAGCGCGCGCGTTTCTACCAGTGGCTGGTTTTCCTGACCAACACCATCCAGGCCGACATGCTGGTCTATTTCTACCCGGAGCGTCACGCCGAAGGGGCGGAGGCGCAGGCCTCGGTCAAGGCGATGGCGGAGGCGCGGCTGCTGGAGCGCTTCACGCTCCTGGACCGCGAACTGGGGGACAAGGCGTGGTTCCTGGGCGACCGCTACAGCGTCGTCGACCCCTACCTGTTCATGCTGGCCCGCTGGACCCGCTTCATGGGCAGCCCGGCGCGCGGCCTGCCCAACCTCGGCCCCTACCTCGCCCGCGTGCTGGATCGCCCCGCGGTCCAGGCGGCGTTCGAAGCCGAAGGGCTCGGCGCCCCTTATTATTGAGTGGAGGAGGAATGCCGCTCCGTCTTGAAAGCGGAGCGGCATCAGCCGCTCAGCGCGGCACCTGCCAGGGAAGATGCTCGGCCCCGACCAGCCGGTCGGCGTCGGCGGCGGGCATCGGGCGGGCGAAATGGTAGCCTTGCCCATAGTCGCAGGCGAGCGCGCGCAGCAGGTTGGCGTCGGCGCTCGTCTCGATGCCCTCGGCGATGACGTCGAAGCCGAGAAGCCGCGCCAGATCCATGATGATGCGGACGATGGCGCGGTTTTCCTCCGACTGGTGCATGGCCATGACGAAGGACCGGTCCACCTTCAGGCTGTCGATGGGTAGCTTGTGCAGGTAGGAGAGCGACGAATAGCCGGTGCCGAAATCGTCGATGGACATCTTGATGCCCAGCCCGCGCAGGGTCTGCAGCAGACGGATCGACTGCTCGGCCTTTTCCATGACCGCGCTTTCGGTGATCTCCAGCTTGATCCAGGACGGCTCGGCCCCGGTCTCGCGCAGCACCTCGCGCACCAGCGCGACCATGTCGGGGTCGTTCAGCTGGCGGGTGGACAGGTTGATGCTCATGAACAGGTTGGCGGAACCGGGCAGGCGCTGGTCCTGCCAGACGGCGATCTGCCGGCACGCCTCGCGCAGCACCCAGGCGCCCAGCGTGACGATCAGGCCGGTGCTCTCGGCGATGGGGATGAAGACGCCGGGCGGGATGTTGCCGCGCTCCGGATGGTTCCAGCGCACCAGCGCCTCGAACCCGGCCAGCCCGCCGGTGACCATCTCGACGATCGGCTGGTAGGCGACCCACAGCTCCTCGCCGCGCTCCAGCGCGCGCCGCAGGTCGTGCTCCAGCCGCACCTGCTCGACGACGCGGGCGTGCATGGCCGGATCGAACCAGGCGTGGCGCCCGCCACCCTGCTCGCGGGCGCGGCCGGTGGCGATCTCCGCGTCGCGCAGCACGTCCTCCGGCCGGGTGTGGGTGTCGCAGGAGGCGGCGACGCCGATGCTGGCCGACAGGAAGACCGAGGCGCCCGACGCCGTCTTGGCGGAGCGGACCAGCGACGCGATGGTGGACAGCCGCTCCTCCACCGCCAGCGGGTCCTGCGTGCCGCCGATCAGCAGCGCGAAGGCGTGGTCGCTGATGCGGGCGATCAGGTCGACCGACCCGGCCCGCACGCTCAGCCGCGTGGCGACGTCGGTCAGGATCTCGTTGGCGAAGCCCTGGCCCAGGCTGGTGCGCACGTCGACGAAGCGGTCGAAGTCCACGATCACCACCGTGAAGGGTTCCCCCATCGCGTGGAAATCGGCCATGTGCTTGACCAGCAGCAGCCGGTTCGCCAGGCCCGTCACCGGGTCGTAGTAGGCCAGCCGGAAGAGGTCGTCCTGGGTGCGCCGCCGCTCCGTCATGTTCTGCATGATGACGAAATAGCCGGCGATGGTGCCGTCCGGGTCGCGGTAGGGCGCGTGCACCCGCATCACATAGTCGTTGCCGCCGTTGGACCGGGGAAGCCAGCCCTCCACCTGCACCGTCTCGCCGTCGAGCGCCCGCTCAACCGCGGCGCTGTTGTTGCGCTGCGTTTCCGGTCCCAGGATGTCGCCCACCGTGGTCCCGATGAGGGTGTCCAGCGTGCGGCCCATGTAATCCAGATACGCCTGGTTGGCGTAGAGGTGCCGCCGCTGCGTGTCGAGCAGGCCGACCATCGCCGGCATGACGTCGAGAAGTTGCCGCAGGGTGTCGAGCGCCGGAGCCCCGGAAACGGTGCCGGACAGGGCTGCGGCAAGCGAGGCGAGATGAGGGTCCGGCTTCATGGGCGGGAATGGTCGAGACACCGTTGGGAAATCCACGATCAACACTTACGCGAAAGAATGCCCGCCCGTCAAAACCAAAGCCGCCGAAGATGGTGGAAAGCATCGCCCCACTATAATTGCCGAACGATCGGGCCAACCATCATACTCGGGTATTCGTGCAAATCACGGTTGATGTTTTGAGGGAGGTTGATTGGATTTGTGGCATTGGCGGTGTTCCGGGCCGGCGGGTCGCGTGGCGATCCGCGCCGGACCACGACAGGTTGCCGGCCCGCCGCCGGCCATTGGAAGGTTGAATCGTAGGCCTGCGACCGCACCGGACGGGCGCGCAGATGCGGCATGCCAGCGTTCTCCATTCTGACCGTCGTCAGAACCGGCCGCCGCAGGCTATAATTTCGACCAATGCGCGAGAAGAGGTGGTGCGCCACGATCACCACCCGCGCGAGCGAGGGAGAATCGCCATGGCACTCAAGGATCTGCTGGTGGTCGTCGACGACACCGCCGCCGCAGCGGCGCGAATCGATGCCGCCGCGCAACTGGCCGCGCGCACCGACGGCCACATCACCGGTCTCTACCCCATCGTGCCGCTGACCCTGCCGGGCTATGTCGAGGCCGAACTGCCGGATGAGGTGCGCGCCATGCAGCGCGGTTTCACCGAGAACCAGGCCGCCAAGGCGGAGGCCCTCTTCACCGACGCGGCGCGCCGCAACGGCCTGACCGACCGCTCGGAATGGCGGGCGCTCTATGGGAATCCGACGGACAGCGCGGCGCTGCACGGGCGCTACGCCGACGTGGTGGTGGTCGGACAGGCCGATCCGCACCGTGATCGCGACCGCCCGATCGCCCTGCCGCAGGATCTGGTGTTCGAATGCGGACGTCCGTTGCTCGTCGTGCCCTACGCCGGCAGCTTCCCCCGCATTGGGGAGCGCGTGCTGGTCGCCTGGAACGGCAGCCGCGAGGCGGCCCGTGCGGTGGCCGACGCCCTGCCCATCCTGACCGCCGCCAAGCGCGTGGTGGTGATGGCCGTCAACCCCAAGGCCGGTCCGGTCGGCATCGGCGACGAGCCTGGAGCGGACATCGCCAAGCACCTGTCGCGCCACGGCTGCCGGGTGGAGGCCACCCACATCGTGACCGACCAGATCGATCCGGGCGACACGCTACTGAACACGGTCGCCGACGAGTCTTGCGATCTGCTGGTCATGGGCGCCTATGGGCGGTCGCGGCTGCGCGAGCAGGTGCTGGGCGGCATGACCCGCTACATGCTGGAGCACATGACGGTTCCGGTCCTGATGAGCCATTGAGGCCATCCGGTCGTCCGGTCGCCTGGGAATAGTCCGGCGGGGCCGCCTGTTCATCCCAGTGTGGCGGCGCCGGGCTTCGGCCGAAGGACTTTGGTCGACGGGCGCCGCCGGACCTGCGAAGGAAGGCCGGCATGAGCGCGCTGATTTCCACGTTCCTCCACCGCATGCGTCCTTCGGGCGCCGCCGCGGTGTTCCGTCCGGCGGCCCGCATGGCGGTGCTGGGCATCGCCGGGGCGCTGGCGCTGGCCGTTCTGCCGACGGCGGCGGACGCGCACGGCCCGCGCGATCGCGGGTCCTGGTATGGCGGTCCTCCCTACGGCGGTCCGTCGGTGATCGTGCCGCCGCCGGGAAGCCGGGTGATCGTCGTGCCCGGCTACCGTCCGCCGCCGCCCATCGTGGTCGCCCCGCCCCCCTATTGGGGGCCGCCGCCCCGTCATCATCACCATCGCGGATGGCGGAACGATTGGGGGCCGCGCCCCTATCCGGGACCAAGCGTGCAGTTCTACGGCGGCTGGTCCGCGGGCCGGGGCTGGTGACGGCCCGGTCCGGTTGAGGCCGGCCGCTCCGGAGGGGACGGGCTTCCCGTGATCGGCACCGCAACGACGCATTCTCGCATGGACATCACCCTGTTGCGCGGCCATGCTCGCCGCGGTGGCGCCTAGTTTCCGGCGCCGCGCCGTGCGTGCATGAGGGTGCGATGTCCTTCTCCAATCAAGAATCATATGTTCGGCAAGCAAGGAATGCCCGGCCAACGAATGTCCGGCCAACCTATATTCCGCGGACCTTGACGCGCGGCTTGGCCGTGGCGGTGCTGGGGGTGGCGGCCCTGACGCTCGGCGCCTGCGCCAGCCAGAGCCAGAACCGTTACAGCCACCGGGACGTCGGCCGCGCGACCTCGGTCGATTTCGGCACCGTGATGGCAAGCCGTCCGGTGGACATCCAGGGTCAGAACACGGGGGCCGGCGGGCTTGTCGGCGCCGCCGCCGGCGGCCTTGCGATGTCCAACGTCGGCAAGGGCTCCGGCAACGTGGCGGCAATCCTGGGCGGCGCGCTGGTGGGCGCCGTGGCCGGCGCCGTGGCGGAACAGGCGATCTCGGACCGCACGGGGATCGAGTATGTGGTGACGCTGGCCACCGGCCGCACCATCACCATTGTGCAGGAGCAGGCGGCCAACGAGCCGGTCTTCGCCCCCGGCCAGCGCGTGATGGTGCAGGCGAACGGCACCTACCAGCGCGTCCTGTCCGCCGATCATCTGCCGACCGAAACGAGCCGCCCGAAGGGCATCGCAGTGGTGGATTGAGGCCGGGCGCTGGGTGCCGACGCCCCGGCACAAGGCATCCTTCCGCCTGTTGAGCCGATGGAGCGAGGACACGGCGTGAGGGAGGGGCGTCCGATGCCGGGCGGAACAGGGACAATGGCGATGTGTCTGCGGTCGTCACTGAGGGGTGGGGCCATGGCGTCGGCGGTCCTCGTGGCCGCCTGTGCCGGGCTGAGCCCGCCGCCCCAGGCCGCTCCCGAGCCCGGCGCGGTGAGCGCCCTCGACCGGCTGAGCCCGAGCCGCTGCAACGGGGCCGTCGCCTCCTCCCTCGCCGGGGTGCGGATACCGGTGTCCGACGTCCGCTATCTCGCCTATGGCCTGTATCGCAACATACCCGGGGACATCGTCGGCTACGATGCGTGGGTGGGTTTGAACAGCCAGCCCGGCGCCGTGGTGGTGCAACTCGACGAAGTCTGCACGCCGCGCCAGATCTACGCGCGCGAGGGCGCCCGGCTGCCCGACGCCCGATGACGCGCCGGCCGCTCCCCTTTGCTCCGTCCCTGCGTCCCGGATGAAAAAGCCCGGATAAAAAAACTGCCACTAACCCAGGGGGCTAGCGGCGAGTTGAACAGGGAGGCTTCACGTCTGGGAGACGCGAAGCTCTGCATTCTCCACGGTTCGCAGCGGTTCACGAAAATGACAAATCATAGGATAACTCATTGATATTCATGATGGTAGTAGTTCGTTGGGGTTCGTGGCCGTTCGTGCCAAGCCGGTATAGAATGGGACCCCGTTGGGACCCCAGAGCTATGCCATGCAGAAGTTTCTCACCGACCCCCTGTTGGGTTCGCTGACTCCCCCAGCCACCGGGCGCCTGTCGATCACCGACCTTCGCGAACCCGGCTTGGAGTTCCGTATCTCTGCCGGAGGTTCCAGGTCGTGGCGCGTCCGCTATCGCGTGAAGGGCGTTGCTGGCCGCAAGGTCGAGACGATAGGGCCATACCCGACCTTCTCCCTTGCCGATGCCCGCGACCGTGCACACGCCATCACCAGCGCCGCCAAGAAGGGCATCGATCTGCCCGAGCGGGAGAAGCGTGACGAGGAAGAGGCCAAGCGTGCCGAGCAGCGCCCGAAGACGGTGGCCGACCTGCTGACGCGCTATGTGAACGACTATTGCAAGGCCAACCAGCGCCGATGGGAACAGACCGACCGTCTCTTCACGGCGCATGTTGTCCCGGCTATCGGAACGAAGGCGCTGGATGAGGTGCGCCGTGCCGACATCGTGGAACTGCTGGACGACCTCCAGAACAGGAAAGGGCTGAACGCCCAGGTCAACCGGGTGCGGTCACAGGTGATGGCTGCCTTCAATTGGGCTGTGGAGCGCGATTTCATCGACGTGAACCCCGCCGCCACGGTGAAGAAGCGCAAGAAGATCGAAACGCCACGGGCGCGTATCCTGGAGGACGTGGAATTGGTCGCGATCTGGCGGGCGGCTGACTCCCTCACGTATCCGAGCAAACAGATCGTCAAGCTGATGATCCTCACCGGGCAGCGCCGCGACGAAGTGAGGTGCCTCCCATGGGTAGAGTTGCGCGCCGACCTGTGGGTGCTGCCCGGCGCCAGGAACAAGGGCCGGCGCGATCACGAAATTCCGCTTCCCGCTGCCGCGGTCGAATTGCTGACGGGAACGCTGAAGGGGCGCTCGCAGATTGGCCCCTTTGTCTTCTCGTGCGACTCGGAGGGGAAGAGGCCCTACGCCGGCATGAAGCGCCTGAAGATGATCCTGGACCGGGAGAGCGGCGTGAAGGACTGGACCCTTCACGATATCCGCCGCACGGTGGCAACCGGGCTTGGCCGACTCGGCGTTGCCCAGGACGTGATTGAACGGGTGCTGAACCACGGGCGCGGCATCCTGGAGAAGACCTACAACGTCCACCAGTACCGGGACGAGAAGCGCGTAGCGCTGGAGGCGTGGGCTCATCATGTGGATAGCCTCGTCACCGGGAAGGAGGCGAAGGTGGTTGCGCTGGCCGGACGCGCCAAGCGTGGGTGACTGTCAGCCCGGCCTTGCCCCGGTGTCATGCAGCACCGACCTTCACCTCAGGCGCGGCTAGGTTTGGCCGCCGAACGCCGGGTCCCTGCCCCGGCCCGCCGCGCCGTCTTCCCCAGCAGGGCCGCCCGCAGGGGGCACTATGTCCAGCCGCGCACGCCCCGTCCTCCGGCTTCCAGATTTGCCGGCAAAATACAACGATCTGATTTCGCTGATCGACAATGGGACTCTGGAAGACCCAACGTGGCCGTACACGCCTGCCGAGTGGGAGCGCATTCGAAACCACCTTTCTGGGGCGCCCGACCCCACCGACCTTGAACCGCTCCTAAAGGCGGCGCGCCGCTTTGCAGTCTACCAACGGTCGAGCCAAAGCCGGAAGACGCCGAACCCAAGAGCGGAGATGCAGCGGTACGAAAGCGCACTGCGCGAAATGGAACTGGCCTTCGAGAACCTGTCATTTGAAACAAGGCGGGAAGTAATGCGCGCGGCTGGCGAGTTGTCCTTGCTCGGCCTGCAAAACCCATCCAATAGGGTGGACAATCCGTATGAGCATTACCGGAAAACATGCGCTCTTCGGACCGCGCTTTTTAGAGAAAATGACCTGGGTGGACCACCCCTTGGACCCCCACACACCAAACTCCAGCTTTACTTGATCCGTGAGGCAGACCGCACCTTTGACCGTCTCAAAGGTGGAGAGCGCGGTCGCCCCGCATTCATCGCCGCAACCATTAAACCGTTCGTGGGAGCAATGGAGCCCAAAACGCTGCAAGGCAAAATCACAAAAGCGCGCGAGTTGTTTCCTTAGCCCTGAATAAAACCACCCAATCGAGCCGACTTTTCTGGGGCGAATAGCCTCCCGGCTATGCGCGATCATCACGCAGTTCCGAGTCCGCAAGGATCTTCACGAATTGCGAGGAAAGCATGAGCGCGCCCGAACCGTCCTTTGTCGACCGTTCCACCGCCCGCCGCTTGCTGGGCGACATCGGCAACACGACCTTGCACGCTTTGATCAATGCGGGGCGGCTGAAGAGGGTCAAACTCGGTGCCAAAACCCTCATCACCATGGAGAGCATCCGTGCCTTGGCGGAAAGCCTGGAGGACGAGTAGTGCGCCGCCCGCCCGACTTCATCCGCCGCTGGATGAAGGCGGTGGTGGTGTGGCTCGGCATGAAGGGGCTGATCCCCCTGTGGCTGGGCGACTGGCTCATCCAGCGCGGGGGGCTCAGCGATGCGTGAGCCCGCGTACCCCACCTCGTTGAGGCTGATCGCACCGAAGCTGGCGAAGCTGCTGCCCGTCCTAAGTTCCGATAAGCCGGGCGAGGTGGTCAACGCCGCCGCCGCAATCACCCGCGCGCTGACAGCCGCCGGCACGGATTGGCACGACCTCACCGCCTTGCTCACGGCGGCGCCTGCTCCGCCGCAGGGCGCCACCCCGCACCAGGGGGCAGCGCCCGCGCCGCGTCCAGGCCCCGTCACCTCGTGGGGCGCCGCTCGCCGGCTGTGGGAGAACCCCGCCCTGTTGAACGACTGGGAGCGCGTTTTCGTCTCTTCCATCCTGGACCGGCTGAGGTCGGGGAAGCCGCTTTCCGAACGGCAGGCCGCCACCCTTACGCGGGTTTACCGCCGGCACCTCGGAGGTGGGCGATGAGCCTCGACGCCTCGAAGCTGGTCTGGCGGCATTCCAAGGCGACCGGGAGCGCCCTGGTGATCCTGCTGGCGCTGGCCGACCACGCGAACGAAGATTTCGAGGCGTGGCCTTCCGTTCCCACCCTCGCCCAACGGGCGAGGCTGACCAACCGTGGGGTGCAGAAATTGCTGCGCCGGCTGGAGGCAGATGGGGAAATCACCCCCGTCAGGATCGGGCCGCGCGGGGTGACCGTCTATCGCATCACCTGCGGCACCCCCGAACGCCTGTTCACCCCTGAACAAGCGTTCACCCCTGAACAGGTGTTCACCCCTACCCCCGAACAGGTGTTCACCCCACCCCTGAACAGGCGTTCACCCGAACCATCAAGGAACCATCAAGGAACCATCATAGACGGTGTGGATGGGCTTGGGATTGGGTCTGCCAACGGTATTGGGGCCAGCGGTTCGCCTCCCGGTCAGGCCCACGCGTCCGCTGCGTCTGGCAGCCAACCCCATCGAGCCGGGGCAGCCTCCCGGAAGAAGGCCGGGTCGGCGGCGAAGATCGACGCGGCCTTTGCCGAGTTCAGGGACCATTACCCGAGCCGGGCGGACCACGGCAATCCCGTCAAGCCGGCACGCGAGGCGTTCGCTGCCGCGGTCAGGCGTGGAGCCGATCCCGAAGCGATCATCCGTGGCGCCGAGAACTATGCCGTGCTCGTGGACCAGCAGGGGACGGACCCCCGCTACGTCGCGCAGGCCGTGACGTGGCTGCGTCAAGAACGCTGGACCGAATACCAGCGCCGGCCCGATCCGGTCCGGCGGGACGATGGACTGTGCTGACCATGACCCTCGCTGAACGCCTTCTTGAACACGGCATCCGCCTCTCCTCCTACGGCCAGGGCGGGCACAAGATCGTCTGCCCGCGGTGCAGCCACACCCGCCGCCGCCACAAGGCCGACCCCTGCCTGTCCGTGACGGTGGACGACGACGGCGCCGTCTGGAACTGCCACCATTGCGGCTGGACCGGCAACGTGGGCGCCCAGGATCATGACGCCCCTGTCCCGAGCCCCCGGCCCCGCAAGCCGAAGCCGGTCAAGCTGGCCTTCACGCCCGGCACCTTGCCGGAGGGGGTGGTGGAGTGGTTCGCCAGCCGCGGCATCAGCCGCGCCACCCTGGAAGCCGCGGGCGTCACCTGCGTCCAGACCTGGATGCCCGGCTGCGCGCCCGGCGCCACGGTCGGCGCCATCGCCTTCCCCTACCGCCGGAACGGCGAGGTGGTCAACGTGAAGTACCGGACCCGCGGCAAGCGGTTCAGGCAGGAAAAGGACGCGGAGAAGGTCTTCTACAACCTCGACGGCATCGCCGGAGCCAGGGAAGTCATCATCGTAGAAGGCGAGATCGACGCCCTGAGCCTGCTCGAAGCCGGGTTCGTCAACGTCCTGTCCGTGCCCGATGGCGCCCCGCAGCGGGTGAGGGAAGGCGACATCGACCCTGAGGACGACGCGAAGTTCGCCTACGTGTGGAATTGCCGCACTGAACTGGCAGGAGTGGATAAGATCGTCATCGCCACTGATGCGGACGAGCCGGGCAAGGCGCTGGCCGAGGAACTGGCCCGCCGCTTCGGTCGGGAACGCTGCTTGCGCGTCGAATGGCTGGCTGCCGATGGGACCCTGCGCAAGGACGCCAACGAGGTGCTGGCGAACGATGGTCCCGCCGCCCTGCGGGATGCCATTGCGAGCGCCAAGCCGTGGCCGATCCGGTCCCTTCATGACACCGACGACTTCCGGGAAGCGGTTCTGAGCCTCTACCGCGACGGGCGGAAGCGGGCGCGCTCCACCGGCTGGACGAGCCTCGACCCTTACATGACGATCCGGGAAGGCGAACTGTCGGTGGTGACCGGCATCCCCAACAGCGGCAAGTCGGAGTTCATCGACGCCCTGATGGTCAACCTCGCGTGCGATCACGGATGGCGGTTCGCCTTGTGCAGCTTCGAGAACCCGCCGGACGAGCATCTGTCCAAGCTGGCCGAGAAGTACACCATAACGCCCTTCTGGGATGGGCCGCGACCGCGCATGACCGAAGCCGTGCTGGCCCGCACTCTGGACTGGCTTCGGGAACGCTTCGTCTTCATCCGGGCCGACGACGTGGCCCCAACACTGGAATGGGTGCTGGAGGCCGCCGCCGCCGCGGTGATGCGCTACGGCATCCGTGGGTTGGTCATCGACCCGTGGAACGAGATCGAGCACCACCGGCCCGCCAACATGACGGAGACGGAGTACGTCAGTCAGGCGCTTGGCAAGATCAAGCGGTTCGCGGCACGGCACGGCGTGCATGTGTGGCTCGTAGCGCACCCGGCGAAGATGCAGCGGGAGGCAGGGAAGTTCCCGGTGCCCACCCTTTACGACATTTCCGGGTCCGCCAACTTCGCGAACAAGGCCGACCTGGGGGTGGTGGTGCATCGTGTTCCCGAAGCGTACCCGCCCCGCACCGAAATCCACATTCGCAAGTGCCGCTTCAAGTCGGTGGGCCGCCTGGGCATGGTGACGCTGGCCTACGACACGGTGACGGGGCGGTATTCCGACATATCCGAACTCTCCGCCTCCCGTGACGATGCCGGAACGGAACATGGGCGTGGCAGGCGACCCCGCTGGGGCGGCGATGATTGACGCCGGTTTCGGTCCCTTAGTCCGCAACCTCAACCCGCCGAGCGCGCCGCCCGATCCCGTGCGCTGGCCGCGCTGGTGCGGGTCTTCGCCGGCCCCGCCTCCGGCCCGCTGGTGGCCGCTCTCCACCGTCTGGAATGCGATGCCCAGGCCGCGGACGAGGCGTTGGCCCTGTTCGACGCCCTGCCGGCCCGCCCGCGGTGCGACGCACTCTCCGCCTACGCCGCCCTTCACGCAGGCCGCCACGCCGCCCGCTGACCCGGCACGGGGCATCAAGAACGGGTGCCGGGCTTGATCCCTTGCACGATGCCGGTCCGGGGCTCCAGCACCAGACGCGCGTCCAGCGCCTCCACCCAGCAGGCCAGCAGGAAGGAGCCCGGCGCCCTCATCCTGGCTTCGTACTTGCCGACCAGGGCATCCGTGACGCCGATGCGGTCCCCAAGCTCGTCTTGCGTAAGGCCCAACTGCTGGCGCCGCGCGATCAACTGCGGCAGCAGGTCGCCCGTCCACAGATCGTGACGCCCCGTCACGGCGACACCCGCCCTTCGAGACGGGGGCCGTGGCTCCCGGCACCGTCCTGCGACCCATCGTGCAGCACGAAGGGACCCCGCCCGTCGCCAAGGTCGATGTTGACGATCAGCACGCCATCGGAAGACGGCTGCTCCTTCGGCGGGATGTAGCCGGCCCGGTTCGCCAAGTCCTTACTGGCCTCCAGCCGCACGTACTCCGACTTCGCCATGTCGCCCAGGAATTCGATGTTGGCGAGCGCCTTGACGCCCCTGCGCTTCATCGCATCACGCACACGCCGGTCCAGTTCCTCTTGAACGTGCGGCTTCCGCAGCGCCAACGAAAGAGCTTCCCGGCGCATCCCAGCGCTTTCGGCTGCATCGGTGATTGTGCGGGCGCCGTGTACCAGGGCGTCGAGGCCGGCGCTCAATTTGCGCGAAATCCCGCGGTGCCGGGGCCGTTCCCGTTCCACGTTCACCGGACCGGAACCGGGCTTGGCGGGCAGCGTGCTCATTCGTTCCTCCGTCAGCTTCGACGCTCCGCACCAGATCGGGAGCGGGTGGGATTATAACTGAAAAGCATCCGCTATCGGATGGTTTCTGTTGGGTAGGCTTCGGGGAAAGCTGGAGGACACCGAACCTTTCGCGGAAATTTTACGGGAGCGATCCCTCCCCCCGCGGCAGGGCCGCGGTTTTCAACCCCCACCCCCTCCAAGCCGAAGGGTAGGGGGGTGTCTTGTGCTGGCCCAGCACACGGTGCGGACAGGGCCGGGGCCCCCATCCTGCACCTCACCCCTGACCGCAGACCGCAGGCGGTGCGATGGTGCATTCGCATGCCGGCATCCAACCTGCGGAAGCATGCCTCTGGCAGCCCGTTGGGAGTCCATGGAGTCGCCCCAGACGTTGGCCGCTGGGGCAGTAGCTCCCCACCCTTCAGGCCGCATCCAGCGGACTCCCAGGCTTGCCGCAACTGATGTCAATCAGCGCAAAGGCAGCGGCGCCCTTTGCGCTAGGCCACGGGCATGTGCTTCAGGATGAGCAGCAAATGCGGGCAGAACTGCCGCACTAGCCAAGCCTTCAATGTAATACCTTCCCTTGAGCCCGGCGGCGAATATGAAGCACCGTTCCCCAAATAACAGCAAGCTGAACCACAATGAGCGGCGGAAAAAATAAAAGAAGGAGAGTTTCGACGGTCCAGCAACATGCAACTATCATCACATAGTGAAGGCCGGTTTCTACGTCGCTCCCAAACCAATAAGCCACATTAAGGCTGAAAATGATCACAATTTGGAATATGAGAACTTCCATGCGGAAGCCCTCCAAAGAATTTGTTAATAACAACTAAAGTCATATCCCATTGGAATGCAGGTGCGTGAGCGCAATTGCTGAGCCCAGGCGTTGGTGCGCATCTCGTTGTCCCGAAGTGTTTGGCTGATCGCATCGTTCAGTTGAGCTTCGCGCGTCATAAGGCAGTTGGCGAAGGCATCTGTGCCCGGCTTAAATCCGTAGGCTGCACAAGCTTCTTGATGGTTGGTGGCGCAAGCCCCCAACAGCAACACCGTTGCAAGCATCACCCAACGCATGGCGACCTCACTGGGAAGTAGTGACTCGCAGCGATCATTTCAGAGGGAACCCGCCGCCAGCAACGCCGCGTCGGAGGTAAGCGCCTGGGCGGCACCCTGCCTGAAATGATCGTGCTCGACCGCCGCTCACCTCGGATTGGCAATCGCCCGGCTTGCCCCGGCATCGAGGCCGGGGCTCGCACCCCCGGCAGTCCAGGCGTCCGCACGCTCCAACTACTGGGCTGCCATCATACACCCGCCGGGGGCTGCGCCGGTCGGCCAATCCGGGCAAGCTACGTTCCGCCATGCGACGTGTGATGCTCGGCGTGGAATGGTGGTGAATCGCTCTTGACTTGCCGCAATGCGCGGAAATCAGGAAGGAGGGCTGGCGGATACGCTGGCTGCATTGACGCAAGCCAGGAAAGTTCGAAGCCCGCAGGGAGGGATTATGCCCAGCGGCACCCACCTTCATACCACGTTGGAGCGGAGGCACTACGTCCCGAGATGGGCAAATGGGCCGTCAATCTGCGAAATGTCGAGCCAATGTAGTTGGATAGCGGTGTGCGAGAGGGGCTACGAATGCGGTGAAGTTGTATTAGTGCGTATTTTATGCTATCTTCTGTGCTCCCGTCGTAAATAAGGATACCTGCCATGATTCCCTTCGAAGATTTTGAACAACAATGGCTTGAGGAAGTGCGTGCTGGGGAGCCGAGTACGACGGAATTAGGTCATCGCTTTGCGGAAAAAATCCTGCGCGATTGGCACGAAATCGACGCATCGTCATCAGAGATTATTCTGTGTGATGGTGCTGGCGATGGCGGCATAGACGCCGCTATTTTTATTAAAGAAGATTTGGCTGAGGGGGTTGAGGGAGATACATGGATTTTGGTCCAGAGTAAGTATGGCACGGCATACTCTGGGGGGGAAACTATCTCTGTGGAAGCTCAAAAACTGTTTGCTACCCTCGAAGGGAAGAGGGATAGCTTATCGTCAATGTCGAAGGAGCTTGTTGATCGGCTTCGTAACTTTATCGCGAATAGCGGCCCGAAGGACCGCTTGGAGTATGTGCTAGCTACAAATAGAAAGCTCAGCCCCGGAGAGCAAGAATACCTTCAGAATATTAAAGTAATAGGGCGATCAAAATTTGATTGGCTTTTCGATGTTGATGCTGTTTCTATCGAAACTATCTACAATAAACTTGCAGAAGAAGATGCATTTGGACCGGAAAAGATCAATGTGAAATTGCGAACTAATGTCGCAAGCGCGGGAGACATCCTCCTCATCGGTGCTGCCAAGCTTACTGATATATATAAATTTATGAATGATTACAGGATTATGTCGGGTGACCTCGACCTTCTGTATGAGAAGAACGTTAGAAAGTTCCTTGGTAGTAAAAAGAAAGTTAACAAAGGCATTGAGCAAACTATTGAATCTCACCCTGAACGATTTGGACTGTACAACAATGGAATAACCATTGTTGTTGAGGATGTTATCCGCAGCTCTACTGACGACAGCGAGGTAACGTTAGTTAACCCGTTTATCGTTAATGGCTGCCAAACCACTCGCTCAATCTGGTCAGTTCTACAGCGGCGCTTAAATTCAGGGGGAAGTGCCCCGACGCCTGAGCAAACGGCTTGGGAAACTCGACTTGGCAATGCTGTTGCAGTTACAAAAATCGTAGTGGTTGGTACAGAGGGTGATGAGCTACTAACAGAGACAACAAGATATACAAACTCTCAAAATACTGTTGGAGAAAAGGATTTCATCGCACTGGAGAAGGACTTTCGGTCGTGGGCGCCTGCCTTTAATTCCCGCTTTGGTGTGTTCCTAGAAATTCAACGCGGAGCGTGGGAGGCAAGGAAAGCCTATCAGCGGCAGCATCCCCTGGCGTTGCCTAAATACGCCGAATCCGCTAACGCCTTTGAGCTTCTAAAAGCTTACGCGGCTGGCTGGCTCTGTGAACCAGGAATAGCCTATGGAAAGAACCCGCCATTCGCTCCTGGCGGAACGTTGTTTAACAAAATCGTGAACGAGCCAGAGTTCGGCGTCGAATCTCTTTACGCCGCACACCTCATGCAGAAGCTCGCAACAGGATATGGTTTCGGTAGGGGTGCAAAGCAGCCGACCAGAGGGCAAACGCGCTATCTGTTCATAATGGTTGCCGTTGATCTTGTGAAAGATATCCTTATAAACAGCGGTAGTGGATATGGAAGTGCAAGCATTTCCAAGGCGATCATCGCTCTTGATAAGGGCGGCTTGCTCAACGAGATTGGAGAGGCTGCTTTGCAGCTTGTTGATGACTATCTTACAGATGGCAACGAGGATTGCTTGTTTAATGAATCGGAATTCAATAAACTCAAGGATTTGAACGCATTCCTCAAATCCGACAAACTTGGTAAAGGAGATGAGTTCTCTCCACTACTTCGGACGCAGATGTCTGTCACCAAAAAGAGCTTTAGAAAGAGCGCCCCTATCGCCAAAATGAGGCAAGTTATTTCTGATTACAACTGATGTTATGTGATCGGGCGCGCGGGGCAGTTGCGAACACCCGATCCGTACGTAAACGGGGAGTGTCATTCTCTAAACTTCCAAGGTTGCTGTACTGGACTGGGGAGGGTTCGCCCTCCCCGCTGGCGGTCATCGGAACGCCTGCCGAGAAGTTGAGTGAACCTTCGGCGGGTGCCCACATGATGTCCAGCATCAGCGGCATCAGCACGAAGGAGCAAGGCATCAGGTGCGGACAGCATCAACTTTGCCGGCGCCTGAGTGAGTCTTTGGAGCCGCCCCAACCTCGCCGCTTTGGGACCCCTATGGGACCCCAAGTTGCGCCTAGGCAAAAAACTGCCGGCTAACCTGTTGATTAGCCGGCGAGTTGAACAGGGAGGCTTCACGTCTGGGAGACGCTGGGTCCGAGGACCCAACCCCGGAAGCGGGCTTCCGGGACGAAACGCCGGATGCTGCGGCGCAACATCCAACGCCCAAGATTTGACCATTCTGCCCAAAGGATTCCATCCCCAAATATCCAATTCGGCCATGCGAGAACCGCATAGCTTGTAAGGGATTGAAGAAACGCGAAAAATTCGCGTGCGGGGGCGTATGGAACTGAAGAGTGGGTGGTCCCGCCGGCAAAGCGGCAATCGGATTGCAAAGATGCGGGACGGGTTTCGGTACAATCCGTACAAAAAGAAAGGCGCCCGGCATGGCTGGACGGGCGCCTGTGCAACAAAAACAGGCAAACACCTTGCCTGCACAATAGCTGGGCTGGGTCAGAAGGCCGACTCCGCCACCTTCTTGACCAGGAAGTCGCGGAACACCGCGATGCGCTTGGAATGGCGCAATTCCTCGGCATAGACGAAGTAGGCGTCGACCTTCGGGCCGTCCACGTCCGGCAGGACGCGCGTCAGCTCCTTGCTGCCGTCCACCAGGAAGTCGGGCAGGGCGGCGATGCCCAGGCCGCTCTCCACGGCGCGGTACATGGCGTAGATGCTGTTCACCTGGAGGATCGGCTTGCGCGCGCCCGGGGGCGGATCACCCACCTCGTTGATCCAGTTGACGTTGGCAATGGGCGCGCGGACGTCCGGCGGATAGGCGACGATGTCGTGCCCGTCCAGGTCGGCGCCGATCTTCGGCACGCCGCGCTTCTTCAGATACTCCTGGTGGGCGTAGAGATGGAAATGCACCGACATCAGGTGGCGCTGGATCAGGTCGGGCTGGCGCGGCGTGTTCATGCGGATGGCGATGTCCGCCTCGCGCATCGCCAGATCCAGCTCGTTGTCGTCGATCAGCAGGGTGAGCTGGATGTCCGGGTAGATCGACAGGAACTCGTTGACGCGCGGGGTCAGCCAGGTCGAGCCGAAGGCGACCGTGGTGGTCACGCGCAGCGGCCCCTTCGGATGCTCCCGGCTTTCGGTCAGCATCGCCTCGGTCATCGACAGCTTGGCGAAGACGTCGCGGGCGGTGCGGTGCAGAAGCTCGCCCTGCTCGGTCAGGATCAGGCCGCGCGCGTGCCGGTGAAACAGCGGCACGCCGAGGCTTTCCTCCAGCGCGCTGATCTGGCGGCTGACCGCCGACTGGCTGAGGTTCAGCGTCTCGCCGGCGTGCGTGAAACTTCCAGCCTCGGCCACGGCGTGGAAGACCCGAAGCTTGTCCCAGTCCATCATGCCTGTCTTGCTGCCCGCGCCCTGGCGGGAAGCCTCCCGTTCATTCTTGAAGACGGCGCATAGCCGCCATGCTCATTTATACCGGGAACGCGCGGCGAACGCACCCCCAACCAAAGGCGCACCGCATGAAAAAGAGCCAAGCTTGGTAAGAATTTTCCGATGTGCTGCGAAGAGCGCACATTTGTTTATCCCGCATTGTGGGATTTTTGCCGTTGCCGCAACCGAAGGACGACTTCGCTGCGCTGGATTTGCTCGGACGACAATCGAGGGCCGGCTCGGACACTGGGGACTCGGGGCAAGCGCCTCCTCCTTGTTGCGGCGGGGCCTCCACCCTTGCGCCGTTGCGCCGGGCGGCGGACGGGCGGCAAATCGGGTGTGACGCGGATTTGGGAAGGAGGGGTTCCGAATGCCCGATCAGCATCAGCCGGCGCTCAGCCGCGATCAGGTGATCGACATCTGCGGGCGTCTGGACGACATGCGCATCGCCAGCATCATCGGGACGGGCGCGACGCCCGCCGAACTGATGGAGGCCACCAGCTGGACCGGCGCCGACGATTACATGGGGGAGGCGACGCGGCATCCCCCCTCGGGTCGGGTCGCCCGCCTCCTGGAGCTTCTCAAGGCCGACGAGCCGGATTGGGAAGACCCCTGATCCGGCTGCGCCTGAACCGGCTGCGTTGGGTCAGGCCTCGGCTCAGTCGGCCGCTTCGAGCGCGCGGGGCGGCTCCTTGGCCCGCGCGCGGGCGCGGTGGCCGCTGATCTCGGCGCCGGCGTCGGGCGGCAGCCGCAGGAAGAACAGGGCCGACACGCAGGCCATCCCGCCGACCGTCAGGAAGGCCGGCACGAAGTCGGTGGGCGTCAGCGCGGCACCGGGGCCGCCGTTGACGCTCTGCGTCAGGTGCAGCACCGTCGCCCCGACCGCCACGCCCAGGCTGAGCGAGACCTGCTGCATCACGCTGGCCAGCGTGTTGGCGCGGCTCAGGCATTCCTTGGGCACCTCGGCGTAGGCCAGGCTGTTCAGCCCGGTGAACTGCAGCGAGCGGAAGAAACCGCCCATCAGCAGCGCGCCCAGGATGACCCAATGCGCCGTCTCGGGGCGGAAGGCGGCGTAGCTCGCCAGGATCAGGCCGCTGAGCAGCGCGTTGGCGGTCAGCACCCGGCGGAAGCCCAGCCGGCGCAGGATGGGACCGGCCAGCGCCTTCATGGTCAGCGCCCCGGCGGCCCCGGCGAAGGTCAGCGCCCCGGACTCGAAGGGCGTGCGCCCGAAGCCGACCTGGAGCATCAGCGGCATCAGGAAGGGCACGGCGCCGATGCCGATGCGGAACAGCGTGCCGCCCATGACGGAGGCAAAGTAGGTCGGCAGCCGCAGCAGCGAGGGGTCGAGCACCGGCCGCTCCATCCCGCGGGCGTGGCGCAGGTAGAGCCAGGCGGCGGCGAAGCCCAGCCCCAGCACCCCGGCGACCGCGGCGGGCGGCAGCACCCCGCGCCCCACATTCTCCAGCCCGAACATCAGCGCGGCCAGGGCCAGCGCGCTCAGCATGAAGCCGCGGCCGTCGAAGGGGTCGCGCTCGGTCTCCCGCACGTTGGGGATCAGGGTCAGCACCAGCGCGATCCCGATTAGCCCGATCGGCACGTTGATGTAGAAGATCCAGCGCCAGGAGGCGTAGGTGGCGATGAAACCGCCGACCAGCGGACCCAGCGCCGGGCCGATCAGCGCCGGCAGGGTCATCTGGGCCATGGCGGCGACCAGCTTCTCCTTGGGCACCGTCTTCAGCAGGATCAGCCGCCCGACCGGCACCATCATCGCCCCGCCCAGCCCCTGGACGATGCGCGCTCCCACCAGCTCGTACAGCCCGTCCGCCTGGCCGCAGAGGATCGAGCCGACGGTGAACACCCCGATGGCCGCCGCGAAGACCGTCCGCGTGCCGTAGCGGTCGGCCATCCAGCCGCTGACCGGCAGGAACACCGCCAGCGCCAGCATGTAGGAGGTCATGGCGAGGCTGAGCCGCAGCGGGTCCTCGCCCATCGACCGCGCGATCTCCGGCAGCGCCGTGGCGATCACCGTCGCGTCCAGATTCTCCATGAACAGGGCGCAGGCGATGATGAAGGGAATGTAGCGGGTGGCGCGGGGCATGGCGGGAGGCATGGCGGGGATGAGGCGGTGGGACGGGGGGTGCGGTTTTCCCAATCTGGACTTCCCCCGTCCGGAAACCACCGCTATGGCGCGAACCCTGGCATGCGCGGGCGCTCACCGCCCCTGGAACACCGGTTTGCGTTTCTCCAGGAACGCCCGGTAGCCCTCGCGGAAATCCTCCGTGGCGAAGCAGTGGTAGCATTCGGCGATCTCCGCCTCCGACAGCGGGGCGGGATCGGACAGGCGGCGAACGAACTGCTTGTGCAGGCGGGCGGCCAGCGGCGCCCCCCCGGCGATGCGCTCGCAGGTCGCGGCGATCTCGCCTTCGAAGGCCTCGTCGGCGACGAGGCGGTTGACCAGCCGCTTGTCCCTGGCCTCCTCCGCGCCGAAGACGCGGCCCTCCAGCAGGATCTCCAGCGCCGCCGGGCCGCCCGCGATGTCGTGGAGCAGCTTCAGCTCGGGCAGCGCCATGGAGATGCCGAGCCGGCTGACCGGCACGCCGAAGCGGCTTCCCGCCGTGCAGACCCGCAGGTCGCAGGCCAGCGCCACCGCCAGCCCGATGCCGCAGCAGGCGCCCTGGATGGCCGCCAGCGTCGGGTGCGGCAGCTCGCGCAGCAGGGTCAGCCCCTCGTCCATCAGCACGCCGTAGTCGGCGCCCTGCTCGGGGCTGTTGCGCTCCGTCTCGAATTCGGAGATGTCGGCGCCGGGGCTGAAGGCCCGCCCGCCGGCGCCGCGCAGCACCACCGCGCGCACCGTGCCGTCCGCGCCGAGCCGGCGCAGCAGCGGGATCAGCGCCTGCCACATCGGTTTGTCGAAGGCGTTCAGCTTCTCGGGGTTGCTGAGCGTCAGCGTGGCGACGACGCCGTCGCGCGTCAGGGTCACGGTGCCGGCCATGGCGTGTCGGGCTCCCCATCCATTCGGTTGCGTATGGGGCAGACCACAAACACCCGCGGCCCCATTCCGTCAAGGACTTCGCAGACCCCGCTTCCACTCTGGACCGGAGGCCCGCGGGTCCCCATAGTTCGTAGCCGGGACTTCACCGGACGGGAGATGACGCCGCGATGCGAACGGGATTGGCGCGAACGGGATTGGCCGCTTTCACCCTGGCCGCCGCTCTGGCCGCCGCCCCCATGGGCTCGCCCGCGCAAGCCGCGAAGGACGAGCTGGTGATCGGCATGACCCAGTTCCCGTCCAACTGGCACCCCTCCATGGAAGCGATGATGGCCAAGAGCTACGTCCTCTCCATGGCGCGCCGGCCCTTCACCGCCTACGATCCCGACTGGCGGCTGACCTGCCTGCTCTGCACCGAGCTGCCGGCGCTGGACAAGGGCACCGCGGAATACGAGACGCGGCCCGACGGCAAGAAGGGCATCAAGGTCACCTACACCATCAACCCCAAGGCGACCTGGGGCGATGGCACGCCGGTGACGACCGAGGACGTGCTGTTCACCTGGGCGGTCGGCAAGCACCCGCAGAGCGGCTACAGCAACTTCGACCTGTTCGCCCGCGACATCGTGGCGATCGACGCCAAGGACGAGCGCACCTTCACCATCCACCGCGACAAGGCGGTGTGCAGCTACGCCGAGATCAACGACTTCGAGATCCTGCCCGCCCATCTGGAGCGCGCGGTGTTCGAGGCCGACCCGGCGACCTACCGCAACCGCTCCAAGTACGAGACCGACACGACGAATCCCGGCCTGTGGTTCGGCCCCTACCGGATCGCCCAGGTCGAGCCGGGCAGCCATGTGGTGCTGGAGCCCAACCCGACCTGGTGGGGGGCGAAGCCGGCCTTCAAGCGGGTGGTCGTGAAGTCCATCGAGAACACCGCCGCGCTGGAGGCCAACCTGCTGGCCGGGCAGGTCGACATGGTGCCGGGGGAGACCGGCCTGCCGCTCGACCAGGTGCTCGCCTTCGAGAAGCGGCACGGCAGCCGCTACAACGTCTTCTACAAGCCCGGCCTGTTCTTCGAGCATGTGGAGCTGAACCTCGACAACCCGGCGCTGGCCGATCTGCGGGTGCGCCGGGCGCTGCTCCACGCCATCGACCGCGAGGCGATCTCCAAGCAGCTCTACGACGGGCGCCAGCCGGTCGCCCACAACGAGATCAGCCCGCTCGACCGCGTGCACGCGCCGGGCTACCCGACCTACGCCTTCGACCCGGCGCTGGCGGCCAAGCTGCTGGACGAGGCGGGCTGGAGCGAGCGGCGCGCCGGGGTGCGCCACAACGCCAAGGGGGAGCGGCTGTCGCTGGAGATCATGACAACCGCCGGCAACCGCTCCCGCGAGGTGCTGCAGCAGGTGCTCCAGGCGCAATGGCGGCAGGCGGGGATCGAGGTGCGCATCGTCAACGAGCCGGCCCGGGTCCTGTTCGGTGACACGCTGGAGAAGCGCCGCTTCAAGTCGATGGCGCTGTTCGCCTGGATCAGCGCGCCCGAGAACATCCCGCGCACCATCCTGCATTCCAGCATGATCCCGACGGAGGCCAACAACTGGGCGGGCCAGAACTACACCGGCTACCGGAACCCGGAGATGGACAAGGTCCTGGAGGACCTGGAGCATGTCTGCGAGCCCGACGCCAACCGCGCGCTGTGGGCGAAGCTGCAGACGCTCTACGCCCAGGACCTGCCGAACCTGCCGCTGTTCTTCCGCGCCGACCCGTTCATCCTGCCGCCCTGGCTGGAGGGCGTGGTGCCGACCGGGCATCTGGATTCCAGCACGCTGTGGATCGAGACGTGGAAGGCGAAGGAGTGAGAAAAGTCATACCGGCGATTGCCCCCACCCTAACCCTCCCCCGCTGCGCAGGGGAGGGGATGGCTCCTCCCCCTGCGCAGCGGGGGGAGGTTGGGAGGGGGGCTCCGCTCAGCGACGCTCGCAACACTCGATGACCCGCTTCCTCGCCTCCCGGCTGCTCCAGGCGCTGGTCGTCCTGCTGCTGATGAGCTTCGTCATCACCGTGCTGATGACGCTGATGCCGGGCGATCCGGTGGACATGATGCTGGCCGGCAACCCGCGCGCCACCCCGGCCGACGCGGCGCGGCTGAAGGCGCTCTACGGCCTCGACAAGCCGTTGCTGGACCGTTACTGGCATTGGCTCCAGGCGGCGCTGACGGGGGATTTCGGCTTCTCCCGGCTCTACGCGCAGCCGGTGCTGACGATCCTGCTGCCGCGGCTGGGCAACACGCTGCTGCTGCTCGGCGCGGCGATGGCACTGACCCTGGCGGTGGCGCTGCCGCTCGGCGTCTACGCGGCGCGGCGGCCCTACGGCTGGGCGGACAACGCCATCAACCTGTTCTGCTTCGCCGGCATCTCGGTCCCGGCCTTCTGGCTGGCGCTGCTGCTGATCCTGCTCTTCGCGGTGGAGCTGCAATGGCTGCCCGCCTCCGGCCTCGGTCCCGTCGGCGGGGAGGGCTGGTGGGAGCGGCTGCCCTACCTCGTGCTGCCGGTGGCCTCGCTGACGCTGGCGAGCATCGGCGGCTACACGCGCTACGTCCGCGCCGCGATGATGGGGGAGCTTCGGCAGGACTATGTCCGCACCGCCCGCGCCAAGGGGCTGGGGGAGGGGCGGGTGGTCTGGCGCCACGCGCTGCGCAACGCGACCATCCCCATCGTGACCATCGTGGCGCTGGAGTTCGGCGCCCTCTTCTCCGGCGCGCTGGTCACCGAGACCATGTTCGCCTGGCCGGGCATGGGCAAGCTGATCTACGACAGCATCATGGGCAACGACCTGAACGTGGCGCTGGTGGCGCTGCTGTTCGCCACGCTGACGACGTTGGCCGGCAACCTGCTGGCCGACGCCGCCTACGCCGGGCTGGACCCGCGCATCTCCTTCAAGGGGGACGGGGCGTGAGGGCCGGGCGCTTGAGGGCCGGGCGCTTCCTGCGGCGCTTCGCCCGCCACCGGCTGGCGGTGGCCAGCGCCCTGCTGCTGCTGGTCCTGGCGGTCGCGGCGGCCGCCGCACCCTGGGTGGAACAGTGGCTGGGGGTGGAGGCGACGGGCATCAGCCTGCTCGACCGCTTCGGCCCGCCGTCGGCCCTGCACCCGCTGGGCACGGACGAGCTGGGGCGCGACGTGCTGGTGCGGCTGCTCTACGGCGGGCGGGTGTCGCTGTTCGTCGGCGTGGCGGCGGCGCTGGCCTCCGCCGTCATCGGCACGGGAATCGGGCTGCTGGCCGGCTATTTCGGCGGGCGGCTCGACGATCTTCTGATGCGCGTCACCGATGGGCTGATCGCGCTGCCGCTGCTGCCGCTGCTGATCGTGCTGGGCGCCATCGACCTGACGCGGCTGGGCATCCCGCCGGAGGTGGCGGGGGCGGAGGACGCCAGCCTGCTGCGCATCGTCGTTCTGGTGGCTCTGTTCGGCTGGACGACGGTGGCGCGGCTGGTGCGCGGGGCCACCCTGTCGGCGCGGCGGCGCGACTATGTGCGGGCGGCGGTGGCGATGGGGGCGGGCAGCCGCCGCATCATGCTGGCCCACATCCTGCCGAACGTCGCCGCCCCCGCCGTGGTGGCGACGACGCTGACGGTCGGCAACGTGATCCTGCTGGAGTCGGTGCTGAGCTTCCTCGGGCTGGGCATCCAGCCGCCGCTGCCCTCCTGGGGCAACATGCTGACCAACGCGCAGGAGCTGGTGGGGACCGCGCCGCTGCTGGCGGTGTGGCCGGGGCTGTTGATCTTCCTGACGGTGATCGCCGTCAACCTGCTGGGCGACGGGCTGCAGGACGCTCTGGACCCGCGGGTTGTGGGGAAGCGGTAGTCATTGCTGCCCCCCACCCTAACCCTCTCCTGCGTCAGCGGGGGAGGGAAGGGGCCCGCGGCGAAGCCGTGGGAAGGGTGGGGGCAAGTGTCCCCTCACTTCTCCCTTTGAAACTTCGCCGCCCCCGCCGCCATCGGGATCAGCCGCACCGCATAAGGCGACGTCTGCATCTGTGCCACCGCCTGGGCCGGACCCGGAACGCGCTCGCGGTAGCCGACGACCACGTCGCCGCCGGCCGGTCGCGCGCTGACGATGGACACGCCGTAGCCGCCGGTGTCGCGCGGGCCGAGGAAGACCGCCGCGGCCATGCGGTCGCCGGGCAGAGGACCCGGCGCGGCTTCGCCGACACGGGCCCACAGGTCGTTCCATTCCTGCGGGTTGCGCGCGACGACATAGGCGCGCTCGTAGGCCTGGCTGCGGTCGCCCTGCCAATAGGTGCCGGGATCGGCGTCGGCGGGGAGCAGGGCTTGCGGCTCGGCCCCGTCGGGGGCGGTCTGGCAGGCGCCGAGAAGGGGAAGCGTGAGGGCGAGGGCGAGAAGCGTGGTGGTGGGGCGATTCATGCTGCGGCTCACTCCGGCACCGCCATGCCGCGCTTGACCGCCGGGCGTTCGGCGACCGCGTCGTGCCAGCGCTTCAGGTTGGGGTAGCGGTCGAGCACGTTGCCTTCCGCCTTGGCGGCCACGGCCACGAAGGGGAAGCAGGCGATGTCGGCGATGGAGTAGGTGCCGCCGGCCAGATACGCCGACCCGCCCAGACGCTCCTCCATCGCGGCGTGGATGCGCTGCAGCTCGCTTTTGAAATAGTCGATGGCGTAGGGGATCTTCTCCGGCGCCATGACCGCGAAGCGGAACTTGCTCAAGCCCGAGGGGCCGAGGTCGCTGACGCCCAGCATCAGCCAGCTCATCGCCTCCGCGCGCTCGTCCTCGTCCTCGGGGATCAAGCGGCCGGTGCGCTCTGCATAGTGCAGCAGGATGGCGCCCGACCCGAACAGGCGGCGCTTCCGGCCGCCGGGCAGATCCTCGACGGTGGCCGGGATCTTGCCGATCGGGCTGACCGCCAGATAGTCGGGCTGACGCCCTTCGCCGGCCACGAGATCGACCTTGTGGACCTTATAGGTGAGACCCAGCTCTTCCAGCAGGATCGAAGCCTTTTGCCCGTTCGGCGAGGCGAAGGTGTAGAGCGTGATCATCGGTGCCCGTCCCTGGAGCCTGTTCCTTTGCCGCGTCCGCAAAGATGTTCAACAGGCGCCAGTCTCGCCGATTTGCGCGCGGAAGGCCAGAGGCAGGAAAAAGCGTCCTTTTTCCTGCCGATCACATCCTTTTCCTGCCGGTCACAGGGGCCGGACCCTCACACCGCGCGGCTGTGCTTTCCGGCGCCGGTGGACAGGTAGGTGTCGAAGCGCGCGGCGACGATGCGCATCAGCGGGCGGGCGGGCTCCGGCACATGGACGCGGCGGCCCTCGACCACGGCGACCCCGTCGGCCACCAGATCGGCCATGGCCTCCAGGTCGGCATCGAAGGCCCCGGCGGCCAGCCCGTGGGCCTCGGCCACCGTGCCGACGTCCACCGACAGGTCGCACATCAGCCGCACGATCAGGTCGCGGCGCAGCCGGTCGTCGGCGGTCAGCGTCAGCCCCTTGCCGGTCGGGAAGGTCCCAGCCTCGACGGCCTGGGCGTACTGGTCGAAGGGAACCGCGTTCTGCACATAGCCCTGCGGCAGCGCCCCGATGGAGGAGGCGCCGAAGCCCAGGAGCACCTCCGCGTCGTCGGTCGTGTAGCCCTGGAAGTTGCGGCTGAGCCGCCCCTCGGTCTGCTGCACGGCCAGTTCGTCGTCGGGCCGGGCGAAGTGGTCCAGGCCGATGGGCTGGAAGCCGGCGTCGGTCAGCACCCCGGCGATGGCCGCGAACTGCTCCCACCGGCCGAGCGTGCCGGCGAGCGCCGACTCGTCGATCTTCTTCTGGTGCGTCTTCATCCACGGCACATGGGCGTAGCCGAAGACCGACAGCCGGTCCGGCGCCATGGTCAGGGCGATCTCCGCGGAGCGCGCAACGCTCTCCACCGACTGGCCGGGCAGGCCGTACATCAGGTCCAGGTTGATGTGGCGGATACCGTTGGCGCGCAGCCACTCCAGCGCCTGCTCGGTCTGCTCCCGCGGCTGGATGCGGTTGATGGCGGCCTGCACCCCGGCGTCGAAGTCCTGCACGCCGAGCGAGGCGCGGTTGACCCCGGCGCGGCCCAGCGCCTCCGCCATGTCGCGGGTCAGGGTGCGCGGGTCGATCTCCACCGCGATCTCCGCGTCCGGCGTCACGTCGTAGCGCGCGCGCAGCAGGGCGATCAGCGATTCGAAGTCGTCCGGCGCCATCATGGTCGGGGTGCCGCCGCCGAAATGGATGTGCCGCACCCGCAGCCGTCCGGAAATGCGGTCGGCGACCATGCCGATCTCGCGCCGCAGATGGCCGAGATACTCGGCGATGGGGGCGTAGCGGGCGACGATCTTGGTGTGGCAGCCGCAGTACCAGCACATCTTCGCGCAGAAGGGCACGTGCAGGTACAGCGACCCCGTGTGCGCCGCCGTGTCCAGCTCCGCCAGCCAGCCCGCGTAGCGCTCCGCCCCCACGGCGGCGGTGAAGTGCGGCGCCGTCGGGTAGCTGGTGTAGCGGGGCACCCGCAGCCCGTCGTACTTGGCGAGCAGGGCGGCGTTCAGCGGGGCGGTCGGGGCGGCGGTGGCGCAGGCCACGGGGGAGATCGCGTTCATGGCGGGGAGGATCGTGCAGACCGCCGTCCGCCGCTTTGACACAAGTCAAGCGTTCGAACGCCCGCCCTTCCGGCCGGCCCGTCAGTGGGGGGTGGCCAGACGGTTCTCCAGATGCTCCAGCAGCAGGTTCAGGTTGCGGCGGTTGGCCTTGAAGCCGATGTCGAAGAGGGCGCCGACCACCGGGACCGAGCCGCCGGCCCAATCCACGGCCATGTTGGCGACCATCCGCGCGATCAGGCCTTTCGGAAGGTCGAAGCGGGCGGCCTCCATGATGATGTAGGCGGCCACCACGCTGGTCGCCGCGCTGCCGGCGACCGGAACCAAAGCGGCGATGCCGTCCAGCCCGAAGGGGATGCGCGTGCCGGGAATGCGCCAGCGCGTGTCCATCAGCCGGGTCAGCCGGCGCAGCCGTTCCAGCCGATCCAGGTCGATGGAAATGACCGGCGGCGCCGTGGCGACGCCCGAGAGGGTGGTGGCGGGGGCGGGACGCGTGCGGATGTCGCTCATGGGGCTTCACCGGAGCAGGAGAGCCGCCG
Organism: Azospirillum formosense; assembly: GCF_040500525.1. Classification (NCBI taxonomy): domain Bacteria; kingdom Pseudomonadati; phylum Pseudomonadota; class Alphaproteobacteria; order Rhodospirillales; family Azospirillaceae; genus Azospirillum; species Azospirillum formosense. The sequence goes on along the minus strand of NZ_CP159402.1, from coordinate 2,215,227 downwards.
TGGGGAGCCGCCGGCGGAGGAAGCCGTGGGCGGAGCCGGTCGGGCGTGTCGGGTTGAGCAACCCGCAGCTGTGCCCCACGGTTCCCGGCCTATCTCCATCGGGTGTCCGGCACCACGGACGCGCTCACGGTCCGGGCGCGCGTGCCGTCATACGGATGATCGGGCCGACGCAGGGTCATCGTCCGAATGGAGAGGGGGGGTTGACAACCGGATGCGGCGAATGGACGCGCGATCCGGATGCGTCGAAGGTCAAACGATTGTTGTTTCAGGGATTTTTTTGTGAATCGCCGGGCTTTCGAGCGGCCATATGCCGAAGGCGTCTCTGGTATGGGGCGTCCCTAGGCACAATAATGGTGCGCGCAGGTCGAAGCTTTGGACCGAAAAGAACCGAACGGGCACCCGCTCCACAGGGTGATGGGCGGGGCACCAGTCATCGGAAAAACAAGCCGGAAAACAGGGAGGATCATCATGACCACGCTTTACTGCGCCTGCTGCGGACAGCCGTTCCGCCGCAGCTCGCCGCGCGGACCGGCGCCGCTCTACTGCTCGCGCGATTGCCGTCGCCAGATCGAGGTGCGCCGCCGCGTCTGGGCGTCGCTGCAGACGGCGGAACGGCAGGGCGCGGCACCGCTGCCGCCGGTGGTCCCGGTCGGTGCTGGCTCTTTCCACAGGGTGGAAACGGTGTGGGAGCGCGCCTCCGCCTGAGCGCCGGCGATGCGGGCGCAACGCGCGCTCCGCGCTTTTTTGGCCGGTTTGGTTGCGGCCCCCTCTAAAACAGCAGGGCTGCCATACCATATAGGAGGACGCTACATGAGTGAGCGTCCCCTGAACCGAGGGCTTTTCCGAACACGGCCATGACCCAGAACACGCGATCCCCCCGCACCGTTTCCCGCACTCCGGCCCGCGCCTTTGGCGCCGTCGCTCTGGCGCTGGCCGTGGCGCTGACCGCCGGCACCGCCGATGCCCGCGCGGGCAAGAGCAGCTCCGTGGGCAGCCGCGGCTCGCGCACCTACGAGGCGCCGGCCCAGACCAACACCGCGCCGCGCGCCGCGCCGATGGAGCGCTCGGCCGCCCCGGCGCAGACTCCGGGCGCGCAGCAGCCGGGCATGCAGCAGCCGGGCATGGCGTCGCCGGCGGCGGCGCAGCGCGGCGGCTTCTTCTCGCGCGGCGGCTTCATGCCGGCCCTGATGGGCGGCCTGATCGGCGCCGGCATCGCCGGCATGCTGTTCGGCGGCGGCTTCCTCGACGGGCTGGGCAGCTTCGCGGGCATCCTGGGCTTCATCCTCCAGATCCTGCTGGTCGTCTTCCTGGTCCGGCTGGCCATGCGCTTCTTCCGCAACCGTTCGGCGGGTGCTGCGCGGCCGGCGGGCATGGGCGCCGCCTACGCCGGCCCGAATCCGGCTGCCATGAACCGCGAGGCGATGGACGCGCGCTCGAACCCGCTGGGCGGCGCCCGCGGTGGTGCGGCGGCGGGTCCGGCCTCTTCCGGCCGTCCGGGCGTGCGCCGTGACGACGTGGGCATCGGCCCGGCCGACTATCAGGCGTTCGAGCAGACGCTGGTCGCGGTCCAGACCGCCTACGGCAACGAGGATCTGACGGCCCTGCGCGGCGCCGTGACGCCGGAGATGGCCTCCTACTTCACCGAGGAACTGGCGGCCAACCACAACCGCGGCGTGGTCAACCGCCTGTCCGACGTCCGCCTGCTCCAGGGCGACCTGGCCGAGGCGTGGCGCGAGGGCAACGCGGAATACGCCACCGTGGCGATGCGCTTCTCGCTGACCGACGTGACGGTGGACCGCGCGAGCAACCGCGTGGTCGAGGGCGACCCGAACCGTTCGGTCGAAGCCACGGAAATCTGGACCTTCACCCGTCCGCGCGGCGGGCGCTGGGTCCTGTCGGCGATCCAACAGGCCGGCTGATCCACTCTCCACTCCTCAACCGGTCTTGCGAGGGGGTGTCCGAAAGGGCACCCCCTTTCGCATTTCCGGACTCCCCTGGGCGGATGGGACATGATAGAACATATCAGGAACAAATACCTGCCCAGCGGAAGCGAGTCATGCCCGAACTGCCTGCGCCTATGCCTGTGCCTGGGTCTAGCATCGAAGCGCCCCCGCCGGACCGCGCGTCCGTTCTGGCCGGTCTGCGCGCCCGCATCCGGGGTCTGGAAGGGCTTGGCGGGGAGGGGGCGCGGGTGCTGCCCTTCGGACTGCCGGACCTCGACGGGGTCTTTCCGGCGGGAGGGCTGCCGCTCGGCTGCCTGCACGAGGTGGCGGGGGAGGAGCCGGGGGGCGGCACGGCCTTCGCCGCGCATCTGCTGGCCCGCCTCGCCAGCGTGGCGGCGCCCGCGCTGTGGATCGTGCGCGGGCGCGACCTGCACGCCGCCGGGCTGGCCGCCTATGGGCTGACGCCGGACCGGCTGATCGCCGTGCGCGCGACCCGCGACGCCGACGCCCTGTGGGCGATGGAGGAGGCGTTGCGCTGCCGGCGGCTGTCCGCCGTGCTGGGGGAGGTCGGGGGGCTGGACCTGACGGCGAGCCGCCGGCTGCAACTGGCCGCGGAGTCGTCGGGTGTGACGGGATTCCTGTTGCAGAGCGCCGCCCGCCGCTCGGCGGCGAGCGCGGCGGTCACCCGCTGGCGGATCGCGCCGGCCCCCAGCTGGACGGCGGAGCCGGGCGTGGGCGCTCCGCGCTGGCGCGCCGAACTGGAGCGCTGCCGGGGCGGGCGCCCCGGAGCGTGGCTTCTGGACTGGCGCGACGGCGCCCTGGTCCCGGCGCAGGCGTCGGAGCGGGCCGTTCCCGCCCCGGCCTCCGCGTCCACCACGGTTCGGCGTCCGGCTCCGGCGGGCGGATACGGACCGTCCTGGGCCGAGGTGGCGTGATGCGGACGGACAGACGGGCGGTGATGTCGCTTACACGACAGCCACCCGTCGGCTTCCGATCAGTAGTTGGTGGCCCAGTCGGGCAGGGGATGCCCGGTCTCGGCATCCGGATCGGCGTCGGGCGGAAAGGGCGCGTCGTCCGCGTAGAGCGGCAGTTGCCGGGCGAATTCCGCCGATTCCTGGGCCCGGCGTTGCTCCAGCAAGCGGGCGGCCAAATGAGCGGGCAGCATGGCAAGCCTCCTTCTGAGCGTCGGGAGAGCCTGGGGAGCGGTCCTGTCGGCCGCCCTCGGCCCAACCCGTCCTGTGTGTCTGGACGCTATCATGCAAGGTCCAGGCCTCTAAGTGATGCAGATCACGCGTTATGCAAACTTTAAAGCGGATTTCGGTTCAGTTTAGATTCGGGTAGCCGCATAGCTTAAACCACGCTTTGGCGTCGGTAGCGGTGATCGCATTGAGGGCTGGGCCGAGTTCCTCGTTGAGGGCCTCGACGGTGCGGGCTTCCTTGGCGCGCAGGATTCCTTTGAGCTTGGCCCAGCCGGGCTCGATGGGCGAGAGGTCGGGCGAGTAGCGCGGGAGGAAGCGGACACGGATCCCCGCCGTCTCAAAGGCGGCGAGGATATCGGCCCGCTTGTGAGCGGAAAGGTTGTCCATCACGACCACGGCGCCGGGTTTGTCGCGCCGAAGCACGGGCAAGAGCACCTGCTCGACAAAGGCGAGAAACACGGCCGAGGAGGTGGACGCCTCGATGCTCATGGCGGCCAGCATGCCTTCGGCGCTCAACGCCCCGAGCACCGTGACGCGGTGCCACGACCCACAGGGCACGGATCCGAGCGCCCGCTGGCCGCGCGGCGCCCGGGCCTGGGTGGGCGTCATCTGGGTGTTGATGCCGGTTTCATCGAGGAAAACCAAACGCGCCGGTTCATGGACCACCGCATCGTCCCGGTAGGCCGCGCGTTCCGCGGCGATATCCGCGCGCTCTTGCTCGCTGGCCCTCAGCGTCTTTTTTTGCGCGCCAACCCCAGCCGCTTCAAGGTGCGGCACACCACCGCCGGGCTCAGCGCGATGCCGGTGCGTGCGGCCAACCGGTCGCGGTACTGTGCCAGTGTCGCGTCATTATCCTCCCGCACCAAGGCCCGCAGCACGCTCACGCCCTCCGCGTCCAGTTTGGCTGGTACGCCGCCGGCATGCGGCTTGGCGACCCGCCGCCCCTCAAGGCGTGCGGCCCGCACCCAGTTGTACGCGCAGGCTCGGCTGATCTGGAAGCGCCGCGCCAGCAACTCGGGGCCGCCCTCGTGGCGCTCATAAGCCAGCAGAACCCGTTCGCGCAGATCGGAGGAATATGGCTGGCCCATGGCGCGCGGTCCTTCAGCTGTGTCTTCCTCCAACCGCTCAGGCCAGCCAAAATTCCGTCTATACTCAGCGACAATCCGCTTTAATGCGCCCGGTTTCTTTTTCAGGCCCCGTTTCTTTTTTCGGATGGGAAGCTCATAGTCCCCGCCTCCCGCTTTTTCCGCCGATGTTCCTTCTTCCGAGACCGACCATGCACGCCGAACCCTGCCCCACCTGCCTAAAACCTATGCATTTGTGCGTTTGCGAGGCGGTGGAGCCGATCGACAACGCCGTCTTCCTGCTCATCCTCCAGCACCCGCAGGAAAAGCGCGAGACGCTGGGCACCGCGCAGATCGCCCATCTCCAGTTCAAAAACTCCGCGCTGAAGGTGGGGCTGAGCTGGTCGAACCTGAAGCGCATCCTGGGGCGCGAGGTCGATTACAAGCGCTGGGGCGTGCTCTATCTCGGCCCGGTCAAGCAGGGCGCCGCCCCGCTGCCGGAGGTGTCCGTGGTGGACAAGGCCGGCGTCCCGCAGAAGGACAGCGAGCTGGTGCTGGGCGACCTGGAGGGCGTCATCGTCCTGGACGGCACCTGGAGCCAGGCCAAGACGCTGTGGTGGCGCAACCCGTGGCTCCTGAAGTGCCGCCGCATCGTGCTGAACCCGCAGTTCCGCTCCCTCTACGGGCAGGCGCGCAAGGAGCCGCGGCGCGACAGCGTGTCGACCCTGGAGGCCGCCGCCTTCCTGCTGTCGCGGCTGGAGGCCGAACCGGCGGTCCTCGACCGCGCGCTGAAGCCCTTCGCCCTGCTGCTGAAGAAGCTGCGCGCCCCGCGCCCGCGCCCCGTCCCGCCGCCCCGCGCGGAGACGGCCGAACCGGTTGCGGAGCCGGCTCCGGATCAAGCCCCGAGTCAGAACGGGGCGGAATAATCCGCGCCTCTTCCGGGATCGCCCTTTCCGGGTAAGCCCCCCTCGACCAGGGCGGCCGTGGCAACCAATGCGCTGTTGCGCTGTTTGGGATTGCATCGGCCGCTTGGGCCTCAACGCAAGCGGGCCTCAACCAAGGGAGCGATCCATGAAGGGCGTTTTGCTGTGGCTTGTCGGGATTCCCATTCCGATCATTCTTCTGCTGTATCTGTTCAACGTCCTCTGATCGGGCCTCAGATCGGCTTGACGGCACGGACCGGCGGCGCCACATGCGAACCGCGCCGCCCTCCGCGCGCACGGCAAGAGACGAGGATCATGGCTCGCGATTTCGTTCCCTTCGGACTGACCGTCTGCGGCATCGAGGAGCTGAACGGCTTCTGCGAGGCCGGCGTGACCCACGTCCTGTCGATCCTCGACCCCGGCCACCCGGAGCCGACCGCCTTCGGCTCCTACGGCGAGCACACGCGGCTGGAACTGCGCTTCCACGACATCATCGACCCCTACATGGGGCAGTCCCTTCCGGAGCGCGCGGACGTCGAGCGCATCCTGGCCTTCGGGCGCGACCTGATGACCGAGCCGACCGGGGTGGGCGGGCTGCTGGTCCATTGCCACGCCGGCATCTCGCGCTCGACCGCCGCCCTGACCATGATCCTGGCCCAGGCCAGCCCCGACCGTCCCGCCGCCGAGGCGATGGCGGCCGTGGTCAACATCCGCCACAAGGCGTGGCCGAACCTGCGCATGATCGAGTTCGCCGACGAGATCCTGGGGCGCCGGGGCGAACTGGTGGCCGCCGTCCGCGCCCGGCACCGCAGCTACGGCCGGGAGCGTCCCGATCTGGTCCAGTTCATGATCGACAACGGCCGGGTGCGCGAGGTCGCGGACCTGATCGACTGAACCGCCGCACCGCCCCGTCCCTCAGCGGAAATTCCGGCCTTCCGGGAAGACCGCGGCGGCGGAGCGGTCGGGGAGCGCGTCGGGGTCGGTCAGGTCGCGCAGCCGGTGCGTCAGGTCGGTTAGCCGCTCGACGCGCAGGTGGATGACCTCGCCGCCCTCGGGGTTGGGCTTGCCGTTGCGCTCCACCCGGCCGGCGGCGGCGATCAGCCGGGCGCCGAGGATCGTCTTGCGGAATTTTTCGAACACGTCGGGCATGATGACGAGGTTGGCGATGCCGGTCTCGTCCTCCAGCGTGATGAAGACCACGCCCTCGGCGCTGCCGGGCCTTTGCCGGACCAACGCCAGCCCCGCGACGGTCAGCCGCGTGCCGGCCCGCACCCTTCCCAACCGGTCGGTCGGGACCACCCCGGCGAAGCCGTCGCGCAGCAGCGCCATGGGATGCGCCTTCAGCGACAGGCACAGGCTGCCGTAATCCATCACCACATGCTCGCCCAGCGCCATGGCGGGCAGGAGCGCTTGCGGCTCGTCCTGGGCGGAGTCGGCAAGGCCGGCGAACAGCGGCAGCGGCTGCGCCCCCAGCGCCCTCACCGCCCACAGCGCGGCCCGCCGGTCCAGCCCGACGGAGCGGAAGGCGTCGGCCCTGGCCAGCCGCTCCAGCCCGGCGACCGGCATGAGCGCGCGGCGCCACAGGTCGTAGGGGTCGCGGTAGCCCGCCCCGCGGCACAGCACCATGCGGCGGGCGTCCTCCTCGTCCATTCCCCGGACCAGCCGCAGGCCGAGGCGCAGGGCGTACCTTATTCCCTCTCCCGCCCCGGGAGAGGGTGACAGGGGCTCCAGCGTGCAGTCCCAGTCGGAGGCGTTCACGTCCGGGGGGAGCACGGTCACCCCATGCTCGCGGGCGTCGCGGACGATCTGGGCCGGGGCGTAGAAGCCCATGGGCTGGCTGTTCAGCAGCGCCGCGGCGAAGACGTCCGGGTGGTGGCACTTCATCCAGGCCGACACATAGGCCAGCAGGGCGAAGCTCGCCGCGTGGCTCTCGGGGAAGCCGTACTCGCCGAACCCTTCGATCTGCTGGAAGCAGCGTTCGGCGAAGGCGCGGTCGTAGCCTTTCCCGACCATGCCCTCGATGAAGCGGTCGCGGAAGGTGTGGACCAGCCCGGTCTTGCGGAAGGTTGCCATGGCGCGGCGCAGCCGGTCGGCGTCCTCCGGGCTGAAGCCGGCGCCGACGATGGCGATCTTCATCGCCTGCTCCTGGAACAGCGGCACGCCCAGCGTCTTCTTCAACACCTTTTGCAGTTCGGGAGAGGGGTAGTTGACCGGTTCCTCGCCGGTGCGGCGGCGCAGGTAGGGGTGGACCATGTCGCCCTGGATCGGGCCGGGGCGCACGATGGCGACCTCGATCACCAGATCATAGAAGGTCTTGGGCCGCAGGCGGGGCAGCATGGACATCTGTGCCCGGCTTTCCACCTGGAAGACGCCCAGACTGTCGGCCCGGCACAGCATGGCGTAGGTCGCCGGGTCCTCCTGCGGCACCGTCGCCAGCGTCAGGGGGCGCCCGTAATGCCGCTCCAGCAGATCGAAGCCGCGGTGCAGGCAGGTCAGCATCCCCAGCGCCAGCACGTCCACCTTCAGGATGCCCAGCGCGTCGATGTCGTCCTTGTCCCATTCGATGGTGGTGCGGCCCTCCATGGCGGCGTTGGCGACGGGGCACAGGTCGCTCAAGGGGCCGCGGGTGATGACGAAGCCGCCGACATGCTGCGACAGGTGGCGGGGAAAGCCGATCAGCTCCTGCGCCAGCTCCAGCGTCCGGCGGAGCCGCGGGTCGTCGGGGTCGAAGCCGTACTGCCGGGCGCGCTCCTCGTCCACGCCGTGGCGGCTCCACCCCCAGACGGAGCCGGACAGCCGCGCCACTAGATCGGCGGACAGGCCCATGGCCTTGCCGACCTCGCGGATGGCGCCCCGCGCGCGGTAGCGGATGACGGTGGCGGTCAGCCCGGCCCGCCCGCGCCCGTACTTGCGATAGATGTACTGGATGACCTCCTCGCGCCGCTCATGCTCGAAATCCACGTCGATGTCCGGCGGCTCGTTGCGGGCGGCGGAGATAAAGCGCTCGAACAGCAGGTCGAAATGCACCGGATCGACCGCGGTGATGCCCAGGCAGTAGCAGACGACCGAATTGGCCGCCGAGCCGCGCCCCTGGCACAGGATGCCCTCCGAGCGGGCGTAGCGCACGATGTCGTGCACCGTCAGGAAATAGGGCGCGTAGCCCAACTGCCCGATCAGCGCCAACTCGTGGTTCAGGGCCTTCGTCACGGTGTCCGGCACGCCGTCCGGGTAGCGGCCGGCGGCGCCGGCCCAGGTCAGGCGGGTCAGTGTCTCCTGCGGGCTGCGCCCGTCCTCGGCCACCTCGTCCGGATACTCGTAGCGCAGCTCCTCCAGCGAGAAGCGGCAGGCGGCGGCGATCTCCACCGTACGGGCGACGGCCTCGGGGTGGCGGTGGAACAGGCGGGCCATCTCCACCCCGGCCTTCAGGTGCCGCTCGGCGTTGGCGGACAGGCGCCAGCCCGCCTCGTCGATGGTCGTGCCGCTGCGGATGCAGGTCATCACGTCGGCCAGCGGGCGGCGGGCGGGCGTGTGGTAGAGCACGTCGTTGGTCGCCACCAGAGGCACCCGCTCCGCCTCGGCCAGCCCGGCCAGCCAGGACAGCCGCCGCTGGTCGTCGCCGCGGTAGCGGTGGCTGGCGGCGAGGTGCAGGCGGTCCCCCAGATCGTTGCGCCAGCCGCGCAGCGCGTGGACGAAGGCGGGATCGCGGTTGTCCGGCGGCACCAGCAGGAACAGCATCCCCGCCGCATGGTCCAGCACATCGGCACGGGCGATGAAGCAGGCCCCCTTGGGCGCCCGCCGCTTGCCCAGCGTCAGCAGCCGCGACAGCCGCGCGTAGGCCGTCCGGTCGGTGGGGTAGGCGAGCAGGCTGTCCGCGTCGGTCAGGTCGAGCCGGCAACCGACGATCAGCCGCAGCCCGTGCTTGCGGGCGGCGGCGTGCGCCTGCACCACCCCGGCCAGCGAGTTGCGGTCGGTCACCGCGACGGCGGCGTGGCCGAGGCTGGCGGCGGTCAGCGCCAGCTCGTCCGGGTGGGACGCGCCCTCCAGGAAGGTGAAGCTGGTGGAGACCTGGAGTTCGGCGTAGGGGATCATCGCGGCCCCGTCACCCGAAGAAGCCGTGCAGGAACCACAGCGCCGTCGCGCCGGGCCGGTACAAGCCCTGGCGGAAGACCCAGAAGCGCCGGCCGGCCTCGTCCTCGACGCGGTAATAGTCGCGGGGCTCGCCATCGCGCCGCCACCACTCGGCTTCGATCCGCTCCGGCCCGTCGGCCCGTCGGACGCGGTGCCGGGCGCCGCGCCAGAGGAACATCGCCGGCGGGTCGTCGGGAAGCAGGGCCATGGCCTCGATGGGCTCCGGCGGGGCGAGCAGCCGCACCGGGCGCGGGCGGTCGGCGGGCCACAGCGCACCGCCGGGGGCATCCGCGAAGGCGGGGGCGGGGGCCACGCTGCGCTCCGGCAGCCAGCTCTGCCGCGGGACCAGCCGCAGCACCGCCCGCTCGCCCAGCCGGTTGCCCAGCCGGTCCATCAGCTCGCCCAGCTCCGGCTGCCCGCCCATGCCCCCATCCGTCGTGCCATCCAGCGCGGCCTGCGCGGCGGCGAGCGGGCCGGCCTCGGTGGCCGACAGCACCATCAGCTCCAGGCCGGGGCCGGGCTCCACCCGGTCGAGCTTCTGGGCGAACAGCCGCATCAGCGCGTCCGGGCGGCGCACCGGGCGGCCGGTGCCGATGGCCAGCGTCTGGGGAGCGTCCTCCAGCCGGCGGTCCACCCGGTGCAGGTCCAGCCGCAGCCGGCGGGCGCCCTCGCCGGTTTTCTCCAGCCCGGCGCAGAGGGAGGCCAGCAGGCGGCGCAGCGCCTCGGCGATGGCCTCGGCGGTGGTGATCGGCTCGGGCAGGGCGAGGCGGACGCTGTGCGGCGGCACCGGCAGGCGGGGGGACAGCGGCTCGTCCAGCCGTCCGTAGGCCTGGTCGAGCCGCCGCAGAAGCCCCGGCCCGAAGCGGGCGGCCAGCGTGGCGCGGGGGACGGCGTGCAGGTCGCCGATCCGCCGCAGCCCCACCGCGGCCAGACCGTCCACCGTGGCGGCGGGCAGGCGCAGCGCGGCGACGGGGAGGGGGGAGAGGAGGGCGTCCGTCCGGTTGCCCCCACCCCGACCCTCCCCCGCTCCGCAGGGGAGGGAGCCGTCTGTCCCTCCCCTGCGGAGCGGGGGAGGGAGGGACCCGCGAAGCGGGAGGGTGGGGGCCTCCCGCCCGAACCGCGCCAGCGCCCAGGCCGCCGCGGGCGTGTCCGCCACCGCCAGCCGCGACTCGAAGCCCGCCGCACCCAGGCGGGTGGCCAGATCGGCGGCCATGGCCTCCTCGCCGCCGAACAGATGGGCGCAGCCGGTGATGTCCAGCGCCACCCCGTCGGGGCCGTCCGGGGTGGTCCAGGGGGTGTAGCGCGTGCACCAGCCGGCGATCCGCTCCAGCAGGCGGGCGTCCGACTCGGGATCGGCGTCGAAGACGGCCAAAGCGGGTTCGATGGCGCGGGCGTCGGCCAGACTCATGCCGGGCCGCACCCCGGCCTCCTCAGCCGCACGGTTGACGGCGGCCACGCCCAGCCGCCCGCGCTCGGCCAGAATGGCGGCCAGGGGATGGCCGCGCCGCTCGGGATGGCCGCGCCGCTCGGGATGGTGGCGGCCATGGGCGTCGGTGGGCAGCCGCGGCAGCCACAGGGAGAGGATGCGCCGCGCCGTCCGTTCCGCCCCGTCTCCCGCCATGCCCGACCCTCCCTTCACCGCTCGCCGCCTCAATCGTCCCACATCGAACAAAACAAGAACATTCTAGCGGCAAAATCCGGCGGGCGGGAGTCCCCTTGCGGCCTCGCCAAAAAGGGGGAGATGGGGGGAGGGCCTTGTCACGCCCTCGTGGGGCACGACATGGTTGGTATGAGACCGCTCCGCCCCACCGCCACCATTCTGCCCGCCGCCCTCGCGCTCGCCGCTCTCGCGCTGGGGGCCTGCGCGACGGAGGTGCACGACGAAATGCCGGGGCGGGCCCAGGCGGCGCCGCCGGCGTCCGCTCAAAGCGGGGAACTGAAGACGCTGCGCCAGATCCAGGCGGAGGAGAACGCCCGCCCGATCCCCCCGCCACGGCCGCAGCCGGCGCCCGCCCCGCCGCAAAAACTCTCCGACGCCTCGCAGCAGCCCAACCAGCCGCCGCCGGTCCGCCGCCGCGGCAGCTCGTCCCCGCCGCCGCCGGCCATCGACCAGCCGGCCACGCCCGCCCTGCCGGCGCCGGGCTCCACCCAGGGGCTGACCGACCGCGCCAAGCGCGACCTGATGAGCCCGGAGGTCGACCGGCTGCGCACCGAAGACGCCATGGGCCGGCTCGACCCGCTGCAGCAGCGCGACCTGCTCCGCAAGCAGCAGGACCTCCGCCAGTACGGACCCGGCCCGCTGGGGTACTGACGCCCGGCGTCCGCAAGCCCCCCGCCCTGGTCACTTGACCCCACCCCGCGCAGCGGCCATACCGGCCCGGTGCCGCGCGAGGCGTTGGGGAAAAGGGGTAGGGGATGGTGGCGATCCGGTCGGTTCTTCTGGCTATTCTGCTGATGGGCGCCGGGGCCGCGCCCGCGCTGGCGCGGATGACGGTGACCGGGCCGTTCGGCACCGGCCTGACCGAACCCGTGTGGGTGCTGCAGCATCTGCTCGGCTTCCTCGCCATCGGGCTGTGGAGCGGGCAGAACGGCTGCGCCGCCGTCTGGCAGCTTCCGGTGGCGGCGCTGACCGCGGTGCTGGCCGCCGGGCTGGCCGCGCAGATCGGCATCCGCCTCCCCTACGCCGCGGAAGGGCTGTCGGCGTCGCTGATCGTGATGGGCGGGCTGGTCGCCGTCGCGCTGAAGGCTCCCCTGGCCCTGGGTGTGCTGACGGTCGCCGCGGCGGGGGCCTTCCACGGCTATGTGCACATGGGCGGGCCGCTGTTCTGGGCGGGGCTGTCGTCCGGCGTGCTGCTGGTCATCTGCGCCGGGCTGGGCCTGTCGGCGGTGCTGGGGCAGGCGGTGTCGGGCCGCGTGGTGCAAATGTGTGGCGGCGCGGTAGCACTCGCCGGGGTTCTTGATCTGGCGGGCGTCTTTTAAGCCCCCGACGCCTTGAAAAAGCCCGGCTGCGGGTATTCTTGTAGGAGCGTGTCCAACACACGCCGCCGGGACGGCTGGCCAGCAGGAAAGGTGGACCCGCCGGTGCCGCGCGCAGGAGCCAACCCCCGCCTTTCCGCCGAAGGCCACGCCGGCCGTTCGCCCAGCCGCCGCCATGTTCTCGCCGGTGCGGCGGGGGCCGCGCTGCTGGGGCTGCTGCCGCGGGGCGGGGCGGCGCAGGACATCCGCTATTTCCGGATCGGCACGGGCACCACGTCGGGCACCTACTTCCCGATCGGCGGGCTGATCGCCAACGCCATCTCCAACCCGCCCGGCTCCCGCCCCTGCGACCGCGGGGGAAGCTGCGGCGTGCCGGGGCTGATCGCGGTGGCCCAGGCCACGCTCGGCTCGGTGGAGAACATCGAGCTGCTGCGCTCCGGCGCGGTCGAGGCCGGGATGTCCCAGGCCGACATCGCCTTCTGGGCCTACACCGGCTCCGGCATCTTCCATGGCAAGGCGCCCTTCGAGGGGCTGCGCTCCATCGGCATGCTCTACGCGGAGGCGATCCAGCTCGTCGTGCGCGCCGACAGCGACCTGCACAGCGTGGCCGACCTGAAGGGCAAGGCCGTCTCGCTGGGCGAGGAGGGCTCCGGCGTGCTGGTGGAGGCGCGGGCCATCCTCGACGCCTTCGGCGTGAAGGAGGGGGAGCTGCGGCCCCCGGCCTACCTGAAGCCCGGCACCGCGGCGGACCGGCTGGCCAAGAAGGAACTGGACGCCTTCTTCATGGTCGGCGGCTTCCCGGTGGCGGCGGTCACCGACGTGGCGAACCGCGAGCCGATCCGCCTGATCCCGCTCGACGGCGCGATGGCCGACCGGCTGCGCATCCGCCAGCGCTTCTACATGGACCAGGTCATCCCCGCCGACACCTACCCCGGCGTGCCGGAGATCCACACGCTGGGGGTGGGCGCGGAGCTGCTGGTCCGTGCCGACCGCGATCCCGCCCTGATCTACGGCGTCACCAAGGCGCTGTGGCACGAGAACACCCGCCGTCTGCTGATCGAGGGCCACCCCAAGGGGCGCAGCTTCGACGCCACCAAGGCGGTCGCCAACGTCTCCGTCCCTCTGCATCCGGGCGCCGAGCGCTACTACCGCGAGGTCGGGCTGATCGGCAACGCCGCCAACGAGCCGACGGGCGGGGCGACGCCCTGACGGACTATTGGGGGTCCCGCTCGTCGGCGTAGAGGTCCCACGGCTCGGCCTTGGCGGCCGCCACCCACTCCACCATGGCCGGCAACTCCATCACCGCCCGCGCGTAGTCGCCGCACGGCCCGTCCATCTCCACCCCGTAGGTGAGGAGGCGCGTCACCACCGGCGCGTACATGGCGTCGGCGATGGAGAAGTCGCCGAACAGGAAGGGGCCGCCCGCCCCGAAGCGGGACCGCGCGTCGCGCCACAGCGCGAAGACGCGGGCGATGTCGGCCTCGCTCTCGGCGTTGCGGCCCACGCCGGGGCGGAAGGCCTTCAGGTCCATCGACATGTGGGTGCGCAGGGCGACGAAGCCCGAATGCATCTCCGCCGAGACCGACCGCGCCACCGCGCGGGCGTGGGCGTCCGCCGGCCAGAGGGCGGCCTCGGGAAAGGTCTCCGCCAGATACTCGGCGATCGCCAGCGAATCCCAGATCACCCGGTCGCCGTGCCGCAGGCAGGGCACCCGGCCCGAGGGCGAATGCTCCGCGATGCGGGCCGCGGTGTCGGGCTGGCGCAGCGGGATGACGATCTCCCGGAACGGCCGGCCGATCCGCTTCAGCGCCAGCCAGGGCCGCAGGGACCAGGAGGAGAAGGCCTTGTTGCCGATGACCAGGGTCAGGTCGTCCATGGGTGCGCCTCGGTTGCGAAGGGAGGGTGGCGGAGCATGCCTGCCCCGCGCCGATCCGGCAAGCCGGCCCGCAATCCCCCTTTTCAGGGGCGCCCCGGCGCGCCATGCTTTCCTTCACCGTTTCCGTTTCCTGACGAAGGACGCCCGCCTTGCTCGCCACCCTGCTCGCCACGGCCGGCCCCGGCACCGTGACCATCACCCCGCTGAACAAGGCCGGCCTCGCCACATGGCTGGAAGGCCAGCCGCCCGCCGCCGCGGCCTGGGTGAAGGCCGTGAACTTCACGGCGGAGGCCGGCTCCATTGCCTTCTTGCCGGGCGCCTTCCTTCCGGGGGAGGGCGGGGCGGTCGCCCGCGTGCTGGCCGGCGTGTCGGCGCTGGACGACCTGTGGGGCCTCGCCGGGCTGCCCTCCGGCCTGCCGCCGGGGAACTACCAGCTGGACGAGGCGGTGGACGCCGCGCTCGACCGCCGCGCCGCCACCCGTCTGGCGCTGGGCTGGGCGCTCGGCAGCTACCGCTTCGGGCGCTATAAGGCGTCGGAGAAGACCTTCGCCAACCTCGTCTGGCCGAAGCACGCCGACCAGGGCGAGGTGCAGCGCACCGCCACCGCGACCTATCTGCTGCGCGACCTCGTCAACACGCCGGCCAACGACCTCGGCCCGGCGGAGCTGGCCGCCGCCGCCGCCGCTCTGGCGTCGGAGTTCGAGGCCGGGCTGGACGTCATCGTCGGCGACGGGCTGCTCGACCGCGACTATCCGGCCATCCACGCGGTGGGCCGGGCCAGCCCGCGGGCGCCGCGGCTGATCGACCTGCGCTGGGGCAACCCGACGCACCCGAAGGTGACCATCGTCGGCAAGGGCGTCTGCTTCGACAGCGGCGGGCTGGACATCAAGCCGTCGTCGGGCATGCTGCTTATGAAGAAGGACATGGGCGGCGCCGCGCACGCGCTGGCGCTGGGCCGCATGGTGATGATGGCCGGGCTGCCGGTGCGGTTGCGCGTGCTGGTGCCGGCGGTGGAGAACGTGATCTCCGGCAACGCCTTCAAGCCGATGGACGTGCTGAAGACGCGCAAGGGGCTGACGGTCGAGGTCGGCAACACCGACGCAGAGGGCCGGCTGATCCTGTGCGACGCGCTGGCCGAGGCGGATTCGGAGAAGCCCGCCCTGCTGATCGACTTCGCCACCCTGACCGGGGCCGCCCGCGTCGCGCTGGGGCCGGACCTGCCGGCGCTGTTCGCCAACGACGACGGTCTCGCCAACGACCTGCTGGCCGCCGGGGAGGAACAGAGCGACCCGCTGTGGCGCCTGCCGCTGTGGGCGCCCTACCGCAAGGGGCTGGACAGCAAGGTCGCCGACCTCAGCAACGTGACCAGCAACGGCATGGCCGGGGCGATCACCGCCGGGCTGTTCCTCCAGGAATTCGTGTCGAAGGACACGCCCTGGGCGCATCTCGACACCTTCGCCTGGAACAGCGGCGCCCGCCCCGGACGCCCGGAAGGCGGCGAGGCGCTGGGCCTGCGCGCGGCCTATGCCGTCATCGCCAAGCGGTTCGGGTGATCGAGCGGTCCTGCATCCGGCATATGGTTAAAATTGTCACCCCCGCGGGCGTCGCGGGGGTGGCGTGCCGATTCGGAAAGGATTAAAACCTTCGGGTAGGACCGGTGGACTCGGGTGCCGGCCGGGTTTTTGGAGGCGGATACATGGCGCTGAAGGTTCGTGAGGATTATCGCACCCTCACTGGTCCGGAAAAGGCGGCCATTCTGATGCTGGCGCTGGGCGACGAGCATTCGTCCAAGCTGTTCGCGATGATGGACGACGAGGAGATCAAGGAGCTGTCGCAGGTGATGGCGAACCTCGGCACCGTCTCCGCCAACATCATCGAGCGCCTGTTCGTCGAATTCGCCGAGCAGATGTCGGCCACCGGCTCGCTGGTCGGCTCCTTCGACTCCACCGAGCGCCTGCTGCTGAAGACTCTGCCCAAGGACAAGGTCGACTCCATCATGGAGGAGATCCGCGGTCCCGCCGGCCGCACCATGTGGGACAAGCTGGCCAACGTCAACGAGTCGGTCCTGTCCAACTACCTGAAGAACGAATACCCGCAGACCGTGGCGGTGGTGCTGTCGAAGATCCGCCCGGAGCACGCCGGCCGCGTGCTGACCCAGCTTCCGGAGAGCTTCGCGATGGAGGTCATCATGCGCATGCTGCGCATGGAGGCCGTGCAGAAGGAGGTTCTGGACGATGTGGAGCGCACGCTGCGCACCGAGTTCATGACCAACCTCGCCCGCACCAGCCGCCGCGACAGCCACGAGATGCTGGCGGAAATCTTCAACGGCCTGGACCGCACGACCGAGCACCGCTTCATGGCCGCCCTGGAGGAGCGCAACCGCGACAGCGCCGAGCGCATCAAGTCGCTGATGTTCACCTTCGAGGACCTGTCGAAGCTCGACCCCTCCGGCGTCCAGGCCCTGCTGCGCAGCGTCGACAAGCAGAAGCTCGCCACCGCGCTGAAGGGCGCGTCGGAGACGCTGAAGGACCTGTTCTTCTCCAACATGTCCGAGCGCGCGGCGAAGATCCTGCGCGAGGACATGGCCGCCATGGGTCCGGTCCGCGTCCGCGAGGTGGACGAATCCCAGATGTACATGGTCCAGCTCGCCAAGGATCTGGCCGCCCGCGGCGAGATCGTCATCTCCGAAGGCAGCGGCGAGAACGAGTTGATTTACTGAGCGGGCGCCTGGAGGGGGTGCCCCCACCCTCCCCATGCTGCCGCATGGATCCCCTCCCTTCCCCGCTACGCAGGGGAGGGCGTTTCCCGAAGCCGGTGGAGTTCCCTCCCCTGCGATAGCGGGGGAGGGTCAGGGTGGGGGCAAAGCCCCGCCATCCCGCGATGCATTCCTCCCCCCGCGACACCCTGACCGATCGATCCGGCTGCGAAACGCTTGCCTGTCCGGGCCGGGTTGGGGGACACTCCTTCGCCGCGCGTCCCGGAAGCGGGGGCTTCGGGGACGAGGAGCGCGGCACGCGGGGGGAAACATGGCACGGAACCTGAAAGCGCTCGGCCTGTGGCGGACGGCGTTGATCGCCAGCGTCCGGCAGGACGGGCCGGATCTGTCGGCGCGGCAGATGGCCATCATGCTCCAAGTCTATCTGACCGATCCGCCGCACACCGTGCGCGGGCTGGCGGCGGCGCTCAACATCTCCAAACCCGCGGTGACCCGCGCGCTCGACCGGCTGTCGCTGCTCGGCTTCATCAAGCGCAAGCGCGACGCCGAGGACAAGCGCAGCGTGCTCGTCCAGCGCACCGTGAAGGGCAGCGTCTTCCTGTCCGACTTCGCCGAGCTGGTCGTCGCGGCGGGCGCCGTGGCGCCGGAGGACATGGCGGTCATCCGCGCCGAGGAGGAGGTGGCCGCCTCCGCCAAGGCGCGGCTGGAGGCGCAGTTGAGCGCCTCCGGCCCCGTGGCGGTGCCCGCCTGACCGCCGCTTCCTTCAGCCGCCTCTCTCAGTAGCCCTGGCTGCGGTCCACGAGGTTCGGCAGCGGACGGCCCTCGCGGAAGGCGGTGATCGCCTCGGCCACCACCGCGGCGGAGCGCGACGGGTGGGTGACGGCGGCGACGTGCGGCGTCACATGAACCTTCGGGTGGGTCCAGAAGGGATGGCCGGCGGGCAGCGGCTCCTCCGCGAACACGTCCAGGCTGGCCCCGGCGATGTGCCCGCTCTCCAGCGCCGCCAGCAGGTCCTCCTCCACCAGATGCCCGCCGCGCGCGGCGTTGACGACCACCGCACCCTTGGGCAGGGCGGCGAACAGCTTGCGGTTCAGCAGGCCGCGCGTTTCCGCCGTCAGCGGCAGCAGGCAGACCAGCAGGTTGCATTGCCCGAGCATCGCCGCCAGCCCGTCGGGTCCGGAGAAGCTCTCCACCCCCGGCAGCGTCTTCGGCGTCCGGCTCCAGCCCAGCACGCGGTAATCCATGCTCAGCAGCGTCTTGGCCGAGGCCATGCCCAGCTCGCCCATGCCCAGGATGCCGACACTCACCTCCGACGCCGGGCAGGGGTCCAGCGGCTCCCACCGCCCGGCCTGCTGGAGCGCCTTGTACTCGTCAAGGAGCCGGTGCCAGCGCAGAACCTGGAGCGCCACATAGCCGGCCATGTCCACCGTCAGCCCCTCCGACACCATGCGGACCAGCGGCACCTCGGGCAGGGTGGGGTCGAGCAGCAGCGATTCCACACCGGCGCCCAGCGACACGATCAGCTTCAGGTTCGGCAGGGTGGCGAGCAGCCCGTGCGGCGGCTTCCACACCAGCGCCATCTCGATGTCCGCCGGGTCCCCCATCTCGGGCCACACCCGCACCTCCAGCCCGGGCAGGCGGGCATCCAACTCGCTCAGCCAGCGGTCGGAGCGGTCGGTGGTGGAGCAGAAAAGCAGCGTCACGGCGCAAACCCCTGTAATGTTGTCGTTGTTCGTCTCAAACCCGTTCGAGCCAACCGTGCCCCGTCTGATCCTGCTGAACAAGCCCTATGGCGTGCTGCCCCAGTTTACCGATGAGCAGGGGCGTCCGACGCTGGCCGACCATGTGCCGGTGAAGGGAGTCTATGCCGCCGGGCGGCTGGACCGCGACAGCGAGGGGCTGCTGGCGCTGAGCGACGACGGCGCGCTGATCGCCCGCATCGCCTCGCCCAAGCACAAGCTGCTCAAGACCTACTGGGTGCAGGTGGAGGGTGTCCCGACCGAGGAGGCGTTGCAGCGCCTGCGCGACGGGGTGACGCTCAACGACGGCCCGACCCTGCCCGCCGAGGCCCGCCGGATGGAGGAGCCGGACGGCCTGTGGCCGCGCGACCCGCCCGTGCGCTTCCGCGCCGCCATCCCGACGGGCTGGATCGCCCTGACCCTGCGGGAGGGGCGGAACCGTCAGGTGCGCCGCATGACCGCCGCGGTCGGCTTCCCGACCCTGAGGCTGATCCGCTGGTCCATCGGCGAATGGACGCTGGACGGTCTGGCGCCGGGCCAATGGCGCGAGGTGACGGTGCCGGGGCGGGAAACCCCGAAGGCGCCGCCGCATCGGCCGAAGGCGCCGCCCGGCAATGCGAAGGCGAAGCGCCCGCGGGCCGCTACATCCGCACGGCGTCGGACTTGACGGCTTCCAGGTTCAGCGCGGCGGCGAGCAGGGCGCGGGTGTAGTCCTCCCGCGGCTCCTCGAAGATGCGGCGGGTGGGGCCCTGCTCGACGACCTTGCCGTCCTTCATGACGATGACGTGGCTGCTGAGCGCCCGCACCACCCGCAGGTCGTGGCTGATGAAGAGGTAGGCGAGGTTGTTGCGCGCCTGGATGTCGCGCAGCAGGTCCACGATCTGCGCCTGCACCGACATGTCGAGCGCGCTGGTCGGTTCGTCCAGGACGACGAATTTCGGCTTCAGCACCAGGGCGCGGGCGATGGCGATGCGCTGGCGCTGACCGCCGGAGAACTCGTGCGGGTAGCGGTGGCGGCTGGACGGGTCGAGCCCCACCTCCTCCAGCGCCTTGGCCACCATGGCGTCGCGTTCGGCGCCGGAGCCGATGCCGTGGATCGTCAGCCCTTCCCCGATGATCTGGCCGACCGACAGGCGGGGCGACAGGCTGCCGTAGGGGTCCTGGAAGACCACCTGCATCTCCCGCCGCAGCCCGCGCAGCTTCTTGGCCTGCCAGCCCTGGATGTCCTTGCCGTCGAAGCGGATCGCCCCCTCGCTGGCGTGCAGGCGCAGCAGGGCCAGCCCAAGCGTCGTCTTGCCGGAGCCGGACTCGCCGACCACCCCGACCGTGTGCCCCTGCCGAACGTTGACCGACACGCCGTCCACGGCGCGGACGTGATCGACGGTGCGGCGCAGCAGGCCCTTCTTGATGGGGAACCACACCTTGAGGTTGTCGGCGGCCATGACCTCCGGCGCGTCGGCGGGCGGGGTCAGCGGGTCGCCCTTCGGCTCGGCGGCCAGCAGCTTGCGCGTGTAGGGGTGCTGCGGGCGGGCGAAGATGTCGGCGACGGCGGCCTGCTCGACGATCTCGCCCTGGTTCATCACGCAGACCCGGTCGGCCATCTTGCGCACCACGCCCAGGTCGTGGGTGATGAGCAGCAGCGCCATGCCGAAGCGGCGCTGAAGGTCCTTCAGCAGCTCCAGGATCTGCGCCTGGATGGTGACGTCCAGCGCGGTGGTCGGCTCGTCGGCGATCAGCAGGTCGGGCTCGTTGGCCAGCGCCATGGCGATCATCACGCGCTGGCGCTGGCCGCCCGACAGCTCGTGCGGGTAGGCGTTCAGCCGCTTTTCCGGGTTGGGCAGCCCGACCAGCCGCAGCAACTCCAGCGTGCGCTTGCGCGCGGCGGCGCGGGACAGGCCCTTGTGCAGGAACAGCGTCTCGTTGATCTGCCGCTCGATGCTGTGCAGCGGGTTCAGCGAGGTCATCGGCTCCTGGAAGATCATGGCGATGCGGTTGCCGCGCACGTCGCGCAGCACCTTCTCCTCCGCCCCCACCAGCTCGGTCCCGCGGAAGCGGATGGAGCCCTGCGGGTGGCGCGCCATGGGGTAGGGCAGCAGTTGCAGGATCGACAGGGCGGTGACCGACTTGCCCGAGCCGGACTCGCCGACCAACGCCAGGGTCTCTCCCTTGGCGATGTCGAAGGACACGCCCTTCACCGCGTGCATCGCCCCGCCGCCCGAGCGGAACTCGACATGGAGGTTGCGGACCTGGAGGAGATCGTCGGTCCCATTGGTCGTCATGTCGGTCATCATGTCGGTCATGGGCGGTTCCGCCTTCTTGGGCTGGTGGTCGTCGGGGACATCATTCCGCGGCCTTCTGCGCCACCGCGCCCGCCTCGTTGGCGGTTCCGGTGGCGGTGGAGAGCTGGCCGATGGTCTTGCGCGGGTCGAAGGCGTCGCGCACCGCCTCGCCGATGAAGATCAGCAGGCTCAGCATGATCGCCAGCACGAAGAAGGCGGTCAGGCCCAGCCAGGGCGCCTGGAGGTTGGCCTTGCCCTGGGCCAGCAGCTCGCCCAGCGAGGGGGAGCCGGGCGGCAGGCCGAAACCCAGGAAGTCGAGCGCCGTCAGGGTGGTGATGGAGCCGTTCAGGATGAAGGGCAGGAAGGTCAGCGTCGCCACCATGGCGTTGGGCAGCACATGGCGCACCATGATCGTCGCGTCGGTGGCGCCCAGCGCGCGGGCGGCGCGCACATAGTCGAAGTTGCGCGCCCGCAGGAACTCCGCCCGCACCACATGGACGAGCGAGGTCCAGGAGAACAGCAGCAGCAGCCCGAGCAGCCACCAGAAGTTCGGCGTCACCACGCTGGACAGGATGATGAGCAGGAACAGCGTGGGCAGGCCCTGCCAGATCTCGATGAAGCGCTGGAACAGCAGGTCGGTGATGCCGCCGAAGTAGCCCTGGACCGCCCCCGCCATGATGCCGACGACCGAGGAGAAGGCGGTCAGCACCAGCCCGAACAGCACGGAGATGCGGAAGCCGTAGATCAGCCGCGCCACCACGTCGCGCCCCTGGTCGTCGGTGCCCAGCCAGTTGTCGGCCGACGGCGGGGCCGGGGCGGGGACCGGCAGGTTGTAGTTGATGGTGCGGTAGCCGTAGGGGATCGGCGGCCAGACGATCCAGCCCTTCTCCTCGATCAGCTGGCGCACATAGGGGTCGCGGTAGTCGGTCTCCGTCTCGAACTCGCCGCCGAAGGTGGTCTCCGGGTAGGCGGTGAAGACGGGCCAGTAGAGCGCGTTGTCGTATTTGATGAGCAGCGGGCGGTCGTTCGCGATGAACTCCGCGCCCAGCGACAGGGTGAACAGCACCAGGAAGATCCAGAAGGACCAGAAGCCCCGCCGGTTCGCCCGGAAATTCGCCAGCCGCCGCCGGGTGAGCGGCGTGACGCGCAGGCCGAGGAAGCGGGGCTGGTTCGCGGCGCTCGCCATCACACCCTCCGCGCTTCGAAGTCGATGCGGGGATCGACGGCGACATAGGTCACGTCGCCGACGAGGTTCATGATGAGCCCCAGCAGCGTGAAGAAGTACAGCGTGCCGAACATCACCGGATAGTCGCGGTTGATCGCCGCCTCGAAGCCCAGCAGCCCCAGACCGTCCAGCGAGAAGATCACCTCGATCAGCAGGGCGCCGGTGAACAGGATGCCGATGAAGGCGCCCGGGAAGCCGGCGATGACGATCAGCATGGCATTGCGGAAAATGTGGCCGTAGAGCACCCGCCGCTCCGCCAGACCCTTGGCGCGGGCGGTGACGACGTACTGCTTGTTGATCTCCTCCAGGAAGGAGTTCTTGGTCAGCATGGTCAGGCCGGCGAAGCCGCCGATCACCATGGACAGCACCGGCAGCACCATGTGCCACAGGTAGTCGAGGACCTGTTGCCACCAGGGCAGGCTCGCCCAGTTGTCCGACACCAGCCCCCTCAGCGGGAACAGGTCGAAATAGCGCCCGCCGGCGAAGACGACGATCAGCAGCACGGCGAACAGGAAGCTGGGGATGGCGTAGCCGACGATGACCACGCCGGAGGTCCAGACGTCGAAGGGCTGGCCGTCGCGCACCGCCTTGGCGATGCCCAGCGGGATCGACACCAGATAGACGATCAGCGTCGTCCAGATGCCCAGCGAGATCGACACCGGCATCTTCTCGATCACCAGATCGACGACGCTGCGGTCGCGGAAGTAGCTCTTGCCGAAGTCGAACATCAGGTAGTTCGACATCATGTGGATGAAGCGCTCGTGCAGCGGCTTGTCGAAGCCGAACTCGCGTTCGAGCTGCTTGATGAACTCCGGGTCGAGCCCCTGGGCGCCGCGGTAGCGGCTGCCGGTGTCGCCGCCCTGGGCCTGCTGCGCCGCCGGGCCGCCGGTCTCGCCGCCGCCGGTGCCGCCGATGCGGGCGGTCGCCTCCACGGCGGTGCCCTGGACGCGGGCGATCATCTGCTCGATGGGACCGCCGGGGGCGATCTGAACGATCAGGAAATTGATGACCATGATCCCGAAAAGCG
Organism: Azospirillum formosense; assembly: GCF_040500525.1. NCBI lineage: Bacteria > Pseudomonadati > Pseudomonadota > Alphaproteobacteria > Rhodospirillales > Azospirillaceae > Azospirillum > Azospirillum formosense. The sequence goes on along the minus strand of NZ_CP159402.1, from coordinate 2,192,132 downwards.
TCGGGATGATCAGCAGCAGACGGCGGATGATGTAGGCCAGCATCGCGCGGGTTCGCCTTTCTTAGTCCAACCGTCTCAGGGAGCCGCGCGGCGGGCCGTGTTGGCGAGCTTCGCGTTCTTCTCGGGATCGACCCACCAGGTGTCGGTGAAGGCCAAGCCGTATTTGGGCGCAACCGCCGGATGGGAGAAACGGTTCCAATAGGCAACGCGCCGCACGTCGTCGTGCCATTGCGGGATGACGTACCAGCCCCACAGCAGCACGCGGTCGAGCGCACGGGTCGCGGTGATCAGGCTCTCGCGGTCGGGGGCCTGGATGATCGTGTCGATCAGCGCGTCCACCACCGGGTCCTTGATGCCGGCCAGATTGCGGCTGCCCGGCTGGTCGGCGCGGGCCGACTGCCAGTAGTCGCGCTGCTCGTTGCCGGGCGAGGTCGATTGCAGGATGCGCTGGATGACCATGTCGAAGTCGTAGCGGTCGATCCGGTTCTGGTACTGGGCGGTGTCCACCACGCGGATGGCCGCCTCGATCCCGGCGCGCTCCAGGTTGCGGACGAAGGGCTGGACGATGCGGTCCATGTCCGGCTGCACCAGCAGGATCTCGAAGCGCATCGGCTCGCCGGTCTTCGCGTTCAGCAGCTTGTTGCCCTTCAGCTCCCACCCGGCCTCCTTGAGCAGGGACAGCGCCGTGCGCAGGTTCGGGCGGATGTTGCCGGACCCGTCGGTCTGCGGTGGCGCGAAGGGCTTGGTGAAGACCTCCTCCGGCACCTTGCCCCGAAACGGCTCCAGCAGTTTCAGCTCCTCCGGCGAGGGCAGGCCGGCGGAGGCCAGTTCGGAATTGGAGAAGAAGCTCTTGGTGCGCTGGAACAGCCCGTAGGACAGGTTCGCCCGTGTCCATTCGTAGTCGAACAGGTGATTCAGCGCCTCGCGCACCTTGCGGTCGGCGAAGACCGGGCGGCGGCTGTTGAAGACGAAGGCCTGCATGCCCTGCGGGTCCTGGTGCTTGATCTCCTCGCGGACGATGTGGCCGTCGCGGACCGCAGGCACGTCGTAGCCGGTCACCCAGTTCTTCGACGAATGCTCCACCCGGAAATCGATGGCTCCGGCCTTGAAGGCTTCGAACACCACGTCGAGGTCGCGGTAATAGTCGAAGCGGATGCGGTCGAAATTGTAGCGCCCCCGGTTGACCGGCAGGTCCTTGGCCCACCAGTCCGTCACCCGCTCGAAGACGAGGGAGCGGCCGGGCTGCACCTCGACGATCCGGTAGGGGCCGCTGCCGACGATGGGGTCCAGCGTCGTGCTGGCGAAGTCGCGCACCCCGTTGCCGTCACCCTCGAAGACGTGCTTGGGCAGCACCGGCAGCTGGCCCATGATGACCGGCAGCTCGGGGTTGCCGCCGTCGCGGAAGGTGAAAGTGACCGCGCGCTCGCCGGTCTTCTCCGCCTTAACGACGTCGGCGTAGTAGGTGCGGTAGAGCGGGTGGCCCTTGTCGCGCAGCGTCTCGAAGCTCCACACCACGTCGTCGGCGGTCACCGGGGCGCCGTCGTGGAAGCGCGCCTGCGGGCGCAGCGTGAAGCGCACCCAGCTCCGGTCCTCGGCGACCGTGATGGTCTCGGCCAGCAGCCCGTAGCGGGTCAGTATCTCGTCCCCGCTCTCCACCGTCAGCGTGTCGAAGGGCAGGCTGGCTCCGGCGGCGACCGACCCGCGCAGGATGAAGGGGTTCAGGCTGTCGAAGCCGCCGTAGGTCGCCAGCTTGATCTCGCCGCCCTTCGGGGCGTCGGGGTTGACGTAGTCGAAATGCTGGAAGTCCGGCCCGTATTTGGGCGTCCCATGGGCCGTGACGGCGTGCCCCCCGGTTGCCGGAGCGGCCTCCGGCTGGGTGGATTGGGCATGGGCCGTGGCGAAGGGCTCCGCCAGATACAGGCACATGACCGCGGCCAGGATCGCTTTACCGGTCTTCCTCATGCCCCTCTCGGTCCTTATTGTTTCCGGTAAGGTAGGGTCTCCCTTGTGTCACAATCAAGGCGGAGCCTCGGCTTTAAGGGGCTAGGCGGGCGATCAGGGTTTCACCCACCACGCCTCGGGGAAGCCGCTGTTGCGGAAGCCCAGATCGTATTTCGGCGTCGTCTCCGGAAAGCCGAGCGTCGTCCGATAGGCGATCCAGTTGTCCGGGTTGTACCAGTGCGGCACCATGTAGAAGCCCCACAGCAGCACGCGGTCGAGCGCGCGGGTCGCCGCTTGGACCGAGGCGAGATCCTTCGCCGCCAGCGCCTTTTCGATCATCGCGTCGGCCGCCGGTTCCTTGATGCCGGCGTAGTTGGCCGATCCCCGGACATCCGCGGCGGCGGAGCCGAAATAGCTGCGCAGCTCCGTCCCCGGCGGGGTGAAGAAGTTGAAGTTCGCCACCACCACGTCGAAGTCGAACTCGTCGGTGCGCGCCTGGAACTGGGCGGTGTCGACCACCCGCAGGACCGCGTCGATGCCCGCCTTGCGCAGCGCCTCCACATAGGGCTGGATCACGCGGGTCAGCGCGCCGGTGCCGTCGAGGAACTCGATGCTCAGCACCTCGCCGGTCTTCGCGCTGGTCATCCGGCCGTTCTTCAGCTCCCACCCGGCCTCGCGGAACAGGCGCATGGCCTCGCGCAGGTTGTTGCGGTTGTTGCCGCTGCCGTCCGTCTTCGGCGGCTCGAAGGGGGTGGTGAAGACGCGCTCCGGCAGCTGGGCGCGGAAGGGCTCCAGCAGGGCCAGCTCCTCCGGCGTCGGCGGCCCCTTGGCGCCGAAGTCGGAGTTGGGGAAGTTGGAGGTGGTGCGGAGATACTGGCCGTACAGGATGTTCTTCTGGATCCATTCGAAGTCGAACAGATAGCCCAGCGCCTCGCGCACCCGCGGGTCGGCGAACTTGGCGCGGCGGGTGTTCAGGCGGAAGCCCTGGGCGCCCAGCGGCAGGTCGCTCTTCACCTCCACGCGGTTCACCCGGCCGTCCTTGGCGGCGGGGAAATCGTAGCCGGTGGTCCAGCGCTGCGCCCGGTGCTCGGTGCGGAAGTCGTAGGCGCCGGCCTTGAAGGCCTCGAACATCACGTCGTCGTCGCGGTAGTAATCGACCTTGACCGTGTCGAAGTTGTAGAAGCCGCGCGCCGTGGGCAGGTCGCGGCCCCACCAGTCGGCCACCCGCTCGTAGGTGATGGAACGGCCGGGATCGACGGTCCTGATGCGGTAGGGGCCGCTGCCCAGCACCGGCTCCAGCGTCGTCTTGGAAATGTCGCGCCCGTTGGCGGTCCACCAATGCTCGGGCTGCGGGGCGATGCTGGTGGCGAAGTCGATGATCGGCTTCATCTCCCCGGTGGTCTTCAGGGTGATCTTCAGCTGGTGCTCGTCCAGCGCCTCCACCGTCGCCACGCGGTCGAGGAAGGATTTCAGGAAGGGGTTGCCGTGCGCCTGGATGGAATCCCAGGCGAAGACCACGTCGCCGGCGGTCACCGGCACGCCGTCGTGCCAGCGCGCCTCCTTGCGAAGGCGGAAGATGGCCCAGCTCCTGTCGTCGGGCAGCTCCACGCTTTCCGCCAGCGACCCGTAGGCGGCGTCCATCTCCCAGCCGGAGCCGGCCATCAGCGAGTCGGCGATCAGCCCCAGCGTGCGCGGGGTGACGCCGCGCAGGATGATCGGGTTCAGGCTGTCGAAGCTGCCCTGCGCGGCCAGGGTGATCTGTCCGCCCTTGGGGGCCTCGGGATTGGCGTGGGGGAAATGGGTGAAGCCCGGCTTGAACTCCGGCTCGCCGAACTGCTTCAGGGCGGGGACGGTGACCGTTTCCGCTTGGACCCCCTTCGCCTGGATCGGCGCCGCAAGCGCGAGGAGGGCCAAAACGGCGGTGGTCCGGGCGGCAGCGAGAACTCGGCGCATCGTCGGTCCTGATGTGGTTTGGCCTGATGGGGTCGGCCTGAGATGATAGGGCGGGTCAGCCCTAGCATGTACGCGCCTTGCCGCGCGTCAAGTCCGCGTACGCAACGGTATCTTACGCCCGTCCGCTGGCGCCGGCCCGTCCGGGGGCGCAAAAAAGGCGGAAATGCGGCAAGCCCGACGAGGTGGTGACATGTCGATGTTCCGGCGCACGAGCGCGGAGTTTCTCGGCACCTTCTGGCTGGTGTTCGGCGGCTGCGGCAGCGCCGTGCTGTCCGCCACCTTCCCGGAGGTCGGGATCGGGCTGACCGGCGTCTCCCTGGCCTTCGGGCTGACGGTGCTGACCATGGCCTATTCGGTCGGCCACATCTCCGGCTGCCACCTGAACCCGGCGGTGACGGTGGGGCTGTGGGCCGGCGGGCGCTTCCCGGCGAAGGACATCCTTCCCTACGTCATCGCGCAGGTGGTCGGCGCCTTCCTGGCGGCGATGGTGCTGTACGTCATCGCCACCGGCAAGGCCGACTGGTCGCTGGCCGCCAAGGGGCTGGCCGCCAACGGGTACGGGGAGCATTCGCCGGGCGCGTACAACCTCACCTCCGGCCTGCTGGCCGAGGTGGTTCTGACCTTCATGTTCCTGATCGTCATCCTGGGCTCCACCGACCGGCGGGCGCCCGCGGGCTTCGCGCCGCTGGCCATCGGTCTGGCGCTGACCCTGATCCACCTCATCAGCATCCCGGTCACCAACACCTCGGTGAACCCGGCGCGCAGCACGGGGCCGGCGCTGGTCGTCGGCGGCTGGGCGCTGCAGCAGCTCTGGGCCTTCTGGGTGGCGCCGCTGGTGGGCGGGCTGCTCGGCGGGCTGGCCTACCGCGCGCTGGCCGAGGAGATGCCGCCTAAACCGGCCATCACCGGCGAGGCCCGGCCATCCACCTGAGTTCTGGCCACCTGAGTTCTGGCCACCCGAGTCCTTCCTGACCCTTTCCCTTCGGGTCCCTCCCGACTCAGCGGACCGTGCCCCTCCGGCGCGGTCCGTTTTTTATGGGGATGGTCACCCCGGCCCGATGGAAGTCACGGCCTTGTCGCGGGAGGCTCGCGGGCGTCAACGGTTATTCTGGGCATCCGTTGACGCACAGGGAGTAGATCATGCGGCAGTTCGACCCCGATTCAAACCCGATGACCGACGAGGATTACGGGATCGTCCTCGGCCTGTTCATCGGCATCTACCTGGGGCTGCTAGCCGTCTCGCTGCTGCCCTGACCGGCGCGGGCCTTCTTCCAGTGGTCGGCCATGCGCTCCATGAGCTGACGGTAGCGGCGGTCGGACCGCATCATCCGGCGCACCGCCTTGCCGTTGCGCGGATCGGCCAGCATCCATTCCTCCGCGGCCATCTGGTGCTCCGGATGGATCGACAGCATGTAGATCGCCGCCTGCTCCGGCCCCGTCACGGCTTTCTCCTGCAACCCCTCCAGGATCGCCCCGACATAGAGCGGCAGGACGTTGCGGAAGTCCTCCGGCCCGGTGCCGTCCTGGCCGCCGTGGGCGGCGTCGTCCCCGGCGCCCATCAGGGCGCGGCGCTCCTCCGCCGGCAGGGCGAAGAAGGCGTCCAGCCCCAGCAGCAGGTCGCAGACCGTCTTCTTGCGGACCATCCAGTTCGCCCCGTCCGACACCCGGCCGGCCAGCGAGTGCAGGAAGGGGCGCAGCTTCTCCGGCGAGGTCTCGAAGACGGAGCGGGCGGGCGTGGCGATGGTTGCCATGGGCGTGGTCCTCCTGTCTCAGCCGGCGAGGGCGGCCAGCGTCTCGCGGTGGGTGCGGGCGTCTCCCGCGGCGACCACGCGCCCATTGGACTTGGCGTCGAGCGGCTGCCCGTCCCAGTCGGTCATCAGCCCGCCGGCCCCGGTCACCACCGGCACCAGCGCCGCGAAGTCGTAGAGCTTCAGCCCCGACTCGACGACGAGGTCGTAATAGCCCGCCGCCAGCAGGCCGTAGCTGTAGCAGTCACCGCCATAGACCGACACCTTGGCCGTCCCCGCCACCCGGCGGAAGGCGTCCTGGTCCGCTCCGGGGAACAGGTCGGGGGAGGTGGTGCCCAGGGTCGCCGCGGCCAGCCCCCCGGCGCAGTCGCGCACGCGGGCCGGCTGGCCGTTGAACAGGGTGGGGCGGCCCTCGACGCCCAGCCAGCGGTCGCGGACGATGGGCTGGTCGATGACGCCGAGCACCGGCCGCCCGCGGTGCAGCAGAGCGATCAGCGTGCCGAAGATCGGGCGGCCGGTGATGAAGGACTTGGTGCCGTCGATGGGATCGATCACCCACACCCACTCGGCGTCCAGGTTCTTGGTCCCGAACTCCTCGCCATAGATGCCGTCGTCGGGGCGCTCGGCCTCGATGATGGCGCGGATGGTCCGCTCCGCCTCGCGGTCGGCGATGGTGACGGGGGAGGCGTCGGCCTTGTCGTCCACCGCCACCGGCGTGCGGAAATACTGGCGGATGACCGGGCCGGAGGCGTCGGCCAGACGCTCCGCCAGGGTCACCAGGGGGGTGGGGCAGGGTTCGGTCATGGTCGCTCCGCCGGATCGCGCGTGGTTGGGACGAGGGCGGCATCCTAGTCGGCTGCTCTCCCGGCGCAAACCATCAATGCTGGGGGAGGGCAATGAAGGAGGAGGGTTGCGCGGGACGCCGCTTCCCCGACCCGCGGGCTTGTGGCAGCCTCTTCGCCATGCACGACCGCTCCTCCCCGCCCGACCGCCCGAATGCCTATGCCGGCATTCCGCTCGACCGCGCCGCCGTGCGCCGCAAGGACAAGGACTGGCTGAAAGACGCCTGGGCCTCACCGGACGCGCGCCTGCTGCCCGTGGCGAAATCCCGCAACTTCGTGACCGGCGACGCCGACTCGGCCCGCGCGGTCGCCGTGGCCTGCGGCGGCGACTGGGGGGTGGAACCGGTCTTCCTCGGCCTGCTGGACGGCGTTCCGCACTTCACCGTGGACCTGACCGGCCTGGAGGCGCCGGAGGAGCATCCGGCCCTGGCCGGACTCGGCCGCTTCGAGGACCTGCGCGCCGTCGGCCCGGTGATGGAGGCGACGGAGGCCGGGCTCTGCGCCTATGCCCGCGGCATCACCTGGTGGAACGCTCGGCACCGCTTCTGCGGCGTCTGCGGCTCCGTCGCGGCGGGTGCGGAGGGCGGGCACGTGCGCGTCTGCACCAACCCCGACTGCGCCACCCACCATTTCCCGCGCACCGACCCGGCGGTCATCATGCTGGTCCATGACGGGGCCGGGCGGGTCGTGCTGGGCCGCAACTCCCGCTTTCCGCCGGGCATGCATTCGGTGCTGGCCGGCTTCGTCGAGCCGGGCGAAAGCCTGGAGGACAGCGTGAGGCGCGAGGTGCTGGAGGAGGTTGGGTTGGAGGTGACGGACATCCGCTACCACTCGTCCCAGCCCTGGCCCTTCCCGTCCTCGCTGATGCTGGGCTTCAGCGCGCGGGCGGTGACGCTGGACATCCAGACGGACCTGGAGGAACTGGAGACGGCCCGCTGGTTCGACCGCGACTTCCTGCGGAGCTTCGCCCCCAGCGAGGACTTCCGCCTCGCCCGCCCCGACAGCATCGCCCGCCGCCTGATCGACGAGTGGATCGCCGAGGGGGAGTGAAGGCGATGCATCGCGTGCCCCCTCTCTGACCCTCCCCCGCTGCGCAGGGGAGGGGATAAAGCTCCCTGTGCGGCGCGGCGGGGGAGGGAGGAGGCAAGCCGGTTGCGCCCGTCCGCCCCGTTTGTTAGTGTTCTTGCATGCTGCATCGCAACACGCCGCCTTGATCCCCTGATCCTGCAAAGTCTACGCGGCTTTGAACGCCCCCGCCCTGTGCCGGCCGGGGCGCGGCTTCCGATGCCTTTCCCCGAACGGAATTCCCTGTAGGAACCGATGACTTTCGACGCGCAACGACTCCGCTCGGAGTGGTTGGGCAACGCGCGCGGCGACGTCCTGGCCGGACTCGTCGTGGCGCTCGCCCTCATCCCCGAAGCGATCGCCTTTTCCATCATCGCGGGCGTCGATCCGAAGGTCGGGCTTTACGCCTCCTTCTGCATCGCGGTGACCATCGCCATCGTCGGCGGGCGGCCCGGCATGATCTCCGCGGCGACCGGCGCGATGGCGCTGGTCATGGCGGATCTGGTGAAGGACCACGGGCTGGACTATCTGCTGGCGGCGACGCTGCTGACCGGCGTCATCCAGATCGCGCTCGGCGCGCTGCGGCTCGGGCGCTACATGCGCTTCGTGTCGCGGTCGGTGATGACCGGCTTCGTCAACGCGCTGGCCATCCTGATCTTCATGGCCCAGACGCCCGAGCTGATCGGCGTGACGTGGCAGACCTACGCGATGGTCGCCGCCGGTCTGGCCATCCTGGTCGGCTGGCCCCGCCTGACCAGGGCGGTGCCCGCCCCGCTGATCGCCATCGCCCTGCTGACCGCCGTGGCGGTGGCGACCGGCGCCGACGTGCGGACGGTGGGCGACATGGGCCAGCTTCCCACCGAGCTGCCCGGCTTCGCGCTGCCCGACGTGCCGCTGACGCTGGAGACGCTGTGGATCATCCTGCCGGTGTCCATCACGCTGAGCTTCGTCGGGCTGCTCGAATCGCTGCTGACCGCCGCCATCGTGGACGACCTGACCGACACCCGCAGCGACAAGAACCGCGAGGCGCGCGGCCAGGGCATCGCGAACATCGTCTCCGGCCTGTTCGGCGGCATGGCCGGCTGCGCCATGATTGGCCAGTCGGTCATCAACGTGACGTCGGGCGGGCGCGGGCGCCTGTCGGCCTTCGTCGCGGGCAGCGTTCTGCTGGTGCTGGTGGTGGCGCTCCAGGACTGGCTGGTGCGCATTCCCATGGCGGCCCTGGTCGCCGTGATGATCATGGTGTCGGTCAACACCTTCGACTGGGGCTCGCTGCGCCGCATCGCCACCGTGCCGGCGGGGTCCACGCTGGTCATGCTGGTGACGACCGGGACCATCGTGGCGACCCACGACCTGTCGAAGGGCGTCTTCGTCGGCGTTCTGCTGAGCGCGGTGCTGTTCGTCCGCAAGGTCGCCCGCCACGCCGGGGTGCGGGTCGAGGACAGCGCCGACGGGCGCCAGCGCACCTACCACGCCCATGGGCAGATCTTCTTCGGGTCGGCGGACCGCTTCGTCCGCTCCTTCGGGACGCTTCCGGCGGGGGTCGAACGGGTGCTGGTCGACCTGACGCACGCCCATTTCTGGGACCTGACCGCCGTCGCCGCCATCGACAAGGCGGTGGAGCGCCTGCGCCGAAGCGGTGCCGAGGTGCGGGTGGCCGGCATGAACGAGGCCAGCGCCACCCTGATCGACCGGTTGGGCCGCTTCGACAAGCCGGACGCCGCGGCGGCCGCTGCGGGGCACTGAGGGCCGGGGCGCTCTGCCCCCTCCCTAACCCTCGCCCGCTCTCGCAGGGGAGGGAATCAAGCTCCCTCTCCTGCGTCAGCGGGGTAGGGAAGGGTGGGGGCAGGCACGGCCCGCCCGGCCCCTCAATCCTCGCCGATGCGCTGGCTTTCCTGGTAGCGGAAGGGGTTGGCGGGGTAGACGCCCAGGATCTTCACCTCGCCGGCGCGGGCGAAGAAGGCCAGCTCCTCCAGCGCCAGACGCAGGGAGCGCTCCTCCGGATGGCCCTCCACGTCGGCGTAGAACTGGGTCTGGGTGAAGTGCCCGCCGACCATGTAGCTTTCCAGCTTCGTCATGTTGATGCCGTTGGTGGCGAAGCCGCCCAGCGCCTTGTAGAGGGCCGCCGGCACGCTGCGCACGCGGAAGACGAAGGTGGTGATGATCTTGGCCCCGGTCCCCTCGGCGGGCAGCGGCGGGGTCTTCGGCTCGCGCGACAGGATCAGGAAGCGGGTGGTGTTGTGCTCCGCGTCCTCGATGCCGCCCTTCAGGATGTCCAGACCGTAGATGTCCGCGGCCAGCGACGACGCGATGGCGGCGTGCTGCGGGTCGCCCAGCTTGGCGATCTCGGCGGCGGCGCCCGCGGTGTCGGCGTGGGAGATCGCCGTCAGCCCCAGCTCCCGCGTCATGTTGCGGCATTGGGACAGCGCCTGGATGTGGCTGCGCACCGTCTTCAGCCCGGCCAGCGTCGCGCCCTTCGGGGCGAGGAGCTGGTGGTTCACCCGCTGGAAATGCTCGCCGATGATGTGCAGGCCGCCTTCGGGCAGCAGATGGTGGTTGTCGGCCACGCGCCCGGCGATGGAGTTCTCCACCGGGATCATGGCGAGCGCCGCGCGCCCCTCGCGCACGGCGGCGAAGGCGTCCTCGAACGTGGCGCAGGGCAGCGTCGTCATCTCCGGAAAGACCGTCCGGCAGGACAGGTCCGAGTAGGCGCCGGGCAGGCCCTGGAAGGCGATCACGTTCGAGGTCGTCATCGGAAGGTCTTCTTTTAAAGGGGCATCGTCTTTTAAAGGGACGCGCGCTTGGCGAGGATCGCGCGGGCGCGCTCCAGGTCGGCGGGAGTATCGACCCCGAGCGGAACCGCGTCAACGACGGCGGCGTCGATGCGCATCCCGAAGGCCAGCGCGCGGAGCTGCTCCAGCCGCTCCCGCTGCTCCAGCGCCGAGGGCGGCAGCCGGACGTAGCGCTCCAGCGCGGCGCGGCGGTAGGCGTACAGCCCGATATGGTGGAACAGCGGGCCGTCGCCCCACGGGGCGGTGGCGCGGCTGAAATAGAGGGCGCGGCCCCGCCGGGCGCCGGGCGGCAGCTCCAGGATGGCCTTGACCACGTTGGGGTCGGTGCGCTCCTCCTCCCGCGTGATTTCCACCACCAGCGTGGCGATGTCCACCTGCGGGTCGGACAGCGGGGCGAAGGCGGCGCGCACCACCGCCGGTTCGATGGTCGGCAGGTCGCCCTGCACGTTCACCACCGCGTCGTATTTCCCCTCCGGGTCGAGCAGGCTGACCGCCTCGAAGATGCGGTCGGAGCCCGAGGGATGGTCGGGCCGGGTCAGCACGGCGGTGCCGCCCGCCGCCTCCACCGCCGCGGCGATCTCCGGCTCGGCGCAGGCGACCACCACCGGGCCGATCTCCGCCTCCATGGCGCGGCGCCACACCTGCACGATCATCGGCGCCCCGCCGATGTCGGCCAGCGGCTTCCCCGGCAGGCGGGTGGAGGCCATGCGGGCGGGAATCACGACGATTGGATTTGAGGGCGGCGGGTTCGCCGTGCTCTGGATATCTGCGTTGGCGTTCATGGTGGAACGGCCCCCTGTCGCGTCGGAAAGGTGGGGCGGGTGAACCATGGATCGCCCTTTGCGTCAAGCGGCGTCACTCCAATATTCAACTGGCCAACAGTCGGGGAACCGATATTCCTGTGGCAAGGGAGGGGGCCGAAGCGGTGACAAGCCGCCGCGGCCACGCTATCGTGCGGCGGAGAACCAGCCAGCCCTGGCGACGGGCCCGCGGCACGACAAAAAAGGGGAACAAGACGTTATGAGCATGGAGTGGAACAAGATTTTCGGCGCCGTGCTGCTGGCGGGTCTGATCGCCATGCTGGCCGGCTTCGCCGCGGAAGTTCTGGTGCACCCGAAAACGCCTGAGAAGCCCGGCTATGTGGTGGCCATGCCGGAGGGCGCCGCTCCGGCCCCCAGCGGTGGCGCCGCCCCGTCCGGCCCCGCCGAGATCGCCCCGCTGCTCGCCAAGGCCGACGCCGCCGCCGGGCAGTCCGCGGCCAAGGCCTGTGCCGCCTGCCACAGCTTCGACAAGGGCGGCCCGAACAAGGTCGGCCCGAACCTGTACGGCATCGTCGGCGCCCCGCACGGCCATCTGGACGGCTTCGCCTATTCCGACGCCATCAAGGGCAAGGCCGGCCCCTGGAACTACGACGAGCTGAACCATTTCCTCTACGACCCGAAGGCCTACGCGCCGGGCACCAAGATGACCTTCGCCGGCGTGAAGAAGGACCAGGAGCGGGCGAACATCATCGCCTATCTGCGCTCCCTGTCCGACAGCCCGGCGCCGCTGCCGCAGTAACCTCCGGCGGTCCCATCCGGGAAACCGGCAAAAGCCCCGCGTTCCGCCGGACGCGGGGCTTTTTCGTTCCGCCTCAAACGGAAAGCCCGCAGTTTGGCCTTGCATGGGGCGGCGTGATCGCCGATATAAGGCGCGGGAGGCTGGCGACGGACGAGTCCCTCGCCAACCCGGTCAGGTCCGGAAGGAAGCAGCCGTAACGAGTTTCGGCTCGGGTCGTTCGTCCAGCCTCCCACCCTTCCCCATAAAGTCCTGCAGCGAATTGAAACGGCGACAGCCCCGTGCCGTGACGCTATTCTGCGCTCCGTCGTGAAGCCGATTACCGGGCCAGCCGCGTGACCGATACCACCGTTGCCGATATGTCCTCTTCCGTTTCCGGAACGTCCGGAGGCCTCGCCTACCGGGTGCTGGCGCGGAAGTACCGTCCGAAGAGCTTCGCCGAGCTGATCGGGCAGGACGCGCTCGTCCGCACCCTGACCAACGCCATCAATTCGGGCCGCATCGCCCAGGCCTTCATGCTGACCGGCGTGCGCGGGGTGGGCAAGACGACCACCGCCCGCATCATCGCCCGCGCGCTGAACTGCACCGGGCCGGACGGCACCGGCGGGCCGACGGTGACGCCCTGCGGCGTCTGCGACAACTGCCGCGCCATCGCCGAGGACCGCCACGTCGACGTGATGGAGATGGACGCGGCCAGCCACACCGGCGTGGACGACATCCGCGAGATCATCGACGGCGTGCGCTACGCCCCGGTCTCGGCGCGCTACAAGCTCTACATCATCGACGAGGTCCACATGCTCTCCAAGAGCGCGTTCAACGCGCTTTTGAAGACGCTGGAGGAGCCGCCGGCCCATGTGAAGTTCGTCTTCGCCACCACCGAGATCCGCAAGGTGCCGGTGACGGTGCTCTCGCGCTGCCAGCGCTTCGACCTGCGGCGCGTCGACGCCCAGGTGCTGAAGGAGCATTTCACCCGCGTCACCGGGCTGGAGGGGGCGGGAATCGAGCCGGACGCCGCGGCGCTGATCGCGCGGGCCGCCGACGGGTCGGTGCGCGACGGACTGTCGCTGCTCGACCAGGCCATCGCGCTGGCCGCCGGCACCGTGACCGCGCAGCAGGTCCGCGACATGCTGGGGCTGGCCGACCGCAGCAAGGTGATCGACCTGTTCGAGGCCGCCGTCTCGGCCAAGCCGGCGGAGGCGATGGACCTGCTGTCCGACCTGCACCGCGTCGGCGCCGATCCGGTGGTGATCCTCCAGGACCTTCTCGATCTCGTGCACAATCTGACGCGGCTGAAGGTCGTGCCGGACAGCGCCAACGACCCCGGCCTGCCCGAGGCGGAGCGCACCCGCGGCGCCGCCTTGTCGGCGAAGCTCGGCATGCCGGCGCTCACCCGCGCGTGGCAACTCCTGCTGAAGGGGCTGGGCGAGGTGCAGGCGGCCCCGGTGCCGCAGCAGGCGCTGGAGATGGTCATCGTGCGGCTGTCCTACGCCGCCGATCTGCCGACCCCCGGCGACCTGATCCGCCAGTTCCAGAACGCGCAGAATGGCGGCGGACAGGGCGGACAGGGCGGTGGCGGTTCCGCGCCGCGCGGTCCCGGCGGCGGGCCGGTGGCGGTGGGCGGCTCCGCCGTGCGCGCCGTCGCTCACCAAGCGCAGCCGAGCCAGCAGCCTGTGCAAACCGTCGCCGTCGCGGTGGCGGACGAGGAGCGCGTGGCGATGCCGCGCGACTTCCGCACGCTGGTCCAGGTCTTCGCGGAGAAGCGCGAGGGCGCGCTCTACGGCCATCTGACCGGCAGCGTCCATCTGGTGCGCATGGAGCCGGGGCGGCTGGAGCTGCGTCTGACGACCCTGGCCCCGGCGACCCTGCCGAATCGCGTCGGCCAGCTGTTGACGGAATGGACCGGCCAGCGCTGGGTCGTCATCGTCTCGGACGCGCCGGGCGAGCCGACGCTGATCCAGCAAGAGCAGGCCGCGCAGAAGCGCGCGTTGGAGGAGGCGGAGGCGCATCCGGTGGTGCGCGCCGTTCTGGACGCCTTTCCCGGCGCCAAGATCACCGATGTCCGCGACCTCAAGGCGGCGGTCGAGGCCGAGCCCCAGGTTGCGGATGACGGGGAGAATCCCGACCTTATGGTCATGCAGCAGGACGACGGGGTCTATTACCCGCTCGACGATGAAGGAGATTTCTGACCCATGAAGAACCTCGGCCAGATGATGAAGCAGGCCCAGCAGATGCAGGCCAAGATGCAGGAGATGCAGGCCCGCCTGGGCGAGGTCGAGATGACCGGCCAGTCGGGCGCCGGCATGGTCAACGTGACGGTGAACGGCAAGGGCGAGATGAAGAAGATCAAGCTCGACAAGTCGATCGTCGATCCGGAGGACATCGAGGTCCTGGAGGACCTGATCATCGCCGCCTTCAACGACGCCAAGGCCAAGGTGGAGCAGCACGTCGCCAACGAGACCCAGAGCCTGATGGGCGGGATGAAGCTGCCGCCGGGCATGAAGCTGCCGTTCTGAGTTGTCATGGCCGGGCCGCCGCAGTCGCGGTCCGGCCACCCTTTAAAAAAACGAAGCCGTGAATGATCGGACCTGAAATCGAGCGCCTGATCCAGCTCCTGTCCAAGCTGCCGGGGCTGGGGCCGCGGTCGGCGCGGCGGGCGGCGCTGCACCTGATGAAGCGCCGCGACAGCCTGCTGGTGCCGCTGTCCGAATCCATGGCGCTCGCCGCGGAGGCCATCCGCAACTGCTCGGTCTGCGGCAACCTCGACAGCCGCGACCCCTGCTCCGTCTGCTCCGACCACAGCCGCGACCGCTCGACCATCTGCGTGGTGGAGGACGCCGGCGACCTCTGGGCTTTGGAGCGCACGCGCGCCTTCCGCGGCACCTACCATGTGCTGGGCGGCACGCTGTCGGCCCTGCAGGGGGTGGGGCCGGACGATCTGAACATCCCGTCCCTGGTGGAGCGCGCGAAGGACCCGGCGGTGACCGAGGTCATCCTGGCGCTGAACGCCACCGTGGACGGCCAGACCACCGCCCATGTGGTGACCGACCGCCTGTCCGGCAGCGGGGTCTCCGTGTCCCGTCTGGCCCATGGCGTTCCGGTGGGCGGGGAGCTGGACTATCTGGACGACGGGACTCTGACCGCGGCGCTGAAGGCGCGGCGGCCTTTGTAATGTGTTTGGGAGGGTGGGTCTTGCCCCCACCCTAACCCTCCCCCGCTAAAGCAGGGGAGGGGACTAAGATTCCCTTTCCCGCGCAGCGGGGAGGGAAGGGGCCCGCGGCGCAAGCCGTGGGAAGGGTGGGGGCCCGCCTCGACCGCCCACCCATTCCCCCAAACCCTTACTTCTTCTTCAGCGCGGCCACGCCCGGCAGTTCCTTGCCTTCCAGCCACTCCAGGAAGGCGCCGCCGGCGGCGGAGATGTAGGTGAACTTCTCCTCGACGCCGGCATGGGCCAGCGCCGCCACGGTGTCGCCGCCGCCGGCCACCGACAGCAGGCCGCCTTCCGACGTGCGCTCGGCGACGAGGCCGGCGACGGCGTTGGTGCCGCCGTCGAAGGGCTGGATCTCGAAGGCCCCCAGCGGACCGTTCCACACCACCGTCTTGGCACCCTGGAGCTTCAGGCCCAGGAACTCGACCGTCTTGGGGCCGACGTCCAGCGCCATCTCGTCGGCGCCGATGCCGTCCGCCGGGACGGCGCGGTTGGCCGCACCGGCCTTGAACTCCTTGGCGACGATGAAGTCCTTGGGCAGCAGCAGCTCGCAGTTGGCGGCCTTGGCGGTCTCCATGATGGCGCGGGCCTGATCGGCCATGTCCTTCTCGCAGAGCGAGGCCCCGACATCCACGCCCTGGGCGAAGAGGAAGGTGTTGGCCATGCCGCCGCCCAGCGCCAGCATGTCGACCTTCTTCACGAGGTTGCCGAGCAGGTCCAGCTTGGTGGAGATCTTGGCGCCGCCGACGACGGCGGCCACCGGACGCTCCGGCTTCTCCAGCGCCTTGGTCAGCGCCTCAAGCTCGGCCTGCATCAGGCGGCCGGCGGCGGCCGGCAGATACCGGGCGACGCCCTCGGTCGAGGCGTGGGCGCGGTGCGCGGCGGAGAAGGCGTCGTTGACGTAGAGGTCGCCGAGAGCGGCGATCTGCTTGGCGAAGGCCGGGTCGTTCTTTTCCTCTTCCGCGTGGAAGCGGGTGTTCTCCAGCAGCACGATGGCGCCCGGCTGGACGCCGTCGATGGCGGCCTTGGCCTTGTCGCCGACGCAATCCTCGCCGAAGGCGACGGTCTGGCCGACGGCGGCGCTCAGCGCGTCCAGCACGTTGCGCAGCGAGTTCTTGGCGTCCGGACCGTTCTTCGGGCGGCCGAAGTGCGACAGAACCACGACCTTCGCACCCTTCTTCGCCAGCTCGGTCAGAGTCGGCGCCAGACGGTCGATGCGGGTCGTGTCGGAGACCTTGCCGTCCTGCATCGGGACGTTGAGGTCGGCACGCACCAGCACCGTCTTGCCGTTCACGTCGAGGTCGTCGATGGTGTTGAACTCGGTCATGGCTGCTGTTTCCCACGGGTTGAACTTTTGCCGGGCAATCCAGCACAGGGGCGGCCGCTTTGCAACGGCCCGCGTGGGCGACCGGTTGCCCCATGCGGCGAATGGACCGGGCTCTGGGCGGGCGGGACCGCCGATCCCATTTCTATTCCCATGAACAGCATCACCCCGCCGTCCTCCGCCCGGCCGCTACCCCGGCTGGCCCCCCGGCTGGCTTACGCGGCCAGCCAGTCCGCCCGCGTCGCCTGGTTCCTCGGCCAGTACATGATGGCCGCGCGGATCGGCCGGCGGATCACCGGACCGCCGCGGACCACCCCGCCCGGCGGGCGTCCGGTGCCCGGCACCCGCGCGATCCTGGAGGAGCTGCGCGCCCTGCTGGCCCGCGACCTCGCCAACATCGAGGCGGGCTGCTACCGCCTGCCGCACGACCTGATGCCCGACCCACGCCGGCTGCTGACCGACGCCGCCGCCTTCTTGCGCGACGTGCCGGAGGTGTCGCGACGCCGCCGCGACCACGCGGCGGTGGAGGTGCGCGCCAACCCGCCGCCCGGCAGCGGAGGGCTGCCCGCCTACTACCGGCAGAACTTCCATTACCAGACCGGCGGCTACCTGACGGAGGAGAGCGCCCGCCTCTACGACCATCAGGTGGAGGTGCTGTTCGGCGGCGGCGCCGACGCCATGCGCCGGCAGGTCCTGGTGCCGATCTTCGACCATTTGAAAACGCGGCGCGGCGCGGATTGCCGCCTGCTCGACGTGGCCGCCGGGACGGGGCGCTTCCTGACCTTCGTGAAGGACAACCACCCGCGCCTGCCGGTGACCGCGCTCGACCTCTCCCCGGCCTATCTGCGCGAGGCGCGGCGCAACCTCGCGCCCTGGGCGCGCAGCAGCGCGCTGGTCCAGGCGGCGGCCGAGGCGATCCCGCTGGCCACCGGGTCGCAGGACATCGTGACCTGCATCTACCTGTTCCACGAACTGCCGCCGAAGATCCGCGCCCAGGCCGCGGCCGAGATGGCCCGCGTGCTGAAGCCCGGCGGCATCCTGGTCTTCATGGACAGCGTGCAGTACGGCGACAACCCGATGATGGACGGGCTGATCGACCGCTTCCCGCAGTCCTTCCACGAGCCCTTCTACGCCCATTACGCCCGCGACGACCTGCCCGCCCTGTTCGCCGCCGCCGGGCTGCGCCTGCGCGAGACGTCGCTCGCCTACATGTCCAAGCTCCTGGTGCTGGAAAAGGCGGACCCCTGATTGCGGGGGCTGCAACAAAAGCGTCATGGTTCTGTAACTTGACCGTGGCTGGGGCCTGTGCAAAACGGGAACCCACCGGAAACGACGGGGCACGAATGGTGGTCGAAGCGGAGTCCAACCGGGAAACCGAGCTGAAGCTGGCCGTCAGGGCCGAAGACATGGCGAAGCTCCGGTCCTGCCCGGCGGTCGCATCCCGTGCCAAGGGCAAAGCCGGCACCAAGACCCTGGAAAGCACCTATTACGACACCGCCGACCGGCGTCTGGCCGGGCGGCTGGTGACGTTGCGCGTGCGCAAGGTCGGCAACCAGCATCTCCAGACCGTCAAGGGCGCGCCGGAGCGCGGCGAGCTTGGCCGGGCGGAGTGGGAGCATCCGGTCGCCGGACCGGCCCCCGACCTGTCGGCCATCGAATCGCCGGAGGCGCTGGACCTGCTGGGCTCGGTCGGAGCGGCGGAGCTGCAGCCGCTCTTCACCACCCTCATCCAGCGCACCGTGCGCGTGGTGACGATGGGCGAGGGCGAGGAGGCCAGCCGCATCGAGGTCGCCTTCGACAGCGGCGAGATCCGCGGCCCCGACGGTGCCTCCATCCCCGTGTCGGAGGTGGAGCTGGAGCTTCTCGAGGGCTCCGCCGCCGCCCTCTACGAACTGGCGCTGGAACTGGCCCAGGCCGCCCCGCTGCGGCTCGACCCGCGCACCAAGGCGGAGCGCGGCTACGCGCTCGCCGACGGGACGGTGGACAGGGTGGTGAAGGCGGGCAGGCTGGAGCTTGACGCCGACACCACGGTGGAAGGCGCGCTGGCCCGCATCCTGCGCTCCTGCATCGGCCATATGCTGGCGAACGAGGCCGTCACCCTGGTCGGCGAGGACGCGGAGGGCGTCCACCAGATGCGCGTGGCGCTGCGCCGCCTGCGCTCGGCGCTCGCCCTGTTCAAGCATTTCATCCCCGCCGACTCCTACGCCTGGCTGGTCGGCGAGGTGAAGTGGCTGGGCGGCAGCCTCGGCCCGGCGCGCGACTGGGACGTCTTCCTGGCCGAGCTGCTGGAGCCGGTGAAGGACTCCTTCCACCGCGCCGACGGCCACGGCAAGCCGCTCCAGGAGGACATCGACGCCCTCGCCGCCGCGGCGCGCGCGCGGCGCGACCGCGCCTACGAAGGGGTGCGCGAGGCCATCCGGTCCGAGCGCTACACCACCTTCCTGCTGAAGTTCGGCGCCTGGGTCGAGTCGCGGGGCTGGCGCGACCAGCCGGTCAGCGAGCATTCCGCCCGGCTGTTCGACCCGGTGGAGGATCTGGCCGACCATCTGCTGTCGCGCCGCGCCAAGAAGGCCCGCCGCGCCGGCCACGGCTTCGCCGGCCTCTCGGTGACCGAGCGGCACGAGCTGCGCATCGCCCTGAAGAAGCTGCGCTACGCGGCGGAGTTCTTCCGCAGCCTCTACGACGACAAGCCGGCCCGCCGCTACATCCAGGATCTGTCGGCGTTCCAGGACGCGCTGGGCCACCTGAACGACGTGGCGACGGCGACCCGCCTGCTGCACGAGCTGCACGACGACGGCAGCCGCTCCGAACCGGGCGAGCCGCGCGCCGCCGGCATCGTCATCGGCTGGCACGCCCGCGGCGTGGCGGAATCCGAACCGGCGCTGCGCGACCTGTGGAAGGAGTTCGCCGACGCGAAAGCCTTCTGGTCAAAGCCCGACCGGGAGGGGTAATCTTCCCGCCCATGCGGACCATCCTCGTCGCCAACATCAAGGGCGGTTGCGGCAAGACCACGATCGCCACACACCTCGCCGCGGCCAGCGCCGCCGCGGGGCACAGCACGGCGCTGGCCGACGTGGACCGCCAGCGCTCGTCGCTCGGCTGGCTGGCCCGCCGCCCGGCCACGGCCGCCGCCCTGGTGGGTCTGGACTGGGCCAAGGACCTGTCCGACGCGCCGAAGGGCATCCAGCGCCTCGTCATCGACGCGCCGGCCGCGCTGAAGACCAAGCAGATCGAGGATCTGGTGCGGATGGCCGACGTCGTCGTGCTGCCGGTGCTGCCCAGCGCCTTCGACGAGCAGGCGACGCAGCGCTTCCTCGGCAAGTTGGAGGAGCTGAAGTCGATCGCCAAGAACCGCAAGTCGGTGGCGGTGGTCGGCAACCGCCTGCGCGCCCGCACCAAGGCGGCGGACCGTCTTGACCAGTTCCTCGGCGGAGTCGGGCACAGCGTGGTGACCCGCCTGCGCGACAGCCAGATCTACGCCGACGCCGCGGCCTCCGGTCTCAGCCTGTTCGACCTGACGGGCAAGCGCGCCGCCGAGCACCGCGCCGACTGGGAACCGTTGCTGGCCTACATCGAGAAGGCGTAGGTCATCCCCGCCCGACCGGAATGGCGACGACGAAGCGGGTTCCCGGATCGAGGCGTTCGGCGTCCACGGTGGCGTTGATCTGCCGGACGGTGTTGACCAGCAACCGCATGCCGAGGCTCTTTGTCGGCGCCGACAGGTCGAACCCGGCGGGAAGCCCGACCCCCTGGTCGATCACCTCCAACACCATCGCGTCCTCGCCGTCCCGGCGCAGGGTCACCCGGATCGGCCCCCCGTGGTCGCCGGGATAGGCGTATTTCAGGGCGTTGGTGACCAGTTCGTTGACCACCAGCCCGATGGGGACGGCCTGATCGGTGGGCACGATGACCCGATCGCCGGTGAAGCTCAGGTCATGGCCCGGCGCGGTTTCCTGGAGCTTCCGGCAGAGGCCGTGCAGGAAGCCGGACATGTCGATGAAGCTCGCGTCGTACTGCCGCCACAGATGGTCGTGAACGCCGGCGATGGTCAGGACGCGGCTGTAGGCGTCCATCAGGACGCTGCGGGCGTCGTCGTCGTCCGACGCGCGGGCCTGCAGCGAGAGCTGCGCCGCCACCAGCGACAGGCTGTTCTTCACCCGGTGGCTGACCTCCTGGGTCAGCAGCCGCTGGCGCTCCTGCGCCTCGCGCTGCTCGTTGATGTCCGTGCTGGTGCCGAACCAGCGGGTGATGGTGCCGGCGGTCTCGTCGCGGATGGGCACGGCGCGGAACAGATGCCAACGGTACACGCCGTCGCGGCGGCGCAGCGGCGCGGTGTATTCCCAGGACCGGCCCTCCGCCCGCGCGGCGGTGACGGCGTCCAGCATCGGGTCGGCGTGGTCGGGGTGGATGACCGTCCACCAGCCGTCGTTCTGCATCTGCTCCATCGAGGTGCCGGTGAAGTCGAACCAGCGCTGGTTGTACCAGATGCTGTAGTCGGCGGGATCGCGCATCCAGGCGAGCTGCGGGATGGCGTTGGCCATGGTGCGGAAGTTGGCCTCGCTCTCGCGCAGCGCGGCCTCGGCGCGGACGCGGTGGTCGATGTCGGTCGCGGCCCCGATCCAGGCGATCAGTCGGCCTTGCAGATGGACGGGGGACACCCGCCCGATGTGCCAGCGGTACTGGCCGTCGCCGTGCCGCCGCAGCCGGACCTGGACATCGTAGGGCTGGCCCAGGGGAACCGCCCGGTTGCGCACCTCCTCATGGCGTGGACGGTCGGCGGGGTGGATGGCCTCCCGCCAGTTCAGCATGTCCTCGGCGCCGCCCTGCCCGGTGTAATCTCGCCATTCACGGTTGAAGAACTCGACCGTGCCGTCGGTGCGGGCGATCCACATCTTGCGCGGGGCGCTTTCGATGTAGGCGCGCAGGCGCTCCTCGCTCTCGTCGCGCCATCCTTCCGGCTGTTCCTGCGTGCCCATGAACCGCAAGCCCCGGTGGTTGCACCATGATCACGCAGCCATCTGGACCGTGGGGCGGGGCGGTCAAGCGCGCGGACGGCGATGGGCGCCGTTACACTCTGTAACGTTCGGCGGCGGTGCGGGACATCAAGCGGTTACAATCGGGCCCCATTTTGGCCGCATTCCGTTCAACCTGTGAGCCGTCCTCCATGCCCTCCGTCACCTCCACCATCACCCGGCAGATCGTCACGCCGGTGACCATCGTCCTGTTCGTCGTCTCCACGGTGACGGGAATCATGCTGCTTCTGCACTGGAACGGCAATCTGGTGCGCTTCTCCCACGAATGGCTCAGCGTCGGCTTCTCGGCCATCGGCCTGTGGCATCTGGCGCGCAACTGGACGGCCTTCCTGCAGTATTTCAAGCGCAACGTCGCCCTGTCGGCCTTCGTGGTCAGCGTCGCCGGATCGCTGGTCTTCACGGCGATGACCGGAACCCCGGCCTCCACCGGCGGCCCCGGCGCGATGATGCGGGCGGTGGCGAACGCCCCGCTGGCGACGGTGGCGCCGGTCTTCGGGCTGGACGCCGACAAGGCCATCCAGGCGCTCAAGGCCGCCAACATCGAGGCGCAGCCCGGCGAATCGCTGTCGGCCATCGGCAGCCGCGCCGGCATGAACGCGGTGGGCGTCGCGAACATCCTCACCGCCGCCAAGCAGCCCAGGTCGGCTTCAGGCGGGCCAGCGTCGTAAGGCTTCGCCTCAGACCCGCGCCACGAGGAACAGCCGCTTGAAGGGAAACAGCGTGCGGCCGTCGGGGCGCCGGGGGTAGGCGGCGTCCAGCCGGGCGCGGTAGGCCGCCAGGAAGGCGTCCAGCTCAGCGCCCTTCAGCGTGTCGAGGACGGGCAGCAGCGTCGTGCCGCGCGTCCATTCCAGCACCGGATCGTCGCCCTCCAGAACCTGGAGATACTCCGTTTCCCAGAGGTCCAGGCGTTGGGTGAGCGGGGCGAGCCAGCCGTAATAGACGTCAGGCGCGTGCACCGGGGCGGTGCGCAGGACCGGCGCCAGCCGCTCGGCCCAGGGGCCGTCCGCCGCCGTCTCGTAGAGCAGCCGGTGCGAGGGCGCGTCGAAGTTGCGCGGCATCTGCACGGCCAGCACCCCGCCGGGGGCCAGCGCCCGCAGCAGGTCCGGGAACAGCCGCTCGTGCCCGTCCAGCCAGTGCAGGGCGGCGTTGGAGACCAGCAGATCGACCGGCCGCTCGGGGCGCCAGACGCGCAGGTCGGCCTGGAGCCAGCGCACGCGGGACGGCGCGGTCCGCGCGCGTTCCAGCATGGCCGGGGAATTGTCCACCCCCAGCACCTCGGCCTCCGGCCAACGCTCGGCCAGCCGGCGGGCGAGCTGCCCGGCCCCGCAGCCGAGGTCCACCACCATCCGCGGGGCCAGGGAGGGCAGGGCCGCCACGAGGTCGTGGGCCGGGCGCCGGCGCCAGGACTCGAACCGTGCGTATTGTTCGGGGTCCCACGGCATGCCCGGCCTCCACCGGTTGAAGGGGCGTCGCGGTCAGTCCTGCTCGCGCTGGCGGGCGATCCGCTCGTCCATCTGGTTGTAGTGCTTCGTGACCATCATGAAGATCGTCCCGATGCAGCCGATGGCCAGCAGCCAGCCGCCGTAATAGAACGCCGAATCCGCCGCGCGCGACGCCGCCAGCAGGCCGATGAACGCCATGAAGCCCAGGATTCCCCCGGTGATCCACTTGCCCGTGCCTTCCAAAGTCCCGTTCCCTTCCTTCGTTGCCGGTCCCGCGCGGGGCGTCCGCCCGGCGGGATGCCGACGGGTTGACCGTGCCGCGAATTCTGGTGGAGCGGGCGCCGGAAATCAATCCGGGATGGGCGAATCCGATGTGGGCATTTCGCCCAACCGGCCGGCGTCCTCCACGACGATCCCCGGAGGAAGCTCCAGCGCGAAGACGGTGCCCGCCGCGGTGCTCTCCACCAGCCGCAGGTCGCCGCCATGGGCGCGCAGCACCTCCCGCGCGATGGCGAGGCCCAGCCCGACGCCGCCCGCCCGCGCGGAGCCGGCGAAGGGCTGGAACAGGTTGTCCCGCGCCCGCGGCGGCAGGCCCGGCCCGTCGTCGGCCACCCGCAGGAGCAGCCCGCCGCCGGGCCGCGTCAGCGCCGTCACCGTCACCGCCGCAGCCCCCGCCTGGGCGGCGTTGCGCCCCAGATTGACCAGCGCGCGGGACAGCTGGGCGGCGTCGGCGCGGATGGTCAGCCCCTCCGGCACGCGGTTGTCCCAATGCAGCTCCGCCCGCTCCCCGTCCGGGCGCACGACGTCCGGGCGCAGGGCGGCCAGCGCCGTGGCCCCGGCCTCCTCGACCAGCGGGCGCAGCGGCACCGCGGCCCGCGCCAGGGGCAGCAGCCCGTCGCGGGTGTAGGTCATGGTCTGGCCGCACAGCTCCACCGCGCGGTCGATGGAGGCCATCAGCCGCGGCGTGACCCGCCGCACCTCCGGGTCGGCGCTCTCGGCCAGCCGCTCCGACAGCAGGGCGGCGGTGGACAGGATGGCGCGCAGGTCGTGGTTGATCTTGGCGACCGCGGTGCCCAGAGCGGCCAGCCGCTCGCGCTGGCGCAGCGCGCTGCGGATGGTGGCCTGCATGTCGGCCAGCTCGCGCTCGGCCACGCCGATCTCGTCGCTGCGGGCGCTCGGCTGGAAAGGCGGCGTGCCGTCGGGGTCGCGGCGGATGGCGACCAGCCCTTCGGTCAGGCGGCGCATCGGCCGCACCAGCAGCCGGGTCAGCGAGACGAAGACCAGAACCGCCGCGATCAGCGAGATCGCCACCGACAGCGCCAGGATCCGGCCCGAAAAGTCGATCATCGCCCGGATCATCGGACGCTCGTCGATCACCATCTCGACCTGGAAGGCGGGGTCCTTGGGCGACGGCCCGATCACCCGGATCACCCGGTCGCGCCGCTGGGCCAGCGCCATGAAGGCGTCGGCGGCCAGCCGCGGCGCCATGGTGGCGCGCAGGTCGAAGACGGCGTCCACCGTCGGCGGCATGGAGCGGGACAGCATGTAGACCCGGCTGTCCGGCCGGATCAGTTCCACCGCGTGGGCGCCGACATGGGCGAGCAGCTCGTTCTGAAGCTCCATCGCCACCATCATGTCCGGCGTCGCCTCCACCGACAGGGCGGCGAGATGGGCGGCGGCCAGCCGCTCCTCCAGATAGGTCAGGCGGTAGCGCGCGATGGACGGCGTGTAGATCAGCACCTCCGCCAGCAGGACGAACAGCACGGTCAGCACCAGCAGCTTGGCCGACAGGCTGCGCGTCACGGAGGGCAGGGGCATGGCGGTTTTCGAGGGTCGCTGTCTGGAGGAGGGGATGCCGGAAGATAGGACAGGCGGGGGCGGCTGCCTAGCCGACGCGGGGCGGCCGCGGGGGTTTGCCCGGTTGAGGAGGCGGTCCCGCCGGCCCATACTGAACCCTCCGAGCAGCCCGAGAGGGGACACGCCATGTCCATCCTGAGATTCGAAGCGGTCCTGCAGACCGACCGGACCGCCGCTCTGATGGCGGCGGCCGACGGCATCACCGGCAACGGCGGCTGGATCGTCGACCACACGCTGTTCTCCGACGTGATGGCGGTCATCGCCTTCTGCGTTCCCGCCAATCGGACGACGGCGCTCGGCGATGCGCTGGCCGCCGCCGGCATCCTGGTCAGCCCGCCGCTGCCGCCCTCCCTTCCGGGAACCGGCGAGGCGGCGGAGCGGGAGTTGCAGGGACAACTGACCCTGACCTTCGCCAAGGGCACCGGCGACCTGCGGCACGAGGTCCCGGCCTTCGAATAGGCGCCGCGCTCCGTCCCGGGGCCACGCTCCCCTCTGGCGCCCCGCGCGCAAGGTTGGTAGTAGAACCGGCATGAGCGACCTTGCCCGTCACATCGACTCCCTGTCCCGCGCCAGCGTGCTGTGCGTCGGCGACGTCATGCTCGACCGCTTCGTCTACGGGTCGGTCGACCGCGTGTCCCCCGAGGCGCCGATCCCCGTCCTGCGGATCGAGCGCGAGACGGCCATGCTCGGCGGCGCCGGCAACGTGGCCGCCAACGTCATGGCGCTGGGCGCCGGCTGCCGCTTCGTGTCGGTGGTGGGCGAGGATGCGGCGGGGCTGGAGCTGGTCCGCCTCGTGGCGAAGGAGACGGGCGACGGCGGCGGGCTGGTCGCCGAGCCGGGGCGCCAGACCACCGTCAAGACGCGCTTCATCGCCGGCCGCCAGCAGCTCCTGCGCGCCGACGCCGAGACCGTTGCCGCCATCGCCTCGGAGGAGGAGGTGATGGTCGCCGCCCGCACCGGCATGCTGACGGCGGGCGCGGTGATCCTGTCCGACTACGGCAAGGGCGTGCTGACCGACGCCCTGGTCGCGCAGCTCATCCAGGCGGCGCGGGAGGCCGGGCTGCCGGTGGTGGTCGATCCCAAGGGCGACGATTTCGGGCGTTACCGCGGGGCCAGCGTGATCACGCCCAACCGCAAGGAGCTGATCCAGGCGACGGGGATGCCCGCCGACAGCGATGCCGAGGTCGAGGCCGCCTGCCGCTACCTGCTGGAGACCTGCGGCATCGACGCGGTGGTCGCCACGCGCAGCGAGCACGGCATGTCCGTGGTGACCCGCGACGGCGCCACCCATCTGCCGGCCGACGCGCGCGAGGTCTTCGACGTGTCGGGCGCCGGCGACACGGTGGTGGCGACCCTGACCTCCGCCCTGTCGGTGGGGGTGGAGCTGGCCGACGCGGCGTGGCTGGCCAATCTGGCCGCCGGGATCGTGGTGGGGAAGGTCGGCACCGCGGTGGTCCGTGCGCCGGAGCTGCTGTCCGCCCTGCACGAGCAGGAATGGCGCAGCGGCGAGGAGAAGGTGGACACGCTGGAGCAGGCGGTGGAGCGGGCGGCGCGCTGGCGCGCCCGCGGCAAGCGGGTGGGCTTCACCAACGGCTGCTTCGACCTGCTGCACCCCGGCCACATTTCGCTGCTGAATCAAGCCAAGGCCGCCTGCGACGTGCTGGTGGTCGGGCTGAACAGCGACGCCTCGGTGAAGCGGCTGAAGGGCGAGACGCGGCCGGTGCAGACCGAGACGGCGCGGGCGACGGTGCTCGCCTCGCTGGCCTGTGTCGATCTGGTGGTGATCTTCGGCGAGGACACGCCGGAGGAGCTGATCCGCGCCCTGCGGCCCGACGTGCTGGTCAAGGGGGCGGACTACACCGTCGCCACCGTGGTCGGCGCGGGATTCGTGCAGAGCTACGGCGGCAAGGTCGTGCTGGCCGACCTCGTGGACGGCCAGAGCACGACCAACACCATCAGGCGCATGCAGCGCTGAGCGCTGGGATGCGGACATCGGGGCGCTGAAACCCCGGAGCCGAAGCTCCGGGGCGTCCGCGCCGCGCGATCACATCTTCTTCTGGACGCTGTCCGACGAGCGCTCCATGGCGCGGCCGCCCGCCTGCACGTCCTGCCCCATGCCTTCGACGGTGTTGCAGGCGGCGAGGCTGGTGGTCAGGGCGGCACCCAGGGCGGCGAAAAGGACGAGCTTCTTCAGGCTGCGCATGGCATTTTCCTCTTGAGGTCGAAAACAATCGGCTGAAAAACGCGAGAAACCCACCCAAGGTTTCCGAAGACCCGCGATGCGGAAGGACAGTTCTCCACACTCAAACGGATAGGGGAGGGCGCGCATGTTCGAAGGGTTCACCCGCCACCGCATCGCCACCGACGGCGCCGAGATCCACACGCTGGTCGGCGGCGAGGGGCCGCCGCTCCTTCTGCTTCATGGGTTTCCGCAGTGCCACGCCTTGTGGAACCGGGTCGCGCCGCGGCTGGCCGAGCGCTTCACCGTGGTGCTGACCGACCTGCGGGGGTACGGCCGATCGTCGAAGCCGCCGGGCGATTCCGCGCACGAGACCTACTGCAAACGCACCAACGCGCGCGATCAGGTGGCGGTGATGGCCGCGCTGGGCTTCGACCGCTTCCGGCTGGCCGGGCACGACCGCGGCGCGCGGGTGGCCCACCGGCTCGTCCTCGACCATCCCGGCCGGGTCGAGCGCGTGGCCTTCCTCGACGTCGTGCCGACGCTGGAGGTCTTTGCCCGCATCGACCAGCGCATGGCGACCGCCTATTACCACTGGTTCTTCCTGATCCAGCCGAACAACCTGGCGGAGCGGCTGATCGGGTCGGACCCCGACTTCTATCTGGGGCAGGTGCTCGGCTCCATCGGCAGCAGCGCCGACATCTTCGAGCCGGAGGCGATGGAGGCCTACCGCGCGGCCTTCCGCGACCCCGCCACCGTCCACGCCATGTGCGAGGACTACCGCGCCGCGGCGAGCATCGACCTGGAGCACGACCGCGCGGACCGGGCGGCGGGCCGCAAGGTGGACTGTGCCGCCCTGTTCCTGTGGGGCCGCAACAGCGCGGTCGGGCGGCTCTACGACGACCCGCTGGGCATCTGGCGCGGCTACGCCCCGGCCATCGCGGGGCAGGAGATGCCCGCCGGCCACTTCATCCCCGAGGAGGCGCCGGAGGAGACGGCGCAGGCTCTGCTGGATTTCTTCACCGGCTGATCCTCACGCCGCGCATTGCGGAACCGTCCCTTTGTCGAAGCCCGGACCTTCGTCCGGACCGGCATCGAGGAAGGAGACGCCACCATGCGCTGTCAGCAGTTTTTAACAACTATCCAGGGCTGCGTCGCCAACGGCAGCATCAACGGCCCGCGGGCCACGGTGCTGGCCCAGAACGCCAACATCCGCGGCGGCTGGGAGGGCTGGCTCCAAGCCGAGATCGCACATGGTTTCCTGAACGTCGCGGGCAACTGGACCTGCGACCGGGAGTGGGCCTATCCATCCACCAACGTCGCGAATCCCTACCTGACCTACACGACGGTGGGCGGCCCGGCCTGGGGAGCCTCCAACAACGCCGCCGCCGCCGCCCGCGCCGACTTCTACCTGCGCCGCAACGCCGGGGTGGCTGACGACGTCTATATCGAACTGAAGTGCATCCTGCCCGCCCACGCCACGCCCATCCAGGACGCCTGGAACCGCTTCAACGCCGACGTCGTGAAGCAGCAGACCCTGCGCGGCGGCAACGCCGGCCTGAACTATGTCTCGCTTCTGGCGACCTTCGGCACCTTCCAGGCCGCGGACGTGGCGGGACCCAACCCGAACCTCGGCTGGTACTGGGCGGGCGGGCGCACCGCCTATGTGTACGATGTGGCCAACAATCAGGTCACCACCCTGGCGAACGTGGCCCAGGGCGGCGCCCCGCGCCTGTTCCTGATCGCCGTTTCGGTGTGACACGGGCCGGGGCGCGAGCCCCGGCTCCTCCCGTTCCGGCATGGGTTCCGGCCCTTCCCATGCCGGTCGTTCAACCCGGCATCCCTCCCCCCGGACGAACTGTCCCGTTGCCAGTTGGCCTGAGCGGCGGCATAAATCGGCGCGCGGCCCTCCCCGCTGGACGGGAAGGCTTTTGGCAAACACAAAAATGGCGGAAGGAAAGCCCCCAATGGCTGAAAGCACTTTCGACGTCGTCGTGGTCGGCGGCGGTCCCGGCGGGTATGTCTGCGCGATCCGTGCGGCGCAGCTCGGTTTCAAGGTCGCCTGCGTCGAGAAGCGCAGCGCGCTGGGCGGCACCTGCCTGAATGTGGGCTGCATCCCCTCGAAGGCGCTGCTCGCCGCGTCGGAGAAGTACGAGGAGGCCAAGCACGGCCTTGCCAAGTTCGGCATCAAGGTCGGCGGCGTCGAGCTGGACCTGCCGGGCATGCTGTCCCACAAGGACAAGGTCGTCAAAGAGAACACCGGCGGCATCGAGTTCCTGTTCAAGAAGAACAAGATCGCCTGGCTGAAGGGTGCGGGCCGCATCACCGCCCCGAACACCGTCGAGGTCGAGGGCGTGGGCACCGTCACCGCCTCCAAGGCCATCGTCATCGCCACCGGCTCGGAAGTCACCCCGCTGCCGGGCATCGAGATCGACGAGCAGAAGATCGTCTCCTCCACCGGCGCCCTGGATCTGCCGGAGGTGCCGAAGCGCCTCGTCGTCATCGGCGGCGGCGTGATCGGCCTTGAGCTGGGCTCGGTCTGGGGCCGTCTCGGCGCGCAGGTCACCGTGGTCGAGTTCCTGGACCGCATCCTGCCGACCATGGACGGCGAGGTGTCCAAGCAGATGCAGCGCATCCTCGGCAAGCAGGGCATGACCTTCAAGCTCGGCTCCAAGGTCACCGGCGCCAAGGTCACCAACACCGGCGTCACCCTGTCGGTCGAGCCCGCCGCCGGCGGCACCGCCGAGGAAATCGAGGCGGACGTGGTGCTGGTCGCCATCGGGCGCCGCGCCTTCACCAACGGCCTGGGCCTCGACACCGTCGGCGTCGAGATGGACAACCGCGGCCGCGTGAAGATCGGCAAGCATTTCGAGACCAACGTGCCGGGCATCTACGCCATCGGCGACGTGGTCGAAGGCCCGATGCTGGCCCACAAGGCCGAGGAGGAGGGCGTCGCTCTCGCCGAGCTGCTGGCCGGCCAGGCGGGCCACGTCAACCACGACCTCGTCCCCGGCGTCGTCTACACCTGGCCGGAAGTGGCCGCGGTCGGCAAGACCGAGGAGGAGCTGAAGGCCACCGGCGTCGCCTACAAGGCGGGCAAGTTCCCCTTCACCGCCAACGGCCGCGCCCGCGCCAGCGGCACCACCGACGGCTTCGTGAAGATCCTCGCCGACGCGCGCACCGACAAGGTGCTGGGCGTCCACATGGTCGGCCCGAACGTGTCGGAGATGGTCGGCGAGCTGGCCGTGGCGATGGAGTTCAGCGCGTCCGCCGAGGACATCGCCCGCACCTGCCACGCCCACCCGACCCTGTCGGAAGTGACCAAGGAGGCCGCCCTCGCCGTGGACGGCCGCGCCCTGCACATCTGAGGCGCATCTCCTTTCCCTCCCCCGCGAAGCGGGGGAGGTCTCTTCTCTCCCTCCCCTGCGTAAGCGGGGGAGGGCGGGGGAGGGGGCAAAGCATCTCCCGCCCTTCGGCCCTACGGCGTCTTCTTCGCCCGCGGGTGCGCCGAGCGGTACACCTGCATCAGTTGCTCGCTCTCCACGTCCGTGTAGCGCTGCGTCGTCGACAGCGAGGCGTGGCCCAGCAGATCCTGGATCGCCCGCAGATCGCCGCCGTCCGCCAGCAGATGCGTGGCGAAGCTGTGCCGCAGCGCGTGCGGCGTCGCGGTTTCCGGAAGCCCCATCAGGCGGCGCAGGTCGCGCATCCGCCGCTGCGCGATGGCCGGGGCGAGCTGCCCGCCGCGCACCCCGACGAACAGCGGCGCGTCCGGCCCCTGGCGGTAGGGGCAGGCGTCCATGTAGGCCCGCACCGCCTCGGTCACCGCCGGCAGCACCGGCACGATCCGCTCCTTGTTGCCCTTGCCGGTGACCCGCAGCGTCTCGCCCAAGGGCGCCTCGCGGCGCGTCAGGTTCAGCGCCTCGGAGATGCGCAGGCCGCAGCCGTAGAGCAGGGTGAACAGCGCCCGGTCGCGCTTGCCGACCCAGGGCTCGTCCGGTTCCTTCTCCGATTCCTCCAAGAGGCGGTCGGCGTCCAGCACGGTCAGCGGCTTCGGCGCGGGGCGCTTGATGCGCGGGCCGGAGAAGGTGTTGATCGCCGGGTTGTGCAGGCGCCCGTCGCGGTCCATCCAGCGGAACAGGTTGCGCACCGACGACAGGGCGCGCGACCGGCTGTTGGAGCCGATCCCCTTCATGGCGAGGTGGGACAGCCAGGAGCGGAAGTCGGTGACGGTCAGCGCGGCGAGGTCGTTCATCGACGGCGGCTTCGCCTGATAGCCGGTGATGAACTCCAGGAAGGTCGCGACGTCGCCGATGTAGGCGGTCAGCGTGTGGGGCGAGACGTTGCGCTCGCTCTCCATCCAGCGGCGCCAGTGCACCAGCACGTCCTGCACGTCGGGCTGGGCGGCGAAACCAAGGACGGGATTCTGTTTTCCGGTCATGCGTGCGGTCGGGTTCAGGCCGGCAGTTCAAGCCAGCCGCGGATCACCCGCTCGACCACGCGGGCGAGGAAGCCGACCAGTTCGGTGCCCTGGCCGCCGTGGAAGGTGTCCGGCTCGCGGCTGCCGAAGGCCAGCATGCCGTCCGGCGTCTCGCTGGACACCTGGAGGCGGATCAGGATCTCCGACCGCACCAGCCCGGCGCCGGGGCCGTACAGCTCCGGGTCGCCCTGGATGTCGGCGTTCAGCGCCACGTCGGCCTTGCCCAGCCAGCGGTCGACGGTTCCCGGCTCGACCACCCGCACGCCGGAGGTCTGGACATGCGGGGTGTCGTGGCCGTTCGATTCGACGATTAGGCAGGCGACGTCCAGGTCCAGAAGCACCGCCAGGTCGGTGGTGATGGTCTGGATGAGCTGCTCGAAGCTCTGCGCGTCGAGAAGGAACAGCACCGCGGCGTGGATGCGGTTCTGGCTGTTCATGTTGGCGCGCGAGGTGCCGAGCAGCTCGCGCTGCTGGTCCTTCAGCAGGCGGACCTCGCCGCGCAGGCGCTCGACCATGTAGGCCTGCAGGTCCACCACCCCGCGCCCGCGGTCCTGCGACGGCGGGGTGAGGTGGTGGATCAACTCGCCGTGATGGACCAGGAAGTCGGGATGGTCCCGCAGATAGGCGCACACCTCCTCGGCGGTCGGCGCGTCCTTCCTCTGGGGGGTGTGTCCCGGTTCCCGGCCCATGCCGCCGTCCTCAGAGGATGGACTGGCCGGTCTTCTGCCAGTCGGCGACGAACTGGGCGAGGCCCTTGTCGGTCAGCGGATGGTTGAAGAGCTGCTTCAGGACCGACGGCGGGGCGGTGACGACGTGGGCGCCCAGGCGGGCGGAGTCGACGATGTGGATCGGGTTGCGGATCGAGGCGACCAGCACTTCGGTCTTGAAGTAATCGTAATTGCTGTAAATCTCCACGATGTCGGCGATCAGGCCCATGCCGTCCTGCCCGATGTCGTCCAGTCGGCCGACGAAGGGCGACACGAAGCTGGCGCCGGCCTTGGCGGCCAGGATCGCCTGGGCCGGGGAGAAGCACAGAGTGACGTTGACCATCGTCCCTTCGGAGGACAGCGCCTTGCAGGTCTTCAGGCCGGCCTGGGTCAGCGGAACCTTGACCGTGACGTTGTCAGCGATCTTGGCAAGCTTCTTCCCTTCCGCCAGCATGGTCTCGAAGTCGGTGGACGCCACCTCGGCGCTGACCGGGCCGCTCACCACATCACAAATTTCGGCCACGAGGTCGAGGAAGCTGCGACCGGTCTTGGCGACGAGGGAGGGGTTGGTGGTAACACCGTCCAGCAGGCCGGTGTCGGCCAGATCGCGGA
The DNA here is from genome assembly GCF_040500525.1 of Azospirillum formosense. NCBI lineage: Bacteria > Pseudomonadati > Pseudomonadota > Alphaproteobacteria > Rhodospirillales > Azospirillaceae > Azospirillum > Azospirillum formosense. The sequence continues at coordinate 2,159,398 of NZ_CP159402.1, read as the reverse complement.
TCTCGGCGATGTCGGCGGTGTCAACGAAGAACTTCATGACCTGGAATCCATACTTGCTGAGGAAGACCGTGCCCTGTTTCCCGGGATTCGCTGCCCGGCGTCGCGGCCAGGGGGCACTCTAGCCGATGCGTGAAAATTCCGCCAGATCCGGGGCCAAATCCGGTTCCGGAGATTCAGCGCAGGCGCTTCTGCCGGGCACGGTGCCGGTGGATGCGGACCCGCGCGTCCGCGTGCTGCTGCCGCTGCCGCTGCGCGAGGCCTACGACTACCGCGTGCCCGCCGGGATGACCCTCGTCCCCGGCGATTACGTGGAGGTTCCGCTGGGGCCGCGCCGCGTGCTGGGGGTGGTGTGGGGCGCCGGCGCCGGCGTGGTGGAGGCCGCCCGGCTGAAGCCGGTGGTCCGCCGCTTCGACGTGCCGCCGATGCCGGAGGTCGAGCGCAAGTTCGTGGAGTGGGTCGCCGCCTACACCATGACGCCGCCGGGCCATGTGCTGCGCATGGCGATCAGCGTGCCCTCGGCGTTGGAGCCGGCGAAGGCCACGCTCGCCTATCTGCGCAAGCCGGACGCGGAGCCGCCGCCCGGCTTCAAGATGACCGAGCCGCGGCGGCGCGTGCTGGCCCTGCTGGACGACGGCCCGCCGCGCACCCCGGCGGAGCTGGCCGAGGAGGCCGGCTGCGGCGTCACGGTGGTGCGCGGGCTGGCCGAGGCCGGGCTGCTGGAGCCGGTGCTGCTGCAGCCGACCAGGCTCGGGCGGCCCGACTGCCACCGTCCCGGCCCCACCCTGTCCGCCGACCAGGAGGCGGCGGCGGCGGACCTGCGCGCCCGCGTGGAGTCCGGCGTCTATTCCACCGTTCTGCTCGACGGGGTGACCGGCTCCGGCAAGACGGAGGTCTATTACGAGGCCATCGCCGCCGCCCTGAAGGCGGGCAAGCAGGCGCTGGTGCTGCTTCCCGAAATCGCCCTGTCGGCGCAATGGCTGGAGCGCTTCGCCCGCCGCTTCGGCGCGCCGCCGGCGGAGTGGCATTCCGAGCTGACCGGGGCGCAGCGCCGCGACACCTGGAGGGCGGTGGCCAACGGCGAGGTGCCGGTGGTGGTCGGCGCCCGCTCCGCCCTGTTCCTGCCCTACAAGAACCTCGGCGTCATCATCATCGACGAGGAGCACGACTCCGCCTACAAGCAGGAGGAGGGGTCGATCTACCACGCCCGCGACATGGCCGTCGCGCGGGCGCATCTGGGCGGCATCCCCACCGTGCTGGTTTCCGCCACGCCGTCGCTGGAGACCAAGGTCAACGCCGACAGCAACCGCTACGCCCGCATCGAGCTGCCGGGCCGCCACGGCGGCGCCGTGCTGCCCGACGTCGAGCTGGTGGACCTGCGCAAGGACCGGCCGCCGGCCCGCCACTGGCTGGCCCCGTCTCTGAAGACGGCCATCGAGCAGACGCTGGCGGAGAAGGAGCAGGTGATGCTGTTCCTCAACCGCCGCGGCTACGCCCCGCTGACCCTGTGCCGGGCCTGCGGGCACCGGCTGCAATGCCCCAACTGCACGGCGTGGCTGGTCGAGCACCGGCTGGCCCGCAAGCTCCAATGCCACCATTGCGGCCTGTCGCAGCCGCTTTCCCCGACCTGCCCGGAATGCGGCGAGGAAGGGACGCTGGCCGCCTGCGGCCCCGGCGTGGAGCGCATCGCCGAGGAGGTGGCGGAGCTGTTCCCCGAGGCCCGCGCCGCCATCATGGCGTCGGACACGCTGTTCGGCCCCCGCGCCATCCAGGAGATGGTCCGCCGCATCGCCGACCACGAGCTGGACATCCTGATCGGCACCCAGGTCATGGCGAAGGGCCACCATTTCCCCATGCTGACCCTGGTCGGGGTGGTCGACGCCGACCTCGGGCTGGCCGGCGGCGATTTGCGGGCGGGGGAGCGGACCTATCAGCTCCTCCATCAGGTGGCCGGGCGCGCCGGGCGCGGCGAGCGGCCGGGACGGGTGATGCTGCAGACCTACATGCCCGAGCATCCGGTGATGCAGGCGCTGGCCGCCGGGGACCGCGACGGCTTCTACCAGCTGGAGGCGGAGATGCGGCTGGAGGCCGGCATGCCCCCCTTCGGGCGCCTGGCCGCCCTGATCGTGTCGGGGGAGGACGCGGCGGCGGTGGAGAAACTGTCCATCGCCCTGGGCCGCGCCGCGCCGCGCAGCGACACCGTCGCGGTGCTGGGCCCCGCCCCGGCGCCGCTCGCCCTGCTGCGCGGGCGCCATCGGCGCCGCCTGCTGCTGAAGGCGCCGCGCACCGTCCAGGTGCAACCCCTGATCGCGCATTGGCTGGAGCAGGTGGAGATTCCACCCAACGTGCGCGTGCAGGTGGACGTCGATCCCTACAGCTTCCTGTAGAGATGCCGTACCCTTTGAGAAATACCGGACCTCTGTAAAGGGGGGCTGCGACGGATTGTCTCTGCGCGCTCCGCAGGGCACCTGTGACGTTTGGCCCGTTGCGGGCGGCGGGTCATGGTATTACCAGAGTATGGAAGTCATCTTTCGCCGAGCGATCTCATGTCCAGGCTGCGCGGTCGTTTCCACCTCCCCACCTTGCTGACGGTTCTCCCGGTTCTCGCGTTGCTGGCGATCATCGCGCTGGCGGCGGGCGTGCCCGCCCAGACGCGGGGGACGGAATCGGACGCCAAGGCGCTGCTCGACAAGACCAGCGGCTATCTGCGCCAGCACGGCGCGGACGCCGCCCCGGACGCCTTCGCCCAGAGGGACGGCGCGCTGATCGACCGCGACCTCTACCCGATGCTGATCGACCGCGACGGCGTGATGGTCGCCCACGGCTGGACGCCGTCGCTCAACGGCGCGAACCTCAAGGACCTGAAGGACGTCGACGGCAAGCCCTTCATCCAGGAGGCGCTGGACATCGTGGCGGATCGGGACTCGGGCGCCGTCAGCTACAAATGGACGGACCCGCTGTCCGGCCAGATCGCGCCGAAGACGATGATCGTGCGCCGCATCGTTTTGGACGGCGAGCCCTATTTGCTGTCGGTCGGCGTGTATCGCTGAGCGGGGGGCGTCGGCGGGCGGCCCGGCAGGCCGGCGGCGGCCGAATCGGACTTTTCCGAAGGGTGAAAAAGCGGCTCAGAGCACCGAGACGGAACGGTCGGCCCGGGGGCGGGGGCGCCAGATCGACAGGCATTCGGAGGCGCTGCTGCCCGAGCCGATGCCGTACCAGCCGGAGCGGTCGTTGAAGGACAGGCTGTAGCGCCCGCGCCCGTCGCGCTCGAACCGGAAGACGGGACGGTCCACGCCGGGGAGGAGAACGAGGAGCCGGTCATGCTCCCGGCCCGTTTCGCGGATGACCCCGGCCCAATGGCCAAGGCGCAGCTTCGGCTCGGCCACCGCCTCGAACTCGTTGAGGTCGGCGGGGGTGAAGCGGGCGCAGGAGAAGGCGACGACGGTCATGATTGGCCTGGGTTTGTCCTGTCAGACGGGCTGTGTGGCGACCGTGCGCGTGAATGGTTAAACGGGTGTTAAGCGGGGCGTTAGGTCACAGTCTGGTCTCTGGACCGCCGCGCGGCAGGCTCCGGAAATCCGGCTCCGGGGCCGGCCCCGGGGAGGGCAGGCCCTTCAGATGCCAAGGTGATCCGTTTCGGTTGTGAAGTGGTATGCCCATTTCCAGCGCCCGCCGCCAAGAACGGACCCCACCCCGCAGGGGCGCAAAACGCCGCACTCACCCCGCGCGCAAATTGTCCAGACCCCGTTGCGCAGGGCCTAATCCTGTGATATTGGACCGCTCGCTTTCGCGGGCTGGGCCGCCGCGATGTGGGTTTTGCCCTATTTAAGGCCCTGAAAATTCACCGTCTACCGAACTCAATTCGAGGGATCAGGTGGCAATCGAAGGTACAGGCGTTTCCGAACTCGCTACGCGCTACTCCATCGCGCTGTTCGAGCTTGCGGACGAGAACAAAGCGTTGGATCAGGTCGCGAGCGATCTGGTTGCGCTGAAGCAAATCCTGGCTGAGAGCGCCGACCTTCGCCGCCTCGTCCGCAGTCCCGTGATCAGCCGCGCCGACCAAGGCCGGGCGATGGCCGCGGTTCTGGACCGCGCCGAAGTGTCCGATCTGACCAAGCGCTTCATCGGGCTGGTGGCCAAGAACCGCCGCCTGTTCGCGCTGGAAGGCATGATCGAAGGCTATCTCGCCGAACTGGCCCGCCGTCGTGGCGAAGTGACCGCCCAGGTCACCTCGGCCCAGCCGCTGAGCGACGCTCAGCTGGCCGCGGTCACCGACGCGCTGAAGGCGTCGATCGGCTCCAAGGTGTTGATCAACACCACGGTCGATCCCGCGCTGATCGGGGGCATGATCGTTAAGTTCGGCTCGCGCATGGTCGACACCTCGGTGCGCACGAAGCTGAACAAATTGCAACTCGCCATGAAGGCCTCAGGGGGATCAGTCTGATGGATATCCGCGCCGCAGAAATCTCTGCGATCCTCAAGCAGCAGATCGCGAATTTCGGGACCGAGGCGGACGTCGCCGAGGTCGGCCAGGTCCTCTCGGTGGGTGACGGCGTCGCCCGCGTGCACGGCCTGGACAACGTGCGCGCCGGCGAGATGGTCGAGTTCCCCGGTGGCATCAAGGGCATGGCGCTGAACCTCGAGACCGACAACGTCGGCGTCGTGATCTTCGGCACCGACAGCGAGATCAAGGAAGGCGACACCGTCAAGCGCACGGGCACCATCGTGGACGTGCCGGTCGGCAAGGGTCTGCTGGGCCGCGTCGTGGACGGCCTGGGCAACCCGATCGACGGCAAGGGCCCGCTGGTGGACGTCACCCGCACCCGCGTCGAGGTCAAGGCTCCGGGCATCATTCCGCGCAAGTCGGTGCACGAGCCGATGCAGACCGGCCTGAAGGCCGTCGACAGCCTGGTTCCGATCGGCCGCGGCCAGCGCGAGCTGATCATCGGTGACCGCCAGACCGGCAAGACCGCCGTCGTCATCGACACCTTCCTGAACCAGAAGCCGATCAACCAGGGCGACGACGAGAGCAAGAAGCTCTACTGCATCTACGTCGCCGTCGGCCAGAAGCGCTCCACCGTCGCCCAGATCGTCAAGACCCTGGAAGACGCCGGCGCCCTGGAATACTCGATCGTCGTCGCCGCCACCGCGTCGGAGCCGGCTCCGCTGCAGTTCCTGGCGCCGTACACCGGCTGCACGATGGGCGAGTACTTCCGCGACAACGGCATGCACGCCCTGATCGTGTACGATGACCTGTCCAAGCAGGCCGTCGCCTACCGTCAGATGTCGCTGCTGCTCCGCCGTCCGCCGGGCCGCGAAGCCTACCCGGGCGACGTGTTCTACCTCCACAGCCGCCTGCTCGAGCGCGCCGCCAAGATGGGCGACGCCCACGGCAACGGCTCGCTGACCGCCCTGCCGGTCATCGAGACGCAGGCCGGTGACGTGTCGGCCTACATCCCGACGAACGTGATCTCGATCACCGACGGCCAGATCTTCCTGGAGACGGGCCTGTTCTATAAGGGCATCCGTCCGGCCATCAACGTCGGCCTGTCGGTGTCGCGCGTCGGCTCCGCCGCCCAGATCAAGGCGATGAAGCAGGTCGCCGGCACCATCAAGATGGAGCTGGCCCAGTACCGTGAGATGGCCGCCTTCGCGCAGTTCGCCTCGGACCTCGACGCCGCCACCCAGCGCCTGCTGGCCCGCGGCGCCCGTCTGACCGAGCTGCTGAAGCAGCCGCAGTTCCAGCCGCTGCCGGTCGAAGAGCAGGTCGTGTCGATCTTCTCGGGCGTGAAGGGCTACCTCGACAAGATCAAGGTCGAGGACGTCAACCGCTTCGAGCAGAAGTTCCTCGCCGAGATCCGGTCCAAGGGTGCCGACATCCTGGCGACGATCCGCAACGAGAAGCAGATCACCTCTGCGACCGAGGAGCGCCTGAAGGCCTTCCTCGACAACTTCTCCAAGGTGTTCGTCTGATCGACGGCGGGGGCGGTTCGGCCGCCCCCGCTTTCCTACCGATCGACCCCGAGCGGAATGAAGGGCCGGCATGCCAAGCCTTAAGGACCTAAAAAACCGGATCGCCAGCGTCCAGTCGACGCGCAAGATCACCTCGGCGATGAAGATGGTCGCCGCTTCCAAGCTCCGCCGTGCGCAGGAGCAGGCGGAAGCCGGTCGTCCCTACGCCGAGCGCATGGGCCGCATGCTGGCCTCTCTCGCGGCCAACGTGCAGGATTCGGGCAACGGCCCGAAGCTGATGACGGGCACCGGTTCCGACCAGGTGCACCTCCTGATCATCATCAGCTCCGACCGCGGCCTGTGCGGCGCCTTCAACGGCTCCATCGTCCGTGAGTCGCGCCGCCAGATCCAGCGCCTCCTGTCGGAAGGCAAGACGGTCAAGCTGCTCACCGTCGGCCGCAAGGCCCGCGACCAGCTGCGCCGCGAGTACGGCTCGCTGATCGTCGAGACCTACGAGGATGTGGGCCGCCGCAAGCTGTCCTTCGCCGACGCCGACGTGATCGCCCAGAAGGTGCTGTCGCTGTACGAGGCCGGCGAGTTCGACGTCTGCTCGGTGATCTTCAACAAGTTCAAGTCGGCGATCGCCCAGATCGTGACCGTCCAGCAGCTCGTGCCCTTCGCCGTCGAGGCGCAGGCCGAGGACGAGGCGGCCGGTTCCGACGTCAAGGCGATCTACGAGTTCGAGCCTGACGAGGAGCAGATCCTCGCCGAACTGCTGCCGCGCAACCTGTCGATCCAGGTCTACCGCGCCCTCCTGGAGAGCGCCGCGTCCGAACAGGGCGCCCGCATGACCGCGATGGACAACGCGACGCGCAACGCCGGCGACATGATCAACAAGCTGACGATCACCTACAACCGCACGCGCCAGGCCTACATCACCAAGGAGCTGATCGAGATCATCTCCGGCGCCGAGGCGGTTTAACGGCGCAGCGTTCGCGGTCGATACGACGGCACATCCGACAATTATCGAGTTCCGAGGGAGCTTTACTCCATGGCCACCACCACCCAGGCGACGAACGCCGTCGGCAAGATCACGCAGGTCACGGGCGCCGTTGTCGACGTCCAGTTCGACGGCGAGCTGCCGGCCATTCTGAACGCTCTGCACACCCAGAACGACGGCAAGGTCCTCGTGCTCGAGGTTGCCCAGCACCTCGGCGAGAGCACCGTCCGCGCCATCGCCATGGACAGCACCGACGGCCTGGTCCGCGGCGCCGAAGTGACCGACACCGGCGCCCCGATCGCCGTGCCGGTCGGCCCGGCCACCCTCGGCCGCATCATCAACGTGATCGGCGAGCCGATCGACGAGCGCGGCGACCTCGGCGCCGAGCGCACCCTGCCGATCCACCGTTCGGCCCCGGACTTCGTTGAGCAGTCGACGGACGCCGAAGTGCTGATCACGGGCATCAAGGTCATCGACCTGCTGGCCCCCTACGCCAAGGGCGGCAAGATCGGCCTGTTCGGCGGCGCCGGCGTGGGCAAGACCGTGACCATCATGGAGCTGATCAACAACGTCGCGAAGGCGCACGGCGGTGTGTCGGTGTTCGCCGGCGTCGGCGAGCGCACCCGTGAGGGCAACGACCTCTACCACGAGATGATCGAGTCGGGCGTCATCAAGCTCGACGGCCCGGGTTCCAAGGTGGCCCTGGTGTACGGCCAGATGAACGAGCCGCCGGGCGCCCGCGCCCGCGTCGCCCTGTCCGGCCTCACCCTCGCGGAATACTTCCGCGACGAGGAAGGCCAGGACGTGCTGTTCTTCGTGGACAACATCTTCCGCTTCACGCAGGCCGGTTCGGAAGTGTCGGCCCTGCTGGGCCGCATCCCGTCGGCGGTGGGCTACCAGCCGACGCTGGCCACCGACATGGGCGCCCTGCAGGAGCGCATCACCTCCACGAAGAAGGGGTCGATCACCTCGGTGCAGGCCATTTACGTGCCCGCCGACGACCTGACCGACCCGGCCCCGGCCACCTCCTTCGCCCACCTGGACGCCACCACGGTGCTGTCGCGTTCGATCGCCGAAATGGCGATCTTCCCGGCGGTGGACCCGCTGGACTCGACCAGCCGCATCCTGGACCCGCGCGTCGTCGGTGAGGAGCACTACACCGTCGCCCGTTCGGTGCAGCGTGTCCTCCAGACCTACAAGTCGCTGCAGGACATCATCGCGATCCTGGGCATGGACGAGCTGTCGGAAGAGGACAAGCTGGTCGTGGCCCGCGCCCGCAAGATCCAGCGCTTCCTGTCGCAGCCGTTCCACGTCGCCGAGGTGTTCACCGGCACCCCGGGCGTGCTCGTCAGCCTGGAAGACACCATCAAGGGCTTCAAGGGCATCGTGAACGGCGACTACGACCACCTGCCGGAAGCGGCCTTCTACATGGTCGGCACCATCGACGAAGCCATCGCCAAGGCGAAGAAGCTGGCCGCCGAAGCCGCCTGATCAGGTCCGGCTGACGTTCGGTAACGAGGCTAACCCTCTCCTCCGCCCGCGCGGGGGAGGGGGTTCTTATGAAGAGGCACCAGGAAACCCATGGCCGATAAAGTCGAATTCGAGCTGGTCTCTCCGGAGAAGCTGCTGACCTCGCAGCCCGTCGACATGGTCGTGGTGCCGGGTTCGGAAGGTGACTTCGGCGTCCTCGCCGGCCACTCGCCGATGATTTCGACCGTCCGTCCGGGCGTGATCGACGTCTACGAGGCTGACCGCGTGGTTGACCGGGTGTTCGTCGCCGGCGGCTTCGCCGAGGTGACCGAGACCCGCTGCACCGTCCTGGCCGAGGAGGCCATCGCGGTCGCCGAGATCGACCGCGCCAAGGTCGAGCAGGAGATCCGCGACCTGGGCGAGGATCTGGAGGACGCCAAGTCCGACGACGAGAAGGCCCGCGTGGAGGCGAAGATCGCCGTCGCCCGCGCCAAGCTCGACGCGACCGGCGCGACCACGCATTGACAGCGGGCGCGGCCCGGCGGCAACCGCCGGCCGGGCCGTTTCCGTTGCATTGCGCCATCGCAGCCATACATAGTATCCCCTAGGGGATCGAACGCCTCCCGGCCCGTCCGTCGAGGCGTTTTTGTTTTTATCGTCCTATTCTCCGTCAGAGCGTGGAACAACCGGCCCGGAACGGCGGCCAGCAGCGGGAGTGGAGTGTGGCGTTGCACTGGAAATACGAAGAGCTTCCCTGGGATCAACTGGACCACGGCAAGGTCGATCCCGATCTCGTCCCGCTCATCAAGGCGGCGGCCCTGGTGGAGTTCAACGCCGACGACTACACGGCCTATCTCTGCAACGTCTTCCACGACGACCCCGAATTCCAGGAGGTCGCGCATGGCTGGGCGGTCGAGGAGGTCCAGCATGGCCGGGCGCTCGGCAAGTGGGCGGAGCTGGTCGATCCGACCTTCGACTTCGACCGGGCCGTGGAGCGCTTCCGCGCCGGCTACAAGGTGCCGATTGACCTCGATGCCTCGGTCCGCGGCTCGCGCACCGGCGAGATGATCGCCCGCTGCATGGTCGAAACCGGCACCAGCAGCTATTACGCGGCCATCGGCGACTCGACGGACGAGCCGGTCCTCAAGTTGATCTGCAAGAACATCGCCGCCGACGAGCTGCGCCACTTCAAGCTCTTCTACACCTACACGAAGAAGTATCTGGAGCTGGAGCAGCTCAACAAGTTCCAGCGGCTCAAGGTGGCGCTGTCGCGCATCGGCGAGTCGGAGGACGACGAGCTGGCCTACGCCTACTACGCGGCCAACGCGCCGGAGGGCGAGCCCTACGCGCACAAGACCTACAACCAAGCCTACATGCGCCGCGCCTACGGCCGCTACAGGCCCAAGCACGTCGATCGCGCGGTGGCGATGGTCTTCAAGGCCTGCGGGCTGAAGCCGCACACCCGCTTCTACAGCGTCGCCGCCCGCGGCGCCTGGTGGCTGATCGAAAGCCGCGCCAAGCGGCTCGCCAAGGTCGCGTAAGCGGATCGGACGCGGCGGGAATCAGTCCCGCCGCAGCGCCGCGATCACCGAGGCGAATTCCGCCAGGACCGATTCGTAGACCGGGCGTTTGAAGGGCACGATCAGGCCGGGCAGGTCGTCGGCGTCGACCCATTTCCAGGCGTCGAATTCCGGGTGTTCGGTGGCGAGGTCGATGTCGCTGTCCGCGCCGGTGAAGCGGGCGGCCAGCCAGACCTGCTCCTGGCCGCGCCAGCGGCCCTTCCAGACCTTGCCCAGCAGATGGTCGGGCAGATCGTAGCGCAGCTTCTCCGCCGTCTCCCCGAGGATCTCGGCCTTGTCGGTGCCGATCTCCTCCTTCAATTCGCGCAGGGCGGCCTCATGCACGCCCTCGCCCTCGTCGATGCCGCCCTGGGGCATCTGCCAGGCGTCCTTGCTGTCGCAGCGCCGGGCCACGAAGACCTGTCCGCGGTCGTTCAGCAGCATCACCCCGACGCAGGGGCGGTAGGGGAGGGACTCGCGGTCAATGGGCTTCTTGCTCATGCGCCTTATTGCTTCTGCATGTTGGCCACGGCGGAGACCGGCACGATGGCGATGCCACGGTCGGCCAGCCCGGTGAGCCACAGGTTGATCCGTTCGATGGTGCTGGGGTAGGGGGCGCCGATGCCCACCGCGGCGCCGTTGGCCTTGGCGATAGCCTCCAGCTCGGCGAGCTGGTCGTCGATGGCGCCGCGCGACAGGTCGCGGTCGATCACCCGGTCGGCGAAGGCCCGCGGCACGCCCGCCTGCCCCGCCAGGGTGCCAGCGACGCTGCGCGGGTTGGCGCGGGCGTCCAGAACCATCAGGCCGCGCGCCTTCATCGCCGCGACGACCGGGGTCACCGCGTCGGGGTTGGCGGTGAATTTGCTGCCGGTGGTGCTGGTGATGCCGATATAGCCCACCGCCTTGCCCAGCGACCATTCCAGCCGCTCCATGTTGCGCTCGGGCGGCAGCATGGTGAGAAGGGCGTTGGGGCCGGGGTCGTTGCGCGGATAGTCCTGCGGCTCCATGGGCACGGAGAGCATCACCTCGTGCCCCTTGCCGCGGGCGCGCTCGACCCAGTTGTCCAGCCGCTCGGCGTAAGGAACGAAGGCCAGCGTGATCGTCGGCGGCAGCTTCTGCAGGGCGTTGCCGGTGGTCACGCCGGAGATGCCCATCTCGGCCAGCACGATGGCGATGCGCGGGCGGCGGTCGGCGGCGGGGAAGGGACGGGCGTAGACCTGCCAGGGCTTGCGCCCGTCCTCGGCGATGCGCGGCAGCGGCCCGTTGCGCGAATCCTCGACCAAGCCGGGGACGGGAGCCGGCGTCAGGGTGACCGGCTCGTTCACAACCACGGCGGTCGGCGGCGGAGGCGGCGCGACCGCGGCGGGGGGCGGGGGAATCGCCGGGGCGGCGGGCGGCGGCGCCGGCTGGGCGGGAACGGCGGCCGCCGCTGCGGGCGGCGGCGGCGGCGGTGCCGCTGGCAGCGCGCCCTTCACGGCCACCTCGACGCTGGGAATGGCGGCCCGCCACGCCTCGGTCGTGTGCTCCGCGTTCATCGCCAGCCAGCCGCCGAGGCCGCCCAGCCCGAGGGCCAGCGCGGCGTAGGCGCCGAGCAGCCTCTTGGCGAGGGGCGACAGCGGGCGGCGCTCCTTGCGCGCGCGCGGAGCCTCGTCCGAATCGCTGCCGCCCTTGCGGCGCCGGAGACGGGCCAGCAGGCCGGGTCCGGAACGTTCCCGTTTCGCGGGCTTCAGGCGGCCCAGCAGGGCGGCAGCGTTCACGGACCCGTCACTCCCCTCAATGCGCGCGGGCCTGGAACAGGGCGACGCCCCGCAGCAGGTCGAGCGCGCGGGCCAGCTGGTAGTCGAAGGGCGGCTGGTTGGGTGCGCCCTCGCCATTCTCCGCGGACGGCGCCGCCGGGGCGTTGCCGTTGGCGGGGGCCGGCGCCGCACCCGGCGCTGCCGGAGCCGCCCCTGGGGCCGGAGCGTTGCTGGCGCCCGGCGCCGGAGCCGGCTGGGTGGTGGCCGGGCGGGGTGCGTCCGGGTTGCGCAGTGCGCCGCGCAGGTCGCTCTCGCGGCGGCGGATCAGACCCTGGTCGGTCTCCTCGACGCGGGCCGGGTGCACCTCGATGTCCGGGGTGATGCCCAGCGCCTGGATGGACTTGCCCGACGGCGTGTAGTAGCGCGCCGTGGTCAGGCGCATGGCGCCGTGGCCGGGCAGCGGGATGATCGTCTGGACCGAGCCCTTGCCGAAGGACTGGGTGCCGAGGACGAGCGCCCGCTTGTGGTCCTGCAGCGCGCCGGCGACGATCTCCGACGCCGAGGCCGAGCCGCCGTTGATCAGCACCACGACCGGCAGGCCCTTGGCGAGGTCGCCGGGCTTGGCGTTGTAGCGCGTGCCCTCCTCCGCCTTGCGGCCGCGGGTGGAGACGATCTCACCCTTCTCCAGGAAGGTGTCGGAGACCGAGACCGCCTGGTCGAGCAGGCCGCCGGGGTTGTTGCGCAGGTCGAGGACGTAGCCCTTCAGCTTGTCGCCCAACTGCTGCTGGATCGAGGCGATGGCCTTCTCCAGACCCTGCTGCGTCTGCTCGTTGAAGCTGGTGATGCGGACGTAGCCGATGTCGCCCTCGGTGCGGTAGCGGACCGACTGCACCTTGATGACGGCGCGGGTCAGCGTGACCTCGAACGGCTCGCCGGCCTCGCCGCGGCGCACGGTGACCTTGATGTCGCTGCCCACCGGGCCGCGCATCTTCTCCACCGCCTCGTTCAGCGACAGGCCCATCACGGCCTCGCCGTTGAGCTGGATGATCAGGTCGCCCGGCTGCAGCCCGGCGCGGAAGGCCGGCGTCTCGTCGATGGGGGACACGACCTTGATCAGGCCGTTCTCCATCGTCACCTCGATGCCCAGCCCGCCGAACTCGCCGCGGGTCTGAACCTGCATGTCCTGGAAGCTCTTGCGGTTCAGATAGCTGGAATGCGGGTCGAGCGAGGTGAGCATGCCGTTGATGGCGGACTCGATGAGCTGCTCGTCCGTCGTCGACTCGACATATTCGGCGCGCACGCGCTCGAACACGTCGCCGAACAGGTTGAGCTGACGGTAAGTCTCGGAACTGTTGCCGGTGCTGTTCACCTGCGCGGTGACGGTGGCGACGCCGGCCCCCAGAAACACCAGGGCCGCGGCGGTGGCGGCACGCTTGACTATCCTCATCTACCCTTGTCCTTTCCCCTCCGGGGCGCCGAAACCGCGCTGTGGATTGATCGGCTGTCCGTGACGTCGAAGCTCGAAGTAAAGATCGGGTGACCCGTCGGCGGGCATCAGGCCGATGGGTTCCCCCGTGGCCACGCGCCGTCCGACGGCCGTGTCGATGCGGCCAAATCCAGCGATGAGACTATGATATCCGTGGCTGTGTTCCACGATCAAGATTTGGCCATAGCCGCGGAACGGCCCGGCGAAGACGATCGTTCCGGCCTGCGGTGACACCACCGTCGAGCCGGCGCGGGCCTGGATGGTGACGCCCCGGCTGGTCGCGCCGTAGCGGTCGGCCTCGCCGTAGCGCACGGTCACCCGGCCGCCCACCGGCAGGCGTTCCCCGGCGGGCGCGCCGGGCGCGGCGCGGGCGGTCTCCGCCTCGGCCCTGGCCCTCTGGTCGGCGGCCCGCTGCTCGGCGAGTTTCTGTTCGGCGGCCCGCTGCTCCGCCGCCTTCTGTTCCGCCAGCTTCTGCTCCGCGGCCCGCTGCTCGGCGAGCCGGCGTTCGGCTTCGCGGCGCTCCGCCTCCAGGCGTTCGGCCTCGCGTTTGGCGGCCATGGCGGCGGCGGCGCGGCGTTCGGCCTCGATGCGCTCCATCAGCTGGCGCAGGTCGGCGGCCTGACCGGTCAGCCGGGCGGTGCGCTGGGCGACCTGCTGCCGCTCCTCCTCGGTCTGGCGCGACAGCTCCTCGCGCCGGGCGACGAGCTGGCCGATTTCCTTCTGGCGGTCGATCAGGGTGAGGCGGGCGGCATAGGTGCGGCTGCGCTGGGCCTGCAGCGCCTCGCGCGTCTCGGCCAGCCGGGTCAGCGCCTGGGCCAGCGCGTCGGCGCGGGCGCGCAGGGCGGGCACCGTGTCGCGCAGCAGCAGGGCGGAGCGCAGCGTGTCCACCGGCCCGTCCGGGCGGGCCAGCGCCGCTTCCGGGGGGATGCGGGCGACGCGCTGCAGGGCGGCGAGCAGGGCGGCGATCTGCTGCCGCTCGCCCTCCAGCTTCTCGGCCTGGCTGCGCTCCTGAGTTTCCAGGGTGGTCAGGGACTCTTCGAGGTGGACGAGTTCGTCCTCCTGCGCCCGTTCCTGGTCAGCCAGACCGACCAGCCGGTCGCGCAGCTCGTCCAGCTCCTTCTGGAGCGTCTGGGACTGGCGGTCGAGCTGCCGTTGCAGGGCCTTGTCGGCCTGGAGGTCCTGCTCCACCCGCTTCAGCGTCTGGCCGGGCGACTCGGTCTGCGCCGCGGCGGCGGCGGAGACGACCAGCAAGGTGGCGGTCAGCAGGGCCGGCCGCCAGGGAAACGCCCGTCTCCGCCCGGTGCCTCGCGCAACGGAGACGGGGAGGGGCAGCAGAGCAACACCCGCCGGATGATCGCGCCCTGCGCCCATGCCCGGTTCTGCCTTATTCCGCGGCGGCCCGCGCGCTGGCGCGGTCGATCAGGCTCTTGCCGGTCATCTCCGCCGGCTGCGGCAGCTTCATCAGATCGAGCAGCGTCGGGGCGATGTCGGCTAGACGGCCGCTGCGGATCGCCGACACCCCGGCGGGGCCGTTCACCAGCACCAGCGGCACCTTGTCCAGCGTGTGGGCGGTGTGCGGGCCGTTGGTCTCCGGGTCCTTCATCAGCTCGCAGTTGCCGTGGTCGGCGGTGACCAGCATCACGCCGCCCTGGGCGCGCACGGCGGCCTCCAGCCGGCCCAGGCTGGCGTCCACCGCCTCCACCGCCTTGATGGCGGCGGACAGGATGCCGCTGTGGCCGACCATGTCCGGGTTGGCGTAGTTGATGACCACCAGATCGTACTTCCCGCTGTCCACGGCGGCGACGACCTTGTCGGTCACCTCGGCGGCGGACATCTCCGGCTGGAGATCGTAGGTGGCGACCTTCGGCGACGGCACCAGGATGCGGTCCTCGCCCGGATACACGCGCTCCTCGCCTCCGTTGAAGAAGAAGGTGACGTGCGGGTACTTTTCCGTCTCGGCGATGCGCAACTGGGTCAATCCGGCCTCGCTGACCACTTCGCCCAGCACCTTGGTCAAGGATTTCGGCGGAAAGATGGTCGTCATCAGCTTGGCGAGGGTGGACGAGTACTCGACCATGCCGACGGCGGCGGCCAGCTTCGGCACGGCGGCGCGCTCGAACCCGTCGAAGGCCGGGTCGACGAAGGCGGCCAGGATCTCGCGGGCGCGGTCGGCGCGGAAGTTCGCCATCAGGATGGCGTCGCCGTCCTTCATGCCGGTGTAGCCGTCGATGACGGTCGGCAGGATAAACTCGTCGTGGGTGCCGGCGGCGTAGCTCTGCTCGATGGCCTGGATCGGGTCGGCGGCCTTTTCGCCCTCGGCGCTGACCAGCGCGGCGTAGGCCTTGGCGACGCGGTCCCAGCGCTTGTCGCGGTCCATGGCGTAGTAGCGCCCGCTGACCGTGGCGACGGTGACGCCGGGCAGGGCGTGCACGTCGGCCATGAACTCGGCCATCTGGTCCTTGGCGCTCTGCGGCGGCACGTCGCGGCCGTCGGTGAAGGCGTGGATCTCGACCGGGACGCCCTCATGGGCCAGAACGCCAGCCAGCGCCGCGATGTGGTCCTGGTGCGAATGCACGCCGCCCGGCGACAGCAGGCCCAGGATGTGGCAGCGCCCGCCGGACGCCCGCAGCGTCTTGGCGAGGTTGGTCAGCGCGGCGTTGCGCTCCAGCTCGCCCTCGACGATGGCGTGGTCGATCATCACCAGATCCTGGCGGACGACGCGGCCGGCGCCCAGGTTCATGTGACCGACCTCGGAGTTGCCCATCTGGCCCTTGGGAAGCCCGACCTCCTCCTCGCTCGCCTCCAGGAAGGCGCGCGGCTCCGACGACCACAGCCGGTCCCAGTTGGGCGTGTTGCCCTGCGCGATGGCGTTGTCCTCGCGCTCCTCGCGGTAGCCCCAGCCATCCAGGATGCACAGCACTACGGGTCGGGGACGATTGGTCTCGGTCATCACGGTCCTCATACGCCTGTCACGGTCGGGTTGCGGGTCTCGGTCGAACGGTCTGATGCCATTGTTCTTATGGCCGGGGTTCTTTTATGGCCGATGCCCCTTTCGCGCGGGCATCGCCTTGGTCCGGATCAGAAAATGGCATGCCTGCGCACGCGCACAATGGGAGTCATGCACGGTGATAGGGGTGTCCGGCCAGAATTTGCTGGGCACGGTAGATTTGCTCCGCCAACATGCCTCGCACCAGCATATGCGGCCATGTCATGGCGCCCAAGGCCAAAAGAAAATCGGCGCGCGCCCGCACGGCGTCGCCGTGGCCGTCCGCTCCGCCGATGAGAAAGGCGATGTCGCCGACACCCTGGTCCCGCCAGCCGCCGATCCTGGCGGCGAAGGCTTCGCTGGTGATGGTCTTGCCGCGCTCGTCCAGGGCCACGACGATGGCCCCGGCGGGGATGGCGGCCAGAAGCAGCTCCGCCTCCTGCCGCTTCAACTCGTCGGAGGCGAGGCGCTTCTTCACCTCGACCTCGCGCAGGGTCAGCGGCCAGGACAGGCGGCCGGCATACTCGTCATAAAGATCACGCGCCGGACCGGTCCGTGACCGCCCAACCGCGGCAAGCCACAGACGCATCGGTCCGACTCCCGTTCGTCACCCGTCCCGACCGTCGTCCGTCAGGCGCTCATGCGCTCGGCGGAGGGCCGCGGCGTCTCCAGACCCCACATCTTCTCGATGTTGTAGAAGGTCCGGACTTCCGGGCGGAACAGGTGGATGATGACGTCCCCGGCGTCGACCAGAACCCAGTCGCACTGGCTCAGGCCCTCGACCTCGACGCCGCGCAGGCCGGCCTGCTTCATGCGGTCGGCCAGCTTCATGGCCATGGCGGCGATGTGCCGGGTGTTGCGGCCCGACGCCACGATCATGTAGTCGGCGATGCTGGTCTTGCCGGCAAGGTCGATGACGACGACGTCTTCGGCCTGATCGTCGTCCAGGGACTTCTCGACGAGCGCCTTCAGTTCGTCCGGCTGGGGAACGGGAACGGGCGCGGGCCGCACAACGGGCGCGGCCGGTTCGATGAACGTGTTGATGGTACCTACCTCGCGATACAGGGTCACGACCCGCTGGCGCGTGCCCGGCGGATCGCCGTCGCCGAAGCCGGATGCAGCGGGTTGCGGAGGAAAATCCAGGCCGGTGTTTTCGAACCGGCCAACCCCTTGGCCTTGTGCATGCTGACCCGGCGACGGGCATAGCGCTGAGCGGCTATGCCACCAAGCGCCCCTATAGAATAAGTTGGACGGGCGAGAACTGCAACCGGCACCAGCCGGAAGATGCGCGTCCAATGCCGCCAACGGGGGATTTGCCGAAGATTGTCCGCCCCCATCAGCCAGACGAAGCGCGTTTTGGGATAGCGAAGCGTCAGCTTGGCCAGCGTGTCGGCGGTGTAGCGGGTGCCAAGCTCCCGCTCGATGGCGGTGACCCGGATGGCTGGATGGCGGGCGGTGCGCCGGGCCTCCTCCAGCCGCTCGGCGAGCGGCGCCATGCCGTGCACCGGCTTCAGCGGGTTCTGCGGGCTGACCAGCCACCACACCTGGTCGAGCCCCAGCGCCTTCAGCGCGTACAGGCTGATGTGCCGGTGCCCGGCGTGGGCCGGGTTGAAGGACCCGCCGAGCAGCCCGACGCGCAGGCCGGCATGGAGCGGGCCGGCGTAGCGGTGGGGGGGTGGCGCCATGCTTGCCCCCTCCCTAAACCTCCCCCGCTTCGCAGGGGAGGGAATCAATCCCCCTCCCTCGCCGAAGGCGGGGGAGGGTCGGGGAGAGGGCAGACGTAAGCTCCAGGGCCGTGGACCTCACGGCCGCGTCTGGCCATCGCCGCGCACGACATACTTGTAGCTGGTGAGCTGCTCGGCGCCGACCGGGCCGCGGGCGTGGAACTTGTCGGTGGAGATGCCGATCTCCGCGCCCATGCCGAACTCGCCGCCGTCGGCGAACTGGGTGCTGGCGTTCCACAGCACGATGCCGCTGTCGATGCGCTGCAGGAAGCGCTCCGCCGCCGCCGGGTCCTCGGTCACGATGGCGTCGGTGTGGTGCGAGCCGTGGCGGTTGATGTGGTCGATCGCCCCGTCCACCCCGTCCACCACGCCGCAGGCGATGATGGCGTCGAGATACTCGGTGTCCCAGTCCTCCGCCGTCACCGCCGTCACGCGCGGATCGGCGGCCTGGGCGGCGGCGTCGCCGCGGACGGCGCAGCCGGCGTCCAGCAGGTCCTTCACCAGCACCGGCAGGACGGCGTCGGCGATCCTGCGGTCGACCAGCAGCGTCTCGGCGGCGCCGCAGATCGAGGTGCGGCGCATCTTGGCGTTCATCACCACCTTGCGCGCCTTCTCCAACTCGGCCCCTGCGTCGACGTAGACGGTGTTGTTGCCGTCCAGATGCTTGATGACCGGGATGCGGCTCTCCTCGGCGATGCGCTGGATCAGCGACTTGCCGCCGCGCGGGACGATCACGTCGATGAAGTCGCGCATGGTCAGCATGTGGCCGACCGCCGCCCGGTCCGTGGTGGGAACGAGCTGGATCGCCGCCTCCGGCAGGCCGGCGGCGCGCAACCCGTCGGCCAGACAGGCGGCGATGGCGCGGGACGAGCGGATGCTCTCCGAACCGCCGCGCAGGATCGCCGCGTTGCCCGACTTCAGGCAGAGGCCGCCGGCGTCGGCGGTGACGTTGGGGCGGCTCTCGTAGATGATGCCGATGACGCCCAGCGGCACGCGCACGCGCTGGATGGCCAGACCGTTGGGGCGGGTCCATTCGGCGATGACGCCGCCGATGGGATCGGGGAAGTCGGCGATGTCCTCCAGCCCCTTGGCCATCGCCTCGATGCGGGCGTCGTTGAGGGCGAGACGCTCGATCATGGGACCGGCGAGGCCGCGCTCCCGGGCGGCGGCGACGTCCGCGTCGTTGGCCGCCTGGATCTCCGCCTTGCGGGCGCGGATCGCGGCGGCGGCGGCCCGCAAGGCCTGATCCTTCGACGGGCTTGGCACGGTCGCCAGCTCCGCCGCGGCGGCGCGGGCGGCGCGGCCGAGGGCGAACATCTGATCGTGCAAGGCGTCGGTGGTCTCAAGCAGGGCGGACATCGGTCTCACTCCAGTGGCGTTCGCCAATCAAAAAGGCCGGAAAGCAAAAAAGGGCGGAAACCATAGCCGATCCCGCGCTTCCGCGAAAGCCATGGCGGCTAGGCCGAATTGCTGAGCGGAATACTCAACAATTCGCCTGGGCCACGGATTGTTGCGTGGGTAGCGTTCCGTCATGCGACATCGGTGAGGGAGCCTTCCATGAACGGGCTGGTCCGCCGCGGCACAGCCGTGGCCGTCGTGGTGCTGTGGATGGGCGGAGCGGCCTGGGCCGAAACGCCGCCGGACTCGCCGCTGGAACGGGGGCGCGCCCTGGTCAACGGGATCGTCGCCTGCGGCAACTGCCACACGCCGCAGGGGCCGGGCGGGCCGGTCGCCGGGAGGGAGATGGCCGGCGGGACCCCCTTCGTCGAGGAGCCCTTCACCGCCTACGCCTCCAACATCACCCCGGACCCGGAGACGGGGATCGGGCGTTGGACCGATGAGCAGCTCATCACCGCCATCCGTGAGGGCAGGCGTCCCGACGGCAGCCTGATCGGCCCGCCGATGCCCTTCGGCTTCTACCGCGGCCTGTCGGACGGCGACCTGCGCGCCATCGTCGCCTATCTGCGCAGCGTTCCGCCGGTGCGGCATTCTGTCCCGAAGTCGGAATACCGCATGGCTCTGCCCGCCGCCTACGGCCCGCCGGTCGGGTCGGTGGCGGAGGTGCCGCGTACGGACCCGGTGACGTACGGCGCGTACATGGCCGGTCCGCTCGGCCACTGCATGGAATGCCACACGCCGATGCTGCCGGACGGGCGGCTCGACACGACGCGCATGGGGGCCGGCGGGCGCAACTTCACGGGGCCGTGGGGCAACGCCGTGTCCCGCAACATCACGCAGGACAAGGAGCATGGGCTGGGCGGCTGGACCGACGCGGAGATCCGCAAGGCCATCACCGAGGGTGTACGTCCCGACGGCAGCCGGCTGAGCCCGCCCATGGGCTATCACTATTACAAGTCCATGAGCGACGGCGAGCTGGTCGCCCTGGTCGCCTATCTCCGTACGCTTCCGCCGGTCCGCTGAACCCACAACGTCCGCATGTGAATTACCGCACCGCCGAAAACGCAGTACCGTAAGCGTTGCCGAGAGGGCATAGTCCGCGGGCTTTTTCCACCCGCCGGACTATGGCCCCATGCTGACCCTGCTGCTGATCGTCTCCGCCTTCTTCGCGGGCGTGCTCAACGCCGTGGCCGGTGGCGGCAGCTTCCTGACCTTCCCGGCGCTGATCATGGCCGGCGTGCCGCCGCTGAACGCCAACGCGACCAGCACGGTGGCGGTGTCGCCGGGCGCTCTGGCCAGCGCCTACGGCTACCGGCGGGAGCTTGGCCGCATCAAGGAGGTCAGCCTGCCGGCCTTCCTCGGCGTCAGCCTGGTCGGCGGGTTGCTGGGCGCGCTGCTCCTGCTGTGGACGCCGCAGCGGGTGTTCGAGGCGGTCATCCCCTGGCTGCTGCTGTTCGCGACGGTGCTGTTCGCCTTCGGCCCGAAGGTGTCGGCCTACATCCGCCGCAACTTCAAGGTCGGTCACAACACCGTGCTGATCGTGCAGTTCTTCATCGCCATCTACGGCGGCTATTTCGGCGGGGGAATCGGCATCCTGATCCTGGCGACGCTGGGCGTCTTCGGCCTGACCGACCTGCACGCGATGAACGGACTGAAGGCGCTGGTGTCCGGCTGCCTCAACGCGGTGGCGGTGGTCGCCTTCGTCTTCGGCGGCGCGGTCTATTGGAACGAGGCGCTGATCATGCTGGTCGCCGCCATGGCCGGCGGCTATGCCGGGGCCGCCGTCGCCCGGCACATCCCGCCGCCGGTCCTGCGCAAGTTCGTGATTTTCGTGGGCGTGGCGATGACGGTCTATTTCTTCGTCACCAAGGGCTGAGGCACCGGCGGCGCGGCGGCGGTCAGTCCGCCGCCATGCGCTCCGCGAGGCCGCACAGGCCGTCCCAGTCCAGCGCCGCCGGGTCCGCGACCACATGGTCGGCGGCGTCGAACAGCAGGTCGGCGTGCTGCGGCCAGGCGATGGTCAGCATGCCGGCGGCCTTGGCGGCGCGGGCGCCGGTCGGGCTGTCCTCGATCACCGCGCAGGCCGCCGGCGGCACGCCGAGACGGGCGGCGGCGGTCAGGTAGGGCTCGGGGTCGGGCTTGCCCCTGGTCACGTCGTCGCGGCTGAGGCCGAACAGGAAATGCGGGCTTCCCATGTGGCGCAGGTTGGCCTCCACCACCCGGCGCCCGCTGTTCGACACGCAGGCCTGCAGCAACCCCCGCGCGGCGAAGGCGTCGACCAGAGCCAGGGCGCCGGCCCGCGCCTCCACCTCGGCGATGCGCTCCAGATAGAGGTCGGTGATGGCGTCCGCCCATTCGCGGAAGGTCAGCGCCATGGGCCGGGCGGCGTGCAGCCGGGCGTACAGCTCCGGGAAGGCGACGCCCAGCGTGGCCGCGTAGTCCGCGTCGGACAGGGCATGGCCGTGCACACGGCAGACCGCGATGGTGGCGCGCTGGTGCCAGGGCTCGCTGTCCAGCAGCGTGCCGTCGATGTCCCACAGGATGGCCTGGAGGGGCGGGCGGGCCGACAGGGAAGCGGTCACCGCACCACCAGATCGTCGCGGTGGATCATCTCGTCGCGGCCCCGGTAGCCGAGGATCTGCTCGATCTCGTGGCTCTTGCGGCCGGCGATGCGGCGGGCGTCCTCGGCGGCGTAGGCGGTCAGGCCGCGCGCCACCTCGCGCCCGTCGGGCGCCTTGACCACCACCACGTCGCCGCGCTCGAAGTCGCCCTCGACGGCGCGCACACCGGCGGGCAGCAGGCTGGCCCCGCGGGCGAGCGCCGACAGCGCGCCGGCGTCCACGGTCAGCGCGCCGTGGGCGTTCAGGTTGCCGCCGATCCACGCCTTGCGGGCGGAGGAGGGGGAGGCGGCGGGCAGGAACCACGTGCAGAGCGCGCCGCCCTGCTCGGGCCGCCGCTCCAGCGCGGCCAGCGGGTTCATGCGCTTGCCCTTGGCGATGACCATGCGGCAGCCGGCGGCCAGCGCGACGCGCGCCGCGACGATCTTGGTCACCATCCCGCCGGAGCTGTAGCCGGGCGGCGGCTCGCCCGCCATGTTCTCGATGTCGGAGGTCAGTTCCTGGACGACCGGGATGTGCCGGGCGTCGGGGTCCTTGCGCGGGTCGGCGGTGTAAAGCCCGTCGATGTCCGACAGCAGGACCAGCGTGTCAGCGCTGATCATCTGGGCGACGCGGGCGGCCAGACGGTCGTTGTCGCCGAAGCGGATCTCCGCGGTGGCGACCGTGTCGTTCTCGTTGATGACCGGGACGGCGCCCAGCTTGAGCAGCGTGTCGATGGTGGCGCGGCCGTTGAGGTGGCGGCGGCGCTCCTCGGTGTCCTCCAGCGTCACCAGCACCTGGGCGACGGTCAGCCCGTGGCGGGCCAGCGTCTCCTGATAGGCCGCGGCGAGCCGGATCTGGCCGGTGGCGGCGGCGGCCTGCTTCTCCTCCAGCCGCAGGGCGCGGCCGACGAGGCCGAGATGCTCGCGCCCGCAGGCGACGGCGCCGGAGGTGACGATCACCACCTCCTGGCCGCGCTTGCGGCAGGCGGCCACGTCGTCGGCCAGCGCGTCCAGCCACTCGCGGCGCATCTGGCCGGTGGCGCCGTCGACGAGCAGGGCGGAGCCGATCTTGACGACCAGCCGCCGCGCCTCGACCAACGTGGGGAGCAGGGTGGGAAGCAGGGAGAGGGTCTCAGCCTTTGGCGTTGTCGTCGCCGTCGCCGCTGTGTTCGGTGTCGTCACCGTCATCGTCGCCTTCATCGTCCCAGTCGTCCCCGTCCGAGTCGGAGCCGTCGTCCGCCTCCTCGGGGAGATCGTCGTACTCGCCCGTCTCCTCGTTCCAGCCCGCATACTCGTCGTCCATCTTCTGGCCGACCGGGGGCCGGGGGATGGAGCGCGTGACCGGAGCCTGGATGACGTCGGGCTCCTCTTCCTTGGACTGTTTGATGAGCGTGAGCAAGCGGTAAAGCACCGCCTGGACGCCCTGGCCGGTGGCGCCGGACAGAACCATCACCTCCGCACCCGACGCCGCCTCCAGCGCCGCCTTCTTCTCCGCGACCTCTTCGTCGAGCAGGGCGTCGGCCTTGTTCAGGCCGATGATCTCCAGCTTGTCGGCGAGGTTGCCGCCATAGGCGACCAGCTCGTTGCGGATGGTGGTGTAGGACTGGACCACGTCCTCCGCCGTGCCGTCGATCAGGTGGAGCAGCACGCGGGTGCGCTCCACATGGCCGAGGAAGCGGTCGCCCAGCCCGTGCCCCTCGTGCGCGCCCTCGATCAGGCCGGGGATGTCGGCGATGACGAACTCCTCGTCACCGGCGCGGACGACGCCCAGGTTGGGGGCCAGCGTGGTGAAGGGGTAGTCGGCGATCTTCGGCTTCGCCGCGGTGGTCGCGGCCAGGAAGGTGGATTTGCCGGCGTTGGGCAGGCCGAGCAGGCCGGTGTCGGCGATCAGCTTCAGCCGCAGCCAGACCCAGCGCTCCTCGCCCGGCCAGCCGGGGTGGGACTTGCGCGGGGCGCGGTTGGTCGGGGTCTTGTAATGGGCGTTGCCGAAGCCGCCGTCGCCGCCCTTCAGGATGACGACCCGCTGGCCGGGCTCCGTCAGGTCGAGCAGCACGGTCTCCTGATCCTCGTCGAGGATCTGGGTGCCGACCGGCACGCGCAGGACCACGTCCTCGCCCCTGGCGCCGTTGCGGTTGGCACCCATGCCGTGGTTGCCGCGCTGCGCCTTGAAATGCTGCTTGTAGCGGTAGTCGATCAGCGTGTTGAGGCCGTTCACGACCTCGATCACGACATCACCGCCACGGCCGCCGTTGCCGCCGTCCGGTCCGCCGTACTCGATGAACTTCTCGCGGCGGAAAGCGATGGCGCCGGGGCCGCCGTCGCCGCTTTTCAGATACACCTTGGCTTGATCGAGGAACTTCATCGGGGACCGTGCCGGCCAATCTACCGTTTGCGCACCGTCCTCCAACCGAGGGAAGGGGGCGGTGACCACCATATCAACAAAAGAAAATCGGGGGCCGGTTGCCCGAACCCCCGATCATCCCAACACACCGTACGGGCCGGACGAGATTACTCGGCCGCGACCGCCGGGACCTCGACCGCCTCGATGGCGACGTAGGTGCGCCCCTGGGCGCTGTGCTTGAAGGCCACCACGCCGTCCATCTTGGCGAACAGGGTGTGGTCCTTGCCGATGCCGACGTTCTCACCGGGGTGGAACTTCGTGCCGCGCTGGCGGACGATGATGTTGCCGGCGACGACGTTCTCGCCACCGAAACGCTTCACGCCGAGGCGGCGGCCAGCGGAGTCGCGACCGTTGCGCGAGGAGCCGCCTGCTTTTTTATGGGCCATGGGGAGTTACTCCTGTGACTGGTCGGCGGCCGTTCAGGCGGCGCCGTTGATCCCGGTGATGCGCAGGACGGTCAGGTCCTGGCGGTGGCCGTTCTTACGGCGGTAGTTCTGGCGGCGCTTCTTCTTGAAGACGATGATCTTCGGACCGCGATCCTGGGCGACGATCTCGGCGGTCACAGCAGCGCCGGCAACCGTCGGGGTGCCAAGGGTGGTGCTGCCGCCGTCGCTGACCATCAGCACGTCGTTGAGCGTGATGGAAGCGCCGGCCTCGGCCTCGAGCTTCTCAACGCGGATCACGTCGCCATTGGCGACCTTGTACTGCTTGCCGCCGGTGCGGATCACTGCAAACATCGTCGTCACTGCCTATCTCAAAACAAACGGAAGGGCCGCTCGCCCACCGTTTGAGGTGCAAGCCCGTTCGTGAGAGCGGGGATTTAACCGATGGGCCACCGGGAGTCAACAGGCATGGTGGCATTTTCCCGTTCATTTTCTTGCAAACAAGGGCTTGCATCCCCCCAGGCTTTTGGGTAGGTTCCGCGCCACCCCGGAAACGGGGCAGCGGATGGGTGGCAGAGCGGTTGAATGCACCGCACTCGAAATGCGGCATACCCGCAAGGGTATCGGGAGTTCGAATCTCCCCCCATCCGCCACTCTCATTCGAGCGAACGCTCAAACGAAAAAAGCCTTCCCGACCGGGAAGGCTTTTTTCGTTTCCGGCCCTGGGCGTCCCTCAGCCCTCCTTGAGCATCGCCAGCGCCGCGTCGAACAGCGCGCTGCCTGGCTGGGCGAAGCGGTCGACCACGCTGAAATGGTCGGCGCCCGGCTCCACGATCTCCCGCACCGCGTTGCCCTGCGCCGCCCAAGCCAGGGCGTAGTCGGCCTGCTGGCGGTGCATCGCGTCGGTCTCAAGGCCGCCCAGCGCCGGCATCAGCAGCGGGGCGGGGGCGGGAACGGCATGGATCGGGCTCAGCCGCCGCGCCGAGTCGGGATCGAGCCGCAGCTGCTCGTTCACCTCGAAGCCGAGCATCGGCTCCAGGTCGTAGAGGCCGCTGATCGGGATGCCGCCGGCCACGCGGTGGCGATTCTCCGAGACCAGCTTGGCCGTCAGATGGCCGCCCGCCGAATGGCCGGACACCACCACCCGGCTCGGATCGCCGCCGAAGCCGGCCGCGTTGGCGAACACCCAGTCCAGCCCGGCCTGGGCGTGGCCGCACAGCTCGTCCATCGTCACGTCCGGGCACAGGCCGTAGCCGAGCAGGACGACCGCCACCCCGCGCTCCACGTAGGGGGCGGCGATGAAGGAATGCAGGTCCTTCGACAGGGCCCGCCAGTAGCCGCCGTGGATGAAGACCAGCACCGGCGCGCCCTGTCCGGCGGGGAAGACGTCGGCGCGCTGGCGCGGGTGCGGGCCGGTGGGAATGTCATAGCGCCCGCCGAGCCGGGCGCGCGCCGCCTCGCTCTCCGCCTGCCAGCGGGCGAAATAGGCTGGGTGTTCCGGCACCAGCTTGCGGAAATTGTACTGGCGGTCGATCTCGGCGGCGGTCATGCCGGAATACAGGGGTTCAGACGCCAAGATAGCGCTCCTTCAACGTGGGATCGGCGAGCAGGGCGGCGGAGCTGCCGGACCAGACCAGCCGCCCCTTCTCGATGACGTGATGGCGGTCGGCCAGGGCGGCGAGGGCGTGGACGTTCTTGTCCACCACCAGGATCGCCTGCCCCTCGTCCTTCAGGCGGGCGAGGCAGTGCCAGATCTCCTGGCGGACCAGCGGGGCCAGCCCCTCCGTCGCCTCGTCGAGGATCAGCAGCTTGGGGTTGGTCATCAGGGCGCGCCCGACGGCGAGCATCTGCTGCTCCCCGCCCGACAGATTGCGGGCGAGGTTGCCGGCGCGCTCGGCCAGCCGGGGGAACAGGGCGTGGACCCGCTGCACCGTCCAGGGATCGCGCCGCGCGAAGCGGTTGGCGGCGGTGGCGATCAGGTTCTCGCGCACGGTCAGGGTGGGGAAGACCTGCCGCCCCTCCGGCACCAGGGCGATTCCGGCCCGCGCAATGCGGTGCGGCGGGCGCCCGGCGATCCCCTCCCCCTCGAACGTGATCGAGCCGCCGGTCGGCGCCACGAGGCCCATGATGGCCTTGATGGTCGTGGTCTTGCCCATGCCGTTGCGGCCCATCAGGGTCACCGCCTCGCCGGCGTCGACGGACAGCTCCATGCCGAACAGCGCCTGGCTGGAGCCGTAGGCGGCGGTCAGGTTGGCGACGCGCAGCATCAGGCGACCTCCAGCTCGTCACCGAGATAGGCCTCGCGCACCGCCGGGTCGTTGCGGATCTCGGCCGGGGTGCCGCTGGCGAGGTCCTTGCCGCGCACCAGAACGGTGATGCGGTCGGCCAGCGCGAAGACGGCGTCCATGTCGTGCTCCACCAGCAGGATCGTCACGCCGCCCTTCAGCTCCTGCAGCAGCTCGACCATGCGGGCGGAGTCCTCCGGCCCCATGCCGGCCATCGGCTCGTCGAGCAGAAGCAGCCGCGGTCCGGTCGCCAGGGCCATCGCCAGTTCGAGCTGCCGCTTCTCGCCGTGGGCCAGCGCGTCGGCGCGGGTGTCGGCCCGCGCGCCCAGCCCGACCCGCTCCAGCACCGCGCGGGCAGGGTCGGTCAGCCGGCGGTCGCGCCCGGCGTCGCGCCAGAAGCGGAAGCTGTGCCCGGCGTGGGCCTGCACCGCCAGCGCCACGTTGTCGAGCGCGGTGAAGCTGGGGAAGATCGAGGTGATCTGGAAGCTGCGCGCCAGCCCACGCCGGGCCCGCTTGTGCACGGGCAGACGGGTGACGTCGCGCCCGTCGAACCGGATGGTCCCGGAATTGGGGGTCAGCTCCCCCGACAGCTGGCCGATCAGGGTGGTCTTGCCGGCCCCGTTCGGGCCGATCAGGGCGTGCAACTCCCCCTCCGCGACGGACAGCGAGAGGCCGTCGGTGGCGGCCAGCCCGCCGAAGCGCTTGACCAGCGAGTCGGTGCTCAGCAGAGGGGGGCTCAGCAGGGGGGCGCTCACGGGCGCCTCCCCGCGACGACGCCCCACAATCCTTTGCGGGCATACAGCACCAGAAGGATCAGCACCGGCCCCAGCACGATCTTCCAATGCTCGCCCAGCCCGGCGTGGGCAAGGTCCATCAGCTCCGGCACGAACTCCTCCAGCAGCAGGAGGGCGGCGGCGCCCAGCACCGGGCCGATCAGCGTGCCGATGCCGCCCAGCACGACCATCACGATCAGGTCGCCGGAGCGGCTCCAATGCAGGTACTGCGGTCCGACGAACATGGTGGCGTTGGCGAGCAGCGCCCCGGCCAGCCCGGCCAGCGCCCCGGCGATGACGAAGGCGGCGAGCTTGTAGCGGGTGACCGGGTAGCCGAGGGCGGCCATCCGCCGCTCGTTGTCCTTGGCGCCGCGGATCACCCGCCCGAAGCGGGAATTGACCAGCCGCCAGCCCAGCGCCAGCGCCGCCACCAGCAACCCCAGCACCACGTAATAGAAGGTGGTGTGGTCGGCGATGTTCAGCGGGCCGGGCAGGGTGGAGCGGCTCCACAGCGCGATTCCGTCGTCCCCGCCATAGGCCTTCAGCCCGGTCATCAGGTAGAACAGCATCTGGGCGAAGGCCAGCGTGATCATGATGAAGGGCACGCCGGTGGTGCGCAGCGAAATGGCCCCCACCGGCAGCGCCGCCAGCGCCCCGGCCAGCATGGCCAGCGGCCAGACGATCAGCCCGTTCACCGTGCCGGGAAAACCGAACAGCGTCGATCCGTCCGACTGGTGGGCGAACAGGATGCCGACGACGTAGCCGCCGATTCCGACGAAGGCGGCATGGCCGAAGCTGACCATCCCGCCGAAGCCGAGGATCAGGTCCAGGCTGACCGCCGCCAGGGCGAAGACCAGGATGCGCGTCGCCAGCCGCACGTAGAAGGGTTCCCCCATCCAGTCGGCGACGGTGGGCAGGGCCAGGGCCACGGCCAGCAGGATCAGCAGGGCGATGCGGGGGCGGGTGAGCAGGGCGGTTCGGGGCGCGGTCGGGGGCATGGAGGGCCGGAAAAGAGGGGCGGTCAACCAATCGGCAGGCCAATCGGTAGGCCCGTCTTTTCGCATAGATGGGCGGCCTTGAACACAAAAGGTCGCGCCGGCCCGCTCATGTCTGCCGGGTCACCCCCAGGGCGTGTCGTGGTGGCGCCGCCGCGACCGCTGGAGGAGCTGGCGTTCGGTGCAGCGCTTCATGTGCTCCGGCACCTCTGGGTCCTCGTCGACGAAGGGACTGCTCAGATAGGCGGCGCCTGCGGCCTCTGACGCTTCCAGCTCCAGTCGTGCAGGGGTGACCATGGCCAAGCCTCGCTTTTTGGTTGTGGGGGAGCGCGAGCCCAACGGCAGGGCAGCCGCCTGGACCGGATGTGGACCTCACTGGATCGTCTTCGAGTTCCGCGATTCGCGCCGTGCCTTTCCTCCGGCTCTCCTGAGCGTCCGCCGCCCGGTGCAGGACCGCATGTGTCTGGGAGGGGCGGAGTCCTCGCCGGCCTCGGCCCGCGAGGAGGGACCCCGCGAGGAGGGACAAGGAGCGCTTCAATCCGGTCACGGGAAGTCGTCCACCATCCGTCGTCGGCGTTGACCCAGGGCCAAGGACGGGATTATGCCGGGCCGGCCTGTGGCGATGGGAAAAGGCGGTGACATGAACGCGAAGAATGCGGTGGTGCTGGTCAGCGGCGGGCTGGACTCCACGACGGTGCTGGCGATCGCCAGGGAGCAGGGGTACCGGCTGAACGCGCTCAGCTTCCGCTACGGGCAGCGCCACGCGGTGGAGCTGGAGGCGGCCAGGCGCGTCGCCGCGGCCATGGCGGTGGACCGCCACGTCATCGCCGACATCGACCTGCGGGCCTTCGGCGGCTCGGCCCTGACCGACGCCATCGACGTGCCCAAGCACGCCAGCGCGGCGGAGCTGGGGACGGGCATCCCGGTAACCTACGTCCCGGCGCGCAACACGGTGTTCCTGTCCTTCGCGCTGGCCTGGGCGGAGACGCTGGAGGCGTCGGACATCTTCATCGGCGTGAACGCGCTGGATTATTCCGGCTACCCGGACTGCCGGCCCGAATACATCGCCGCCTTCGAGACCATGGCGAACCTCGCCACCAAGGCGGGGGTGGAGGGCACCAGCCGGTTCAGGATCCACGCCCCGCTGATGGCCCTCGACAAGGCGGGCATCATCCGCCGCGGGATGGCGCTGGGGGTGGATTACGGCCTGACCCACTCCTGCTACGACCCGGCGCCGGACGGCACCGCCTGCGGCTCCTGCGACAGTTGCCTGCTGCGGCTGAAGGGATTCTCGGAGGCCGGACTGGCCGACCCTGTGGCTTATGGCGGGGCATGACGCACGCCGTCGGCGGGCGGGCCGTCAGTGGGCGGGGAACAGCCCCTTGGGCTTGATCGCCAGCACCACCGCCATCAGCACATAGATCGCCATGGAGGCGAGCGCCGCCCCGGCGGCGCTGGCGTTGGCGGCGTCCATCACCAGCCGGAAGGCGGCGGGCAGCAGGGCGCGGCCCAGCGTGTCCACCATGCCGACCAGAAGGGCGCCGGCCAGCGCCCCGCGGATCGAGCCGATGCCGCCGATCACGATGACCACGAAGGTCAGGATCAGGATCTGCTCGCCCATGCCGACCTGCACGGCCAGCACCGGCCCGGCCATGGCGCCGGCCAGCCCGGCCAGCCCGCAGCCCAGCGCGAAGACCAGACCGAACAGCAGCCGGACATCCACCCCCAGCGCCATCACCATCTCGCGGTTGGTGGCGCCGGCGCGGATCAGCATGCCGACCCGCGTGCGGGCGATCAGCAGCCACAGGAACACCGCCACGGCGATGCCCACGGCCAGGATGGCCAGCCGGAAGGCCGGGTATTTCAGCCCGAACAGGTCCACCGTCCCGGCCAGCGCCGCCGGCGGGTTGAGGAAGATGGGGACCGGGCCGAAGATGATCTTCACCAGCTCGTTGAAGAACAGGATCAGCCCGAAGGTCGCCAGCACCTGATCCAGGTGGTCGCGGCGGTAGAGCGTGCGCAGCGCCACCGCCTCCACGACCAGCCCGAGCAGCGCCGTCAGCAGAACCGCCGCCGCCAGCGCCAGCGGGAAGCTGTCCAGCACCGGCACCAGCGCCGCCGTCAGGTAGGCGCCGACCATGTAGAAGGTGCCGTGGGCGAGGTTGATGAGATCCATGATGCCGAAGACGAGCGTCAGCCCGGCGGCCATCAGGAACAGCATCACGCCGAGCTGAAGCCCGTTCAGCCCCTGTTCGACGAGGAGGAGCGCGTCCATTCTCCGGCGTCCTGGCTCGGCCTCACTTCATCGGGCAGTCTTTGACGTAGGCGTCGGCGTGGTTGGTGAAGACGGTGGCGACGGTCTTGTTGGTCACCGCACCGTCCGCGCCCTTCACCACCTCGCGCAGGTAGATGTTGTGGATCGGGTAGTGGTTGGTGTTGAAGGCCACCGCGCCGCGCAGGCTGTCCATCTTCGCCGAGGCCAGCGCGGCGCGCAGCTTGTCCTTGTCCTTCAGGTTGCCGCCGACCGCCTTCACCGCCGTGTCGATCAGCAGCGCCGTGTCGTAGCCCTGGGCGGCGTACATGGACGGGATGCGCCCGTACTTGGCCTTGAAGTCGACGACGAACGTCTTGTTGGCGGCGTTGTCGAGATCGGGGCTCCACTGCGCCGAGTTCTTGACGCCGAGGGCCGATTCGCCGACCGCCGCCAGGATGTCCTGGTCGAAGGAGAAGCCGGGGCCGAACAGCGGCACGGCACCCTTCAGCCCGGCCTGCTCATACTGCTTGATGAAGTTGATGCCCATGCCGCCGGGGTAGAAGACGTAGACGGCGTCCGGCGCCGCGGCCTTGAGCTGCGCCAGCTCCGCCGCGTAGTCGAGCTGCCCGACCTGGGTGTAGACCTCGCCGGCGACCTCGCCCTTGTAGTAGCGCTTGAAGCCGGCCAGGCCGTCCTTGCCCGCCGGGTAGTTGGGGGCCATCAGGTAGACCTTCTTGAAGCCCTCGTCCTGGACATGCTTGCCCACGGCCTCGTGGATCTGGTCGTTCTGGTAGGCGGCGTTGAAGAAGTACGGGTTGCACTGCGCGCCCGCCAGCTGCGACGGGCCGGCGTTGGGGCTGATGAAGAAGGTCTGCCCGCCGGCCAGAGTCGGCAGCATCGCCAGGGCGAGGTTCGACCAGACCACGCCGGTCACCATCTGCACGCGGTCGCGCTCGACCATGCGGTTGGCGAGTCCGACGGCGACGTCCGGCTTCTGCTGGTCGTCCGCCTCGATGACCTGGGTGTCCTGGCCGCCCAGCTTGCCGCCCGCATGCTCCACCGCCAGCGCGAAGCCGTCGCGGATGTCGATGCCCAAGCCCGCGCCGGGGCCGGACAGGGTGGTGATCATGCCGATCTTCAGCGTGTCCGCCGCCGCCGGGGTGGCGAGCAGGGCCAGCGCGGAGGTCAGCGTAAGCAGGTTGCGGGTCATGACGGTCCAGCCTCCAGGGGATTATGATTGATTTATGGGCAGCGCAAAGATCAGGCGGCCCGCATCCGTTCGTCCGCCCGCTTGTCCGCCCAGGCGCGCGCCGTGGACGGGCGGCCCTCGGCGTCGATCAGGCCGCGGGTGAAGAGTTCCTCGACATGGCGGATGAAGAAGGCGGCGGTGCTTTCCCGCTCCCAGCGTTCCATCCAGTTCTGCTCCAGGAAGGCGAGGATCGCCGGCTGGCCCAACTCGGCCTCCCACAGCACGCCGAGCAGGGAGGTCTGCTGCTCCTCGTGCATGCATTCCTCGAAGGTCAGCTTCTGCTGGCTGCGCGCCTCCTTGCGCAGCGTCGTTTCCGGACCCGGCCCCAGGCCGAAGTCGTAGAGCGCGCGGCGCTCGGGCGCGGCGACCAGCCAGTGGGCGACCTCATGCACGATGACCGTCGATTCCACGTCGGTGCGGATGACGTCGCCATCCCACATGAAGGAGGCGTTCGGCGGCTCGTCCAGCGTGCCGATGCCGTGGGCGTGGGCCAGCCGCACCGCCTCGGCGCGCTGCTCCGGCGTGTCGACGCCGCCGGGCACCGGCCAAGTCGCGGCGATGCGCCGGAAGGCGGCGAGCGGCAGGGGCTTGCCGGCCAGCAGGCGCTCGAAGGTCGCCAGGGCCTCCGGCATCGTCTCGGCCGGGATCGGGGTCAGGATCATGATGGGAAAAGCAGTCCGGGGTGCGCAATGACCCCTATTTGCCCAACAGGGCCG
This sequence comes from Azospirillum formosense, assembly GCF_040500525.1. Taxonomy (NCBI): domain Bacteria; kingdom Pseudomonadati; phylum Pseudomonadota; class Alphaproteobacteria; order Rhodospirillales; family Azospirillaceae; genus Azospirillum; species Azospirillum formosense. Next base: position 2,126,435 of record NZ_CP159402.1, on the reverse strand, counting down.
GGGCGGCGCAAGAAAAACCCCTCCTCCACCGCAATCGGATGGAGGAGGGGCGAAGACGAAACCGTCAGGCGGCCCGCATGTCGGTCAGGAAGCGCGAGACGAAGCCGCGCAGCCCCTCCGCCTCGCCGCTCAGCCCGTCGGCGGCGTCGAGCACCTGGCGAGAGGCGTCGCCGGTGGCTTCCGCCGCCTGGGTCACCCCGGCGATGTTGCCCGACACCTGCTGCGTGCCGCGGGCGGCCTGCTGGACGTTGCGGCTGATCTCCTGGGTGGCCGCTCCCTGCTCCTCGACCGCGGCGGCGATGGTGGTGGAGATGTGGCTGATCTCGCCGATCACGCGGCCGATCTCGGCGATGGCCCCGGCGGCCTCGCGGCTGACCTGCTGGATGCCGGCGATCTGGCCCGCGATGTCCTCGGTCGCCTTGGCGGTCTGGTTGGCGAGGTTCTTCACCTCGCTCGCCACCACGGCGAAGCCCTTTCCGGCCTCGCCGGCGCGGGCGGCCTCGATGGTGGCGTTCAGCGCCAGCAGGTTGGTCTGGCTGGCGATGTCGTTGATGAGCTGCACCACCTCGCCGATGCGCTGGGCGGCGTCGACCAGCCCGCGCACGGTGGCGTCGGTCCGCTCGGCGGTGCTGACCGCCTGACCGGCGATGCTGTTGCTCTGGGCGACCTGCCGGCTGATCTCCTGGATCGAGCTGGACAGCTCCTCGGCGGCGGCGGCGACGGTCTCCACGTTGGCGGTGGCCTGGGTGGAGGCGGCGGCGACGGCGCTGGCCTGGCGGGTGGTCTGCTCGGCGGTGGCCGACATCCCCTGGGCCGTGCTGTTGAGCTGCGTGGCGGCGGAGGAGACGCGGGACAGCACCTCCATCACCATGCGGTCGAACTCGCGGGTCAGGGCGTCGATGCGCTCCGACCGCTCGCGGCGGGTCTCATGCTCGGCGGCCTGCTCGGCGGCCATGCGGTCGGCCTCGATCAGGCTGTGCTTGAAGACCTCCACGGCCTTGGCCATGCCACCGATCTCGTCGCCGCGGTCCAGGCCGGGCACGTCCACCCGGCGGTCGCCGCCGGCCAGCCGGGTCATGGTGTCGGTCATCGAGACGATGGGCCGCGACAGGCCGCGCCCGATCAGCAGGGCGGAGATCAGGCCGAGCAGGACGGCGACCGCGGCGGCGGCGGTGGTCATCGTCCGGGCGCGGTCGATGTTCTCCGTGGCGGTGGTGCCGAGCGCCGCCTGCTGGCGGGCGCTGGCGTCGCGCAGCTGCTCGACCCGCGCGTTGACGGTCGGGCCGAGCGTCTCCAGCACCTGCGAGACCAGCTCGTCCCGCTTGGTGGTGGCGACGACCGCCTTCTCGAACTGGGTGGCGAAGACGCGCTGGTAGGCCAGGAAGGACGAGGCGCCGCGGCGGCGCTCCAGCTCGGTCAGCTTGGCGAGCATCGCGTTGCCGCGCTCGCGGGCGCTCTGCAGATCCTTGCGGAAGCTGTCGGCGCTCTCCGGCGAGCCGTCGGTCAGGAAGCGGTTGACGGCGTTGCGGGCGGCCAGGAAGTGCCGCGCCGCCATGCCCGCCTGATAGGCGGCCTCGGTGTCGCCGTCGGCGTAGGCGCTGTCCATGACGCCGCTCAGCGCCTTCTCCATCTTGGCCCCGAGGTCCACAAGCTCCGCCGCCGCCTCGTTGCGGGTCGCCTGGAACTCCATGATCCGGGTGAAGGCCTCGCGGTACTGGTCCAGCTCGTTGGCCATCTGGGTCACCGTGCGGTTCAGCGCCGGCTCGGTGAAGAGTGACTTGGCCTCGTCGATCCGCCCGTCGAGGTCGGCGGCCAGCGAGTCCACCGTGTGGGCGGCCTCCTCGCTGCCGGTCAGCAGGAAGGTCTTGGCCTGAAGCTGGACCTCCAGCATCGTCGCCTGGATGCGCCCGACCTCGGTGGTCTGGCGGGCCAGGGTCTGATAGGTCGCGAAGCCGTGCTTGGCGTCCATCAGGGCATAGACCCCGATGCCCCCGATGGCGACCAGGAAGAGGAGGGCTCCGGCGTTCGCCGTGGTGATCTTTGTGCCGACCCGAAGATGGTTGAACAGGCTCATGATCGGGAAAACTCCGGATGAGGCTGATGGTTTAGGTACAAAACATGGCAGCCTCCGCTTACCAATTCATTAAGTGTGCCAACTGGTTTCCGGTCCCCGAAAACGGGCATGGCCCCCCTCCGCGCACGCTTGGGGATGTCCTTATCCTTCCGGGTTCTGGCGGTTTCGCGGGGCCTTGGAATATTTGTCGGGACCGTGGCGTTAGCCCACCAGCGACGGACCGTTCCGGCGCCGGTTCCAGCGGTGTGCTGGTCACGGCTTAGGCCGTGGATGGTCACAATAGAGGCGTTTTGCTCATCCACATGTATCGTGCTATATGCCAAAGGGCGAAGCGCCCCGCCGGGGACGCCTGCCTGGACCCCTCCGACCCGGCTCGTGATCATCTGACCCAACGGCCGGCCATGTCCCTGACCGACGCGCCCACTCTGGCGGCTTCCGCCATCCCCGCAGCCAAACCCGCTCCCACCCCCGGCGATGCCGCTTCCGTCCCGAAGCCGTCGCGCTCCGCCCGCACGAAGCGGGGGCGCCTGTCGGTGGTGATCCCCTTCTACAACGAAGGCCCCAACATCGCGGCGCTGTTCGAGCGGCTGGTGCCCGTTCTCGACCGGCTCGACGCCGATTGGGAGGTGGTCTGCGTCAACGACGGCAGCCGCGACGACACGCTCGACCGTCTGCTGGACGTCCATGACGCCGATCCGCGCGTCAAGGTGGTCGACCTGTCGCGCAACTTCGGCAAGGAACTGGCCCTGTCGGCCGGGCTGCGCCACACCACCGGCGACGCCGTGGTGCCGATGGACGCCGACCTGCAGCACCCGCCGGAGCTGCTGCCCCAGTTCCTCGCCAAATGGCGCGAGGGCTACGACGTGGTCGTCGCCGTGCGCCACGCGCGGGTTGGGCAGAGCCTGAAGCACCGGGCGTTCGCCCGCGCCTTCTACTGGATCTTCGACAACCTGTCGGAGGTCAAGCTGCCGCGCGAGGTCGGCGACTTCCGGCTGATGGACCGGCGGGTGGTCGACGTCATCAACCGCATGCCGGAACGCACGCGCTTCATGAAGGGCATCTTCGCCTGGGTCGGCTTCCGTCAGGCCAGCATCCCCTACCAGCAGGGGGAGCGCGCCGGCGGCGACACCAAATGGGGATTCCTGAAGCTGCTCAGCCTGTCCTTCGACGGGCTGACCGCCTTCTCCACCTTCCCGCTGCGGGTGTGGAGCCTGGTGGGCATGGCGATCTCCGGCTTCGCCTTCGTCTACATCCTGATGCGCCTGCTGCGCACCCTGATCTACGGCATCGACGTGCCCGGCTATGAATCGCTGCTGGCCGCGGTGCTGTTCATGGGCGGCATCCAGCTCGTCACGCTGGGCGTCATCGGCGATTATCTCGGCCGCGTGTTCAACGAGGTGAAGGGGCGCCCCCTCTACATCGTCCGCTCCGCGCATGGCTTCGAGGACGAGGCTGCGGCTCCCGCACCCAATCAAGCGGTCAATCCGGGGGCCAATGCGGGCGCTTGGCGCCGGCCCGGAAGCGAGGACCGCCCTTCATGAGTCTGATGCCGCCGATCGGCCTGAAATCCCTCGGGGCGACGCCCCCGGCGGGCGCCCTGTCGCAGCGCCGCGCCGGCGCCCTGTGGGACGACATGGCGCGCGCGCTTCTGCTGTGCCTGATCATCCTCGCCGCGCTGACCTTCCGGAACTACGGGATCAGCACCGACGAGGAGGTGCAGCACATCTACGGCAAGAAGCTGCTGTCCTTCTACCTGTCCGGCTTCACCGACCGGTCGGCCTTCCATTTCAAGGACCTGTACCTGTATGGCGGGCTGTTCGACTTGGTGACCGCCCTGCTGGTCCCGATCTCGCCTTTCGAGGAGTACGAGACGCGCCACCTGCTCTGCGCGCTGGTCGGGGTGCTGGGCATCGCCGGCTGCTGGCGCTACGCCCGGCTCCTCGCCGGGCCGCGGGCGGGCTTCCTGGCGGCGGCGCTGCTGGCGCTGTCGGGCGTCTATTACGGCGCCATGTTCAACAACACCAAGGACGTGCCCTTCGCCGCGGGCATGGTGTGGACGCTCTATTTCGCCACCCGGATCATCGGCCAGATGCCGGCCCCGCGCCGCAGCGCCGTGCTGAAGTTCGGGCTGGCGCTGGGCCTGACCCTGTCGATCCGGGTGGGCGGGGTGCTGGCCGGTTTCTACCTCGCCGTGGCGCTGGCGCTCTATGTGGTGCTGGTGGCGTGGCAGGGCGGGCTGCGGCCGGCGTTCGGCGTCGTCCGGCGCTCCGTGCCGCCGCTGCTGCCGGCGATTCCGCTGGCCTACGCGGTGATGGCGCTGTTCTGGCCCTGGGCGGTGCAGAAGCCGCTGAACCCGCTGGAGGCGCTGCGCGTCGTCTCGCACTTCCCCATCGACATCCAGACGCTGTTCATGGGGCAGATGGTCAGCTCCGCCGCCCCGCCGGCGCTCTACCTGCCGGTCTATCTGGGGGTGAAGCTGCCGGAGGCGGTGCTGCTGGGCACCCTGGCCGCGGTGGCGCTGGCCGCCCTGTGGGTGGTGCGCGGCGGCTGGCGGAGCGTGGACGGCGCCTTCGGCGCGGTGCGCTGGGTGCCGCTGGCGCTGGCGGCCTTCCTGCCGGTGATCCTGTTCATGCTGATGCGCCCGTCCGTTTACAACGGCATCCGCCATTTTCTGTTCGTGGCGCCGCCGATGGCGGTGCTGGCCGGCATCGCCTTCGACCGGCTGTGGAGCGGGGCCGAGGCGCTGGGCCGGCGTACGGGGCAGGCGTACGGGGCGGCGGCCATCGCGGTGGCCGTGCTGTACGCGTGGCAGCTCGGCGCCATGCACCCGAACCAGTACGTCTACTACAACCAGTTCACCGGTGGGCTGAAGGGCGCCGAGGGCCGGTTCGAGCTGGATTACTGGGGCAATTCCCAGCACGAGGCGCTGGCCGAGCTGGTCGCCCTGGTGGAGCGTGAGAACGGCGGCAAGGCGCCGCCGCGCCAGTACACCCTGTCGGTCTGCGGCAACACGCTGGCCGTGCGCTTCGAGTTGCCGCCCTGGCTGAAGCTGGTCAACGGCACCGGGATGGACTGGCGCAAGGCCGACTTCTTCATGGCCTTCACCCAGGTCAAGCAGTGCCCCAGCCTGCTGGGCGGCCAGCCGATCATCGAGATCGCCGCCGACGACGTGCCGCTGACCATCGTCAAGGACCGCCGCCCGCCGCTGGCGGAAATTCCGACCGAGTAAAAATTGGCCGAGCAGAAATTGGCCGAGCAGAAATTGGCCGGGTAGATTTCGGCCGGGTGGGCGGGGCCTCACCGGTCTAACCCGCCCGGCGCGGCCTGCTCCGTTGGCGTGATGTCCGTCCGCGGGCGTACCCGCGGGCGGGACGGCTTCCCACTCTTCCCTCAAGCGCGCCCATTCCGCGCGCCGATGACGGAGGGTGGGGATGCGGGGGCCGGTGCTCGGTGTCGTGTCGTTTCTTGCGCTCACCGTCTGGGCGACGGCCCCGGCCCCGGCGGACGCGGTGCCTCCGGACCGTCTTCGGGAGGCGGTGACGGCGTTGGCCGACCGCCGTCTTGAGGAGGCGGGGGCGGGCAGCATCGTCGTCGGGGTGATCCACGACGGGCGCAGCCTCGTCGTCGGGCGCGGCGACAGCGGGCGGCCCGATGGCGGCCCGCCGGACGGGCGCACGTTGTTCCAGATCGCCTCGCTGACCAAACCCTTCACCGGCACCATCCTGGCGGAGCTGATCCGCGCCGGGCGCGTCGCCCCGACCGATCCGCTGGCCCGCCACCTGCCCAAGCCGGTCCACGCCCCGGACTTCGACGGCACGCCGATCCGCCTGCTCGACCTCGCCACCCACACGGCGGGGCTGCCCAACGTGCCGGAGACTCCGCGCTTCTCCTGGAGCCGGCTGGAGGACCCGCGCAACCCCTACAAGCCGCTGACGCGGGAGGAGGTGGGGGCGTGGCTGTCCGGCTTCAGCCTGACGGTGCCGCCGGGCACGCGCTTCCGCTACTCCAACGTCGGCATGGCGGTGCTGGGGGAGGCGCTGTCCACCGCGTCGGGCATTCCCTACGAGACGCTGCTGAAACGGGTGGTCACCGACCGCTTCGGAATGACCGACACCACCCTGGCGCCCACGGCCGGGCAGCGCGCCCGCAAGGCGGTGGGCCACGCCCGCGGGCAGGTGGTGCCGGACTGGGAGGCGCCGGCCATGCAGCCCTCCTTCGGCCTTTACTCCACCGCCGACGACCTGCTGCGCTGGCTGCGCGCCAACATGGGCGATTGCGCCGGCCTGGGAAAGACCGCTTGCGACGGCGACACCGCCGCGACGCTGGCGCTCGCCCAGTCGGTGCAGGTGGACGGGCGGGCGCTGCGCGATCCGGGGGCGCTGGGGCAGGGGGCGATGGCGCTGGGCTGGTTCGTCGCCTGGGCGGCGGACGGAACGCCGATCCTCTGGCATTCCGGTTCCACCGGCGGCTTCAACGCCTACATCGCCTTCTCACGCGCCCACCGCTGGGCCGCGGTGGCCCTGACCAACAGCGATCCGGAGCGAGTCGCCGCCGACCGGGTGGTGGGCGACCTGATCTGGCAGCTGGAGAGGGCGGCGGAGCGCCGCTGAAGGCGCGAGGGGAAGGAGGAGCCGCGGTCAGTGCAGCAGGCCGCCGGGCGGCGGGCGGTCGGGAGGCGTCAGGATCTGCGAGGCCGGCTCGGCGACCGGTCCGGCCTGGTGGTGGGCCAGCCGCCATTCGCCGTCCTCGCGCGCGAACAGGTTGGTCGCGGCCAGAACGGCGTCTCCCACGATCTCCTCGCACAGCACGACCGCAGTGTCGCCGTACAGGCTGACGCGTTCGTTGCGCGCCTGCACCGCCGGGCCGCGGGGGGAGCGCAGCACGTCCTGCCAGCTCGACACCACCGCCTCCCGGCCGAACAGGATGGTCCAGCCGGGATGGATGCAGGACACGGGCAGGCGGGAGGCCCACAGCCGGTCCATGGCGGGAAAGTCACGCCCGGTGAAGGCCTGGTAGAAAGCCCGGTTCGCGGCCAGGACGGCGTCGCGGTCGGTCGTGGGGCGGTCGGTCATGGGGAAGCGGATCTCCGAAACAGCGAAAGCCGCTTCTATACAGGGAGCCGGCTCGACGGCAAGCGCCGGCCCCCGTTATCACAGATCGCACCCCTTTTGCGGGCGCCCTTTCCGGGAGAAGAGCCCGCGACCCGTCACGCCGTGATGTCGACCTTCTGGAGGGCGTCCGCCGCGGCGGCGCCCTTGGCGGCGCTGCTGCCGTCGGTCAGCCCGGCGATGGGCTGCGACAGGTCGAGGTTCAGGTGCATCACGCCGTCGGCGCTCTTGGTCGGAGTCAGGGCGCCGAGGCCGCTCATTCCACCCTTCGCGGCCATGCCGTTCAGCTTTTCCAGGACGCCCTTGATCTCGTCGTCGCTGAAGCCGTTGGCGCGGACGATCATGCCGGTGGCCTTGCCGGACACCTTGGTGGTGGCGGCGGAGAACATGGCGCTGCCCGAACCGTCCGCGTTCAGCGTGGCCGACAGGCCGCGGTCCTCGCGGGTGAAGTCCAGGGTGGACTTGGCGAAGGAGATGCGGACCGACTTGTCGCCGTCCTGGATGGTCAGCTCCATGCCCCGGGACTCGATCGACCACTGGGACCGGGCTTCCTCCATGCTCATGCCCATCTGGCTGAAGTCCATGGACTTCAGCTTGTCCTTCATGGCGCTGCCGAAATCGCCGACGGCGCCCTTCACGTCGTCGTCCGACATGCCCAGCCCGCCGAGCAGGCTGCCGAGGTCGCCGGCCATGTTGTCGATGGCCTTCTCGAACAGGCCGGAGAGGCCCTTGGACTGCTCCAGCGCCTTCTGCATGATCTGCTCGGCCTGCTTGGCCCGGTCAGCCATCGCCTGCGCGCCCGTCTTGTTGCCGGTGGCCGCATCGCCCGCGGCACCGGCGTTGGCGCCGTCGCCGCCCGCCGCCGGCTTCTTGCCGGACAGGTTGTCGAGCAGGTTTTCCATCGACTGGCTGATCGTGTAGGCCGGGCTGGCGCTTTTCGCGGGAGTCGCGGCGTCGGTGGTGGTCGTGGCGGCGGCCTTGGCGCCGTCCGCGGCCTTGCTCTCGGTTGCCTTCTTGGCGTTGTTCGCCTGCTGCAGGACCGTGCTGGTCGTCCCTGTCGGTCCGGACATCTCCGAGTAATACATCGCCGCCTCCCGCGCGTGATCGTTTCGCCGTAAGGGTATGATCCTACCGGAGTCCTTTACCACAGGTTAATTCGTCGCAGGGCTCCTGCAACGCCCGGTCGAAACTCTTCGGTTTCGAAGGATTTTATCAGTTTTTGCTTGCGGAGTCCTCCACGGGCGCAAGGGGTTGGGTGGCCGGACCGTTCAGGACCGTCCCGTCCACCGCGAAGCGGGAGCCGTGGCAGGGGCAGTCCCAGCTCCGCTCGCCGGGATTCCAGCGCACCACGCATTTCAGGTGGGGGCAGATGGCCGAGCGGCGGTGCAGCGCCCCCGTCTCGTCGCGGAACACGGCGATGGGCCAGACGCCCGATTTCAGCACCGCCCCCTGGCCGGGTTGGATGCGGTCCTCCCCTTCCAGCTCCGGCCCCTGCACGTAGGGCAGGAAGTGGCGGGCCACGTCGAGGTTCTCCCGCAGATAGGTGCCGAGCTTGTTGGTCATCTTGCGGCCGGGATCGTACAGGGCGGCCCACGGGCTGCCGCTGCCGTGGATCAGCTCGCACAGGACCAGCCCGGCGATGGTGCCGTGGGTCATCCCCATGCCGCTGTCGCCGGTCGCGACGAACACCCGCCCGCCATAGGCCGGGTCGGGGCCGATGAAGGCCAGCCCGTCGAAGGGCTCCATCACCTGCCCGGACCAGCGGTGCTCGACCGCCCCGGCCTGGGGGAAATGCGCGCGCGTCCAGGCCTCCAGCGCGGCCCAGCGCTCCGCCATGTCGCGGGCCTCGCCGGTCTTGTGGTCCTCGCCGCCGACGATCAGCCGGTCGTGGTCGTCCTCCGGCTGGAGCCGCGCGTAATGATAGGTGTCGAGCGTGTCCCAATAGAGGGCGTCGGGCACGCTGCCCTTCGGCACCCGCAGCGAGATGGCGTAGGTGCGGTGGGGCGCCTGCTTGGAATGGATGGCGAAGCGGTCGCTGATCGGGGAGTTGGTGGCGACGACCACCGCGTCGGCCTCCACCAGCGCGTGATCCGGTCCGGCCTCGACGCGCACGCGCTCGCCGTCCTGCCGGACCGTGGAGACGTGCGCTCCGGTGGCCAGCGCGCCGCCGCGCGCCAGGAAGGCGCGGGTCAGCCCGGCCAGATAGTCCAGCGCGTGGACGCGCGCCTGCCGGGGGAAGCGCAGGCAGGGGCCGGGATGCCGGATGGGCGGGGCGTCCAACCGCTCCACATCGTCCAGCCCGGCGCGGCGGGCGGCGTCGCGCTCGCGGTCCAGCCCGGCGGGGTCCTGCCCCGGCGCCAGCATCAGATAACCGTCCAGCCGGGCGAAGCCGCAGTCGATGCCCTCCTCGCGGGCGATCCGCTCGATGGTGTCGATGGCGGCGCCGTGGCTTTCCGCCGCCATGCGGGCGCCGGACTCGCTGTGCAGCCGCTCCATCTCGGTAAAGCGGTCGTCGATGACGTCGGAGAGATGCGCCGTGGTGCGCCCGGTCTCGCCGCCGCCCGGCGGCCCGTCGTCCAGCAGCAGCACCGACTTGCCGGAGCGCTGCAGCAGATAGGCGGTGGTCACCCCGGCGATGCCCGCCCCGACGACGATCACGTCCGGCGTCAGGACGCCCAGCGCCGCGGCGGTGGGGGCGACCGTCCCCGCGGGCATCGCCGCCCCGCCGCGGTCCATCCAGACGGAGGTCGTGGCACCGGAACCCTGCCCGGACTGTTGCATGGCCGGTCATCCTTCTGTTGGCGTCCTGTCCTTGCGGCAACACAGCGTGCGGTGGCGCGGTTCCGCTGCGGCCGTGCGCCGCTTCCGCCCTCCGCCTCCGGCTGCTACGGTATCGCCGATCCGCCGCCTAACCGGACGACGCCGCCATGACCGACCGCCTTTCCATCGCGCTGGCCCAGATCAACCCGACCGTCGGCGCCATCACCGCCAACATCGAGCGCATCCGCACCGCGCGGGCGGAGGCCGCCGCGCGCGGTGCCGACCTGATGGTCTGCCCGGAGCTGGCGGTGACCGGCTGCCCGCCGGAGGATCTGGTGCTGAAGCCCTTCTTCCTGGACGTGGTGGAACAGGCGGTGCGTGACCTCGCCGCCGAGACGGCGGACGGCGGCCCGGCCTTGCTGGTCGGCGCGCCCTGGCGCGACGGCGGCAAGCGCCACAACGCCGCCCTGCTGCTCGACGGCGGGCGGATCGCGGCGACCCGCTTCAAGGTGGACCTGCCGAACTGCGGCGTCTTCGACGAGAAGCGCGTCTTCGTTCCCGGCCCGCTGCCCGGCCCGATCAACGTCCGGGGCGTGCGGCTGGGCGTTCCGATCGGCGAGGACATGTGGTCCGCCGACGTGATCGAGACGCTGGCGGAAAGCGGGGCGGAGATCCTGGTGGTTCCCAACGGCAGCCCGTTCGAGCTGGGCAACCACGACCAGCGCGTGCAGCTCGCCGTGCGGCGGGTCACCGAGTCCGGCCTGCCGCTGCTCTACGTCAATCAGGTGGGCGGGCAGGACGAGCTGGTCTTCGACGGCGCCAGCTTCGCGCTGGGCGCCGATTGCCGGCTGGTCGCGCAGGCCCCCGCCTTCGCCGAGCATCTGCTGGTCACCCGCTGGGAGCGTGGCGAGGACGATGTGTGGAGCTGCGCCGACACGGAGTGCGTCGCCCCGCCGGACGGGTTGGAATCGATCTACGCGGCGCTGGTGCTGGCCTTGCGCGATTATGTGGCCAAGAACCGCTTCCCCGGCGTCATCCTCGGCCTGTCGGGCGGCATCGACTCGGCGCTGGCGGCGGCCATCGCGGTGGACGCGCTGGGCGCCGAACGGGTGCACGGCGTGATGATGCCGTCGCCCCACACCGCGCCGGAGAGCCAGGAGGACGCCGTGGAGTCGGCGGAGCTGCTGGGTTGCCGACTCGACACCGTTTCCATCCTGCCGGCGATGGAGGCGTTCGAGCGGATGCTGCGGCCGGCCTTCGCGGGGCGCGACCCGGACGTGACCGAGGAGAACCTCCAGGCGCGGTCGCGCGGCGTGACGCTGATGGCGCTGTCCAACAGGTTCGGCCCCATGGTGCTGTCCACCGGCAACAAGTCGGAGATGTCGGTCGGCTACGCCACGCTCTACGGCGACCTGTGCGGCGGCTTCGCCGTTCTGAAGGACGTCTACAAGACGACGGTCTACGCGCTGGCGCGCTGGCGCAACGCGCACGTGCCGGAGGGCGCGCTCGGCCCGGCCGGCCGCGTCGTGCCGGAGCGGGTGCTGGTCAAGGCCCCGACGGCGGAGCTGAGCCCCGGCCAGACCGACCAGGACACGCTGCCACCCTACGAGGCGCTGGACGACATCCTGCGCTGCCTGATCGAGGAGGAGCTGGGCGTCGCGGAGATCGTCGCCCGCGGCCACGCGCCGGAGGTGGTGAACGCGGTCTGGGGCATGCTGCATCGGGCCGAATACAAGCGCCGCCAGGCGCCTCCCGGCCCGAAGATCACCCGGCGTCCGTTCGGCCGCGAGCGCCGCTACCCGATCACCAACGGGTTCGGCAGCCTCCTGTGAGGGTGGGGTCTTCCTACTCCCCGCCGGTCTTGCGCGCCAGGAAGCCCTGCGCCGGGTTGTAGCCGTAGATCGCGCCGCCGAGGAACAGCGCCAGCGCCAGCACCGTCCAGCCCAGCGCCGGCAGGTTCACGTCCAGATACAGCGCGAAGCGGATCAGCTCGACCGCTTGGCTGAAGGGGTTGACGGTGCACAGGAAGTAGAGAATCTCCCCGGCCTCCTGCATCTTCCACAGGGGATAGAGCGCGGTGGACAGGAAGAAGGTCGGGAAGATGACGAAGTTCATCACGCCGGCGAAATTCTCCAGTTGCCGGATGGCCGAGGACAGCAGCATCCCCAGCGCCCCCAGCATCAGCCCGCTGACCACCAGCGCCGGCAGCACCGTGAGATAGCCGAGCGGCGGCGCCTGCACCCCGTAGACCCAGGCGACGGCGAGGAAGGTGTAGACCTGGAGGATCGACACCGCCGTCCCGGCCAGCAGCTTCGCCGTCAGCAGGAACCAGCGGGGCAGGGGGCTGACCAGCAGCATCCGCATGCTGCCCATCTCGCGGTCGTAGACCATCGACAGCGAGCTTTGCATCCCGTTGAACAGCTGCACCATCCCGGCAAGGCCGGGGACGATGTAGACCTCGTAGGGGATGTAGGTCTCGTAGGGCGGGGTGATGGCGATACCCAGCGCCGCGCGGAAGCCCGCCGCGAAGACGAACAGCCAGAGCAGCGGGCGGACCAGCGCCGACAGGAAGCGCTCCCGCTGGTGGACGAAGCGCAGCACCTCACGCCCGACGATCCCGCCGAGGGCGCGGGCATAATGGGCGGGGGAATTGTGGGCGAAGGCCGTCACGCCGCCTCCTTCGCGGTCAGCCGGGTGAAGCTCTCGGTCAGCGTGTCCGCCCCGGTCGCGCGGTTCACCTCCGTCACCGGCCCGGCGGCGCGGACCCGGCCGCGGTGGATCACCACCACGCGGTCGCCCTCGCCGATCTCGTCGATCAGGTGGGTGGCCCAGAGCACGGCGATGCCGCGTTCCCGGCACAGCGCGTGGACATGCTCGACGATGGCGCGGCGCGCCGGGACGTCCAGCCCGACGGTCGGCTCGTCCAGCACCAGCAGGGCCGGCTCGTGCAGCAGCGCGCGGGCCAGCTCCACCCGGCGGCGGTGCCCGCCGTTCAGCGCCCGCACCGTCTCGCCGACGCGCTCTGCCATGCCCAGCCGCTCCAGCGACTCCCGCGCCCGCGCCTCGGCGGTGCGGCGGGGGATGCCGTGCAGGGCGGCGAAATAGAGCAGGTTCTGCCGCACCGTCAGGTCGAGGTCGAGCGTCGGCTGCTGGAACACCACCCCCATGCGGGCCAGCGCCCGGGCCGGCTCCCGCCGCAGATCAACGCCGCCGATGCGGATGGTGCCGCCCGGCGATTCGAACAGGCGGGTGATCAGCGCGAACAGCGTCGTCTTGCCCGCCCCGTTGGGGCCGAGCAGGGCGGTGAAGGACCCCGCCCCGACCGCCAGCGATACGTCCTTCAGCGCGAAGGCTCCGCGCCCGTAGGCGTAGCTCAACCCTTCGACCGACAGCGCCGGTTCGGCCATGCCTTTATCCTTTCAACGGCTCAGCCCTTCACCGCGACGCCCCAGGGGTAGCGGCCGACCTTGATCGACTTGACGACCTTCAGGCTGTCCACGTCGATCACCGACACGTCGCCCGAGACGCCGTTGGTGGCGTAGAGCCGCTTCTGGTCGGGCGACAGGTCGAGCTGCCAGACGCGGCGGCCGACCAGCAGATAGTCCTTCACCGCGAAAGTCTGGGCATCCACCACCGCGACGTGGTTGGCCGGGCCGAGCGCCACGAAGGCGTAGCGCCCGTCGTCGGTCAGCTTGATTCCCACGGGCTGGATGCGGTCCTGCGGCACGCCCTTGATCTTGAAGCGGATGGTCTGCGCCACCTTGCGGTCGGCCGTGTCGATCACCGACAGGGTGCCGCCGATCTCCGCCGACACCCACAGGCGGCCGCCGTCCTTGCTGAACTGGGCGTAGCGCGGGCGGGCGTCGACCAGCGTGTTGTCGACGACGGCGCGCTTCTCCGTGTCGATCCAATGGACCATGTTCGTCGTCTCCGACGTGTTCACCGCCCATTTGCCGTCGGGGCTGACCGCCATGCCTTCCGGCTCCACGCCGACATCCACCTGATAGGCGACGCGGCGGCTGGGCACGTCCACGATGGTGACGACGTTGCTCTCCTCGTTGGCGATGAACAGCTGCTTGCCGTCGGGGTGCAGGGCGAACAGCTCCGGGTCCTCGCCCGAAGGCAGGTTGTGCAGGATCTTTTTGGTCGCGAGGTCCATCACCTGCACCGTGTCGTCGTCGCTGGCGCAGATGTAGAGATGCTTGCCGTCCGCGCTCAGCGTGATGCCGCGGGGGCGCCGCCCGACCTTCACCGTCTCCGTCACCGTCAGCGTCGCGCCGTCGATGATGGACAGGGTGTTGTCCTTCTCGTTCGAGACATAGACGGTCTCCGCCAAGGCGGGGACGGCGCAGCCGGCCAGCAGCGCGGCGAGGAGAAGGGAGCGGGCGGTGGTCATCGGGGCGACGTCCTCTTTGGCGGAAATGTTGGAGATGGGTCAGCGGCGGCAACCCGTTTCGGGCTGGTCTTGGCCCAGCGTGTCGAGTTCGGTCCGGGGGTGCAGGAAGCCGTCCTGCGGCGAGACGGACACCAGCGAGCGGTCGGCGGCGAGAAGCACCGGTTGGCGGAGCTGCCCGTCCCAGCTGCGGAAGGACAGCGGCACGCCCTTGAAGGCGGCCAGCGTGAAGTCCGGACCGCGGATGTGGGCGGCCAGCGCCGCGGGGTCGGTGGAGCGGGTGCGGGTCGCCGCCTCGCCCACCGCGCGGATGGCCGCCCAGACCGCGTGGTCGCGGGGCAGCATGGTGCGCTGGGCGGCGGCCTTGAAGCGGGACTGGAGCTGCGCGGCCCCCCACGCCTCGTGGGCGCGGTGCCAGTTGGTGGGGACGAGGCCCTGCGTGCCGGCGACCGGGCGCGGCTCCCAGGTGCGGTACAGGACGTAGTCGCCGAAATCGCCGATCTCGTCGGCGACGATCACCACGTCGTGCCGCTTGCCCTGGGTGAAGACCGGCATTTCGGCCTGGGCGGTGCGGCGGGCGTCGTGGTCCTCGCTCCAGGTCTTCTCCTCCACCACTTCAGCGCCGAAGCGCTTGGCGGCCCGCTTCACCGCGGCGGCGTAGAGCCGGTCCTCGGGCCGGGTGCCGACGATCAGCAGCCATTTCGTCCAGCGCTTCACCGCCAGATACTGGGCCAGCGCGTCGGCCAGCATGGCGCGGTCGGGGGCGGTGTGCAGCAGGTTGGGCGCGCACAGCGCGTTGCGCAGGCTGTCGTCGGTGGAGCCGGCGTTGAACAGCAGCAGGTTCGCGGCCTCCGGCAGGCGGGCCAGCGCGCCGGGCGTCTCGCCGGGCAGGTCCAGCACGACGATGCGGTGCCCGGCGGCGGCGAGGTCGCGCAGCGCCTGCGCCGGGTCGCCGTCGATAGGGACGGTCACCGCCTCCAGCGCGAAGCGCTGCTTGAGGAAGCGGCCCGTGCTGTTGTTGTCCGCCACGGCGAGACGGGCGCCGGCCAATCCTTCGTCGGCAGGCGGTTCGTCGAGGTTGGACAGGGCGGGGGGATGCTCGATCGCCTGCGTCAGGTAGGCGATGCGGACGGTCGAGAGGTCTGCGGATGCTTCCTGCGAAAAGGCGGCCGGCGAGGCGCACAGCCCGCCGGCCAGCAAGGCGATCTGCATCAAGGAGGGTAACCATAGGCTGAAACGCATCGCGGGTTTGCACTCGCTCGGTTTCGGGAGGCCAGGGTATCCCCGCTGGGCGGCGTCCCGGAATGCAACTTTGGTACGATTGCGCGGGCGGAAAATGGCGTTTCGGTCCGAACGCGGGGGCCGGCGCGCACGGTTGCTACCAAAGTCCAATTATTGGCGTCGCGGACCGCCCGCTATGCTCCGGGGCAACGGACAACGCTCCCTTCGCATCTTCTCTGAATGAGGACGCCCCTTATGAACGCACGGCTTCTCCGGCTTGCAGTGGCCGGTTTCCTGACCGGCGCGGCCGCCGTCGCCTCCACGGTTGTCCCCACGGCGGCCTTCGCCCATGGCGACGTGACGCCCCAGGCCGTGGACACCACCGGCCTCGACAAGCTGGGCGAGGACTGGCGCGACGCGAACCCCTACCGCGGCAACCCGCGGGCGATCGAGATCGGCGCCTCCGCCTTCAACCAGAACTGTGCGCGCTGCCACGGGCTGGGCGCGGTGTCGGGCGGCATCGCCCCGGACCTGCGCTATCTGGAGAAGGGCGACGCCGGGGACGAGTGGTTCAAGGAGCGGGTGACCAACGGCTCGATCCGCAACGGCGTCACCTACATGCCGCGCTTCGGCGAGGCGCTGGGGCAGGAGGCGCTGTGGGCCATCCGGTCGTGGCTGGAGACGGTGCACGAGGAATGACGGTGCTTGGAACGAAGGCGCTTGGAGCGAAGGCGCTCCCGACGCGGCGCCACCTGCTGTCCTTCGCCGCCGCCGCGCTGGCCGCCGGGGTTCTCCCCCGGCGCGCCGGCGCGCGCCCGTTGGACGATGTTGTGGCCGCCGGGCGGCTGATGGTCGCGGTCTATCGCGACAACCCGCCCTTCTCCCACCGCAAGGGCGGCGCCCTGGTCGGCGTGGACGTTGACCTCGCCCGCGCCATCGCCGGGCGGCTGGGCGTCGGCGTCGAGTTCATGGAGCTGACCGCCGGGGAAACCGTGTCGGACGACCTACGCAACGCGGTGTGGCGCGGCCCGGTTGTCGGGGGCGGCGTGGCCGACGTGATGATGCATGTGCCCTATCAGAAGGAGTTCGCGCTGCGCAACCCGGAGGCCGTGCTGTTCGGCCCCTACCAGCGGGAGGGCTTCGCGCTGGCCCGCAACCCGATGCGCATGACCCAGCCGATGCTGGCCTCCCTGCCCGACGAGCCGGTGGGGGTGGAGATCGACAGCATCCCCGACTTCTACCTGCTGGGAGCCTTCGGCGGGCGGCTGCGCGAGCGTCTGGTCCATTTCATGACGATCCCCGAGGCGGTCGAGGCCCTGGTCAAGGGCGACGTCGCCGCCGTCGTCGCGACGCAGAGCCAGGTGGAGGCCGCGTTGGGTGACCGCGCCGCCGGCTTCCCGATCACGCCCGTGACCTTTCCCGGCATGATGGCGTCGAGCTGGGACATCGGCATGGCGGTGAAGGAGAACTCCCGCGACCTCGCCTACGCGGTGGGCGACGCGGTGACCGCGATGTTGGAGGACGGGACGCTGCCGGAGATTTTCCGGAAGCACGGGGTGACTCACAACGCGATTCCGGTGGAGTAGGGCTCCGCGGCCCCCTCCCTAGCCCTCCCCCGCTTTTGCGGGAGAGGGGACTGCCGCCGCTTCTGCCCAAATTCCCTCCCTCGCCAAAGGCGGGGGAGGGTTAGGGAGGGGGCAAAGGCTGTGGAGGCAAAAAGGCTGTCAAGAATCGGGAGGGACCAAAGGTGAAGACCGTTCTGAATGTCCTTGCGCTCCTGGCCGCGCTCTCCGGCCCAGCCCTGTCCGTCCAGGCTGTGGCCGGCCCGCCGGACCCCGCCGACCCGTTGGCCTCGGTTATGTGGGACGTGCTGCGGCCGGAGCTGTTCGGCACGGCCCCCGTGCAATTCGACGACCGCGTGACCGTCACCGCCCCCGACAAAGCCGAGAACGCCGCCGCCGTCCCGGTGATGGCCGACGCCACGGCGCTCGGCGCGGTCGAGGAGATGGTGCTGTTCGCCGACCTCAACCCCTTTCCGGTCATCCTGCGCTTCCAGCCGCTGGCGGCGAAGCCGGTGATCGCCACGCGCTTCAAGGTGCAGCAGGCCACGCCGCTGCGCGCCGCCGCGCGCACGCCGGACGGGGTGTGGCACATCGGCGGCAAGCTGCTCGACGCGGCGGGCGGCGGCTGCACCGCGCCGCCCGCGACCTACGCCGCCGCCGATTGGGCCGACCATGTGGGGGAGGTTCAGGGCCGCGCCTGGGCGCCGGCCGGTGAGGGCGCCGGTGGGGACAAGGCGACGCGCGTCCGCTTCCTCGTCCGCCATCCCATGGACACCGGTCTGGTCGCCGGCATCCCCGCCTATTTCATCGAGGCGCTGACCCTGCGCGACGCCGACGGGCGGGCGCTGGCCCGGCTGCAGACGGCGGAACCGTTGTCGGAGAACCCCGTCTTCACGCTGGAGGTGCAGCCCGCAGCGGGCGCGCGCAGCCTGACGCTCGACGGGCGCGACAACCAGGGCGGCGAGGTCAAGGCGGCCATCCCGCTCCCCTGGGTGCAGGGAGCGCTGCCATGAGAGCGCTTCTCGCCCTTCTCCTGCTGGTCGTCTCCGCCGCGCCAGGCTGGGCCGCCGGCCCGCTGACCTATAATTTGAAGCCCGTCGCCATCGCGCCGGACACCTGGGTCTTCGAGGGCACGCGGGAGCATTTCACCCGCACCAACGGCGGCAACATCCTCAACCCCGGCTTCATCGTGACCGACGACGGGGTGATCGTGATCCAGACCGGCCCGTCGCGCCGCTTCGGCGAGGAGATGCGCGCGGCCATCGCCACGGTCACCGACAAGCCGATCCGCAAGGTCTTCATCAGCAACCTCCATCCAGACTATTGGCTGGGCAACCGCGCCTTCGCCGACGTGCCCATCGCAGCCCTCCCCGGCACCATCGAGGGCATCAAGGCCGAGGGGCAGGGGATGACCGAGAACATGTACCGCCTCGTCGGCGACTGGATGCGCGGCACCGAGCCGCTGGTCCCGACCGAGACGGTCTATGGCTCCACCGTCGTCTTCGGCGCGCACCGGCTGCGGCTGATCCCGCTGGAGGGCCACACCGCCGCCGACCTCGCCATTCTGGACGAGACGACGGGCGTGCTGTTCGCCGGCGGAGTCGTCTTTTCCGACCGGACGCCGACGACGCCCCACGCCGACATCGGCCAATGGCTGGCGGCACTGGATGCCCTGGACGCGCTGAAGGTGACGGTTCTGGTGCCCAACCACGGGCGCATCCGCTCCGACACGGCGGCCATCGCCCAGACCCGCGACTGGCTGACCTGGCTGGGCCGTAGCCTGCGCGAGCGGGCGGAGGCCGGGGCCGACATGGCCGAGCTGCTCGACGCGCCGATCCCCGAGCGCTTCGCCGGGATGGGCGTGCTCCGTGAGGAGTATCGGCGCTCGGTCTCCCACCTCTGGCCGCGGATCGAGAAGGCCGTGCTGCCGCGGGTCAATTAAAGCCGTTCGTAATGAAACGGTTCCCGTCGTCCAGCAGAACGCTCCGCCCATCCTACTATTTGCCAATGGACCCCATCCAGGGCGCCGGTAAACTGCTTTACTGTCAAAAGGATAAGGGCTTCGCAATACCGCGTCGCCCCGCGTCGAACCCCTGATTGTTCCGAAAAGAAGCCGAGGCCGGGCGGACGAAGCGGGCGGGTTCCGCCAATTCGTCTGCGCATGATCTCTGCCCGCGACTCCGGCTGTCCATTCCCCTGGGAGGTACCCGCACCATGAAGCGTCTCTTCCGCACCTGCCTTCTTGCAAGCGCCATGGCCGCCGGCCTTGGCCTGAGCGGCCCCGCGCTGGCCGCCGCGCCGGTCGCTGGCGGGCCGAGCAACGACGACCTGCTGAACGACGCCAAGTCGACGGGCGACGTCCTGACCTACGGCATGGGTCCCCAGGCGCAGCGCTTCAGCCCGCTCGACAAGCTGAACCCGGACACCGTCAAGGGGCTGGTGCCGGTGTGGTCCTTCTCCTTCGGTGGCGAGAAGCAACGCGGGCAGGAGTCGCAGCCGCTCATCCATGACGGCACGATCTACGTCACCGGCTCCTACTCGCGCCTCTACGCCGTGGACGTGAAGACCGGCCAGAAGAAGTGGCAGTACGACCACCGCCTGCCGGAAGGCATCATGCCCTGCTGCGACGTGGTGAACCGCGGCGCCGCGCTCTACAAGGACAAGATCTATTTCGCGACGCTGGACGCCCGTCTGGTCGCGCTGAACAAGGACACCGGCAAGGTCGTCTGGTCCAAGAAGATCGAGGACTACAAGGCCGGCTATTCGGCGACCGCCGCCCCGCTGATCGTCGACGGCAAGGTCATCACCGGCAATTCCGGCGGCGAGTTCGGCATCATCGGCATGGTCGAGGCCCGCGACGCCGAGACGGGCGAGCTGGTCTGGCAGCGTCCGACCATCGAGGGCAACATGGGCACCCTCAACGGCAAGGAATCGACCATGACCGGCGTGATGAACGCCAGCTGGTCGGGGGATCTCTACAAGACCGGCGGCGGCGCGACCTGGCTGGGCGGCACCTACGACCCAGAGACCAAGACGCTGTTCTTCGGCACCGGCAACCCGGCGCCCTGGAACTCGCACCTGCGTCCGGGCGACAACCTCTACACCTCCTCGACGCTGGCCATCGACCCGGCCAACGGCGACATCAAGTGGCACTACCAGACCACGCCGCACGACGGCTGGGATTTCGACGGCGTGAACGAGCTGGTGTCCTTCGACCTGAAGAAGGACGGGCAGACCATCAAGGCCGGCGCCAAGGCCGACCGCAACGGCTTCTTCTACGTGCTTGACCGCACCAACGGGAAGCTGCTCAGCGCCTCGCCCTTCGTGACCAAGATCACCTGGGCCAAGGAGATCGACCTGAAGACCGGGCGGCCGGTCTACAACGACGACAACCGTCCGGGCACCCCCGTCGGCGCCGAGAAGGGCACGTCGGTCTTCGCCGCTCCGGCCTTCCTCGGCGCCAAGAACTGGATGCCGATGGCCTACAGCCCGGCGACTGAGCTGTTCTACGTCCCGGCCAACGAGTGGGGCATGGACATCTGGAACGAGCCGATCACCTACAAGAAGGGCGCCGCCTATCTGGGCGCCGGCTTCACCATCAAGCCGCTCTACGACGACTACATCGGCGCGCTGCGCGCCATCGACCCGAAGACCGGCAAGATCGTCTGGGAATACAAGAACCCGGCGCCGCTGTGGGGCGGCGTGCTGACCACCGGCGGCAACCTCGTCTTCACCGGCACGCCGGAGGGCTATCTGAAGGCCTTCGACGCCAAGTCCGGCAAGGAGGTCTGGAAGTTCAACACCGGCTCCGGCGTCGTCGGCTCCCCGGTCACCTGGGAACAGGACGGCGAGCAGTATGTGGCCGTGGTCTCCGGCTGGGGCGGTGCGGTGCCGCTGTGGGGCGGCGACGTCGCCAAGCTGGTCAAGGACATCAACCAGGGCGGCTCCCTCTGGGTCTTCAAGCTGCCGAAGGCCTGACACGGAAACCCCGTGCCGTGACCGCATCAGGAAAGGCGGCCCGAAGGGTTCGGGCCGCCTTTTCTTGCGAACCGCTTGCAACAGGATTTGGAGCAGGATGTGGAACGGAATTGCCTACGATCGGCTGTTTTGGGGAATACCCGTTCCCGTCCTTGCGCATTCTTGAACAGTCCGGCATGATCTCTCTCGGAAACGCCCCGAAACGATGAGCGTGGGAACCACGCCATGAGCCGAATTCTGATCGCGGACGATCATCCGCTGGTGCGCGACGCCCTGCGCAGCGCCGTCCTCTATTCCTGCCAGGCGCAGGAGATCCACGAGGCCGGTTGCCTGGACGAAACCATCTCCATCCTCGACTCCATGCACAGCGGCAAGGGGGAGCCGGACCTCGTCCTGCTCGACCTCAACATGCCGGGCATGAACGGGCTGACCGGGCTGATCGCCCTGCGCCGCCGCTTCCCGGCCATCCCCGTCGCCGTGGTCTCGGCGCACGAGGACCGCAAGGTGATGCTGGAGGCGGTGCGCTGCGGCGCCGCCGGCTTCATCCCGAAATCGACGCCGCGGGACGCCATCGCCGGCGCGCTGCGCCAGATCCTGGCCGGGGAGGTCTATCTGCCCGCCTCGGTCGAGGAGGGGGCCGCGGCGGAGGACGAGGAGACGGCGGAGATCGCCCGCCGCCTGTCCACCCTGACGGCGCAGCAGCTCCGCGTGCTGGAGATGCTGGGCACCGGCAAGCTGAACAAGGAAATCGCCTATGAGCTGAGCATCACGGAAACCACCGTGAAGGCCCACGTCTCGGCGATCCTGCAAAAACTGAAGGTCTACAGCCGCACCCAGGCCGTGGTCTTCGCCAACCGCCTGCAACTGGAAAAGGCCCGCTTCGGCATCTGACCGGGCGGGCCTTTTTCCGTTCAGCCTCAACCGTTCAGCGGTTCCGCATCCGCCGCGCGTCCGCGGCGGCGCGCGCCGCCTCCTGTCCCGGATCGCCCCGCCCGAAGCCGAGCGGCACGGGGCTGTCGAGCCAGCCGAAGCCGTCCAGGGCGTGGCCGTCGAATTCCGCCCAGTCCGACCAGTCCTTGTCCTTGCTGCGCCGTTTCGCCTCGGCCTTGCGCACGGCGCGCCGGGCCTCCAGGCCGGGGTCGCGCCGCCCCAGCTCCTCGTCGCGCGTCGTCCGTTCGATGATGACGATGGACGACCCGGTGACGGGATCGCCGATGATCACCCGATCGCGAGCCCGGTCGGCGTGGTTGGGGCCGGAACCGTGCTGGTCGAGGATCACGATTTCCCCGGCGCGCGCCGCGCCGGACAGGAGCGCCAGGCCGGCGCCCAGCAACAATAGAGGAAAGAACAGGGTGCGCATGGTCGTCTCCGCCGGTTTCGTCGCAGCGGGACAGACTGCGCCCGGCGGGTGGCGGCGGGTGTGAGCCGCTTCACAGGTTCGGCGAAAGAGTCAGGCGATCAGCCGGAAGGCCGGATCGGGCCGGACCAGCAGCTCCGCCCGCACGCGCTCGACCAGCGCGTCGTCGCGCAAGGCGCGCGGCGTTTCCAGCGGCACCTCCGCAGCCACCCGCGTCGGACCGGGAGCCATCACCAGGATGCGGTCGGCCAGCTGGATCGCCTCGCGCAAATTGTGGGTGACGAACAGCACGGTGGCCGGGGAACGCTCCAGCATCGTGGCGAGGAGGGCGCGCATCCGCTGCGCCGTCGGCTCGTCCAGCGAGACGAAGGGCTCGTCCATCAGCAGCAGGCCGGGCTCCACCGCGAAGGCGCGGGCCAGGGCCACCCGCCGCGCCATGCCGCCGGACAGGCGGCCCGGATATTCGTCGGCCACCGCCTCCAGCCCCATGGCGGCCAGCCAGCGCTCCGCCGTCCCGTCGCTCCGCCGCGCCTTGGGCAGCACCAGCGCCACGTTCTGCCGCACCGTGCGCCAGGGCAGCAGGCGGGGCGTCTGGAACACGCAGCCGAGCACCGGCTCCGGCCCGCCGAAGTCGAGCGTTCCGTCGAAATCACGGTCCAGCCCGGCGGCGATGGTCAGCGCCGTCGTTTTGCCGCAGCCGGACGGGCCGACCAGCGCCAGGAATTCGCCCGGCGCGGCCGTCAGCGACAGGCCGCGGATGACCTCCCGCCCGGCGAAGCGTTTGGAGCGGATCTCAAGCCTCAGCGCGCACCGGCCGCCAGCGGGTGAGCCGCTGCTCGACGGGTTGCAGGACGCACAGCTCGAGAAGTTGGACGACGGCCACGAAGGCGACGGTGTACGCAAGAATGCCGGCCACATCGAACATCTGGAAGTAGAGGTGGATCTGGAATCCCACCCCGTCGCTGCGGCCCAGAAGCTCGACCACCAGCACGATCTTCCAGATCAGCGCAAGGCCGGACCGCGCCGCCGCGGCGAAGTAAGGGGTGAGCTGGGGCAGCAGCACATGGCGCAGCACGTCCGACCGCGCCATGCGGAAGGTCCGCGCCATCTCGACATACTGCTCGTCGATGGCGCGCGTCCCTTCGCGCAGGACGACCACGACGTTGGGGATCTTGTTGACGGCGACCGCGCCGACCGCCGCCGCCTCGGTCAGGCCGAACCAGACATAGGCGAGCACGATCACGACCAGCGCCGGGATGTTCAGGAACACGGTCAGCCACAGCCCGAACAGCCGGTCCGCCGTCGCCGAGCGGCCGAGCAGAATGCCCAGCGCCGACCCGATGGACATGGCGATGACGAAGGCCGCGGCCATGCGCGCCAGCGTGATCCCCAGGTGATGGAACAGCGCGCCGTCCGCCGCCTCGCGGACCAGGACGGACATCACGGCGGCGGGGCCGGGCAGGCTGCGGCTGGCGGCCAGTTCGGCGGCGACGGCCCACAGCCCGACCAGCAGAGCCAGCGACAGGACCGGGGCCAGCCGCCGCCACCGCATCAGAAGCGGACTCCCGGCCAGAAGGTGCCGTCCGGCAGGGCCATGGCGGTGCCCACCAGTTCCCGCCCGCCGAGCTTGGCCATCAACCCGTAGAGCCTGGCCGCGGCCTCCCGCTCCTCTTCCGTCCAGCGCTGCGGGATGCCGGCGCGGAACTGGTCGCGCAGCGCCGCCCAGGTCGCCTCGTCCTCCGCCTTCATCAGCGGGCGCAGCCGGTCCCACTCCGCGTCCGATCGCGCCATGATCGCCTTGGCCTTGCGCGAGGCGGCGACGAAGGCGTCGAGCGCCGCCGGGTTGGCCCTGGCCCATCCCTCATGGAAGACGAAGCCGACCGCCGGCACCTGGGCCGACAGGCCGAGGTCCCGCATCATTCCGTCCACCCCGATGACCGTCCGCATCCCCGCCGCCTGGAGGCGGGCGGCGTAGGGCCAGAAATTCAGCACGGCGTCCAACTCCCCCGTCGCGGCCTTCTGGTTGAGCAGGGGCGGGGCGGCGAAGACCGGTGTCGCCGCAGCGTCGAGGTCGAGCGCGTAGCGGTCGCGGGCAAGCGCCTTCAGCAGCAGCCAGCTCTTGTCGATGGGGGTTCCGGCGACGCCGATGCGTCGGCCCTTCAGGTCGGCGACGGAGGCGATGGGGGAGGCCGCCGGCACCATCAGCGCGCCGACCGCCGCGGAATGGGGGATGAAGGTCAGGTCGGCCCCCGCCGCGCGCTGGCGGGCCACCCACAGCCAGTCGCTGGCGATCATGTCGACCGCGCCGCCCTGCAGGGCGATCTGCGCCGCTTGGCCGCTCGCCAGCTCCATCAGCTTCAGCTCGAAGCCGGCGGCCTCGTCCAGCCGGTGGTGGCGGATGACATCCAGCTCCCAACTGACCGTGCCGAATTTCAGCACCCCGATGGTCACTGTCGGGCGCTCCGCCGCACGCGCCACGGAGGCGACGCAGACCAGCGCCAGCACAAGCAGCAGGCGGGCGAAGGGGATCAGGCGCATGGCACTGCCCCTGCGTCAAAAATTGCATTTGTGTGGACGGTGGTTCGCGTCATGGTTGCGCGGTGGACCGGGCGGCGGATTGGCCACCGCCCGTGTCCCATCACAAGGAGGTGTGGAGGATGGAAAAGATCCTCACTCTCCTGATCCTGCTGCTTCGGGTGATCAAGGACATCCTTGACCTCCTGAACCGCTAAGGATCGGGCCGGGAGGCAGGGGTCTAGCCACCCTTGTCTCCCTAGCCTGATGATGATGCGTCCTGCGGTCGTTTGCAAGGCAGGCCTCTGCGGTGCGGTGGCGCAGCGGAACGCGGGAATCCCACGGTCGCGAATCCATGGTGGCGAACGGTGAGCTTAGGCCCCGTCCACCGGTCCCCGGTATTCGACTATCGGGCAACTTGACCCTGTCGGGCACGGGGGGATTTCGTGGATGCCGCAGAACAATGGGGGAGGGAACGTGGTGCGCGCAGGATGGCTGGGCGCCGCCGGGCTGGCGCTCTTGCTGGCCGGGCCGGCGGGAGGCGCCGCGGCGGACGCGGTCCCGGTGCCGGACGGCTACCGGATGACCGAATACCGGTCGCCGACCCCGGCCTCGCTGCCCGGGGCCGAGACGGTGGACACGGCGCGGGCCCGCGCTCTGGTGGAGTCGGGTGCGGCTCTTCCCATCAACGTGATGAAGCTGGACCGCAGCACGCTGCCCGGCGGTCCCTGGCTGGTGCCGAAGCCCTTTCCGCAGATTCCCGGCAGCGTCTGGCTGCCCAACGTCGGGCTTGGGGCGTTGACGCCGGAACTGGAGGGCTATTTCCGGTCCAACCTGGAGCGGCTGACCGGTGGCGACCGCGGGCGCGGCCTGCTGTTCTACTGTCTGGCGGATTGCTGGATGTCGTGGAACGCGGGCAAGCGCGCCCTGGAGATGGGCTACCGCCGGGTCCTGTGGTACCGCGACGGGGCGGACGGCTGGGCCGAGGCGGGACTGCCGACCGAGGACGGGAAGCCGGTTGCGGTCGCCGCACCGTAACCGGCTTGTCGATGCTTACTGCTTCAGCGACTTCAGGAAGGCGATCAGGTAGTCCTGCTCCGCCGGGTCGGTGATGGCGACGTGGCGCATGCGAGTGCCCGGCACGAAATTGTCGTTGCCGGCGATCCAGTGGCGCAGGTTGTCCTCGGTCCAGGTGATGTTGGACGTCTTCAGCGCGTTGGAATAGTCGAAGCGCGGGATCGAGCCCGCCTTGCGCCCGACGACGTTGTACAGGCTCGGGCCGAAGGCGTTCTTGCTGGAGTCCAGCGAATGGCAGGCCGCGCACTGATGGAAGATCTGCTTGCCGGCGGCCTCCTCGGCCGTCTTGGGCTGCGGCCCGCTTTCGGCGTTGGCGGTGCCGGCGGCAAGCAGAAGGGCGGCGGCGATGACGAATCTGGAAACGGTCATGTGAGATGGCTCCCCAGCCAGGACTCCGCGGCGCCGGTCGCGGCGGCGGTCGATGCCGCGCATTTTAAGGGGCTGGGTCGGGCCGCCGAATTGGACTTTGGAACAAGCCCGCAAACGCAATGAGGTTTTGGGGCGGGCCGGTCCCGCCGCCTCACCCCCCGTACTGCTCGTCGGTGACCTTCTCCATCCAGTCGACGGCCTTGCCGTCCAGCTGCTCCTGGATGGCGATGTGGGTCATGAATATGGTCGGCGACGCGCCGTGCCAGTGCTTCTCGCCGGGGGGAAACCAGACGACGTCGCCGGGCCGGATTTCCTCGATGGGGCCGCCTTCGCGCTGGACCCGG
The DNA here is from genome assembly GCF_040500525.1 of Azospirillum formosense. NCBI lineage: Bacteria > Pseudomonadati > Pseudomonadota > Alphaproteobacteria > Rhodospirillales > Azospirillaceae > Azospirillum > Azospirillum formosense. The sequence continues at coordinate 2,099,678 of NZ_CP159402.1, read as the reverse complement.
CCGACGCCGGCGGTGACGATCAGGGTCTGCCCCAGGGGATGGGTGTGCCACGCCGTGCGGGCGCCGGGTTCGAAGGTGACGCTGGCTGCCGCGGTGCGGGCCGGGGCGTCGGTCTGGACGATGGGGTCGATGCGGACGGTGCCGGTGAACCAGTCGGCCGGCCCGGTGACGGATGGCTGGGTGCCAACCCGGGTGATCTGCATGGTGGAACCCTCCGATGATCGCCCCAGGGGGGCGCGGTCGTCGTGCCGCCACTCTATCGGGGACCGTCGATGCGGATTAGACCGGCGGCGTCACATGCCGTCATGAACCGCGTTCATGAATGAAAGGCACGGGTGCGTGGGGGAGGAGTCCACGGGAGGGGGTGGTGCGGGCGGTCGGACTCGAACCGACATATCCGTGAGGACGGCGGATTTTGAGTCCGCTGCGTCTACCAATTCCGCCACGCCCGCACGGTGCCTGCCGGACCCGGCGCGCGTGGCGACCGGTGCCCGCTATATAGAGGGGAAATGGCCCCGGGACAAAGTGTTTTGTGCGGATGCGTCGGCGTGTCTGGCCTAAGCCTGTGGGGCGCGCTAATCTCACCCGCATGATGAACCGCCTCCCCATCGACGATCCGCGCTACACCGCCGGGCTTCTGGCCATCGCCAGCGCCGGCGTGCTGGCCGCCGCGCTGTTTTTCCAGTTCGCGCTGGGCTACCAGCCCTGCGTCCTGTGCCTGTGGCAGCGCGTGCCCTACGGCGCGGTGATGGCCTTCGGCATCGTCACGCTGCTGTTCCGCCAGTGGCGCGGGCTGGGCGACGCGCTGCTGGTGGCGAGCGGGCTGGCCCTGCTGGCCGGCGCCGGGATCGCCGCCTATCATGTGGGGGTGGAGCAGCATTGGTGGGCCGGCACCTCGGCCTGCGGCGCTGGCGGAGGACGCGCGCCCCAGACGCTGGAGGAATTGCGCGCCCAGGTGCTCGCCGCCCCGGTCACCCGCTGCGACGAAGTGGCGTGGTCGCTGTTCGGGATTTCGATGGCGGGCTACAACGTCGTGATTTCGCTGGCGCTGTCCGCCTTCGCCTTCGTGGCGGCCCGCGCCGCCTACATCCGGACCTCGGTTTCCAGGACCTTCGCATGACCCCGCCCGACAGCACCGCCGCCGCTTCGCCCGCCGCCGCTCCGTCCACCGGCGAGTCCACCGTCCACCGTCCCCGCCCGCGCGGGCGCCTGCCCGGCGACCCGACTCCGGAACAGCGGCTGGCGCGGATCGTGCGCGTGGACCATGCCGGCGAGTACGGCGCCAAGCGCATCTACGAAGGCCAGCTCTCCGTCATGAGCCGGGGCCGGCACGCCAAGACCCTGCGCCATATGGCCGATCAGGAGCTGGAGCATCTCCGGTATTTCGAGAAGCAGCTCGTCGCCCGTCAGGTTCGCCCGACCGTGCTGCAGCCGCTGTGGCACGTCGCCGGCTTCCTGCTCGGGGCCGGCACCGCGGTGATGGGCGAGCGGGCGGCCATGGCCTGCACCGTCGCCGTCGAGCAGGTCATCGACGGCCATTACGAGGCGCAGCTGAAGCACCTCGGCCCGGAGGAGGAGGAGTTGAAGACCTCCATCCTCAAGTTCCAGGCGGAGGAGGTGGAGCACCGCGACATCGGGCTGCTCAACGGCGCCGAACAGGCCCCGGCCTATCCGGTGCTGTCCGCCGCCATCAAGGCCGGCACCAAGGCGGTCATCTGGGTGGCAGAGCGCGTGTAACGGGCGCGGGTGTGACGGGCGGCCGGTGGACAGGACTTCAGCCGGCCTGACCGTCCGCTTCGGTCTTCGTGGGGGTGGGCGCCGGAGCGGGCGGAACGCCGTAGATCTCGTCCTCGCTCCGCCCGCAGCCTTCGCAATAGCCATCCGCGCCGATGATGCAGATGCCCACGCAGGGGTTTTCGTCGTCCATACCCAAATCGTCCTCGGTCCGGCCTTCTCGATCGCGGCGTTTCTACATCGGATCGAGTTCGGTGTCCCAATAAAGAAAATCCCGCCAACTTTCATGAAGGAAGTTTGGCGGGAATGCACGTCCGTTCTCTTGAAGCTGGTAGGCACTCGGCTGGAACGGGGGACTGAGGGGGATCATGCCGCAACTGTGCGGCAGCCTGTTTCCCTTCGCCAGATTGCAGGCCGAGCAGGAGGTGACGACGTTGTCCCAGGTGGTGCGCCCGCCGCGCGACCGTGGGATGACGTGGTCGAAGGTCAGTTCCTGCGTGGGAAAGTGGTGGCCGCAATACTGGCAGGTGAAGCGGTCGCGCAGGAAGACGTTGAAACGGGTGAAGGCCGGCCGCCGCGTCGCCGGGATGAACTCCTTCAACGAAATGACGCTCGGCAGCTTGACCTCGAAGGTGGGGGAGCGGACGACGCGGTCATATTCGGAGATGATGTTCACCCGGTCCAGAAAGACGGCCTTGACCGCCTCCTGCCAGGACCAAAGCGACAGAGGGAAGTAGCTGAGCGGCCGGAAGTCGGCGTTCAGCACCAGGGCCGGACAGTGATCGGGTGGTGGAGCCAATGGCCACTCCCTTATCTGAAACGTGTCTGGAACCTTAGTCTGCTGTTCCGCCCCCTTGCGGGATGACACGCCGCCGGGTGACCGGAACACCAGATACATAGTTGATTTGTGCTTCGAACTCAATATGTCGCGCCGCACTGCGTCATTTCTTCACGATCCCGTAACCCTTTCGATGGGCGGGGGCCCGGTCTTGCCGGCGGTCCGGAAGATGTCTCCCGGCCGGCCTGTGACATTTGGTTGTGCAGCCTTGATCGTGCATTTTCCGACATCGTGGTTACTGTGCGTTAACCATGCTCTGAGATGGTGGCGGCGCCTTAGGGGGACGCTTTCGAAGGGAACATCCATGAGCGCCACGATCATCGACCTTGCCGAGAAGCGCGCCGAGCGCGAGGAGCGCGACCGCCAGCGCCGCATCGACGCCTTCGACCGCGAACTGCGCCGCCGCCTCGCCATGTATCTGGAGGGCGAGGACATTCCGGTCGAGCCCATCAAGGACAACCCCTACATCTGAGCCCCGCCGTCTGCCTCTTCCATCCGCGGCGCCCGACCCACATGCAGGCTGGGCGCGGTTGGGGTATAAGGCGGGAATGACCGACGTCGTCACCCGCTTCGCGCCGAGCCCGACCGGCCATCTCCATCTCGGGCACGCCCATTCCGCTCTGTTCGGCTGGACCACCGCCCGCAAGGCCGGGGGGCGTTTCCTGCTGCGCATCGAAGACATCGACCCGCAGCGCTGCCGTCCGGAGTTCGACCGCGACCTGCGCGAGGATCTGGCCTGGCTGGGCTTGGCCTGGGAAGAGCCGGTGCGCCGCCAGTCGGAGCATCTGGACGATCACCGCTCCGCCCTGGCGCGGCTTCGCGATCTGGGGGTCGTCTACCCCTGCTTCTGCACCCGCAAGGACATCGCCGCGGAAATCACCCGCGCCGGCCACGCGCCGCATGGGCCGGACGGCCCGCTCTATCCCGGCACCTGCCGCGGCCTGTCGGAGATGGAGCGCCAGCACCGCATCGCCGTGGGCGCCGCCTATGCCCTGCGGCTGGACGTGACGAGGGCCATGGCCATGACCGGGCCGCTGCGCTGGCATGACCGGCGGCGCGGCTGGCAGGACGCCACGCCGGGCCTCCTCGGCGACGTCGTGCTGGCCCGCAAGGATGTTCCGACGAGCTATCATCTGGCGGTCACCGTGGATGACCACCTTCAAAGCGTGACGCTGGTGACCCGTGGCGAAGACCTCTTTTTCGCGACTCACGTGCATCGCCTTCTTCAGGAACTCCTTCGAGTCGCTCCTCCCGAGTATCATCATCACCCTTTGCTCGTGAATGAGCGGGGCGAGCGCCTTGCCAAGCGCGACAACGCCAAGACCTTGCGATCGCTTCGGGAATCGGGGCAAACGGCGGCGGCGGTGCGTGCTCTGGCCGGCTTTCCGGAAGAGTTATGATCTACCACCAACTGTGTATTACAAGGATTGCCGCGCTATCCGTTTGAGGCGAGTCGCCTGGAATCTCCTTCCTCTTGCACGTATCTTTTGAATCGCGACTGATTGTTTTTCGCCCAGACGATTGGCGCCAAACGGTCGGTCGGCTTGCAATCCGAAGGGGGCAAGCGATGCGGGAGGAGGATGTGGCGGAAAACGGCCGTGGCCCCGCCGATCCCGCCGGGCTGCGGCGGGTTTTCGACACGATCGGCGTGGCGGTGGCCCTGCTCGACCGGCAGGGGCGCATTGCCGATCTCAACGCGGCGATGCAGCGTGCCATCGGCTGCCCGCAGGATCTGCTGATCGGGCAACCCATGGCCGGCGCCTTCGTCTGGGGCGGCCGGGAGGGCGCGGCGGACCGCTTCGCCCAGGCTTTGGCCGCCGCGGCCCGCGGGCTGGTCCAGGAACTGACCCTGACCGGCGACGGAACCTGGTACGACATCGTGCTGACGCCGCTTCCGGCGGCGGGCGGCGGGGAGCCGGCGGGCATCGTCATGACCGCGGCGGATTCCGGCCGCCGCATGGCCGTGGAGGCGCGGCTGCGCGGGCAGGAGGAGCGCCTGCGCGTCGCGCGGGACGAGGTGGCGCGCGCCGGACAGGCCAAGGTCCGCTTCCTGGCCGCCGCCAGCCACGACCTGCGCCAGCCCGCCCAGTCGCTAACCCTGTTCGGCGCGGTCCTGGCGGAGCGGCTGGCCGGTCATCCGCAGCTGCCCCTGGTCCAGACGATGAATCGGGCGGTCGAAGCGATGCGCGGCCTGCTCGACGCGCTGCTGGACGTGGCCCGGCTCGACTCCGGGATCGTGTCGCCCGATCCGGCGCCCTTCGCGCTGACCGAGATGATGGCGCGCCTGGAGGCCGACTATGGTCCGCGCGCCGCCGCCAAGGGCCTGAAGCTGCGGGTGCGTCCGCTCAAGCTGCAGGTCCGCAGCGACGCCACGCTGCTGGAACGGCTGCTGCGCCACCTGCTCGACAACGCGGTGCGCTACACGGCGTCGGGCGGCGTGCTTCTGGGGTGCCGGCGGCGCGGCATGATGCTGTGCATCGAAGTAGCGGACACGGGCGTCGGCATTCCCGCCGACAAGCTCGATGAGATTTTCGAGGAGTTCGTCCAGCTCGGCAACGCCGAACGCGACCGCAGCCGCGGCCTCGGCCTCGGGCTGGCGGTGGTGAAGCGGCTGTCGCATCTGCTCGGCCTGCCGGTCCGCGTGCGGTCGCGGCCCGGACGGGGCACATGCTTTACGGTGGAGGTTCCCTTGCACGCTTCCTGGAATCCCAACGCGACGGAACGCGCCGTGCCGTCGCTGGACCGTCCCGGCGCGCTGGCCCTGATCATCGACGACGAGGAGCTGATCCTGCAGAGCCTGCGGCTGGTTCTGGAGCAGTGGGGGTGGGACGTGCTGGCGGCCGCATCGGGGGAGGAGGCGTTGCGCCAGCTCGACGGGGCGGAGCGGCTTCCCGACGTCATCATCGCCGACTACCGCCTGCGCTACGGCCGGACGGGGGTGGACGCGATCCGCGACATCCACGCCTTCGCCGGGGACCTCATCCCGGCGATCCTGCTGACCGGCGACACCAGCCCCGACCGCATCCGGGAGGCGCGGCGCAGCGGCTTCACCGTCCTGCACAAGCCGGTCACCCTGTCCGAGCTGTCGTCCCATCTGGAGGAGGCGAGGGCGCGCGCCGCGGCGGAGTGACCCGGATGATGGCCGTCGGATGACGACCGTCGGGTTCGGGGACGGCGCCTACCGCCGCAGGCCCCTGACGATCTCCAGATAGTCCGGCTCGTCCGGAGTCAGCCAGCCGTGACGGACCATGAAATCGATGACGACGAGGTTCACGTTGAACTTCCAGTCCTTCGTCGTGCGCACCGACTCCGCGACGCGGTCCAGCGGCCACAGCTCGAACCGCTCGACCTCGCCGTCGGTGTTCCGCGGGACGAAGTCCGCGTCGAGTTCCAGGTCGTAGAGAAACAGCGTGTCCTGCTTCAGCCCGGCCTCCGTCTCCATGCGGTAGGTGACGGCTCCGACGGGGACGGCGCGGGACGCCAGGGCCGCGTCGATCCCCGCCTCCTCCTGCGCTTCCTTGACGAGATTCTCCGCCAGCGTCAGGCCGATGGGCTGGCCGCCGGCGATCATGTTGTCCAGCTTGCCCGGCGCGACCTCGCGGTCGCGGGCGCGCCGCCCGATCCATAGCGACAGGCCGCCGTCCGGCTGGCGGACGAAGCCGTTGACGTGCAGCCCATAGGCCGCGGTGCCGAACTGCGCCACCACCGCGCGGTCGATGCGCATCAGCGGCTCGGCCCCCCAGGCCGGCGCGACCGGGTAGAATTCGCCGCGCAGGGCGGAGACCGCCCCCGTCTCGACGAGGAACTGGGCGGCGTGCGCCAGCACCGAGGAGCGCGCCTCGAAGTCGCGGACCTCGGGGGCAAGCGTCACCCGGTCGGCGGTGACGACGAATCCCGGGTCGACGCCGGGAAGCTGCTCGGCCAGCGCGTGGCGGACCCAGCCGAGACGATGCCCCTCCAGCTCGAACGGACGGAAGCCGGACAGGTCATGCGCGTTGCACGCGCGGATGTGGTCGAGGAAGCTCATGCGACCCCGTGTAGCCGCAGCGCCCCCCGCCGTGCAACCGTTCTTCCGTAAAACGGGTCCTCCGTCCGCGGGGACGGCCCCGCGACCCGGCCGGAGGCGATGCCAGCCGGTTGCCAAGGGCGTTTTTGCGGCGTACACACACGGCCTATCGGACTCGGGGGACAGGTCGATGCCGGCGGCGTTCGGGGATTTTTCGGTTCTGGTGATCGAGGACGAGAGCTTCACCCGCATGGTGCTGGCGAGGATGCTGGTCGCGCTGGGCTTCCGCTCCGTCCATCAGGCCGCCGACGGCGAGGCCGGGCTGGCCGCCGTCCAGGCCCATGTCCCCGATCTGGTCGTCTGCGACGTGGAAATGCAGCCGATGGACGGGCTTGGTTTCCTGAGGGCGCTGCGCGCCAGTCCCGACGCCCGTCACCGCGCGCTGCCGGTGGTCTTCATGACGAACCGCGCCGACCAGAGCCGCATGGACGAAGCCGCGGCCTTCGGCGCCGACACCTTCATCGTCAAGCCGCCCACCCCGGCGTCGCTCAAGGAAACGCTGGGCGCCAAGCTCGGTTGAGGGGCGCTTGACCGGCCCGGGGCGCCCGCGCCGGTCACACTTTTTCCCCGACCTGTGGCAGGACTGCAAAAACGCGGCCAAGTGCTTGATTTCAGCCGGCTTCCGGATTTCCTGGGGATTGTGCGCCGCAACGGTGCCTGGGGCCTCACCCAAATTCTGCCTTGTTGATCTGCTGTGATGAGGCTCACCATCCTTCTTTGGAAGGTGTGGACCGCGCCGATGGCCCATGCGTTAATATCCTCAGCCACGGCGATGGTCACGGGCATGGAAGTGTGTTGTTAAGAAATAATCGGCACACTTAACGTTAACCGTAGCGCCTTAGTGGGTTAAGGCGCGTGGATGCACTGGAGGTCGATGGGTGATCGGCGAAGTCCAGCGAGTCCCCGACGAACGGCATCCGGGCCGCTGTCCGGAAGCCGGCTGGAAGTTTCAACCCCATCGAACTTCGTTGCTTTTGCCGTCCTTTCCGCCGGTGCTTGCGCGCCGGCTTTCCCGGACAACCCGGCCGCGTGGTCTATTACTGACGACCGGTGCGTCCGACCGCCCGTCTTTTCAGGCTATCAAGGCTTTCCTCCTGGAAAGCTCTAGGTCGAGCATTACATTCAGTTTTGAAGCATTCGAGTTTAGCACTCCAAAGGGGGCGCTTCATTTGAAGGGCAACTGGATAAAAGGTCTGGCTTTCGACGGTGAGCGGGGGTGCCGCGGGACCGTTGTGTCCGTGACGCCCCAGAGTTCGCACCTGCGGCAGGTGCCGCCCCCGCCGCCCGGGTCCCCCGGCGGCAGCCCCGACGCATCGGACTAAGAGACACGGAGAGCGGAATGTTCCCGGCCGACGAACTGTTCACGCGCTACACACAGTCCTACGAGGGGCGCCGTGAGGTCGAGATGAGCCTCACGGAATACCTCCAGGAATGCCGCGACGACCCGATGATGTATGCCTCCGCGCCGGAGCGCATCCTCGCCGCCATCGGCGAACCGGAAGTCGTCGACACCGCCAAGGACCCGCGCCTTGGCCGAATCTTCATGAACCGGACGATCAAGATCTACCCGGCCTTCGCCGACTTCTACGGCATGGAGGAGACGATCGAGCGGATCGTCGGCTTCTTCCGCCACGCCGCGCAGGGTCTGGAGGAGCGCAAGCAGATCCTCTACCTGCTGGGCCCGGTGGGCGGCGGCAAGTCGTCTTTGGCGGAGCGGCTGAAGTCGCTGATGGAGAAATGCCCGGTCTATGTGCTGAAGGCCGGCAAGGAGATCAGCCCGGTCTTCGAAAGCCCGCTCGGCCTCTTCAACCCGGACGAGATGGGCGACCTGCTGGAGGACCGCTACGGCATCCCGCGCCGCCGCCTGACCGGCCTGATGAGCCCGTGGGCGGTGAAGCGGCTGGACGAGTTCGGCGGCGACATCTCCCGCTTCCGCGTCGTCAAGCTGCATCCCAGCAAGCTGCGCCAGATCTGCGTCACCAAGACGGAGCCGGGCGACGAGAACAACCAGGACATCTCCTCGCTGGTCGGCAAGGTCGACATCCGCAAGCTGGAGATGTACAGCCAGAACGATCCCGACGCCTACAGCTTCTCCGGCGGCCTGAACCGGGCCAGCCAGGGCCTGCTGGAATTCGTCGAGATGTTCAAGGCCCCGATCAAGATGCTCCACCCGCTGCTGACGGCGACCCAGGAGGGCAACTACGTCGGCTCGGAGAACATCGGCGCCATCCCGTTCCAGGGCATCATCCTCGCCCACTCGAACGAGGCGGAGTGGCAGTCCTTCAAGAACAACAAGAACAACGAAGCCTTCATCGACCGCATCTGCGTCATCAAGGTCCCCTACTGCCTGCGCGTGCAGGAGGAGCAGCGGATCTACGACAAGCTGGTCAAGGGCTCCGACCTCGCGACCGCGCCCTGCGCGCCGTCGACGCTGGAGATGCTGGCGAAGTTCTCGGTGCTGTCGCGCATGCGCGACCATCCGAACTCCAGCCTCTACTCCAAGATGCGCGTCTATGACGGCGAGAGCATGAAGGAGACCGATCCCAAGGCCAAGTCCATGCAGGAATACCGCGACCAGGCGGGCGTGGACGAGGGCATGGACGGCATCTCCACCCGCTTCGCCTTCAAGGTGCTGGCCGCGACCTTCAACTACGACTCCAACGAGATCTCGGCCGATCCCGTCCACCTGATGTACATCCTGGAGCAGTCCATCAAGCGGGAGCAGTTCCCCGACGACACCGAGAAGAAGTACATCGAGTTCATCAAGGCCGAGCTGGCGCCGCGCTACGCGGAGTTCATCGGGAACGAGATCCAGAAGGCGTATCTGGAATCCTACAGCGACTACGGACAGAACCTGTTCGACCGCTATGTGGATTACGCCGACGCGTGGATCGAGGACCAGGACTTCAAGGACCCCGACACCGGCCAGTTGATGAACCGCGAGCTTCTGAACCAGGAGCTGACCAAGATCGAGAAGCCCGCCGGGATCGCCAACCCGAAGGACTTCCGCAACGAGGTCGTCAAGTTCGCGCTGCGCGCGCGGGCCGCGAACGCCGGGCGCAACCCCTCCTGGACGTCCTACGAGAAAATCCGTGAGGTGATCGAGAAACGCATGTTCTCCCAGGTGGAGGATCTGCTTCCGGTCATCAGCTTCGGGTCCAAGAAGGACGGCGAGACCGAGAAGAAGCACAACGAGTTCGTGTCGCGCATGATGTCGCGCGGCTACACCGAGCGGCAGGTCCGCCGGTTGGTCGAGTGGTACATGCGCGTGAAGCAGGCTGGCTGACGGCCCGCTTCGCCACACGAGCGTGAACGGGTAGGAGGGGCTCCCCCTTGATGAACATCATCGACCGTCGCCTGAATCCGCAAGGCAAGAGCCTGGCCAACCGCCAGCGTTTCCTGCGCCGTGCCAAGGAGCAGGTGGTGAAGGCGGTGCGGGATGCCTCCGGCAAACGCGGCATCCAGGACATCGAAAACGGCGAGAAGGTGACCATCTCGACCGGCGGCGTGCGGGAGCCCTCCTTCCACCGCTCCGGGGCCGGCGGCGTGCGCGACTACGTCGTGCCGGGCAACAAGGAGTATGTGGAAGGAGACACCATCGCGCGGCCCGAGAGCGGCGGCGGCCGCGGCGGCAACGAGGGCAGTCCGGACGGGGAGGGCGACGACGATTTCCGCTTCGTCCTGTCCCGCGAGGAGTTCCTGGACATCTTCCTGGAGGACCTGGAGCTTCCCGACCTCGTCAAGCAGAAGGTCAAGCAGACGGAGTCCCACTCGCTGACGCGGGCGGGCTATTCGGTGACCGGCTCGCCGGCCAACCTGAATCTCGTCCGCACCATGCGCAACAGCCTCAGCCGGCGCATCGCGCTGAAGCGTCCCAAGCCGGCGGAGATGCTGGAACTGGAGGCGCTTCTGCGCGAGGCGGAGGACCGCGGCGAGGATCCCGAGAAACTGCGGGAGATGCGCGACCAGTTGGAGCGGCACTATCTCCGCTCCAAGCGCATCCCCTTCATCGACCCGATCGACGTCCGCTACAACCGGTTCGAGACGGTGCCGAAGCCCATCGCGCAGGCGGTGATGTTCTGCCTGATGGACGTGTCCGGCTCGATGACCGAGCACATGAAGGATCTCGCCAAGCGCTTCTTCATGCTGCTGTACCTGTTCCTGAAGCGGCGCTACCGGTCGGTGGACATCGTCTTCATCCGCCACACCCACGAGGCCAAGGAGGTGGACGAGGACACGTTCTTCTACTCCACCGAGACCGGCGGCACCGTGGTCTCCACGGCGCTGGAGGAGATGCAGCGCATCGTCAAGGAGCGCTATCCGGAGAACGAGTGGAACATCTACGCCGCCCAGGCGTCGGACGGCGACAACATGTCGTCGGACAACGCGCGGTCGGCGGGTCTGTTGCGGGACGGCATCCTGCCGCTGTGCCAGTACTTCGCCTACATCGAGGTGGCGGCGGAGCACAACATGGGCCTGTCGGCGCTGGGCCGCGAGACGGAGCTGTGGCGGACCTACAAGACGGTCCAGGGACCGGACCTGCCGATCGCCATGCGCCGCGTCCGCTCCCGCCGGGAGATCTTCCCGGTCTTCCGCGACCTGTTCGCCCGCGAGAAGGCGGGGGCCTGACTTCCAGCCCCCTCCCCAACCCTCCTCCGCTGGCGCGGGAGAGGGGGCCGGTTCCCTCCACCGCGTAGCGGGGGAGGGCTAGGGAGGGGGCAATGCCCGCCACCGCGAGGCCGCACCAAGAATCGGGGCCAACACCCCGCAGAGCATCGAGAGGATGTGAGGCATGACCGCTGTGATCGACAAGCCCGACAGCCTGCTCTACGACGGGGCGGACTGGGATTACGACAAGATCAAGCGCGTCTACGACGCCATCGAGGACATCGCCCTGAAGGACATGGGCCTCAGCGTCTATCCCAACCAGATCGAGGTCATCACCGCCGAGCAGATGCTCGACGCCTATTCGTCCATCGGCATGCCGCTGATGTACAAGCACTGGTCCTTCGGCAAGCATTTCGCCCGCGACGAGATGCTCTACCGCAAGGGCTACCGCGGCCTCGCCTATGAGATCGTCATCAACTCCAGCCCCTGCATCAGCTACATCATGGAAGAGAACACCATGACGATGCAGACGCTGGTGATCGCCCACGCCGCCTTCGGCCACAACCACTTCTTCAAGAACAACCAGCTCTTCCAGCAGTGGACCGACGCCGAGGGCATCCTCGACTATCTGGAATTCGCCAAGTCCTACATCGCCCAGTGCGAGGACCGCTACGGCCACCACGCGGTGGAGCGGGTGCTCGACGCCGCCCACGCGCTGATGAACCAGGGCGTGCACAAGTACCCGAAGAAGCGCAGCCTCGATCTGCGGCTGGAGCAGAAGCGCGAGCGGGAGCGTCAGGAGTACCAGGAGCAGACCTTCAACGACCTGTGGCGCACCGTGCCGAAGGTCGCCGTCGGCGGCAACCGCCCCTCCAAGTCGGTGTCGGAGCGCAAGAAGCTGCTCGGCCTGCCGGAAGAGAACCTGCTGTACTTCCTGGAGAAGAAGGCGCCGCGGCTGGAGCATTGGCAGCGCGAGATCCTCCGCATCGTCCGCCACATGGCGCAGTATTTCTACCCGCAGAAGCAGACCAAGCTGATGAACGAGGGGTGTGCGACCTACACCCACTACACCATCCTGAACGAGATGCACCGGCGCGGGATGATCAGCGAAGGCGCGATGCTGGAATTCCTGCATTCGCACACCTCGGTGGTGTTCCAGCCGGAGTTCGACGACCAGCGCTTCTCGGGCATCAACCCCTACGCCCTGGGCTTCGCGATGATGCAGGACATCCAGCGCATCGCCGAGACCCCGACGGACGAGGACCGCTACTGGTTCCCCGACCTGGCCGGGCGGGGCGACGGCATGGGCGCGCTGCGCGACGCCTGGGCCAACTTCCGCGACGAGAGCTTCGTGCTCCAGTATCTCAGCCCGCACCTGATGCGGAAGTTCAAGATGTTCAGCGTGCGCGACGACGCGGAAGACCCCTATCTTCTGGTCGAGAACATCCACAACGAGCGCGGCTACCGCGGCATCCGCAAGCTGCTGGCGCGGCAGTACGACCTGGGTTTCCTGGAGCCGGACATCCAGATCGTCGACGTCGATCTGGCCGGCGACCGCAAGCTGATCCTGCATCACCGCGTGACCAACGGCGTGCTGCTGGACGAGAGCGACGCCAAGGCGGTGCTGCGCCACATCGCCAACCTGTGGGGCTACGAGGTCCAGCTCGTCGAGGTGTCGGCCCTGTCCGACGCCATCCTGAAGGAGCACGCCGTCACCGCGCCCAGCGGCATCGGGGGGTGATGGGGGGCGGAGTTCGGCCGCACTTGCCCCCTCCCTAACCCTCCCCCGCTATCGCAGGGGAGGGGACTGCCGGCGCTTCGCGTAAGGCACCCTCTCCCGCGAAGCGGGGGAGGGCTGGGGTGGGGGCAACACTCTCCCACCCGTTCCCAATACGCTTTAGGCCGACCCCGACGCCTCCGGGTCCAGCGTGTACAGCTCCTGCGGGCGGCCCACCCCGCGCAGCAGGTAGCGCCCGACCGAGATCAGCCGCTCCCGGCATTCCGGAGCGGACTCGGTGAAGGCGGAGGACAGCAGGATGTCCTGGTCGAGCGACCGGCACATGGCGGCGATGCGGCTCGCCTCGTTCACCGCCGGGCCGACCACGGTGAAGTCCAGCCGGTCCACCCCGCCGATGTTGCCGTAGAACACCTTCCCCTGGTGCAGCCCGAGATAGAAACGCGTCACCGGCAGGCCGGCGGCCGAGCGGCGGCTGTTCAGCTCCTTGCAGCGCTCCCGCGCCTCCTCCGCCGCGTCGAGGGCGGCGCGGCAGGCGTCCTCGGCGCTGGAGCGGTCGAAGACGGCCAGGATGCCGTCGCCGATGAATTTCAGCACCTGCCCGTGGTGCCGGTGGATGGCCGTCACCACCAGCTCCGCGTAGTCGTTCAGCAGCGGCAGGATGGTTTCCGGGGCGGCGGTGTCGGTGATGCGGGTGAAGCCCTGGAGGTCGCTGAACCACAGCACGGCGTCAAGCTCCTCGGCGACGCCGCGGCGGATGTGGCCGCGCAGCACGCGATGGCCGGCGTCCCGCCCCAGATAGGTCTCGGCCAGCGTGTTGGCGATGTGGGCCATGGCGTGGCCGCGCAGCGCCAGCGCCAGACTGCCGGTGAGGGTGAGCAGGGCGTCGCGCTGGGCGTCGCTGAAGCCGTCCGGGTGGTGCGACACCCAGGAGGAGAAGATGCAGTCCAGCTCCCCGATGGCGGCGCGGGGGCCGAGGCGGTTGACGATGGCCATGTAGTCGGTGGCTCCCTGCGCCCGCAGCTCGTCCACGATCGGAAACTCGCCGCCCTCCGCGACGTCGGTCAGCCGCAGCCGCAGCATCGTCTCGCCGGAGGTGTAGAGCCGGTGGAAGGGGCTGCGCAGCCATTTCTCGTCGATGTCGGGATCGCTGCCGTCGCCGCCATATTCGGTCCGGCGCACCTCGGCGGCGTTGCGGCCGCTGCTGTCCCAGGTGACGACATGGCCGGCGATGGTCGGGTGCAGCGTGTCCGCCCCGACCACCGTCCGGGTCAGCGGCACGCCCGCCGCGACCAGCCGCTCGCAGAAGCCGCCGATGAGGTCCGTCTCCGGCACCCCCCGCAGCCCGGCCTCCGCGATCCAGCGGCTGAGGTCGAGAATCCCTTGCGCATCCATGCCCGCCATCCTGCCACAGGTGGCGCCCTTCGGGAACGGAGGGTCAGCGGCGGGACAGGGTGTCCGCGATGAAGGCCGTGACCGTTCCGAAGTCGCCGGTTGTTCGCAATTCGGCGGGCATGGCCCGAAAGTCAAGCTCCGGTCCGAAACCGATCATAGGCTTTCCGAAGCGCAGGGCCAGCCGGACCTCGTCCAGGGTGCCGTGGCGGCCCGGCAGGACGACGATCACGTCGCTGGTCAGGATGTTGACGTGGTTGCGGCTCAGCTCCGTCGGCGGCGCGCCGGCCGGCTTGCGCGCGAAGGGCGTCAGGATGGGCAGATCGACGTAGGGGTTGGGGTAGCCGGGCAGGGGCGCATGGCCGCGGATCGGGTCGGGCTCGGACGGCAGGATGCCGATGGAGCGGCCCCGGCGTCCCGGCGTGCCGTGGAAGGCCCGCGCGGCCGACCGCATCACCCCGCCGCCGCCCCCGGTCAGCAGGTCGTGCCCGGCCCCGGCGATCCACGCGCCGAGCGGCTCGGCGTAATCCGCCCATTCCTCCTGCCCCGACCCCATCACCCCGATGATCGCCATGCCCTTCCGCCTTTCCGTTACCGCCCGCGTGGCTTGGCCCGCGCCGTGGGCTCGGCCTCCAGCGGGTTGTCGGGCCAGTAGTGCTTGGGATACTGCCCCTTGAGGTCGGCCTTCACCGCCTTGTAGGCGTTGGCCCAGAAGCTGGCGAGGTCGCGCGTCACCTGCACCGGGCGGCGCGCCGGGGACAGCAGGTGCAGCAGCAGAGGCACCCGCCCGCCGGCGATGCGCGGCGTCTCGGCCAGCCCGAACATCTCCTGCAGCCGCACGGCCAGAACCGGTTCCTCCCCGCTGTAGTCGATGGGGATGCGGGAGCCGCTGGGCACCTCGACATGGGTCGGCGCCTCCTTGTCCAGCCGCTGCTGCATCGCCCAGGGCAGCAGGCCGCGCAGCGCGTTGCCCAACTCCACCCGGTCGAGATGGGCGCGGCGCGAGGCGCCGTTCAGGAAGGGCGCCAGCCACTCCTCCATCGTCTCCAGCAGGGCGGGGTCGGAGACGTCCGGCCACTCCTCCCCCTCCATACGGCGCAGGAACAGGACGCGCGTCTGCCACTTGCGCAGCTCGTCGCTCCAGGGCAGGGCGGTCAGCCCCATCTCCCGGATGCCCTCCAGCATGGCGGCGGCGATGGCCTCGGCGGGCGGGTTGGGCAGGCGCTTGTCCTCCAGCGCCAGGGCGAACAGCATGCGGCGGCGGCGGGCCAGCACCGTCTGCTCCCGCCCGTCCCAGGCGACCACCGTCTCGCTGCGGATGTGCTCGGCGAAGGCTTCCTCCAGCTCGGCCAGGGAGAGCGGGGCGGCCAGGAAGATGCGCGATTCGCGGGCGGCCCCGTCCAGGTCGGCGACGGCCAGCCAGTCCTCGGCGCTCAGCGGCTCGGCGTCCTGGAAATAGGCGCCGCGCCCGTTGGACAGCCGGTATTGCGCGGCGGCCCCGCCCGTACTGCCGCCGGGGCGGCGCTGACCGATGCGGTCGGGGTAGGCCAGGGCGACCAGCAGGCCGGTGGCGCCGAGATCACCACCATTGCCCTTCACGCCCAACTGCCGCTTCCAGTTCCGGGCCTGCTTCAACGCCTGCTGGGCGCCGCCGCGCTCCACGGTCAGGCCGCGCCCGGCACCGCGCATCCGACCGCCTTCTTTGCTGTTGGCATCATCCAGCCCGCGCAGCAACTCCACGCGCAGCCGCAGGTCGGCGTCGCGGAAGCCGGGCTGGGCGCGGACGATGTCGCGCTCGCCGAGCAGGGCGGCGACCTCGCAGGCCAGCGCGCCCAGCCCCATCGCCTTGCCCTTCAGCATCATGTGGGCCAGCCGCGGATGCACGCCGAAGCCGGCCATGCGGCGGCCATGGGCGGTGATGCCGCCGTCGGCGTCCAGCGCCCCCAGCTCGCGCAGCAGCTCCCGCGCCTGGGCCATGGCGGCGGCGGGCGGCGGGTCGAGCCAGGCGAGCGACGCCGGGTCGGACACGCCCCACACCGCCAGCTCCAGCGCCAGCGGGGCGAGGTCGGCGTCCATGATCTCGGGCGGGGTGAAGGGGGCCAGCGCCTTGTGCGACGGCTCCGGCCAGAGGCGGTAGCAGACGCCGGGCTCCAGGCGGCCGGCGCGGCCCCGCCGCTGCTCCGCCGACGCCTGGGAGACCTTGGCGGTGACCAGCCGGGTCATGCCGCTGCGCGGGTCGAAGCGGGGGACGCGCATCAGCCCGCCGTCCACGACGATGCGGATGCCCTCGATGGTCAGGCTGGTCTCGGCGATGGGCGTGGCGAGCACGATCTTGCGCGTGCCGGGCGGGCTGGGGGCGATGGCCCGGTCCTGGGCGTCCGCCGTCAGGTCGCCATAGAGCGGGGCGATCACCGTGCCTGGGCCGAGGTCCGCCGATTCCAGAAGGCTCTGCACCCGCCGGATCTCCCCGGCGCCGGGCAGGAAGACCAGGGCGTTGCCGGTCTCCTCGCGCAGGGCGCGGCGGACGGCGGCGGCCACGGCGTCCTCGATGCGGGTGCCGCCGCTGGTGTTGGTGCCGGGGGCGTCGAGGTGGCGGGTCTCCACCGGGAAGGCGCGGCCCGCGCTGGTCACCATCGGCGCGTCGCCGAGCAGGGCGGCGACGGGCGCGCCGTCCAGAGTCGCCGACATCACCACCAGCCGCAGGTCGTCGCGCAGCGCGCCGCGCGCCTCCTGCACCAGGGCCAGCGCCAGATCGCTGTCGATGCCGCGCTCGTGGAACTCGTCGAACAGCACGGCGCCGACCGCCGGCAGTTCGGGGTCCTCCTGGAGCTGGCGCAGGAACAGGCCGTCGGTCACCACCTCGATCCGGGTCTTCGGCCCGACCTTCGTGTCCAGCCGCACGCGGTAGCCGACCGTCTCGCCGACGCTTTCCCCCAGCATCGCGGCCATGCGGCGGGCGGCGGCGCGGGCGGCCAGCCGCCGCGGCTCCAGCACGATCACCTTGCGCCCGGCCAGCCAGGGCCGGTCGAGCAGCGCCAGCGGCACGCGAGTCGTCTTGCCCGCCCCCGGCGGCGCCTGGAGCACCGCCACGCCGCGCCCGTCCAGCGCGGCCAGCAGCTCGGGAAGCACGGGATCGATGGGAAGGGGCGGGATGGTCATGGACTCTGCAACGATGGTGGGGGCCGCCCGTGTTCCTGGCAGCGGCGGACGCCCCGGTCAAGCCTTCCGCCACATGCACCCATCCGGCCTGGGCGGCTGGTCGGCCTCCTCCCGGCAGAACACCCCGGCCTCGGTGTCGTGGGTGAACAGCTCGGCGTAGCGGGCCCAGCCGGTCACGGCGTTCAGCGTCTCCTCGGCGTAGTCCTCGCTCATGAAGGCCTCCAGTTCACGGGCGAACGGGGCGTAGGGGGCGCGGTGGTCGGGGCGCTCCGACAGGGCGGCGTGGATGTGCGCGGCGAGCGGCACGAAATGGACCAGATGCTCGGCGAACAGCGCCTTGCGGTCGTCCATCCCGGCCTCGGCGAACAGGCGGCCCGGCTCGGTCAGCCGGATGTCGCCCTCCGCCACCTCGGCGAATCCCAGCATCTGGAGCGTCTCGGCGATGGGGAAGAGGTCGTCGATCTCGTGCCGCAGCGTTGCCGCGAGGTGCGGCAGGTCCGCCTTGCCGTGGTAGGGCGGGGCGGCCAGCGTCTCCATCAGGCCGGCCAGGAGGTTGGTCGAGACCTGCTGGAGCGGCTCGGCGTAGACCGGCCGCGGCCGCCCGCTCGCCGTCTCCGGTGCCGCCGCCGGGGCGGCCAGCGGCTTCCGCGCGGTCATCCGGCCGTAGATGTCGTCGACCAGATCGCGGAAATCCGGGGCCAGCCGGTTGCGCGGGTGCGGGAGGTCCACCCGGATCTCCGCCGCCACGCGGCCCGGGTTGGAGGCGAAGACCAGGATGCGGTCGCACATCAGCACCGCCTCCTCGATGTTGTGGGTGACCATCAGGATCGACCGGGTCGGCAGCTTGCGCTCCATCCACAGGTCGAGCAGGTCGGTGCGCAGAGTCTCCGCCGTCAGCACGTCGAGCGCCGAGAAGGGCTCGTCCATCAGCAGGATCTCCGGATGGACCACCAGCGCGCGGGCGAAGCCGACGCGCTGGCGCATGCCGCCGGACAGCTCCTTGGGGTAGGCGCTCTCGAAGCCCGACAGGCCGATCAGGTCGATGGCCTCCCCGGCGCGCGCCGCCGCCTCGTCGCGGGGGACGCGCAGCGCCTTCAGCCCGGCCAGCACATTCTCCTCGACGGTCAGCCAGGGGAACAGCGCGAAGGACTGGAACACCATCGCCACCCCGTCGGTCGGCCCGGCTACCGGCGCGCCGTGGTGCAGGACCTGGCCGGAGGTCGGTTGCGCCAGCCCGGCGACGATGCGCAGCAGCGTGGACTTGCCCGAGCCGGAGCGGCCGAGCAGCCCGACGATCTCGCCGTCGCGCAGCGTCAGGTCCACGCCATCGAGCACGACGTACCGCTGGCCCGACGGCTTGCGGTAGGCCTGCCGGACGCCGCGGAGTTCGAAGAGGGCGGTGGTTCGCGTCATCGTGGGCTGGGTCGCCGTGGGCTGGGTCGCCGTGGGCTGGGTCATCGTGGTCTGCGTCATCATGGTACGGCCTCCGTCAGGCAAGGCGCAGGCGGCGTTCGGCGTAGCCGTAGAGCGGGCGCCAGAGCAGCCGGTTGAGCAGGGTGACGAACAGGGACATCACGGCGATGCCGAGCACGATGCGCGGGTAGTCCCCGGCGGCGGTCGCCTGGGCGATGTAGCTGCCCAGCCCGTGCGCGGTGACCTCCGCGTCGCCCCAGCGCACCGCCTCGGCGACGATGCTGGCGTTCCACGAGCCGCCCGCCGCGGTCACCGCGCCGGTCAGGTAATAGGGGAAGACGCCGGGCAGCATGACGTCGCGCCACCATTGCCAGCCGCGGATGCGGAAGCTGGAGGCCGCCTCCTTGAGGTCGCTGGGGAAGGCGGCGGTTCCGGCGACGACGTTGAACAGGATGTACCACTGCGTGCCCAGGATCATCAGCGGGCTGAGCCAGACGTCCGGGTCCAGGTCGAAGCGCAGGATGGTGACGACGGCGACCGGGAACAGCAGGTTGGCCGGAAAGGCCGCCAGGAACTGGGCCAGCGGCTGGACCGCCTGGGCAAGGCGCGGGCGCAGCCCGATCAGCACGCCGAGCGGCACCCAGACGAGCGAGGCGACGGCGATCAGCACCACGACGCGCAGCAGCGTCGCCGCCCCGAGCAGCAGCGCGGTCCCCACGTCGCCCCAGCCGGCGCCGCCGGCGATGAACCGCAACATGGTCCAGCCCAGGGCGAGCGCCGCCAGCGCGACGACCGCGTACCACGCCCGGTCGAGCGTGCGTTCGAGCGCGGCGGAGGGCGGGCCGGCGACCCGGCGCTTCAGGGCCGGGGGCAGGGCGTCGGCCAGGGCGGCCAGCGGCGACAGGCGCAGCCACGCCACCCGGCCGAGCAGGGACTCGACCGGCGCCAGCAGCGAGCGGCAGACGCGGGTGCGCTGGAAGAGCCGAAGCACCCAGGACTCGGGCGCCTCCTGCGCGCCGGTCTGCTCGAAGCGGAACTTGTCGGCCCAGGCGACCAGCGGGCGGAACAGGAACTGGTCGTAGAGCAGGATGACCGCCAGCATCGCCAGCACCGCCCAGCCAACGGCGCCGAGATTCCTCTGCGCGATCGCCTCGGCCAGATAGGAGCCGATGCCGGGCAGCGTGACGGTGCGGTCGCCGACGGTGATCGCCTCCGACGCGACGACGAAGAACCAGCCGCCGGACATCGACATCATCATGTTCCAGACCAGCCCCGGCATGGCGAAGGGTGCCTCCAGCCGCCAGAAGCGCTGCCAGCCGGAGAAGCGGAAGCTGGTCGCCGCCTCGTCCAGGTCGCGCGGCACCGAGCGCAGCGACTGGTAGACGCTGAAGGTCATGTTCCAGGCCTGGCTGGTGAAGATGGCGAAGATCGCCGCGCATTCGGCGCCCAGAACGCTGCCGGGGAACAGCGACAGGAAGAAGACCACGGTGAAGGAGATGTAGCCGAGCACCGGCACCGACTGGAGGATGTCCAGCACGGGGATCAGCACCATGCCGGCCCGGCGGCTCTTGGCCGCCAGCGTGGCGTAGGCGAAGGTGAAGACCAGCGAGGCCGCCATCGCCGCCAGCATGCGCAGCGTCGAGCGCAGCGCGTAGTCCGGCAGGTTCCAGGGGTCGAGCGAGACGGCGGGCGCGTCGAGGCTCCCCAGGGGCGCGGCCATCTGGTGACCGCCGACAGCGGCCAGGGCGAGCAGGCCGACGACCAGCGGCAGGGCAACGAGATCCCAGCGGTTGGGCGTGGCGGCGGCCGTCTTCACGGAAACGCTTGTCTGGGTCCAGACCATGGCCCCTCCATCCTGCGGCCGGATTGGAGCCCGGCCGCCTTCGGCATGCGCAATCAACCTGTCCAGGCACCCGATGCCGCGCGGCGTCGGGTGGGCGTCACGGAGGAAAGGGAACGGTCAGCCCGGTGCGGGCGGCACGGGGGCGCAGACGCCCGGGCGCGCGGGCGCGTGGAACGGCGTTGGAATGGTGATGGAAGACGTCACCATGGTTCACCTGTGCGGCTGTCGGCATCGCGGCCGGCCGTGGCGAACCCGCGAAGAGGTCAGCCCAGGATCGGCAGAGAACCGAAACGATGTCGGGATCGACGACTGTGGCTGTCCATCTCTTGCTTTCTCGGCGCGGAACCGGACCACATGCCCGGACGCCCGCCAATCATGCGGTGACGTTGTGGCTCATCTACTCCTGAGACCGGGGCCGGTCAAGCGCATGGCGGCGTTTCCTGGCGATCATTGCAAAGGTTTCATGTTCCCCGCCCGGCGATGCCGGGGCATAGGGCGCGCCGCCGCGCGAAGCCGGCCGTGGACGTGTCAAAGTGTCGCAGAAGCCCGCAACCGGCCAGCGAACCGAGAAGCTTTCGCAACAAGGCGTTATGGTTCAAATAACCACAATCCATTTGTGACTTAACGATCCCGGGACCCTATGGCCAACATTCACGACCCCGCCCTGTTCCTCGCCCACGCCTGCGCGCTGGAGGAGGACGCCGCCAACCGTTTCGCCGACCTGTCGGAGGCCATGAAGACCTACGGCAACGCGGACGTCGCGGCCTTCTTCGCCAAGATGGCCGAGTTCTCGCGCCTGCATCTGGCGGACGCCCGCAAGCGCTCCGCCTTCCGCGACGTGCCGGTGCTCGCCCCGGAAGACTTCCAGTGGCCGGACGGCGAAAGCCCGGAAGCGGCCTCCATGGAGGGCTCGCACTATCTGATGACGGTGGATTACGCGCTGGAGCTGGCGCTCGACAGCGAAAAGCGCGGGCACGCCTTCTACGCCGACGTGGCGGCCTCCACCACGGACCCGGAGGTCCGCATGATGGCCGAGGAGTTCGCCTCGGAAGAGGCGGAGCATGTGGCGGAGCTGGAGCGCTGGATCGAGCGCTTCCCCAAGAAGGGGTAAAGGCCGTTTCCCGCGGTTTCCGCCCTTGCGGGAACCGCGGGAAGGGCGAACGCTCGCCTTACTTGGACAGGTCGGCGTAGTCGTATTCGTACTTCTTGTCCGCCGGCTTGAAGGTCTTGAAGGTGGCGATGATGTCGTCCACCGACACGCCCGCCGGCACGTTGAGAATCTCGTACACCACCGAGCTGCCGCTGGTCGGGCCAACGTCGGCATTGCGGTGAGCCTGGGAAATCAGGCCCTCGCCGGCCTTCTTGATCATGATCGAAGCCATATCCGTTCCGTCTCCTGTTACACGTCGCCCGACGCCGGAATATCCATAACGCGAATAAGGATATGGAGCCAATGGATAAATGGCCGCGCTGCGTCAGCGAAGGGTGATCCAGAGAGCGGTCACGTCGTCGGTCAGCCGTTCGCCATGGATGGCGGCGTGGCGGGCCATCAGGGCGGGCAGGGGGCGGTCGGGGGCGTCCGCCGCCGCCCGCTCGGCCAGACGGAGAAGCCCGTCCTCGCCCAGCATGGCGCCGCCGGCGTCCCGGGCTTCGCTCAACCCGTCGGAATAGAGGAACAGGGCGTCGCCGCGCCGCAGAGGCACGCGCCGGTTCGTGTAGGCCGACTCCCCGAAGGCGCCGAGGAGGGGGCCGGAGGCGTCCAGCGGCTGGAAGCCGAAGCTGGTCGCCAGGAGGGGGCTTGGCGACGCGGCGGCGGCGTAGAGCAGCGTGTCGTCGGCGCGGTCGATCACCCCGTAGAAGGCGGTGGCGAACTGTCCCAGCGGCAGGATCTCGCACAGCCGTCCGTTCAATTGGCGCAGCAGGCCGGCGGGGTCGCGCATCTCCTCCGGGGGGGTGCGGGTGAGCAGGGTGTGCAGGCGGAAGGCGTTGATCGCCGCGGCGATGCCGTGGCCCGACAGGTCGGCGGCGAAGATGCCGACGCGGGTCCCGTCGAATTCGAAGGCCGTCCAGAAATCGCCGCCGATCTCGTCCGACGCGCGGAAGACCGAATCCACCGCCAACCCGTTCCGCTCGGCCAGGGCGGCCAGCTCCGCCTCCTCCGGGACCAGGGCGAGCTGCATGGCGCGGGCCTGCCGCAGGTCACGCTCCACCCGCTTGTGGAAGGCGCGCAGCTCCCGCACCATCGAGCGGCGCTCCAGGTGGTAGCGCACGCGGGCGATGCATTCGCCGGGGTTGATCGGCTTGGCGATCAGGTCGGTCGCCCCGGCGCTGAAGCAGACCGTCCTCATCTGGTCGGAGTGCAGCGCGCTCTGCATCAGGATCGGCAGGTCGCGCCAGCGCGGGTCGCCGCGCAGGCTGCGGCAGACGCCGATGCCGTCCATCCGCGGCATGGCGGCGTCGAGCAGCAGCAGGTCGGGCGCGAAGCTCTCCAGCCGCTCCATCACCTCCTCCGCCGACGCGGCGAAGGCGACCTGGGTGATGCCGGCCCATTGCAGGAAGCGGGTCAGCGTCCGGCGGTTGAAGGCGCTGTCGTCGGCGATCAGCACCCGGCAACCGTCGAGCGGAATGCCCAGCTCCATGCCGTAGACCGACGCGCCGGCGCCGGTGCGCGGCGGGGGGCGCGTCGGCGTGTCGCCGCCGTCCGTGCCGGGCGCCGCCGTCATGGCGCGGGCGTGGCCCATCGCGTCCGATCCCGCCGCGTCAGTCGGCGATGTTGAACATGGTGTGGAACTTGGCGATCGTGATCAGGCGCCGCACCTCGTCGCGGGCGCCGCGGATCGCGAAGTCCAGGTTGCGCCGCTGCGCGGTGTCGCGGGCGATGATGAACATGCCGAGGCCCGAGGAATCGACGAAGTCGAGCCGCGACAGGTCGAAGACCATTCGGTGGCCCGCCGGCCGCTCGAAGGTGGCGATGACGTCGCGGAAGGTGTCGTGGTCGGCAAAGGTCATGCGCCCGCTCAGCACGATCTCGGTGCTGGCCGGGGCCTCGCGGACGGAGAAATCCATGGCGGCGCTCATCTGTGGTTCACCCGTGGCCGAAGGAGGGCGCAATCCCCCGCCGGTGCGCTTGATGGGCGGTGGGCCCGGCGGGGACGCGGGCGCATTCTAGAGCGCCGGGAATTGCACTTTGATGACGTTGCCGTGTCGGCACCGGGTCATCCGGCGCGGATGGGCCGGCTTTTATTGCAGCGCGGCCTCTTCCACCCGTGGATGCGACAGGCGTTCGGCGATTCCGCCAGCCAGCCATGCCGAATAGGCATCGCGGCCCTCCGGCCCCAGCATGCCGTTGCGGCAGAAGGCCGACGCCTTGGCCGGCTTGAGGCGCGCCGGGTCGGGGAAACGCCACAGCGGCAGGTCGGCCTGCCCGCGCAGCCGGTCGAGCGCCGCCGGCCGGTAGGCGTTGCCGGCGCCGTACAGACGCTCCTCCACCGCCGCCGGGCGGGGCGGAAGCAGCAGGGCGATCCCGACCCCGGCGGCGCGCGCCTGATCGGCGAAGCGGCGCACCTGTTCGAAGGCCGGCGAGTCGTCGTTCATCCGGACGGCGTCGTCGCGGGTCGCCACCCAGCGGTCGGCGGCGGCGGCGGACCAGCCCTGCGGGCCGACGGTGTGGCACGGCTTGGCGTATTGCAGGGCGCTCTGGTCGGGCAGGTAGGAGCGGCCGAGCATCGCCACGTCGGTCAGGTGCGCGCCGTAGCGGCGCAGGCCGGCGAGGTCGCTGCGCTCCGCAAAGAGCAGGTCGACGTCCAGGAGAACCAGCGCCGGCTTCAGCTTGAGCACGTCGCCGAGCAGCGGCTCGAAGTCCTCGATGCGGGCGTGGTCGTGGACGATGCGCAGGAAATGCAGGCTCTCCACCCCATGCTTCGCCGCCAGAGCGGCCATGCCCGGCTCGTCCAGGGTGGCGTGGCGCAGCGCCGAATCCCCAAGTGCCACCACCACGGTCGGGGACAGGTCGCGCGCCGCCCGTTCCGCCGTCGCGGCGATGCGGTTGCTGTTGTACCAGGCGAAGGGCCGGTCGTGGAGGCTGTAGCCGGTCCAGAAGGCCCCCGCCGTTCCGGCCGCGAACAGGGCGGGGATCACCGCCAGGAGGGTGATCCACAGCCGCCGCGGCTTGGTGTGCGGCCCGGTCCGGTCCTTCCGGTGCTTTTGCGGTTCAACAGGCCCGGTCATGGTCCTTCTGCTCCTCCCAGCGGTGCGCCCAGCGATGCACGGTGTCCGGTGACTCAAACACCGCGGGAGGGGGCTGGGTCCCGGGCGCCGCCACGCTTTCCATCCGGTTTCCCGTGATCGCCTCCTATGACGAAGGGCACAGCGGCCGGGAGCGTGCCGGAGTAGCCGCCTGCGGGCTCTTTCGTGTAGTCTTGCGCAAAAGGCGAGGCACGCATCGAGGACCAGGATGAGCACTGAAATCCGCACCTTCATGATCCCCGACGCGAGCGCGGACGAGGCGCAGGGGCACTTGTCCTCCTTCCTGCGAACGGTCGAGGTGCAGCGCATCGACACCGCCTACGCCGACGGCGCCTGGCGTGTTCTCGTTCTTTACAAGGACCTGAAGCGCAAGGAGGAATCCCTCCAGATCGAGGCCGCGATCAACGCCGCCCTCAACGGTTGGCGGGACCGCAAGGCGGCCGGTGAAGGGCTGACGCGCGATGCCGTCCTGGCGGACGAGCTGGTGCCGGAAATCGCCCGCTTCGCCCCCACGACGGAGCGTGAGCTGTCCATCATCGTCGGCGCCCGCGATCTCGACGTCAGCCATTACGGGGGAGAGATCGTGCAGGTCGTCCGGGCGACCCTGGACGAGCTGATCGACTGACGATTCCGCCCTGCGGAAGAGCATAGGCGAAGAGACCTAAGGACCGGCTTCGCTGTGCCGAAAGAGAGGCCCGACCCGCCGTAAGCTCGATTCCAGACGCGCCCCCGCTGTGCCAGCATACCGGTGTAATTTGCGGCAATGCAGCATGGCGGGGGCCATGGACGGGACATCCGGATCGAGAGGCGGCGCTCCCGATTACCGCGCGATGGCGCGGGAACTGGAAGCCTTCAGCCGTCAGGCGGCGGAGCGCGCCGCGGCCACCGGCGACGGCACCATGGACGCCCTGGCACGGCGCCTGGAGCGTCACGCCGAACAGATCCAGCATGATCTGGCCGAAGCCCCGACGCGCCGCTTCGGCTGGCGCCTAGGCCTTCTCCACCTTCAACAAGGTGCCCTCGGCACCGACGATGCGGACGCGGGTTCCGGCGGGAAGGTCGGGACCCTCGACGGTCCAAAGCCCGTCGCCGATCTGCGCCCGGCCCCGCCCGTTGACGATGGGCCCGTCCAGCGTGTGCAGCGTTCCGATGTATTGCGCCGTCCGGCGGTTCAGATGCGGCGTGTGCGTCGTATGCGCTGACCCGCGGGACAGGAAGCGGGTTCCCGCCAGCGC
Organism: Azospirillum formosense; assembly: GCF_040500525.1. Classification (NCBI taxonomy): domain Bacteria; kingdom Pseudomonadati; phylum Pseudomonadota; class Alphaproteobacteria; order Rhodospirillales; family Azospirillaceae; genus Azospirillum; species Azospirillum formosense. The sequence goes on along the minus strand of NZ_CP159402.1, from coordinate 2,073,410 downwards.
GGCGATGGCGAGCAGGGCGAACAGCAGCCCCTGATGCTCCCACGGCAGGGACGGCCAGACCAGCAGCAGGACGCCGACCAGCGCCGCCGCCCCGCCCAGCCACAAAAAGGCGGCCCCCGGCGCCACCGTCTCCAGCGCGCCCAGCAGCACGGCCAGAACCCACCAGTGCCAGAATTCGATCATAGCGGCTTCGCCTTCGGGGTTTCGTCCAATCCTACGACTCCGGTTTACGACCCCGGGGGCGCCGGCGCATCGCCCCTGTTGGGCTCCTCCCGAGTCCGTTCGTCGCGGGTCCAGGGGCTGCGCGGCGGCGGCGGCGGGGCGGACGCCGTTCCGGAATTTTGCGGGCGGTTCGGGAAGGCCTCGCGGGCGATCTCCGCGATGCCGCCGATGGCGCCGATCACGTTGGCAGCCTCCAGCGGCATGAAGAGCACCTTCTGGTTCGGGGCGGCGGCCACCGCGGTCAGGGCGTCCACATAGCGCTGGGCGACGAAGTAGTTGATGGCCTGGACGTTGCCCCCGGCGATGGCGTCGGAGACCAGCCGGGTGGCCTCGGCCTCCGCCTGGGCGGAGCGCTCGCGCGCCTCGGCGTCGCGGAAGGCGGCCTCGCGCCGGCCCTCGGCCTGGAGGATGGCGGCCTGCTTGGCGCCCTCCGCCCGCAGGATGGCCGCTTGGCGCTGGCCCTCGGCCTCCAGGATGGAGGCGCGGCGGTCGCGCTCCGCCTTCATCTGGCGGGCCATGCTGTCCACGAGGTCGCGCGGCGGCTGGATGTCGCGGATCTCGATGCGGGTCACCTTGACGCCCCAGGGGCTGGTCGCCTCGTCCACCACGCCCAGCAGGCGGGCGTTGATCTGGTCGCGCTGGGACAGCAGCTCGTCCAGGTCCATGGAGCCCATCACCGTGCGGGTGTTCGTCATGGTCAGGTTGAGGATCGCCAGCTCCAGGTTGTTGACCTCGTAGGAGGCCTTGGCGGCGTCGATCACCTGGAAGAAGACGACGCCGTCCGCCGTGACCATGGCGTTGTCGCGGGTGATGACCTCCTGCGAGGGCACGTCGAGCACCGTCTCCATCATGCTCTGCTTGCGCCCGATACGGTCGACCAGCGGCAGCAGCAGGTGCAGGCCGGGCTGGAGCGTGCGGGTGTAGCGCCCGAACCGCTCCACCGTCCATTCCTGGCCCTGCGGCACGGTCCGCACGCCCAGCAGAACCAGCGCCAGCGCGAAGATCAGAAGCGCGATGACGAAAAGCGTCAGGCCGCTGACCACCATCACCCCACCTCCCATCCGGCCGTTTCCTCCCCTGGACCATGCCACGGCGGGACGGCCGCGGCTACAGCGTCAGCCCAGCAGGGCGCCGATCGGCTTCAGCGGCTCGTGGGCGTCGAACAGGATCTTCAGGATCGCCAGGATCGGCACCGCCAGCAACGCGCCGGGGATGCCCCACATCCAGCCCCAGAACAGGATGGACACGAACACCGCGATGGGATTCAGCGCCAGTCGCCGCCCGACGATCATCGGGGTCAGGAAGTTGCCCTCCATCATCGTCAGCGCGACGAAGGTCAGCGGCGGCCCGAAGATGTGCAGGCCCCCGTCGAAGCTGAGCGCCGACACCAGGAACAGCACCGCCGTCATCACCGCCGGCCCGATGAAGGGCACATAGTTGATGAGCCCGGCCAGCGTTCCCCACAGCGCCGCGTTGGGCACCCCCCACAGCCACATCGCCAGAGTCGTCGCGATGCCGAGCCCGATGTTGATGACCGTGATGGTCGCCAGATAGGCGGCGATGTTCTGCTGCACCGTCGCGGCGACCATGGCGTAGTGCACGCGGTCGTCCACGTCGCGCATCGTGCCGATCAGCGCCTCCAGGCTCTGCCGGCCGCGGGCCAGGAAGAAATAGAGCAGGACCTGGAGGATCACCACGTTGGCGATCACCGCCTCCGCCTGGTGCAGCACCTGCTCGGCCAGCGACGGGCCGCGCACCACCACCTCGCGCGCAGCCCCGTTGCGGTCGGAGGCCATCTGCTCGATCTGGCGGGAGGCCTCGCGGGCGCGCTCGATCCCTTCGCGGATGTCCCCCAGCTTGAACTCCAGCTCGTGGACCACGCGGGGCATCCTGTTGACCCATTCGGTGGCCGGGGTCGCCAGCGTGAAGATGGCCCCCAGCCCGGCGCCGAACACCACGATCACCACCACCGCCGCGCCCAGCGCCTCCGGCAGGCCGAGCCGGTAGAGGCCGCGCACGCAGGGCCGCAGCAGAAGGCTGAGGATCAAGGCGAGCATGATCGGCAGCAGCACATCGCGCCCGAAATACAGCGTGAACAGAATCGCGATGACGAACAGCCCCACCACCGCCACCCGCACCGGGTCGCGGGGATTCCGGGCCGGGGGCAGGGGCTCGGTCACCGGCTCCGGCGGCGGGCTCAGGGGCGGGTCGATCGTGCGGTCGCTCATCGGGGGCAGGCACTCCGGGAGTAGCGGGCCGGGGGGCGCTTGACGGCGCCGGACCCCCGCCCGATTTAGGGGTATTCCAGGACCGCGCCCACGCGGCCCCGCTTCGCGACGACCGGAGTTCCACGAGATGCGCAGCCCGTTCCCTTCGATAAACATCCGCCGAGGCCTGATGGTCCTGGCGCTAACCGTGCTGCCACCGATGGCTGCCTCCACCACGGCGTCGGCCGAGGACCTCGTCGTCGGGCGCTTCTCCAACGACTGGACCGGCAACGGGCTTCAGGTGCAGGCGATCGAGGACCCGAAGGTGAAGGGCATCACCTGCCATCTGGTGGATTTCGACCGCAGCGTGCTCGACCGGCTGACCAAGGGGAACTGGTTCGAGGACCCGTCCAACGCCTCCATCTCGTGCCGGCGCACCGGGCCGCTGGTGATCGGCGACATCGAGCTGTCGCAGAAGGGCGAGGAGGTCTTCTCCGAGCGCAAGAGCCTGGTCTTCAAGTCGATCGCCATCCGCCGCATCTACGACCGGGTGAACGACACGCTGATCTATGTGGTCTACAGCCGGCAGGTGAAGGACGCCTCGGCGAAGATGGCCATTTCCAGCGTGCCGCTGATCGACACGAACCCTCAGTGGGAAAAGGGTAAACCTCCCGTGAAATGATCGGATGGCTTGCAATCGGGCGGGTGCGGCGCCATCATCAGGCTTGGGAGGCAGGGGCTCCTATCCCCCGCCTCCCGGCCCGATCACTGCCGGTTCAGAAGATCAAGAATCGCCTTGACGATCTGGAGCAGCAGGATCAGGAGACCGAGGATTTCCTTCATCCTCCGAGCCTCCTCGTTGAGCGGCGGGGTGGTGGCACTCCACCACCCGTCCGCGCCTCCACCTCGCACGGGGTGCGGGATGGGCGCAATGGAAACTCCACACATGCGTGTGCGGCGGATTGGCCGGCCCGGCCAGAGGGGAACCGTCAGGTCTTGCCGCGGTGGGAGCGCCACTTGCGCCACAGCAGGTAGAAGCCGGGCGCCAGCGTCACGATCAGGATGATGCGCACCATGTGGTGGGTGGCGACCAGCGCCACGTCGATGTTCAGCGCCAGCGCGACCAGCGTCATCTCGGCCAGCCCGCCCGGCGCGAAGGCGAGGATCAGCGCCGCGAGTCCCAACCCCGTCGCCTCGTCGACCATCCAGGCCGCCGCCGTGGTGACCAGCAGCATCAGCCCGGTGAGGCCCAGCGCGGTCAGCCCGTCGCGCCCGATGCGGCGGATGTTCAACCCGGTGAAGCGGCAGCCCAGCGACGCCCCGATCACCACCTGGGCCGCGGCGACCAGAACGCCCGGCGGCTTGCCCTCGGTCAGCCCGGCGAGGTGGATCGCGGCGGACAGCAGCATCGGTCCGACGATCTGGGCGGCGGGGATGCGCAGCAGCTTCGCCAGGGGATAGCCCAGCGCGCAGGCGGACAGCAGCGCCACGTCCAGCGGGGCGAGCGACAGCAGGGGCGGGCCGAGCGTGCCGCGCCGCGCCGGGTCGTACAGCCCCAGCGCCTGGAAGGCGAAGGGGATGACCAGCACCACCAGCATCACACGGAGCGCGTGGGACAACGCCATGGTCCGGCTGTCGCCGCCCATCTGGGTGCCGACCATCACCATCTCGTTCAACCCGCCGGGAGTGGCGGTGAAGAAGGCGGTCGGCGGGTCCAGCCGGGCCCCGCGGCGCAGGTATTGAACCCCCAGCGTGGTCGCCAGCACGAGATAGACGGTCAGCGCGCTCAGCGACAGGCTCCACTCGCCGAGCCGCCCCAGGATGTCCGGGGTGAAGCCGCTGCCCAGCATCACGCCGAGGATCATGATCATGGTGTTGCGCAGCGGTTTCGGCACATGCAGCGCGACACCGGCCATGGCGGCGACCGTGGTGGCGGTCATGGCGCCGATCATCCAGGCCAGCGGCAGATGGAAATAGCTGAACAGCGCGCCCCCCGCCGTCCCCAGCGCGAGGGCGAGCGCGAAGGGCCGGAGCCCCGGTCCGATGGTCATGCCGTTCGCTGTGTCCGGTTCAAGGAACGATCCGCCCCAGCCGGACGGCGGTCTGCCCGGATTTGGGGCGCCGGGCCGGCATGATCAGCACGCAGTCGTCGTAGGGCGTCACGATCGGGCGATCGCCGTCGCGGCCCAGGACCGTTCCGGCGCGGGGAATGACCTCCATCCCCACATAGGGCTGGTCGAAGAAGAATTCGTCGGTTTCGGCGGTCACCGCCTCGGTCACCTCGACGGTGCGTTGCGGATCGGGGTGGCGGCGGATGTGGCGGTCGGCCAGCGACGGGTCGACCATCTCCTGGGCGAGCAGGAAACGCATCGCGCTTTCCAGGGCGACCAGCGCCGTCTCGTCCCGCCAGTGCTGGCCGCATTCGACCAGGATGGCGGTGCGCCGCCCGTCCGCCGCGGCGAAGTCCGCGTAGTCGATCACCCGCCGCCCCGCCGCGTGCCCCTCGTCCGCGACGATCCAGGCCGGGTGGCCGAGACGGCGGGCCAGGGCGCGGGCGCGGTCCGTCCGCCCGCACAGGGTCAGTGGCGGGGTGTCCGCCGTCATGGAATGCAGGTCGAGGATGACGTCCGCGGCGTCGAACACGGGCCGGAGCTGGCGGGCGCGGCGCAGTTCCACGCTGTCGCGCGGCCCGTCCAGCACCTCCGGCGACCAGACGCGGTTCATGTCCTCGTCGACGAAACGGGAGGCGTAGGGGCGCTCGGCGTCGAAGCCGTGATAGGCGGCGGTGTTGGCGAAGACCAGGGTCAGCCGCCCGCGGGTGGGGCGGACGCCCAGCCGGAACAGCCGGTCCATCGCCACCGCCCCGCCGATCTCGTTGCCGTGGATCAACGACACGATGACGGCGTGGGGGCCGGGGCGCCCGGACTCCAGCGTCGTGACGTGGTCGATGCCGGTGTTGCCACGGCGGTAGGGGCCGATGTCCGGCGGCGTCAATTCAATCGGTGGCAGGGATTCGGTCAAGCGGATCTCGCCTTTGCGGGTCTGGCCGGTGCCGGGCGCTTTCGCTGAACGATCAGTATGGCGGAGAGTCCGGCGCTGCGCCAGTCCCGCCATTTCCCCGGCCAATCATGTTCTTTGCCTTACCGGTGTATGACGGTTTTTGGTCGACGGGCTCCCGGCCATCGTCTATACCCGAATCCATCCGCCGCAGCGTCCTGCTATGCCATCCGGGCAGGTGCCGCGGTTGGTCGGCGCAGTTGGTACACCGGGGTCAGCCATGAGTTTCGTGATCGAGGACGTGCTCGTCCGCAACGATCCGATCGTCCCGCGCCTGCCGGTGTTCTTCGATTCACCGCACAGCGGCACCGTCTACCCGCGCGATTTCGCCTTCGTCTGCCCGCTGTCCACCCTGCGGCAGGCCGAGGACACCCATGTGGACGAGCTGTTCGCCCACGCGCCGGAGCATGGCGCGACGCTGCTCTGCGCGCTGTTCCCGCGCACCTACATCGACGCGAACCGGGCCATCGACGACATCGACCCGGCGCTTCTCGACGGGCGCTGGCCCGAACCGCTGCGCCCGACGGAGAAGAGCGCCGCCGGCATGGGGCTGATCCGCACGCTGTGCCGTCCGGGGATGCCGCTCTACGACGGGCGGCTGTCGGTCGCCGAGGTGGCGGAGCGCATCGACCGCTACTACCGGCCCTATCATTTCCAGGTGTCCAGCGTGATGGACGATCTGGCCGACCGGTTCGGCGCCGTCTGGCACATCGACTGCCATTCGATGCCCTCCGCGGTCGGGCCGGGGGCGGCGCACAAGCTGGGCATGGATTTCGTGCTGGGCGACCGCGACGGCACCACCTGCGAGCCGGGCTTCACCGCGCTGGTCGAGCGGGTGCTGACCGGGCTCGGCTACAAGGTCGCGCGGAACCATCCCTTCAAGGGGGTCGAGCTGGTGTCCCGCCACTCCGACCCGGCGCGGGGCCGCCATTCCCTCCAGCTCGAAATCAACCGCCGCCTCTACATGAACGAGGAGACGCTGGAGCGGAACGAGGGGTTCGCCAAGCTTCAGGCCGACCTGACCACGCTGACCCGCCGCATCTGCGCCCACGCGCAGGCCAGCACCGCGCGCCGCGCCGCCGAGTAGGAGCCGGGCGCGTTACGGCGAGAACTGCTCCTTCAGGATCCGCTCCTCGAAGTTCAGCTCCGGGTCGAACAGCAGGGTCAGAGCGACGTCGCGCGCCTCCTCCACATCGACGCGGATGACCTCGCGCACCTCGGTCGAGTCGGCGACGGCGCTGACCGGGCGCTTGACCTCCTCCAGGATGTCCACGGTGATCTTGGAGCTGTGCGGCAGCAGCGCGCCGCGCCAGCGCCGCGGCCGGAAGGAACTGATGGGCGTCAGGGCCAACACCCCGGCGCCCAGCGGGATGATCGGGCCGTGGGCCGACAGGTTGTAGGCGGTGCTGCCGGCGGGGGTGGCGACCAGAACGCCGTCGCAGATCAGCTCCGGCAGGCGGACCACGCCGTCCACGGTGATGCGCAGCTTCGAGGCCTGCCGCGTCTCGCGCAGCATCGACACCTCGTTGATGCCGAGCGCCTCCACCTGCTCGCCGTTGCAGCGGGTGGCCCTCATGCGCAGGGGGTGCAGCTTGACGCTCTGGGCGCTGGCCAGCCGCTCGGCCAGCTCGTCCTCGCGGAAGACGTTCAGCAGGAAGCCGACCGATCCCCGGTTCATGCCGTAGACCGGCGGCGGATTGTGCCCGTCGCGCTTCAGCGCGCGGTGCAGCGTCTCAAGCAGGAAGCCGTCGCCGCCCAGCGCCACGATGACGTCGGCGTCCTCCAGCGGCGCGTTGCCGTAGCGGTGGACCAGCCGGGTGCGCGCCCGCATCGCCTCTTCCGTGTTCGCCGCGCAGAAGGCGATGCGGAGGTCGGCGGGCCTGCGGCCTGCGGGATCGGGCGCCAGCGGGTCCAGGGTCGGATCGGCGGGCAGCTTGGCGGCGGTTTCGGTCATGTCACGGGGACCATAGCGCAGGAAGCCCGGTTGCAGAAGGCCGCTTCGGTCGATGGGTGGGGCTGCCGCCGGAAAGACCTCGCTTCTCGCACGACCCTCACCCGCCCGCTGCGCGGGCACCCTCTCCCGAGGCGGGAGAGGGATTGGAGCGGGCGCCGGGCCGGCCCGTCATCCCCCGGTCACGCTCATGTGGCGGGGGACCGCCGGGCCCTGATGGCGGCGGTCGATGATGAAGTCGTGGCCCTTGGGCTTGCGGGCGATGGCGTCGCGCACCGCCTGGACCAGCAGCCCGTCGTCGTCGCTGAGGCGCAGCGGGGTGCGCAGGTCGGCGGCGTCCTCCTGGCCCAGGCACATGTAGAGGGTGCCGGTGCAGGTGAGCCGCACGCGGTTGCAGCTTTCGCAGAAATTGTGGGTCAGCGGCGTGATGAAGCCGATGCGCCCGCCGGTCTCGGCCACCCGCACGTAGCGGGCCGGACCGCCGGTGCGGTAGTCGATCTCGTCCAGCGTCCAGCGCTTGGCCAGCTCCGCCCGGACGAGGCTCAGCGGCAGATACTGGTCGAGCCGCGCCTCGTCGCCGATCTCGCCCATCGGCATGACCTCGATGAAGGTCAGGTCGAAGCCCTGCTCGCCGCACCAGCCGACCAGCCGGTGGAATTCGTCGTCGTTCACGCCCTTCAGCGCGACCGTGTTGATCTTGACCTGGAGCCCCGCCTCCTTGGCGGCCTGGAGCCCGCCCAGCACCTTGTCCAGCCGGCCCCAGCGGGTGATCGCCTGGAACTTGTGGGGGTCGAGCGTGTCCAGCGACACGTTGATCCGGCGCACCCCGGCCTCCACCAGATCGCCGGCATACTTGAACAGCATGGTGCCGTTGGTGGTCAGCGTCAGCTCGTCCAGGTCGCCGGCCTTCACATGGCGGCCCAGGCTGTGGATCAGCTCGTGGATGCCCTTGCGGACCAGCGGCTCGCCGCCGGTCAGGCGCAGCTTGCGGGTGCCCAGCTTGACGAAGGCGGAGCAGACGCGGTCGATCTCCTCCAGCGTCAGCACCTCCGCCTTGGGCAGGAAGCTCATGTCCTCCGCCATGCAGTAGACGCAGCGCAGGTCGCAGCGGTCGGTGACGGACACGCGCAGATAGCTGACGGTCCGCCCGAAAGGATCGACGAGCGGGGCGGCGGCGGTCGGCGGAACGGTCGTCATCGTCAGGCTTCTCCCCAAGGGGGTGCGTGTCATGCAGTCCGGGCGGCGATTATGACCCCGAACCCGATCCTGATATATAGGTCCGAGTTGCGGATTTTTCGCCACCTGGAATTTCAGACGCAGCAGACCATGAAGCGCGGAGCCGGGACTTGACGGGGATCAAATCCCGGCTCCGCGCACATGATCCCCGTCATCCGGCGGCGTCGCTCAGTGGACGCTGCCGCCGTCCGGACCGCCGTCCTTGCCGTTTTGGGCCAGCTCCCGCTCGCGCAGATAGTCCTCGGTCGTGCGCGGGGCGCGCGGGGCGCCGAGCGCGAAGGGCGAGTCGCCCCGCTCGAACTGGTCCACGACGCGGCAGTCGCCGCACATGCGCATGCGGTCGGCGGCCTCCGGTGTGGCGAACATGGCGTGCCGACCGGCCAGCACGGCGACGATCTTGTCGATCGAGGACTTGGTGGCGAAGGGCTTGCCGCACTTGACGCAGCAGAAGGGCTCCTCCTCCTTCAGGACCCTGGCGCCGCGGGCGCTGTCGCGGAAGTCGATCTCCGGGACCAGGGCGATGACCTTCTCCGGGCAGGTCGTCTTGCACAGGCCGCACTGGACGCAGGCGTCCTGCGAGAAGGACAGCATCGGCTTGTCGGCGTTGTCGAGCAGCGCCCCGGTCGGGCAGGCGCCGACGCAGGACAGGCAGAGCGTGCAGCCCTCCGTCATCACCTGCACCCGGCCGAAGGGAGCGCCCGGCGGCAGCGGCAGAACCTCCACCGGTTCCGGTGCCACCTTGTGCAGATGGCGCAGCGCCAGCATGGTCACGGTGCGCTTGCCGCCCATCGGCAGGAAGGTGCCGGGCGCGGGAGCGCCCTCGCGCGGCAGGTCCCACAGCTCCGCGGCCACCGCGTCGGGGTCCTGGGAGTCGATGATCGACACCCGGCCGGAGCCGTAGCCAAGCCCGGCCATCGCCGTTTCGGCCAAGCCGATCTGGCTGGCCAGCCCGGCGGTCTCGCCGGCGTTGCCAGGCCCGACCAGGACGCGCACCCGTCCCGCGCCATAGGCCAGAGCCGCCGCGAACACGTCGAAGCCGAGCTGCGTCACCTCGTTCACCGCGAAGGGCAGGACGCGGGCCGGCAGGCCGCGGCCGTGGCGCGCGATCAGCGAGATCATCTCGTCGCCGTGCCGCGGGTCGTGGACGAGCAGGACCGGCTCCGTCCCGCCGGCCTTGGCGTAGGAGGACAGCAGTGTGCGCAGCCGCTCGTAGACCGTCTGGAGCGGCGGCAGGGCGTAGGTGCTGGCTCCGGTCGGGCAGACCGACGCGCAGGAGCCGCAGCCGGCGCAGATGTGCGGGTCGATCGCCACATGGTCGCCGTTCGGCGTGATGGCGCCGGTCGGGCAGACCTCCAGGCAGCGCGTGCAGCCGGTCTTGCGGCTGCGCGAATGGGCGCAGAGGTCGGCCTTGAAGTCGATGTAGCGCGGCTTCTCGAACTCGCCGACCAGATCGGCGGCCTCGAACACCGCCTTGGCGACGGCGGCCGGGCTGTCCGGGTCGGGGCGCAGGTAGCCGTCGCGCTTGCCGTGCGCGGGGAACAGCGGCGCGCCGCCGGTCAGGTCCACGATCACGTCGCAGCGCGAGGCGGCGCCGTGCCGCGGCGGATCGAAGGCGAGGACGGCGCGCGAGGCCGGGATGGCCGGGGCGTAGTCGTCCACCACGATCTCGAAATTGCCGAGCCAGCCCTTGGCGGCGCGGATGGTGCCCTTGAAGACCGGCACGTCCATGACGCGCGGCGGGGCGACGTCCTTGGGGGATTTCAGCAGAACGGTGACGTCCAGGCTGCCGGAGAGCTGCCGGGCCACCTCGATGGCGCGCTCGTCGGTGCCGTAGACCAGCGCTGTGCCTTCCGAGGCCAGGGTGATCGTGCCGGTCGGCGGGATGTCCATGGCCGCCTCGGCCAGCAGGGCGGCGATCTTCGGCCCCGCCAGCGCGCCCTCGTCCGACCAGCCGGCGCGCTCGCGGATGTTGGTGAAGGCGAGCGCGGCGCTGGGGTTGTCGGCGTCAAGATTGTCCTGCGCCGCGATCTCCGCGAACAGCGGGGCCTCCTGGGTGCAGGCGACGAGCAGCGGGGCGCCTTCCGCCACGCGCGCCTCGAACCGGTCGAGCTGGGTGCGGCAGAGCTGGGTGGCGACGGACAGATCCCCCTCCGCCCCCGCCGCGGCTCCGCAGGCCCTGGCCAACGCCTTGCCGTCGAGCGCCATGCTGTGGACGCAATCGCAGACGAGCACCGTCCGGCCGTTGATCTTCATCGCTTCCAACCCCTTGCCCTGAAAAAGACCTGCCCTGAAAAGCCCTGTTGCACACAGCGCGTTCCAGTTCTGTACATATCGGCTGGGTGGCACGGTTGCGACTGCAAAATGCGTGCGGCAGGATGGTCGCCCAGCCATCCCCCGTCCCCAGGCTCCAAGCCCCTTCCTCGGATCAGACCGGCCATGACCAGCGCCCCCACCGTCCGCGACGCCCGCATCGAGGACGTCCCCGCCTTCCAGCGCATCTACGAGCATCACGTCCTTCATGGCGTCGGCACCTTCGAGGAGGAGCCGCCCGACGCGGCCGAGCTGGAGACGCGTTTCCGCGCCATCACCGGCGCCGGGCTGCCCTGGCTGGTCGCGGAGCGCGACGGCGCGGTCCTGGGCTACGCCTACGGCAGCGCCTACCATGTCCGCTCCGCCTACCGCTTCACCATCCAGGATTCCGTCTACATCGCGGAGGAGGCGCGCGGCCGGGGCATCGGGCGCCTCCTGCTCCAGGCGCTGATCGACCGCTGCGTGGCGCAGGGCTACCGCCAGATGGTGGCGCTGGTCGGCGGGTCGGAGAACGCCGGCTCCATCGGGCTGCACGCCGCTCTGGGCTTCCGCACCTGCGGCGTGGTCGAGGCCGTGGGGCTGAAGTTCGGACGCTGGCTGGACGTGGTCATGATGCAGAAGGACCTGGGGGCGGGCCGGTCGGACATTCCGCAGGGCAAGGGACCGAGCCAGCCGGTGGCGGTGCGCTGAAGCGACTTTTCATTCGCTTTGGATTCACATGACCTCATTTGCCGGCCGGGACCGCCGTCGCGGTCCGGAACGGAGTGCATTCCGCTTCAGCCGCCGCTCCAGCGGTCCAGGGCGGCGAGCGCCGGCGGGACGGCGTCGTCCAGGGCGCGGCACAGGGCGTCGGGGTCGCCCTCGCCGCTGTCCAGCGCGGCTTCGAGCGACCTCGCGGCGCCCCGCAGCGCCACGCAGCCGTAGATTCCGGCCACCCCGGCGATCTTGTGGGCCATGGCCCCGGCGGTTTCCCGGTCTCCGGCGCTCCAGGCCTGCCCGAACGCGGCGTGGTAGCCGCGCAGCGTGACCAGGGTGCCGGTCACCAGGGTCGCCACCCGCTCCGCCGGCAGATGCTCGCGCATCTGGCGGATCGCCTCCTCGTCGAACACGGGAAGGCCGGAGTCACGCTTCGGCGGCGGGAGATCCTCCGTGACGACGGGGGGCGTGCCGGCGCCGCCGGACAGGCGGTCCAGCAGGGCGGCCAGGGCGGGCAGGGTCAGCGGCTTCTCCAGGACGGCGTCGGCCCCCGCCGCCCGGCAGCGCTCCACCGCGCCGGGCAGGGCGGAGGCGGTCAGAGCGACGATGCGCAGCCCCGCCGCCGTGGTTCCGCCATCCTGGGGAAGGGCGCGGATGCGGCGGGTCGCCTCGACCCCGTCCATCTCCGGCATCTGCATGTCCATCAGGACGAGGTCGTAGCGCTCCCGCTCCACCGCCGCCACGGCGGCCCGCCCGTCGCCCGCCACCGTCACCGCGTGGCCGGCGCGGCGCAGCAGCATGGCCGCGGCCTGCTGGCTGACCGGCTCGTCCTCGGCCAGCAGGATGCGCAGCGTGGGCCGCTCGGGCCGCTCGGGCCGCTCGGGCGGCGCGCCGGTCCGCTCCGCAGGGGATGGGAGGGGGCGCGGGGCGCGGGACCGCGCCACGCCCAGGCCGGCCGCGAGGATCGCCAGTCCGGTGACCAGCCCGACCCCGACCGGGGCGGCGGCGGACAGGTCCGCGCCCATCCGGTGTGAGGATGCGTCCTCCCCGTCCCGCATTCCGTCCCGCAACCCGTCGCGCAGGGCCAGCGCGCCGTGCCCGGCCCGCTGGACGAGGTCCGTGGCGGTGCCGCGCAACAGCGCGGCGATCCCCGCCGCCTTGGCGGTCAATGTTTCCTGTTCCTGCCGCAGGTCGAAGAGGTTCTGATCGTCCAATCCCAGCGCGACGAGCTGGCGCGCCGCGTCGGCGCGGCGCGGGCTCGCGCCGTCGATCGGCAGATCGGTCAGTGCGTCGAACAGGGTCGCGGCGGCTTTGCGGAAATCGTCCCGCGCGGCCGTGGCCGTGGCCGGGGCCGTCCCGGCGGCGAGCAGCCGGAGGGCCACCGCCTGCCGGGAATCGTCGATCCGGCGCAGGGGCGCGCCGTCCAGCGGTGAGCGCGCGCCGGCGAGCGCCTCCGCCAGCGCCTCGCTGCGCGCCGTCACCTGCTCGGTGAGATCCTGAAGGCCGCGCTGCACGGTCAGGCGGCGCTCCACCATGGCGTTCAACTCGTCCGCTTCGGCACGGATGGCCTGGGTGGCGAAGCGCAGTTCGGCGTGCCACTCCCGCGGCAGGGTTTCCAGCGTGGCGCCGAGCTGCTGGGTGCGCTGGCGCAAGGCGTTGTGGGCGGTCAGCCGGTGCTGGGCGGTGCGCGCCGATTCCAGCTCGGCCGCGCTGGAGGACAGCCCGGCGGCCAACTCCGCGACTCGCATCAGGTCGAACGCCTCGTCCAGGCTGCGGGTGGCCTGGCCGCGGGCACGGGCGTCCAACTCGGCCAGGGCGAGCCAAACGGAGCCGCCGGCACCGGCGCCGGCCAGCAGAGCGGCCAGGGCGAGCGCGCCGATCCCGGAGGCGCTGATTCCGAGGCCGCTCGTCCAGGCGGCGCCGGTTCTTGGGGATTTCATCCGCGGGCCGCCGTCCCGATGGTGCGTTTGCGCCGCGGCGGCTGGCCCGGCGTCCTGTGCGTGCATGTCCGGCCGCCCGTTCCCGTTCATGGCGCAGAGTACACCGGCTTGGCGAGGCTTTGCCATGCAGCTTCGGTCGGGCGGAGCCTCGGTCGGGTGGAGCGGCCGGGCCGGGGCCTTCACACCGGCGAGGTGGCCTGGGTCCAGGACGGGTCCTCGATCCGGTGCAGGCGCCCGGCCCCGGTCAGCGCGGCGCGCAGGGTCAGCGCCTTGCGCCGCGCCGGGGCGAGCCGGTGCTCCGGCGCCTCGCGCAGGATCTCCGCGCCGTAGGCGTCGGCGACCATCAGGCCGCAGTCCTCGGGGATCAGCTCGGGCGGGAAGGCGTCGTCCACGGCGAAGTAGAAGGCGTCGCACCAGTCCCGGTATTCCGGCCATTTCTGGTCGGCCCGGAAATCGGCCACGCAGCTTTTCACCTCGACGATGACGACGGTGCCGGCGCCGTCCATCGCCAGGACGTCGGCGCGGCGCCCGCTGGCCAGCCGGAACTCCGCCATGCTGACGAAGCCGCGGGCGGCCAGCGCCCGGCGCACCCCGCGGAAGATCGGGACGGCGCCGCCCGCCGGCATCGGCGGCTCGTCGCCCTGCAACAGGATATCGACCATGTCAAACGGAACAGTTCAGGAACGAAGGGGCACAATGGCCCGGCTTCGCGGCTTTGCCAAGGGTCTTCTGCCGAATGCCGGCCGCGCGAAAGGGTCAGACGCGGGCGCCGCTGTGGGAGATGCCATGGGAGATGCCGTGGGACGCCGCGTGCGGCAGGCTGCGCCGTGGCGGGAACATCAGGATGGCCGTCGTGCCGGCGCCGGGCTCGCTGTAGAGGTCGAGCCGACCGCCGTGCATCTCCATCAGCCGCTTGACCACGGGCAGGCCGATCCCCGCCCCCGCGGTGCCGCGCGGCACGGCCATGTCGGCGCGGCCGAAGGGTTCCAGGACGCGGGCCAACTCGTCCTCGGCGATGCCGGCGCCGGTGTCGGCCACCATCAGCCCGATTCCGCCGTCCGGCATGGGGCTGGCCGACACCATCACCTGCCCGCCCGAGGGAGTGAACTTCACCGCGTTCGACAGCAGGTTGGTCAGCATCCGCTGAAGCGCCCGGGCGTCGCCGTAGAGCAGGGGCAGCTCCGCGGACAGATCCTCCCCGATGTCGACGCCCCGGGCCGCCGCCTTGTCGCCCACCTGGGCCAGCGCCTGACGAGCGGCGTCGGCCACATTGATGGCCTCCTCCTGCATGTCCGTCCGGGCGCTGTCGCTCTGCGAGAGGTCCAGGATGCCGTCGATCAGCGACAGGAGATGCATGCCGCTGGCGTGGATGTCCGCGGCGTAGCTGCGGTAGCGGGGGGAGCCGAGCGGGCCGAAGGTCTCCGCCAGCAGCACCTCGGAGAAGCCCAGCACCGCGTTCAGCGGGGTGCGCAGCTCATGACTCATGTGCGCCAGGAATTCCGCCTTGGCGCGGTGGGCGCGCTGCGATTCCGGGACGACGGGAACCTCGGCGCCAAGCTCCACGAGGGAGACGCAGACCGTCGGCGCCGTGTGGCCGGTGCCGGGCGGGGTGGCGGCAAGCGGGGTGGCGGCGATCCGCCAGCGCGCGCCGCCGGGGGCGATCACCAGCCGACGCACGGTCTGCTTGTCCGTCAGGCAATCGGCGAGGCAGGCGAACAAGCCGGCCCCTTCGCCATCCTGGAGATCGTCGGCGCGCAGCCGGCGCCCGGCCAGGGGGTACCCGAACAGCCGCTCCGCGGCGCGGTTGGCCGTCAGCCACTCGAAATCGCCGATGGCGCCGGTGTCGTCACGAACCGCGACCAGAACGCCGATGCCGTCGGCGAGCGCCGCCATCGCCGCGCCCAGCAGGGCGTCGCCACCCTGTGCATGGCCGGCCGGGCCGTTCCCGTCCGGATTGCCGCCGCTCAAATGCACAGCAGAGTCCGCGCCAGCCGGCGTTGCCGCCTCCGGTTGTCGGTCGCGGAAAGGGGTTTCGATCACGGCATCCATTGGTCGCATAGTCGAAAAATTTCGAGGTGCGCGCAACCGACAAATTGCGACAGCTCCCGCCGTTACTATGGTGTTCCGGGCGGTGCCCGCCGCCTTTTCTTGACTTTTATATAAAAGCAAGCTGAATTGTTCGCATGGCCAGCGGCCGCGGGGCTGTGCCGGTCGCCGTGCCAGACGCCGCGCCGAATAGTCCTGTCGGCAATCGGACGAACGGTGGGCTTGATCCTTGGCGCCGCATCCGTAGCCTGTTCGCAAGGGACCATTTCCGGTCGCCGGCAATCCGCGTGCACGCAGTGGAGGACGCCGCCCGTGACGAGCGATGGAGCTTATCCGCATGGCGCGGGACGGCATGGCGCGGTCCTGGTCTTCGACGCCGACGACCGGCTGACCGGCTGGAACGAGGCGGCGGAGGGGCTGGCCGATGCCGACCGCCTCCTGGTCCAGGGAGCGCTGCCGGAAGCGCTGGCGCCGCTGTTCCGCGGGCTGCCCCCCGGCCACACCGTCACCGACTGGCCGCTCAGCGGCGGCGGGTTCGTCCGCCGTGCCACCGGGGACGGACCCGCGGGCGGCGGGCCGGCGGCGGGCGGCGATCTGTCCGGCCGCCTGTTCGCCGCGGCCAGCCACGACCTGCGCCAGCCGCTGGCCGCCCTGTCGCTGCTGCTGGGGGCTTTGGAAGGGCGGCTCGACGGAGGAGCCGCGGCGGGGGGTGGCAAGGGCGCCCCGGGCCGGGGCGGCGCCCTCAACGACCCGGCGGCGCGCGACCTGCTGAACGCCATGGGCAACGCCGTGCAGTCGCTGCGCGGCATGGTCGACGGGCATTTCGACCTGGTGCGGCTGGAGGCCGGTCTGGTGCAGCCGGACATCGGCGCGCCCGTGGTCAACGGTATCCTGACGCGGATGGCGCTGGACGCCGCCCCCCGCCTCGACGGGCGGGGGCTGCGCTTCTCGGTGCTGCCCTGCTCGGTGCGGGTCGCCACCGACGCCTCGCTCCTGGAGCGCATTCTCCAGGGATTCGTCGCCAGCACCCTGCGCCACACGGAGCGGGGGAGGGTTGTGCTCGGCTGCCGCCGCCGCGGGCCGGATCTGCGGATCGAGCTGTGGTCCACCGGCCGCGGCCTGCAGCCGGACCAGCTGCTCGCCCTGCGGGAGGAGATGCGGCGCCCCGACGGGGCGGGCGACCCGTCGGTGATCGACCTCGGGCTGCGTCTTGCCTGCGGTCTGGCGCGGCGGCTGGGGCACCGGATCGAGGTCGACTCGGCGCCCGGCCGCGGCACGATGCTGGCGGTGCTGGTGCCGCGGGCCGCCGACGGGGCGGACGATCCGCCGGCCGCCGCGGAGCCGGCCGGCCCGGCCGGAGTCCTCGTCACCGAGCCCGGCGAGGATGTCAGCCGCGCCCGCGTGCTGGTCATCGAGGACGACCCGATGGTGCTGGAGGCGCTGGGCGCGCTGCTCGGCCAATGGGGCTGCGCGGTGGTCGCCGCGGACTCGGTGGATGCCGCGCTGGAGCGGCTGGGTCCCGGCCCGCAGCCCCCCGACCTCGTCATCTCCGACCTGCGGTTGAAGGGGGCGATGAACGGGATCGTCGCCATCCGTCAGATCGGCAAGGCGCTCGACGCCACGCTGCCCGGCCTGATCCTGACCGGCGACACCGACCCCATGCGCCTGCGCGAGGCGCGGCTGTCCGGCTACCCGCTGCTGCACAAGCCGGTGGCGCCGATGGCCTTGCGGGGGGCGGTCGCGCGGCTTCTCGGCCGCGAGCGGCTGAAGGCCTGAGGCTAAAGTCCTGAGGCTGAAGTCCTGGGAAGGTTTCGGGTCGCTCTCACGCCCCGATCCCCGCCCTGCGCCTTGTATTGCAGGATTGACATCGAAATGAGCGCGCAATGCCCTTTCAAACGACAATCAATAGTCGGCCGCCCGCCTGTTCTCGTCGGAACATACTATCCATTTGGGAGGATAATGGCTTTTCCATTATCGGGGCGTGGGGCTGCTTGCTATAGTCGAACGATCCGACGATTTCGGTGATAGCCGTTGGGAACGGGTGGCATGCCACTGCTGGAGAGAAGGAGGCGGGTCTCGTTTGCGGTTCCGGTGCTGGTCGCCGCGGGCCTGACGCTGACCCTGGGCGCCTTTTTCCAGATGCGCGCCACCAACCGCCAGGCGGAGCGCGCTCAGCACGAGCGGCAGTTCGCCCAGTTCCACGACGCCCTGACGGAGCGGATCGGCAGCCACGCGCTGCTGCTGCGCACGCTGCGCTCGGCCTTCTCGGACGCCGCCCGCCCGGCCACCCGCGACGCCTTCGCGGCGGCGGTCCGGCCGATGATGCCCCTCTATCCCGGCCTGTGGTCGGTCACCTGGGTCCGCCGGGTTCCCCCGGCCGAGGTTCCGGCGCTGGAGGCGGATATGAGGGCCGCCGGACGGAAGGACTTCGTTGTTCAGGACGGGGGCGACGCGGGGGATTCCCCCGCGGCGGCGCCCGCGGCTTCCTCCCAGGGGGACCTGTTCGTCAACACGCTGGTGGAGCCGGAGCGTGGCGGGGCCTTCGCGCAGGGGATCAACATCCTGTCCCTGCCCAACCGGGCGGAGGTGCTGGCGCGGGCCTGCGCGTCGGGCGACCTGACGGCGACGGAGGCCCTGCCGCCGCGCCAGCAGGGAGAGGCCGGACGCAGCATCGGCCTGTATCTACCCGTCTACCGTTATCCCGTGGACGAGATGGACGGCGCCGACCGCTGCGCGGAGGTCGCCGGCTACGTCGCCTCGGTCTTCGGCATCGCCCGCCTACTGGAGGAGGCGGGCAACCGCGTGAACGGCCTGCACGGCGCCGTGCATCTGCTCGACGGGCCGGCAGGGGACGGCGGGCGGATCCTGGCGTCCCGCGACCTCGACGGTCCGTCGGCGAGCCGGGAGGGCGTGCCCTTCGGCGAGATCCGCAAGGAGGGCGAGACGGTCGTCGAGCGCGATCTGGTGATCGGCGGGCGGCGCTGGACCCTGGCCCTGGCGATTCCGCCCGAGCCGCGGCTGACGCCGGTGGATTATCCGGCCTGGATCGTCCTGGTGATGGGGCTTCTGCTGACCGGCGCCCTGGCCGGCTACACCCGGCGCGAGGCGCAGGCCAAGCGTCTCCTGGTGACCGAGGCCCGCGCCCGCGCCGCCATGGCCCGCGCGCTGCGCGAGAGCGAGGAGCGCTTCCGCATGGCCCTGCGCCACTCGCGCGTCGCCGTCTTCAGCCTGGACCGCAACCTGCGCTACATGTGGATGTACAACCCGCAGACCGGCCGGGCGGCGGAAAACTTCATCGGGCGGACCAACGCCGCGATCCACGCGCCGGACGACGCGGCCCGGCTGGACGCGGTGAAGCGGGGCGTGCTGGACAGCGGAACCGGCGCCCGGCAGGAGGTCCGCATCGGGACGGCGCCCGGCCCGGAACAGGTCTTCGACCTGATCGTCGAGCCGCTGCGGGACGAGGCCGGGGTGGTGTCGGGCGTGATCTGCGCCGCCATCGACATCTCCGACGGCGTGCGCATCCGCGAGGCGCTGGCCGAGGCCCATGCCGAGGCGGAGCGGGCCAACCGGGCCAAATCGCGCTTCCTGGCCGCCGCCAGCCACGACCTGCGCCAGCCTTTCCAGGCGATGAGCCTGTTCCACCACATCCTGTCCGCCCGCCTGTCCGACGCCAAGCAGCTTGAGGTGGCGGAGAAGCTGGGGGAGGCGATCGCCGCCGGCAACACGCTGCTCAACACGCTGCTCGACACCTCCGCGCTGGAGGCCGGCAACGTCAAGCCGCGCCCCACGGTCTTCCCGTTCCAGGACATCGCCGACCGGCTGAACCGGGAATTCGCCGAGCAGGCGGCCAGCAAGGGCATGGTGCTGCGGATGGTCCCGACCTCCGCCTACGTCCTCAGCGATCCGGTGCTGCTGGAGCGCATGGTGCGCAACCTGCTGGTCAACGCGCTGCGCTACGCCGGGACCGGGACGATCCTGCTGGGGTGCCGGCACCGCGACGGACACGCGCTGATCGAGGTGTGGGACACCGGGCCGGGCATTCCCGCCGACCAGCTGAAGCTGATCTTCGACGATTTCTACCGCTGCGGCACCGACCAGAGGGACAGCGGGCGCGGGCTGGGGCTGGGGCTGTCGATCGTCCGTCGCACCGCCCACATCCTCGGCCATCAGGTCGATGTGCGATCGCGCGTGGGCAAGGGCACGGTCTTCTCCATTGCCGTGCTGATGGTCGGCGACCGGCACCACCCGTTGCCCGAGGAGCCCTCCACGTCGGCGGCGAGCGCCTGAGCCTGCCCGCCCGTGCCGTCACGGCGATGGTTGACCTGCCGCCTGTGCTTTGCCATGCGCGCGGCGGGCGTGTGCGCCGCGAAATCGGCAGGGTTGGCCGGACGGAATCATCGCCTTTTCAGGAAAATGCCAACAATCCGTTAATCCTGCGCCTCCGCGCGCAAGGTCTTGCCATGCTGCGCCTGCTCAGTGATACAATGCTGCGCGAGCGGTTCGGGTTGATGAGAAGTCAAGAACTACCGCCTTCCGAGCGCTTGACATAGGTCATGGGGTGAGGCCTTGGGCCGTCGTAAGACCGTGACGGAACGACACTTCCGCCGGCCGGGAAAGACGGGCGGCATGAGGTGCGGCGGGGCCGGCGCAACCGGCGGCGACGGGGGTGCGACATTGTTGCACCGCAACGGAACCGCGAAATGCGCCACCCTGTCACATCTCCTTCACGGTGCCGGGTTATTCAGGGCACCCCGAACCGGCCTCTGGCGGGCGGCCCTTCCCGGGCCGACCGATCCAGGGGTCCAACAAAAAGGCCGCGGACGACAGGGCGATCCGCAGGCCGGGAGGATTCGGCCCCGGGGATCATGCGTTTCCGAGCCGCTATCCGATTGAGGAGCTTCTCCAATGGACCGTGTTACCGCGCCCGCCACCCCCGACTTCGGCAAGAACGGCTCATCCGCCATGATCGAGAACGTCACCTTCGAGGAAATCCAGATCGGCCAGCAGGCGAGCCTGTCGCGGCGTCTGACCATGTCCGACATCGAGCTGTTCGCCACGGTGTCCGGCGACATCAACCCGGCGCACCTCGACGAGGAGTATGCGGCGGACAGCCAGTTCCACAAGGTGATCGGCCACGGCATGTGGTCGGGCTCGCTGATCTCCGCGGTGCTCGGCACGCTGCTGCCGGGGCCGGGGACGATCTACATGGGCCAGGACCTGCGCTTCAAGCGCCCGGTGGGCTTGGGCGACGTCATCACCGTGACGGTCACCGCCAAGGAGAAGCACGCCGAGAAGAACATCGTCGTCTTCGATTGTGTCGCCCGCAACCAGGACGGCAAGGAGGTCGTCTCCGGCCTCGCCGAGGTGATCGCGCCGACCCGCAAGGTCCGCCGCGCCGCGCACGAACTGCCGCAGGTCCAGGTCATCCGCCACGACGGCCATGACGAGCTGCTGGGCAAGACGGAGACGCTGCCCCCGGTGCCGACCGCCGTCGTCCATCCCTGCGACGAAAGCTCGCTGAAGGGCGCGGTCGAGGCGGCCGAGGCCAACCTGATCGACCCGGTGCTGATCGGCCCGGCCTCCAAGATCAAGTCGGTCGCCGAGGCCCATGGGCTGGACATCAGCCGTTACCGCATCGTCGACGTGGCGCATTCCCACGCCTCGGCCGAGACCGGCGTCCGGCTGGCCCGCTCCGGCGAGTGCGAGGCGGTGATGAAGGGCAGCCTGCACACCGACGAGCTGATGGCCGAGGTCGTCCGCAAGGAGACCGGCCTGCGCACCGGCCGGCGGCTCAGCCACGTCTTCGTGATGAACGTGCCCACCTACCCGCGCACGCTTCTGATCACCGACGCGGCGATCAACATCTACCCGACGCTGGAGGACAAGGTCGACATTGTCCAGAACGCCATCGACCTCGCCAAGGTCCTGGGCGTCGAGACGCCGCGCGTCGCCATCCTGTCGGCGGTCGAGACGGTGAATCCGAAGATCGCCTCGACCCTGGAGGCCGCGGCGCTGTGCAAGATGGCCGACCGCGGCCAGATCAAGGGCGGCATCCTCGACGGCCCGCTGGCCTTCGACAACGCCATCAGCCTGGAGGCCGCCCGCACCAAGGGCATCGTCTCCGAGGTCGCCGGGCAGGCCGACATCCTGCTGGTGCCCGACCTGGAGGCCGGCAACATGCTGGCCAAGCAGCTCTCCTTCCTGGCGAACTCCGACGCCGCCGGCATCGTGCTCGGCGCCCGCGTGCCGATCATCCTGACCAGCCGCGCCGACAACGTGCGCACCCGTCTGGCGTCCTGCGCCGTGGCCGTCCTGGCCGCCGCCGCCCGCCGCCGCGGCGCCGCCGCGGCCGAGTGAGAGGGGTGCCCGTCATGACCAGCCAGAACGCGGGTGGCGGCAACGCCATCCTGGTCATCAACGCCGGCTCCTCCAGCCTGAAATTCTCGGTCTTCCGGGAAAGCGGGGCGGGGGGGCTGCGGGTGACGATCAACGGCCAGATCTCCGGCATCGGCACCGAGCCGAAATTCGAGGCCAAGGACGCGTCCAAACGCCCGCTGGCCGAGCGGGTCTGGGCGGCGGGCGAGCCGTCCGACCGCACCGCCCTGCTGTCCTTCCTGCTGACCTGGATCGAGGAGCGGCTGGACGGGGCGAGGCTGCTGGCCGCCGGCCACCGCGTCGTGCATGGCGGCACCCGCCACGCCGCCCCGGTGCTGCTGACCCCGGCGGTGATGGAGGAGCTGGAGGG
This sequence comes from Azospirillum formosense, assembly GCF_040500525.1. Classification (NCBI taxonomy): domain Bacteria; kingdom Pseudomonadati; phylum Pseudomonadota; class Alphaproteobacteria; order Rhodospirillales; family Azospirillaceae; genus Azospirillum; species Azospirillum formosense. The sequence goes on along the minus strand of NZ_CP159402.1, from coordinate 2,050,997 downwards.
CTTGATCCCGCTGGCGCCGCTGCACCAGCCGCACAACCTCGCCGCCATCCGCGCGCTGGCCGAGGCCCATCCGGAGCTGCCTCAGGTGGCCTGCTTCGACACCGCCTTCCACCGCGGCCAGCCCTGGCAGGCTCAGATGTTCGCCATCCCGCGGGAGCTGACGGACGAGGGCGTGCGCCGCTACGGCTTCCACGGCCTGTCCTACGAGTACATCGCCCGTCGCCTGCCCGAACTGGCCCCCGAGCTGGCCGACGGCCGGGTCGTCGTCGGCCATCTCGGCAGCGGCGCCAGCATGTGCGCCATCCACGCCGGGCGCAGCGTGGACAGCACGATGGGCTTCACGGCGCTGGACGGCCTGCCGATGGGCACCCGCTGCGGCAACATCGATCCCGGGGTGCTGATCTACCTGATGCGCCAGAAGGGCATGGGCGCCGACGCCATCGAGAAGCTGCTCTACAACAAGTCGGGCCTGCTCGGCGTGTCGGGCCTGTCCAACGACATGCGCGTCCTGCTCGACAGCACGGACCCGCAAGCCGAGGAGGCGGTGGAGCTGTTCTGCTTCCGCATCGCCAAGGAGACGGGAGCGCTTGCCGCCTCCATGGGCGGCATCGACGCGCTGGTCTTCACCGCCGGCATCGGCGAGCGCTCCGCCCCGGTGCGGGCGCGGGTGGGCGACAAGCTGGCCTGGCTCGGCGTGGTGCTCGACCCGGCGGCGAACGAGGCCAACGGCCCGCTGATCTCCGCCCCGAACAGCCGCATCCCCGTCTACGTCATCCCGACCGACGAGGAGCAGATGATCGCTCTGCACAGCCGCAGGGCGCTGGAATCCGCCTGACCGGCGGCCCGTTCGGTGCCGCCGCAGGACGGCTGAATGAAAAAGGCCCGCCGTCGTGACGGCGGGCCTTCCTTTTGCGGGGGAGAGCGGTCCGCGTTCACAGACCTTTCCAGAGCTTCAGATACTCGATCAACTTCCGCGTGTGAAGCGGCGGCGGCTGGTGGAAGCGGGCGACCAGACCGGCCTGCTCGTCCATCTTCACGACGACGCCCCGGCAGGCAAAATCCGAATGTTCCTCGCCAAGCCGGAAGAGGATGCGGAAGTCGAACTGCTGCTTGGCGATCAAGTCCCCGTCATAGGGACGGATGCGGAAAGACCCGAGGACGAATTCCTCCGGCACATATTCGTGGCTGTCGATCCGGATGGTCGGGGGATCGGCGGGGCGTTCCTTGGTCGAAGCCGCGGAAGCCGCGGTGGATTTGCCTCGTCCGCTCAATTTCGACAACCACGACATGGCGGCGCAGGCCCCTTCCAGACGACATCGTGACAGAACTGCAATTGTCCGGAGTTTCCGGCCTATTTCCTTTAATAATGGTTAAGCGTGATCCGCCAGCGAAACGGGTCTGATTTTCCATGCCAGAACCACCGTCGCCAGCCAATGGTGAGTGGTTTTGTCGCATGTTGCGCCGTCATGGCAACCATGACGTTGCTTTGCGGCGGCCGTTCTCGTCAAGGCACGGGAAAGTGATTACCTTTTTCAACACTTGATCAATCGGTCTGTGAACAGAATTCGCCCATTCCGGCATTTCGCGGATGCGGCATTTTCTTCGCATCCGCAAATGAACGGCGAAAGGAGGCGGGGGCCGGCGACGAGGCGCGGGCGCGGCGGTCCGACCAACGAAAACAGCCGCCGTGGTCTTCCAGAAACATCCGCACTTGGAGGAGGAAAGCCATGATGCATCGCAACATCGGGGATCTTTTGAACCGTCGCCGCGTGGTCAGCCTTCCGGCGGGCGCTACGGTGCGGGATGCCGCGCGGCAGATGAAGGCCGCCCATGTGGCGTCCGTCGTGGTCACCGCCTCCATCGACGAGCGGATCGAAGGCATCTTCACCGAGCGCGACCTGACCGACCGCGTGGTGGCCGATGGGCTGGACCCGGATCAGACCGCGCTGTCGGAGGTGATGACCCCGTGCCCGATCACCGCGCCCCATGACGTCACGGTGGGCGAGGCGCTGCGCCGGATGGTCGACCATGGGCTGCGCCATCTGCCGGTCGTCCGCGACGGCCGCGTCATCGGCGTGGTGTCCATGCGCGACTTCCTTGGCGAGGAGCTGATGCTGATCGAGCATGAGCGGGAGATGATGGACAGCCTGACCGAGGTCATGATGTGACGGCGCGCGAAGCCTCCAGCGCCCTCCGGGCGGCGCGGGAGGCTTCGGCGGTCGCGCCTCTTACCCCAGCTTCTTGAGGGCGGTCTCGACCTTGTCGATCTTGGTCTCGGCCTTGGCCAGGGCGGCGTGCGATTCCTTCAGGCCGTCCAGGGAGACCTTCGCCGCGGCGAGCAGCGGGCCGAAGTCGGGGTCCTTGTCGGAGACCATGGCCGGGAAGGACTTGCGGGTGCTGGTGATCTCGTTGGCGGCGGCGAGGATCTCCTTCTTCGCCTGGGCGGCCTGCTGGCGCACCTGGGTGATGTAGAAGGTCGCCGTCTTGACCGACGCCGCGCGCTTGTCGTCCGCCGCCTCTTCGGCGACCATCTGCTCCTGCTGCGCGCGGTCGGCCTGCCCGCCGACGTCGCGGGCGACGGTGTCGTAGAAGGAGTCGGCGTCCTGCGCCCGCTTGGCCAGCTTGCGGCAGCTCGCCAGATAGGTGGCCCGCAGGTCCAGGGCGCCCTTCAGCGCCTGGGCGGCCTCCTTGACGATGCCGGCGGCCTCGGTGGCGGCCTGGGCGGCGTCATCCTTGATCTGGTCCAGCTTCATGACGATCCCGTCGGCCCGGTCGAAGGCCCCCTGGGCCGGGTCGCGCCCGCCATACTGCTTGGGGTCGAGCTTCATCTTGGCGACCGCGGCCTTGGCTTGGCTGAACAGCTTCCCGGCCTGGGTGGCGGTCGCGGCGATCTTCTTCGCCTGGGCGTCCACCGCCTTGGCGGCGGTCTGGACCGCGGCGGCCTGGGCCTTCGCCTCCTTGGCGTTGCCCGCCCCCTGCGCCTCCAGCACGTTGCGCAGCGCGAGGTCGGCGTTGGCGGCGGCCTGATCGAGCAGCTTGACGTCGGCGTTGGTGGTCTTCAGCAGCCCGTCGATCTGCACCGCGACCTTGTCGGCGATGGCACGGGCGGCCTTGCCCTGCTCCTCGGCCTCCTTGGCCTTTTCGGCCTCGGCGTCCTCGCGCATCTCGGCGATGCGCTCGTTGACGGCCACGCCGGCGCGGCGCCCGATGTCGTCCAGCGCCTGCCCGAGCTTCTTCAGCTCCGCCGCGATGGTCGCGATGCCCTCGGTCTTGGCCGACTTCTCCAGCGTCGTCTGGTAGGCGGTGGCGCTTTTCACGTAGTCGAGCAGCGCCTTCTCCAGCGCCTTGGCGTCGCTCTTGCCAAGCGCGGTGTCGAGCGCCTTGGTCACGTCCTCCAGCCCGGACTTGTGGAAGACGCCCATGAACTTGGCGCTCGGCTTCTTCTTGCCGGTGGCCGTTTCAAAAGCCGTCTTGGCGGATTTCCAGTCGCTTGCGAATCCCATGGCGTTCCTCCCCGGATTGGACGGCGGAACGATGGGCCGGACGGGGCGGGCCGACAATCCGGGATGGGTCCATTGCGGATGGGATCGGGGCGCGGACGACGGGGGCGATTCACAGGGCGCGCGGCGGGGCGTAGACTGCAGCGCGGAGCGGGGCGCGGTGTGGAGCGGCCCGTCTCCGGACCCCTGCTGGCGCGAGGAAGGCGATGCCTCTGCCGTCCATCCAAGATTTCACCGCCGAAGCCGCCGACCCCGCCCATTACGCGGCGCTGGACGGCGACTGGGCGCTGGCCGTCGCCGACGTGGTGGCGAGCACGCGCCTGGCCGCGGAGGGGCGGCACCGCGACGTGAATTTCGTGGCCGCCGCGGTGGTCGCCGTCCTGTCGGAGGCGGTGCGCGAGCCGGAGCAGCCCGCCGCCTGCCAGTTCGGCGGGGACGGCGCCATCGCCGCAGTTCCGCCGGGACGCCGGGCGGCGGCCGAGCAGGCGCTGGCGGCGCTGGCCCATTGGGCGGCGACCGAGATGGATGTACCGCTCCGGGTCGGCCTCGTGCCGGTGCGGGCGCTTCTGGACGAGGGGCTGGAGGTGCTGGTCGCCCTGCAGGAGTTCGGCAACGGCGACGCCTTCGGCCTGTTCCTGGGGCGCGGGGTCGCCGCGGCGGACGCCTGGGTGAAGGCCGATCCGCGCTGGCGGCTGGAGCCGCGGCCCGGTCCGCTGACCGGGCTGGAGGGCGTGTCCTGCCGCTGGAGCCCGGTGAACAGCGCGCGTGGGGTGATCCTGTGCGTGATCGTCGACCCGCTGCCCGACGGCGGGCCGGGACTGTCGGTGCTGTCCCGCGTCCAGGCCGACATCGAGGGGATCGTGCCGACCGCCACGGCGGCGCCGCTCGGCATGGGGGAACGGCTGGCGGTGCGCTGGCCGCCCTCCTGGCGGTCGCTGTGGCTGGAGGCGCGGACGCGCCCGCGCGGGCGGCGTCTGGCCTGCGCCCTGTCGGCGCTCGGGAAATCCGCCCTGCTCGCCATGATGCTGGGGGCCGGGTGGCGGGTGGCCGGCTTCGATCCGGACCGCTACCGCCGCGGCATGGCCGAACGGTCGGACTTCCGCAAATCGGCGGGCGGGCCGCGCCTCGTCCTGGATGTGACGGAGGACGAGGCCGGCGCCATCGAGGCCATGCTGGCCGCCCACGCGGCGGCCGGGCGCATCCGCTACGGCACGGCGCGGGCGGCGGCCTCCACCATGACCTGCCTGGTCGGCGACCTCGCCGCCGACCGGCACGTCCATTTCGTGGATGGGGCGGAACTCGGCTTCTGGCGGGCCTCGGTCATGCTGAAGCGGATGGCCGGGCGGCAACCGTCCGCTCCCTAAGGCGGAATGCGTTCCGCTCCGGACCGCGACGGCGGTCCCGGCCGCTCATGCGGGCGAAGCCCGGCCGGCGCATGAGGCCATGGGAGTCCAAAGCGAATGAAAAGTCGCTTTGGACTCCGCGGCTCAATAGGCCCCGCGGCCGAGCAGGCGGCGGCGGGATTCCGCCTCGTCCACCGTCACGATCTCGGTGCCGACCGGCCACAGGGCCAGCAGGGCGAGCTTCAGGTGCGCCCAGGCGAAGGGCAGGCCGATGATGGTGATGGCAAGGCCGACCGCGGCCACCAGATGGCCGAGCGCCAGCCACCAGCCGGCCAGGACGAACCACAGGATGTTGCCCAGCGTGCCGAGCAGGCCGGTGCCGATGTCCTCGCGGCCACGGAACTCATCCCGGCGGACGGCGGTTTGTCCAAAGGGCAACAGGGTGTACCAGGCGATCGTGAAGGCCGATCGCGCCCACGGAATGCCGACGATGGTGATGACCATCAGAATGGCGGCGAGGAGCCATCCCGCGGCCATCCAGATGCCGCCGGTCACCACCCACAGGATGTTGAGAAGAAGGCTGAGGAAGGGCATCGGGTGTTTCTCCTTTTGCCCGCACATGTGGGGATGGCGGGTGGCTTCGCCCAGAGGAGGGATCGGCAAAAGTGGCGCATCGAAAGATTCATCCCCTCCCGGCTTCCGGCGGCTTGAATGCCTTCCGGAAAGGCCACAGATCGAAAGAGGGACCTTTGAGCAAAAAGCGGTTCCGCAGGGAACCGGGGTCCGCGCCGCACGCCATCCAGGGTATCACCGGATCGGAGGCCGCATGAACGAGGTCCAGAACCACGAAGACTCCACCGACGCCGCCATCATGGGCGACGAAGCCGAAAGCATGGCGCCGGTGGTCACCGCCATCCTTGGCACCGCCATCGCCGCGGCGGCCAAGCGCGCCGGCACCGCCGACGTCGCCCACGGGGTGATCGCCGGGTTGCGCCTGCTGCGCTCCGCCGCGGAGTCGGAGGCCGGCTACACCATGGGGGCGGCGATCGACACCGCCATCCGCACGCGCCTGCTGGTGGAGAACCTGTCGGCCCTGCGCACCACCGGGTCCGCCCCGGCGCCGGTGCCGCTGCCCCAACCGGGGCCGGGGGTGGCCATCGCGTCGGCCATCTTCGTCAGCGCCGCCGAATCCTGCCTCACCGTCAACGCCCACGCCGAGGACAACGGGCCGCTGGAGATGGCCGTCTTCGCCTTCTCCACGCAGTTGATCCAGCAGCTCGGCGGGTCGCCGGACTGGCGGGACCTGATGCGCGAGCTGCACCGTCCGTCCGAGCCGCGCGATGACCGTCCGGTCGAGGCGCTTCCCGACGGCAACACCATCCATTGATGTTTCCCATTGATGTTTCCGGCCCGCTGACGTTTCCGGGCCTTAATGGTCCCAATTCTTGTGCGGCTTCCGCGGATAAAGTCGGAACTGCACAACAATTGGGGTAAAAACCTGCGATTTTCGGGATTTACGGCCACCGTTCGCGCCATTTCGGGCCTTTTTATGGTACGGGACAAGGCCGCGAACCCTCCATTAGGCTCCCTGTCAATCGGCGGAGACGATCTCCGCGCCATGTTCGGGAATCGGGGAGCGGAGCCTTGACCATACACAGCAGCGCCGGGCGCCCCGCGGGGGCCGCGTTCGGCATCGTGCCGTCGTCGCCCGGCGAGGCGCCGACCGCACGCTGCGGCGCATCGCGGGAGGTGGGGGCGGGTTGCCTCGTCGCCGGCGATCCCGCGGGACGGCGGATCATCCTGGTCCATGCGGCGTCGAGCGATTCACGGGCCTGGACCCGCCTGCTGCGCGCCGTCCCGGCGGGACAGGAATGGGTGGCGGTTCCCCGACCCGACCCGGCGCCGATCAACGGCGCCTCCCGCCTGCGCGGCGGCGATCCCGGCGTGCCGGCGGCGGCGCTGCGCCCGCTCTTGACCCTCCGCCGGTCGCGCAAGCCGCTGCTGATCGGCTGCGGCAGCGGCGTGCCGGTGGCCTTGCGGGCCGTCGTGGATTTCCCGGAACTGGTCGGCGGCCTTCTGCTGATCGACCCGATGGCCGAGGAGACAACCAGGCCCGGCGTGCTCCGCCGCATCGCCGCCCGCATCCTGCCGCCGGTCGCCCGCGACAGCGCGGCGGAGCTTCGCGCCATGGCGCCCGCGCTCGACGCGGTCCGCGTGCCGGTCACGCTGGTTCAGGGCAAGGACGTGCCGGACGGCGTGCCGGGCGCGTCCTTCCTGGAGCAGCGCCTGACCGGCTGCCGCACCCTGACCGTGGTCACCGTCCCCGGCCAGCAGGTCTTGCCCGCCAAGCACGAAACGGCCATCCGCGGCGCGCTGGCCGCGTTGGTCGCCTCGGTGGAGCGGGGAGGGGCCTGAGGCCGGAACAGAGGCCGGAGACGGCGTCGGGTCAGAGTCCGTTCGCGGTGATCGCCGCCTGGGTGCGGTTGCGCACGCCGAGCTGGCGCAGGATCGCCGTCACATGCACCTTCACCGTGCCTTCGGTCAGGCCCAGCTCGTGCGCGATCTGCTTGTTGGACTTGCCGTCGCGCAGGCGGTTCAGCACATCGCGCTGGCGTGGCGTCAGTTGCTCGCCCGCCCCGTCGGCCAGGGCGCCCAGCGGGTCGGCGTCCGCCGCGCCGCCGCCGGCGTGCGGCGCGCTGTCCGTCATCCGGTCGCCGCGGATCGCCTGTTCCGGAAGATAGACGCCACCGGCCAGCACGAGCTGCAGGGCACCCATCAGCACCTTGGCGCTGCTCGACTTCGGGATGAAGCCGGCGGCGCCGTTCTCCAGGGCGGCCAGCAGGTCCGACCGCTTCTCCGATCCCGACACCACGACCAGGAGCGCCTTGGGAAGCCGCTGGTGGATCTCGCCGAGCAGGGAGAAGCCGTTCCACCCCGGCATGCCCAGATCCAGGAGGATCAGGTCGAAGGCGATGGCGCCGTCGCACAGGCGGCGGACGTCGTCGAACGTCCCGGCCTCGTGAAACACCATGCTGTCGTCCGACTGGGCGAGCAGACGCCGCAGCCCGTCCCGGAACAGCAGGTGGTCGTCGGCAAGCAGAACGTTCAGGGTCGGCTTTTCCGCGCTGGCTTCCATGATGCTCATCGTGTCGGGGCTGCGATCCAACCAAATTCGGAATGTAATGCGGAAATAGCCATCATCATTTCGAGGCGGAAGAGCGCCTTTGGTCCTATGGCGCACCACCTATGGCATGCCGACACACCCAAAGCGGGTGCCCCGAACGCCGGAACGCCGGCCGCGGGATGGCGCGGCCGGCGTTCCGGGTGCCGGGAAGCAGAACCGAAGGGATGCGTCAGACCACGCCGGCGCTGACCCCGGCGGCTTCCGCCGGCTGATCGCCGATGCCGTTGTTCAGCGCCCAGATGGCGGCCTGGGTGCGGTTGGAGGCGTTGATCTTGCGCAGCAGGCTCTTCAGATGGACCTTCACCGTGGCCTCCGTGATGTGGAGGTGGTTGGCGATCATCTTGTTGGAGTTGCCGTTCAGCAGGCAGCGCAGGATCTGGATCTCGCGCTGGGACAGACCCTTGCGGCGGGCCGGAACCTCGGTCGCCAGCTCCTCGCTGCGGCCGTTGATCAGCAGCTCGGCCAGATGGGTGGGGAACACCTTCTCGCCCATCATCACCAGCTTCAGCGACTGCATCAGCGCTTCGCAGGCGATGTCCTTCATCAGGTAGCCGTGGGCGCCGGCGCCGAGCGCGCCCGACAGGCGGCGGGTGCACAGGTCGGTGGTCAGGATGACGACGCGGATGCCCGGATGGCCGTCCCGCAGGGCGCGGAGCTGGTCGACCTCGTCCTCGCCGCCGTTGGCGAGGTCGATGAGGATCAGGTCGGGCTGGGTGCCCGCCGCCTCGACCGCGGGGACGCCCTCACGCAGGGTGCCCGCCTCGCCCATCACCTTGAAGGGCGTGTTCTCGAACAGACGCTTCATGCCTTCGCGGAAGAGCTTGTTCGCGTCGATCAGGAAAACGTTCACGGGGTCCATTGTTCCTACCCGCCCTCTGTTTGTTTCAATTCGTCGTTCGTCTGGCGCCTCCGTGGACATCCGGTCCGGGGGGAGGGCCGCTCTCCGCGGCTGTCCGTTTGGTTCCGGGGTGCCACGATCTGATTGGACCTTACCCCGGATTTGCGGAACAGAAAATTTCCCCAAAGGAAAAATTATGTCTCGCAATGGGCATATGCCCTAAGCCGAAATAAGACAAACCGTCCAACGAACCATTCACGAATGTCGCGCGCGGAATAATCATTCGGTCAAGAATTCGGTTCAGCCTTTGATTTGTCTGTGACTGCGGATGATTTTTTGGATCCTATGGCCAATGTGACTTCGGGCCATTGTGATAAGACCAGCGTTATGGTGTCGGACATAGTGCGGGGCGTGGTGATCTCGGCCCATGGGCCTAGTCCCATGTCCATTGGCGGAGCGCCCCGGCCGTTCTGTCAAGGGAAGGGGTTCGATGCGCCGGGGGGCGTGCTATATACGGTGTCCTCTTTCGATGAAGGGCGTCTCCCGACCGCGGGGGAGCCCACCCAGGAAATCCGGTGCCGCATGTCCGATCCCTACGCCTACGACGATCCGCTGGGCCATGATCCCCTCAGCCACGCGGGCGCTCCGGCCCCCGCGCCGGCGCAGCGTTTCGCCTATCTGGACGGGCTGAACCCCGTGCAGCGCGAGGCGGTGGAGGCTCTGGACGGCCCGGTGCTGGTTCTGGCCGGCGCCGGCACCGGCAAGACGCGGGTTCTGACGACGCGGCTGGCCCATCTTCTGATGACGCGCCGCGCCGCCGCCTTCCAGATCCTGGCGGTGACCTTCACCAACAAGGCCGCCCGCGAGATGCGCGAGCGCGTCGCCCATCTGGTGGGGATCGAGCCGGAGGGCTGGTGGCTGGGCACCTTCCACGCGCTGGCCGCGCGCATCCTGCGCCGCCACGCCGAGCTGGTGGGGCTGAAGTCCAACTTCACCATCCTCGACACCGACGACCAGATCCGCCTGATCAAGCAGCTTCTGGAGGCGGCGAACGTCGATTCCAAGAAGTGGCCGGCGCGGCAGGTGCTCGGCGTGATCGAGCGCTGGAAGGACCGCGGCCTGACGCCGGACCGGCTGAACGAGGGCGACGGCGGCGATGTGGCCGGCGGGCGCGTGGTGGCGCTCTACCGCGCCTACCAGGAGCGGCTGCGCACGCTGAACGCCTGCGACTTCGGCGACCTGCTGCTGCACAACATCACGCTCTTTCAGAAGCACCCCGACGTGCTGGCGGAATACCACCGCAAGTTCAAATACATCCTGGTGGACGAGTATCAGGACACCAACGTCGCCCAGTATCTGTGGCTGCGCATCCTCTCGCAGGCCCACAAGAACATCTGCTGCGTCGGCGACGAGGACCAGTCGATCTACGCCTGGCGCGGCGCCGAGATCGGCAACATCCTGCGCTTCGAGGCCGACTTCCCGGGCGCCAAGGTGGTCAAGCTGGAGCAGAACTACCGCTCCACCGGGCACATCCTGTCCGCGGCCTCCGGCCTGATCGCCAACAACAAGGGGCGGCTCGGCAAGACGCTGTGGACCCAGGCGGACGGCGGCGAGCCGGTGCGCGTGCGCGGCGTCTGGGACGGCGAGGAGGAGGCCCGCTGGGTCGGCGACGAGATCGAGGCGCTGCAGCGCCAGGGTGTCTCGCTCGCCCAGATCGCCGTCCTGGTCCGCGCCGGCTTCCAGACCCGCGAGTTCGAAGAGCGCTTCATCACGCTGGGCCTGCCCTACCGGGTGATCGGCGGCCCGCGCTTCTACGAGCGCCAGGAGATCCGCGACGCGCTGGCCTATCTGCGCGTCGTCAACTCGCCCGACGACGATCTCGCCTTCGAGCGCATCGTCAACGTGCCCAAGCGCGGCGTCGGCCCGGCGGCCCTGCAATGCCTCTATCAGGCGGCGCGCTCGCGCGGGATGCCGCTGACCGAGGCCGGCTGGGCGCTGACCGAGACGGACGAGCTGAAGCCAAAGGTGCGCGGCGTGATGCGCAACCTGCTTCAGGATTTCTTCCGCTGGCGCACCCTGTCGGCGACCATGCCGCACACCGAACTGGCCCGCATGGTGCTCGACGAGTCCGGCTACACCCGCATGTGGCAGGAGGACAAGACGCCCGAGGCGCCGGGCCGGCTGGAGAACCTGAAGGAACTCATCACCGCCATGGCGGAGTTCGAGAACCTGTCGGGCTTCCTGGAGCATGTCGCCCTGGTCATGGAGAACGCCGAGGCCGCCGGCGTCGATCAGGTCACGGTGATGACCCTGCACGGCGCCAAGGGGCTGGAGTTCGACATGGTCTTCCTGCCCGGCTGGGAGGAGGGCGTGTTCCCCAACCAGCGCGCGCTGGACGAGACCGGCATCGCCGGGCTGGAGGAGGAGCGCCGCCTCGCCTATGTCGGTCTGACCCGGGCGCGCAAGCGGGCCTACATCAGCCACGCCGCCAACCGGCGGCTCTACGGCAACTGGGTCAGCGCCATCCCCTCGCGCTTCGTGGAGGAGATCCCCGGGGGCGACGTCGAGGCGGAGGCGGCGAGCGGCCTCTATCCGGGCGGCAACGCCGGCGGCGGGGGATTTGGCGGGGGAGGGAGCTTCCGCGACTCGTCGAGCTACGCCGCCTTCCGCGCCGGTCAGCAGGCGGCGGGCCGGCAGCAGTCCCCGTCGCCGCGCACCATCACGCTGGACAGCGGGTCCTATCAGGTCGCCCCGCGCGCCCGTCCCAACGCGCCCTTCCCGAAGGGTGCGCGCGTGTTCCACCAGAAGTTCGGCTACGGCACCGTCACGGCGGTCGACCAGGACAAGCTGGAGATCGACTTCGACCAGGCCGGCAGCAAGAAGGTGATGGACAGCTTCGTGGTGCCGGCGGAGAAGGCGGGCTGAGGATCAGGGGGCGCTGAAGGCAGGGTGACCGATTGCCGCAGCGTCCCGCCGCGGTGACGATCGTCACAGGCCGGGCGGCGGCGTTCGGCTACTGGTTGCGCACAGACAGCGTGCCCACAGCCGCCCCAACAGCCACGGAACCCACCCAGTGTTCGGCAAGAGCAGCACCGCGTTCGAGGTCCAGATCCGCCGCGAGGGACGCTGGACCATCGAGGGGACCTACGACGACGAGCGCCGGGCCCTGGCCTCCGCCCGCAGTTGGCTGGCGGTCAGCGGGGTTGAGGAGGTCAAGGCCATCAGGTTCCGCACGCTGGCCGGGCTGTCGCTGGAGATGGTGATCTTCCAGAAGGCCGTCCCGGTGGTGAAGGACAAGCCGATGACGCTGGGCGGCACGGCGGAGGGCGCGCCCTATTGCACGGCCCCCGGCGATCTCTACGGCTTCGAGTCGCGGATGGTCACCGGGCGGCTGTTGCGGCCTTTCCTCGACAAGTTCCGCATCACCCCGACCGAGCTTCTCCACAGCTGGACCTACCTGCGCAAGCTCGACGAGCAGGGTCTTCTGCTGGGCGCGGCGCTCCAGGCGGTGGCCCGCCACCACGCGGACCGCCATGGCGTCGCGGTGCCGGCGCGGGCGCGCGAGCTGCGGGCCTTCGCCGACGCGGTGATGGCGCGCGCCCGCGACTTCCAGGCTGAGCGCAAGGCTCTGCCGGCCTTCGATCCTGCCGACCTCTCCCGGTCCAGCCGGGTCCTCGCCGCCGCGGTGGGGGAGGAGGGGCACGACTTCGCCTTTCTCAGCCAGCTCACCATCCATCTGGCCGACCGCAATTCGCTGGCGGGCAAGATCGAGATGCTGCTCGACCTGATCGGGCCGGACGTGGAGCCGCGGCACCTTGCGCTGCTCGACGGGGTGATGGCCGACGCGCTGGGCTCCGCGGAATTGGTGAAGGAGCTTCTGGGGGCGCAGCCGAACCTCGCCCTGGGGCTGTGCGCGCTGGCCGACCTGATCCTGGGCCGCGACCCGCAGCCCAAGAGCGAGCCGGTCAGCCCTTTGCTGGCCCACATCGGCGCGCTGATCGTCCAGGGGCGCGCGCCGTGCTGCCGCGCCGTCCTGCTGGAGCGCATCCAGCAGTCGCTGAACGGCACCCAGCCGCTCGACCGCCGCGACCCGAGGAAGGAGGCGCTGCTGGCCGACCATCTCGCCACCCATCTGCGCGATCCGCAGGGGCGCCTGCTCGGCGGCGCCGAGGTGGAGAAGGCGCTGGCCCGCCGCCTGATCCGCCACCGTCAGGCGATCCTGCGGGAGCAGGGGATGCACGACATCGCCGACCGGCTGTCGGGGCGTTGACCCCGCCGGCTTCGCCTCACGGCGCCGGCGGCGACCAGGCCAGCTCGGTCACCGGCTTGTCCCGCCGCAGCGCTTCGTAGACCGCCGCACCCTTCTCGCGGTCCGTCTCGCACAGCATCATCAGAACGTCGGAGTCGGCGCTGGCCGACGTGCAGACCGTGGAATCCCGGTTGCAGGTCGGCCGCGGGTGCGGCGCCAGCCAATATCCGGGTTGAGCCTTCCGCGCCGCCTCCCAAAAAGCCGTCGTCAGCTTGGCGCTTTCCGCCTCGCTGCCGTCGTTGCGCACCGTGAACAGCGGCGAGTGCACGCTGCTCGAGAACAGGCCCGAACCGGTCATCTGGGCCACGCAGAAGCGCTCGCGCACCGGCGCCGCCGGCAGGACCGGCGCATCGGCGTACACAGCACCCGGCGGCAGCGCCGGGGTGGTGCTGGTGATGGGGCCGACGATCAGCTCGCGCGGCTCGCGGGCGCGCCACAGCTTGACCAGCACGCTCTGCCCGCTGGGCACCGCGCCCAGAACACGGCGCATCTGCATCACATCATCCACCGCGACGCCGCGCACCTCCAGGATCACGTCGCCGCCGCGGATGCCCGACAGCTCGGCCGCCTTGCCCGGGAGCAGCGCCGTCACCACCAGACCGCGCGGCGACTCCAGCCCCAAGGCCTGCGCCAGTTGGGCGGTCAACGGACCCACAGCCGCTCCCATCGCCCCCTGCGGTTCGCTCGCCGGTGCCGCGGCGGGAGCGACCGTGCCGGCCACCGCTCCGCTGATGCCATTGGGGCCGGTGGTGACGGTCGTCGCCGGTGCGGAGCCTGCACCCGCCACCGTGCCGCCACCCTCCGCGCAGCTCTGTTCCGCCATGACTTGACGCACCGCCTTGATGTTGACCACCACCGCCTCGCGGTACGACGGGTCCACCGTGGGCAGTTGGTCGATGTAGCCTTTCTGGAGCGACGCCAGGGCTTGGCAGCCCGTGCCCCGGTAGGAGGGGACCATATCGGCCACCAGCGACGCTTCCGACCGCATGCTCGCCGCGTTCATCGCTCCGATCGCCAGCCCGGCCGGATCGAGCGCGCAGCCCGACACCATCGCCGCCCCGGAAACCGCCACCAGCGCGGCCATCCATGCCCTGGCCGCTTTGCAAACACGCTGCATCAAGCCCGTCTCCCCCCTGTGCCCACAAAACAGCCTTTGGCGGACCCCTGGCCCGCTTGTCTCCGGGTGCAGTGTGCCCGCTCAAAAGTGGTAAGAAAAGCGGCAGCAAGCCTGTGACGTGCTTTCGTCGGCCAAAATGCCGCACGCCGGGGTCGATCCAGCGTGGCCGACCGGTTTCCGGGTGCGGCACCCGTGTGCGGCGATGGCGAACGCGCTCGACCGCGGGACGTCCCGGCTGCAGGAAATCTTTGTGTCTCCGCGTCTGTGTGTTTAAGTCTCCCACCAGACAACGACCACCCCATCATCGGCGACCTTCCATGTCCTCCTCCAAGCTCTGGCGCATCGCGCTCGTCATTCCCGAAGCCCACGCCCCCGCGTTCGCCGAGGCGATTGGCGATCATGCCGATGCGGTGTCCACCTTCGAGCTGGAGGAGCACGGCGACTGGCTGGTCGAGGCGACGGTCTACGGGCAGCCGGACGAGCCCCGGCTGAACGCCCGCGTCGCCGTGCTGGCCGAGGCCGTGGGCATCCCCGAGCCCAAGCTGATCATCGAGGAACTGCCCCTCATCGACTGGGTGTCGCACAGCTACCAGGGCTTCCCGCCGATCCAGGCCGGGCGCTTCTTCGTCCACGGTTCCCACCATGAGGGGATCGTTCCGGCGGGCAGCATCCCGCTGCTGGTCGACGCCGCCACCGCCTTCGGCACCGGCGAGCACGGCTCGACCAAGGGCTGCCTGATGGCGCTGGACCGGCTGGCCCGGCGGATGAGCCTGCCGCGCGCCGGACGGGGCGGGGCGCTCGACATGGGCTGCGGCTCGGGCATCCTGGCGCTGGCGGTGACCAAGCGCTGGCGGGTGCCCGTCACCGCCGTGGACATCGACCCGGAGGCGGTGCGCGTCACCCGCGTCAACGCCGCCCTCAACGGGGTGAAGGCCCGCGTCCGCTCGCAGGGCGGCGACGGCTACCACACCGCCATCGTTGGGAAACACAAGCCCTACCGGCTGATCACCGCCAATATCCTGGCCCGCCCGCTGGCCCGCATGGCGCCGCAGCTGAAGCGCCACCTGCAGCGCGGCGGCGTCGCCGTTCTGGCCGGTCTGCTGAACCGGCAGGAGCGCCACGTCATCCAGGCGCACCGCACCCAGGGCCTGCATCTGGTCGCGCGCATTCCGGTCGGCGAATGGACCACCCTTGTGGTGAAGCGCCCGAAGCGGAAGGCCGTAAAGGGCTGACACCCCTGGATTTCGGTCCTTCCGTCGCCAATGTCTTCCGGACATATGGACGACCCGCGGAGGACCGATGCTGAACCGGATCAGGGCGCTGTTCCAGGAGAACGACCCCGGCGACGACCGCCACAGGCTGGAGGCCGCCGCCGCCGCCCTTCTGGTCGAGGCCGCACGCACCGACAACACCATTTCCCAGGCGGAGCGCGAGCGCATCCTCGACGTCACCCGCCGCCATTTCCACCTGAGCGAGGAAGAGGCGCAGGACCTGCTGTCGGCCGCCGTGTTCGACACGGAAGGCGCCTCGCCCTACTACCGCTACGTCACGGTGATCAACGACCACTGCCCGCCGGACAAGCGGCTGTGGATCATCGAGATGCTGTGGGAGGTCGCCTACGCCGACGGCGAGCTGAACGACCTGGAGGCCAACCTGCTGCGCCGCATCGGCGGCCTGCTCCATGTCCCCGACGTCGACCGCGGCCTCGCCCGCAAGCGCGTGCTGGAGCGGCTGGGCCTGCCCGACGATTCGGGGCTGTAGGGCGTCTCCCCGGAGCCTTCACGCGGCTATGCCCTTTCCCGCGCTTGCGCGGTGGGGCGTCCCTGCCTAGCCTGTCGCGGACGGCTTCACCGGATGAGGATCAGCCCCCGTGTCCAGCGCTTACCGCGGCGACGAAACCCTGGCGCAGCTTCTGGCCCAAGCGGGCCTGTCCCAAACCCCCGCGGACATCCGCAGCCTCGTCGCCGGGGTGCTCGCCGCGCCGGAGGGGGAGGACCCCGACGGTTGGATGGTCCTGGTCGGGGCGCGGATTCCGGAGGATCTCGCCGGTCAGCTCCGCGCTCTGAAGGCCGAACTCGCGGACAGCCGCGCCGCCCCGGCGCCCGATTACGCCGCCCGGATCGCCGCCCTACGCGGCGTCCTGGCGCGCGCCGACCTCGACGGCTTCATCGTGCCGCGCGGCGACGAGCATCAGGGCGAGTATGTGCCGCCGCGCGCCCAGCGGCTCGCCTGGCTGACCGGCTTCACCGGATCGGCGGGCCACGCCGTCGTGGGACGGCAGCGCGCCGCCATCTTCGTGGACGGGCGCTACACCCTCCAGGTCCAGGCGGAGGTGTCGGGCGATCTCTACGAATACCGGCATCTGGTGGACGATCCGCTGAGCGAATGGGTGGGAGAGGCGCTGCCGCGCGGCGGGCGGCTCGGCTACGACCCGTGGCTGCACACCGCCGGCTGGGTGGAGCGCACCCGCCAGCAGCTGGAGCGCATCGGACTGTCGCTGGTGCCCTGCCCGGACAACCCGGTGGACCGCGTGTGGACGGACCAGCCGCCGCCGCCCCTGGCCCCGGTGGTCGCCCAGGACCTCGTCTTCGCCGGGGACAGCGCCGCCGACAAGCGCGCCCGCATCGCCGGCGATCTGGCGCGCAACGGCATCGGCGCCGTGGTGCTGACCCAGCCCGACTCCATCGCGTGGCTGCTCAACCTGCGCGGCGCGGACGTGCCCTGCACGCCGTTGCCTCTGTCCTTCGCGATCCTGAAGGACGACGCGCAGGTGGACCTGTTCATCGACCGCCGCAAGCTGGCGCCGGGCGTCGAGGCCCATCTCGGCAACCAGGTCGCCGTGCGCGCCCCGGACGAGCTGGGGACCGCGCTCGACGCGCTGGGGCGCGAGGGGCGCAAGGTCATGGCCGACCCGGCGAGCACCTCGGCCTGGATCTTCGACCGGCTGCACATGGCCGGCGCCAAGCTGGAGCGCGACCCCGACCCCTGCGCCCTGCCCAAGGCCTGCAAGAACGAGGCGGAGCTGGCCGGCACCCGCGCCGCCCACGCCCGCGACGGCGCGGCGCTCGTCCGCTTCCTGCACTGGCTGTCGCAGGAGGCGCCGTCGGGCACGGTGACGGAGATCGCGGCGGCGGACCGGCTGCTGGCCTTCCGCCGCGCCAACGACCGTTTCCGCGGCCTCAGCTTCGACACGATCTCCGGGGCGGGGCCGAACGGCGCCATCGTCCATTACCGGGTGTCGGAGGCGACCGACCGCCGGCTGGAGCCGGGTAGCCTGTTCCTTCTGGACAGCGGCGCCCAGTATCAGGACGGCACCACCGACGTGACGCGGACCATCGCCATCGGCGCGCCGACCCCGGAGATGCGCGAGCGCTTCACGCTGGTTCTCAAGGGCCACATCGCCGTCAGCACGGCGCGCTTCCCGCGCGGCACCACCGGGTCGCAGCTCGACACGCTGGCCCGCCTGCCGCTGTGGTCGCTGGGGCTCGACTACGACCACGGCACCGGCCACGGGGTGGGCAGCTACCTGTCGGTGCACGAGGGGCCGCAGCGGATCTCCAAGGTGCCGAACAGCGTCGCGCTGCAGCCCGGCATGATCCTGTCCAACGAGCCCGGCTACTACAAGACCGGCGCCTACGGCATCCGCATCGAGAACCTGATCGTCGTCCAGCCGCTCGACCTGCCGATGGCGGAGCGGCCCATGCTGGGGTTCGAGGTGCTGACCCTGGCCCCCATCGACCGCAATCTGGTCGAGCCGGCGCTGCTGACCCAGGCGGAGATCGCCTGGCTGAACGCTTACCACACCCAGGTGCGCGAGGCGCTGGAACCGCGGCTCGCGGGTGAGGGGGATGCCGCCGTGACGCAATGGTTGAGGCAGGCGACCTCCCCGATCATCGTCTGAGGGAAATGCCCCGGCGTGGACCATTGCCGGCGGGTGAGGGCGCGTGGAGCGAGAATCAGCCCGTGCGTTCGCCTGTGAATTCTGGCAAGGTCCCCACCCGGCGCAGGGGTATGCCTGTTCGGACCACCGCCGGACGCGCGCCCGCACCCTGGACGCGATGCCAATCGCGTCGGGGTTTGGCGGAAATTCGGCGGTCTTGGTAACCCGATATTTACGGGCGTGCGTCACTGTGGCCGTGAGGGATGACTTTTCGGCAGACTTAAGGCATCACAGTCGGACCAGACCGACCTCGGCGCACGCCATGCCGCGCCGGGCGGCTGAACGCCGGGCCGGTGCCTAGCAACGGAAGAATGCGGAGACGCGTAGATGAAGATCCTTGTCGTCGATGACTACGCCACCATGCGGCGCATCGTGCGGAACCTCCTGACCCAGATCGGCTACACGGACATCGACGAGGCCGGCGACGGCGTCTCGGCCCTGCAGAAGCTGCGCGAGAGCAAGTTCGGCCTCATCATTTCCGACTGGAACATGGAGCCGATGACCGGTCTGCAGCTCCTCAAGGAGATTCGCGCCGACGCCAAGCTCGCCTCGACCCCGTTCATCATGGTCACCGCCGAAAGCAAGACCGAGAACGTGATCGCCGCCAAGCAGGCCGGTGTGAACAACTACATCGTGAAGCCTTTCAACGCCGATACCCTGAAGCAGAAGATCCAGGCCGTCATCGGCGGGTAAGGAGTGGTTGGGTTGGATCAGCTTCCGCAGCTTTCCGAGGAAGAGTTCGACCAGATCGAGGAAGCGATCGCCCGCACGACCAAGGGGCGAGCCTTCCTGCGCCGCTTCCACCGCCGGGCCCATGGGGCCGCGGCGGAGGAGGTGCGCAACATGCTGCTGGAGTTCCGCAACTCCTGGCATCAGCAGAGCGAGGTGGTGGAAGCCTCCAAGCACGTCGAGGTTCTGCGGCGCGAGCTGATGGAGATGGCTGCCTCCATCGAGCAGGCGCGGCGCGAGGTCGCGGCCCTGCGTCCGCCCGACGCCGGCGGCGACAAGATCACGTCGGCGACCAACGAGCTGGACGCCATCGTCATCTCCACCGAACGCGCGTCCTTCGAGATCCTGAACGCCGCCGAGCGGCTGATGGACCTGTCGGGCAAGCTGAAGGCGGACGGCGCCGACCCCGGCCTGTGCTCCGAGATCGAGGGGGAGGTGACCAACATCTTCACCGCCTGCTCGTTCCAGGACCTGACCGGCCAGCGCACCAGCAAGGTGGTCAACGCGTTGCGCTACATCGAGCAGCGCGTCAACGCGATGATCAACATCTGGGGCGTCGAGAAGCTCGCCGGCATCCAGGTCTCCCACGAGAACACGGACACCCGGCCGGACGCCCATCTGCTGAACGGTCCCCAGCTCGACGGCCTCGGCGTCAGCCAGGCCGACGTGGACAGCATGTTCGACAGTCCGGCGATGGCGGCACCGCCTCCGCCGGCTCCCGAACCGCCGCCCGCTCCGCCTCCGGCCGCCGCCCCGGCGGCCCAGACCGGAGCCAAGGCGAGTCAGGCCGACATCGACAGCCTGTTCGACAGCCCGGCCCCGGCCCCCGCCGCGCCGGCGAAGGCCAGCCAGGCCGACATCGACAGCCTGTTCGACAGCCCGGCTCCCGCCCCGGCCGCGGCGCCGCCCGCCCCGGCTGCGGCTCCCGCCGCCAAGAAGCCGGTGCCGAAGCCGGCCTCGGCGGCCAAGCCCGCTCCGAAGCCGGTTGCCAAGCCGGCCGCCGCCGCCCCGCCGCCCGCGGCGGACGAGCCTCCGGCGCCCCTGGATCAGGCGGCCATCGACGCCCTGTTCGGCTGACCCCACGGTCAGCAAGACGGTTCGGCGTCGGAATTGTGAAGAGTTGCCGCAGCGCCAATCGGCCGGCGCATTGGGACCTGAAGTTTGCTATGACGATCGTCGCCCGCCGGGTCGATGCCGGCCTTGGCGGGCAGTCCTGACCAGACGGGCCGGCGTGCGCGGATGCCCCGGACGTCCCTTCGGAAAGAGGCGCAGCCCGCATGAGGAATCTCTCGAAACCCTTCATGGCGGAGCTTCAGAAGGCCCGCCGGACCGGCAACCCCTACCAGGCGGTGGCGGATGACGCCGCCGCCCTGGCGCCGGCGCTGGCGTCGCTGCCGTCCGGTCCGGTCACCGTGGACAACAGCGACGTCATCCGCGCCATCAGCGATCTCGGTGCGAAGCTCGACCGCTTCCTGACCATGGACGCCCAGCAGATCGACCAGATCCAGGTCGAGATCGCCGACATCTCCGGCCGCATCAAGGCCACCAAGGTGGAGATGGCGGCGATTCGCCACCCGCTGGCCGGCGACGACAAGTTCGTGCAGGCGTCGCAGGAGCTGAACGCCGTCGTCTCGGCGACGGAGGCCGCGACCAACACCATCATGGCCTGCGCCGAGGAGCTGGAGGAGGTCGTCCACGAGCTGAAGTCGTCGCTGCCGGAGGGCTACCACGCCGACCGCGTCAACGACATGAACGACGTGATCGTCCGCATCTACGAGGCCTGCAACTTCCAGGACCTGACCGGCCAGCGCATCACCAAGGTCGTCCGCGCCCTGTCCTTCATCGAGGAGCGCGTCGACGCCATGATGAGCCACTGGAACAAGCGCGAGTTCGAGGCGATGCCTCTGCCGCCCACCGTCACCAAGATGGACGAGACGCTGGAGCTGCACGGCCCGGCCGACCATCAGGAGATGGGCAACATCAGCCAGGCCGACATCGACGCCCTGTTCGGCTGATCGGTTCGGCTGAGCCGACCCCGCTTTCCGCCTTCCAATCCGGCCGCCCGGCCGCGTCACGGCGGCGAGGTTCGAAATTTGTTCGCCGAAGCGGCTTGCCGCCCCCGCGCCCCGGCGTGCTATATAGGGCCAACTTCGAAAGCATCGCGACGACCATGCCCCGCCGTTTTTCCCGTCTGCCGCTTGCGGCCCTCCTCCTGGCTTCCGCCCTGACCGCCTGCTCCTCGACCAAACCCGAGGACCAGTATGTCGAGCGCCCGGCCGAGCAGATCTACCAAGAGGCCGACGCCGCCATGCGGGAGGAGCGGTTCAAGGTGGCCGCCAAGCTCTATGACGAGGTGGAGCGCCAGCACCCCTATTCCGAATGGGCGGGCAAGGCGCAGATCATGGCGGCCTACGCCCATTACCAGGATCTGAAGTACGACGACGCGATCCTGGCGCTCGACCGCTACATCCAGCTCCATCCGGGCAGCCCGGACGTCGCCTACGCCTACTACATGCGGGCTCTGTCCTATTACGAGCAGATCACCGACGTCCGCCGCGACCAGCGCATGACCCGTATGGCGCTCGACGCGCTGTCGGAGGTCGTGCGCCGCTTCCCGGACAGCCAGTACGCCCGCGACGCCAAGATCAAGATCGACCTGACCAACGACCATCTCGCCGGCAAGGAGATGGAGGTCGGGCGCTTTTATCTGAAGCAGCGCCAGTACACCGCCGCCATCGGCCGGTTCCGCATGGTGATTGAAAACTACCAGACCACCTCCCACGTCCCTGAGGCGCTGCACCGGCTGGTGGAGTGCTATCTGGCGCTGGGTATCACGGACGAGGCGAAGACCGCCGCCGCCGTGCTCGGCCACAACTTCCCCGGCAGCGAATGGTACACGGACAGCTACGCACTGCTGGTGGACGCCAACGTGCGTCCGGAGCGAAACGAGAAGTCCTGGATCAGCAGAGCCTGGAGCTCCCTGTTCTAGGACGATCCATGCTGGCGTCGCTGACGATCCGGGACGTCGTCCTGATCGAACGGCTGGGGCTGGGCTTCCGCAAGGGCCTGTGCGTCCTCACCGGCGAGACCGGTGCGGGCAAGTCGATCCTGCTCGACGCGCTGGGTCTGGCGCTGGGCGCGCGGGCCGATTCGGGCCTCGTCCGCCACGGCGCCGATCAGGCGTCGGTGACCGCGGAGTTCGACCTGTCGGGCGACCACCCGGCGCTCGCCATCCTCAGGGAGCAGGGACTCGACCCCGAGGAGCGGCTGGTCGTCCGCCGCACCGTCAGCGCCGATGGGCGCAGCCGCGCCTGGGTCAACGACCAGGCGGTCGGCGTCGGCCTGCTCAAGCGGCTGGGCGAGGAGCTGGTCGAGGTCCATGGCCAGTTCGACACGCACGGCCTCCTGAATCCGCAGACCCACCGCGGCGTGCTGGACGCCTACGCCGGGCTGGCCGCCCAGGCCGCCCAGGTCGCCGCCACCCACCGCGCCTGGAGACAGGTCGAGGACGCGCGCGCCAACGCCGCCGCCGAGATCGCCCGCGCCCGCTCGGAGGAGGAGTATCTCCGCCATGCCGTGGCCGAGCTGGACGCGCTGGCCCCCAAGGCCGGCGAGGAGGAGGAGCTGGCCGAGACCCGCGCCGTGCTGATGCACCGGGAAAAGCTGGTCGACGCCCTGAACGCCGCCTATGGGGAGCTGTCGGGCGACCGCGGGGTGGAGCGCGCGCTCTCCTCGGCCATCCGCACGCTGAGCCGAATCGCCGACAAGGCCGCCGGCAAGCTCGACCCGGTCATCGCCGCCCTGGACCGCGCCGCGACCGAGGCGGGGGAGGCCATCGCCGGTCTCCAGGCCGTGTCCTCCGACGTGGACATGGACCCGCAGGCCCTGGAGAAGCTGGAGGAGCGGCTGTTCGCCCTGCGCGCCGCCGCCCGCAAGCATGGGGTGGACGTGGACGCGCTGGCCCCCCTGCGCAAGGACATGGCCGACCGGCTGCTGCTGATCGAGGACCAGGGCGATCTGCTGGCCCGCCTCGCCCGCGAGGCCGAGGTCGCCCGCGACGCCTACCGCAAGGCCGCCGAGTCGCTGAGCCGGGAGCGCCAGCAGGCCGCCGGCCGCCTGGATACGGCGGTCGCCGCCGAACTCGCCCCGCTCAAGCTGGAGAAGGCGAAGTTCCGCACGCTGGTCGAGCCGCTGACCGACGAATCGGACTGGACGGCGTCGGGCATGGACCGCGTGGCCTTCCAAGTCGCCACCAACCCCGGCTCCCCCCCCGGCGCGCTGAACAAGATCGCGTCCGGCGGCGAGCTGGCGCGCTTCATGCTGGCGCTGAAGGTGGTGCTGGCCCAGACCTCGACCGTCGGCACGCTGGTCTTCGACGAGGTGGACACCGGCATCGGCGGCGCCGTCGCCGCCGCGGTGGGCGAGCGGCTGAAGACGCTCGGGCAAGGGCTCCAGGTGCTCGTGGTCACCCACAGCCCGCAGGTCGCCGCCCGCGGCTCCATCCACCTGAAGGTCCAGAAGTCGGTGAAGGGCGAGCAGGTGACGACTGGCGTGGTCGAGCTGGACGGCGACGACCGCCGCGAGGAGATCGCCCGCATGCTGTCCGGCGCCACCGTCACCGCCGAGGCCCGCGCCGCCGCTGACAGCCTGATCGCCGGCCGGGGATAACTTCCGGGAATCCCATGCCCGCCGCACGGAACGCGCCCTCTCCCCGGAGGGGAGGGGGCCAAATCCGCCGTCGAGGTCACAGCAATCGCCCGCAGCGGTCATACGGCGGCCACAGCAAAACACGCATAGTCCAGCCTTGCGCGTCCGGTAACCGGGCGCCGTTCGCCCAAGAACGAACGCCCAAGAACGAACAAGGTTGGCAAGATGTCGAACAGCTCCGCTTCCGCCGGCAACGTCGTCGTGATCGACAGCGGCCTGTCCTCCGCCTGGAACACGGGCCGGCTGGTCTACCAGCATGACTTCTACGGAAACGACAACGACGTCATGGTCGCCAACGCGAACACGCACGGCGCGCTGGTCACCGCGGAAATCCTGGAGAACGCGCCCGACGTCGGCATCATCGCGCTGAAGGTCATGCCCGACGACGGCAGCGGCGCCAGCGAGGCCAACATCGAAAAGGCCCTGCAGTGGGTCGTCGCCAACGCCGACGCCTACAACATCACGGCGGTGAACCTGTCGCTGGGCGGCGGCGCGCAGACGACCGCGGCCACCACCTCGATCTCCGACGAGCTGGCCGCTCTGGCCGCCAAGCGCGTGCTGACCGTGGCCGCCGCCGGAAACAGCGGCGACGGCGGTGTGACGCAGGGCGTGTCCAGCTACTCGGCCGACGTGAACCAGATCTGCGTCTCGGCCTCCACCGGCGACGGCGCCTTCCCGTCCTGGGCGCAGCGCAGCCCGACGCTGACCGACATCTGCGCCGACGGCACCGACGTGCGGATCACCAACCTGTCGGGCGTCACCTACACGGCCAACGGCTCCTCCTTCGCCGCCCCGGCGGTCACCGCGGCGGTGGCGAAGGCGCAGCAGGCGTGGGTGGAGCAGACCGGCACCCGGCTGACCCAGGGAGAGTTCCTCGATCTCGCCCGCAGCACCGGCAAGGCCATGGGCACCGCCGGCTTTTTCGAGCTGGACACCGACGCCCTGCTCGCCAAGATCGCCCAGTCGGCGCCGGTGCCCACAGCGCAGAGCGCCACGACGATCACCGTCAACGCCTCCGGCGCGCCGGCCGGCGGGGTGAACGCGCATTTCAAGCTGCTGGTCGACGGCAAGACGGTGGGGCAGGCCACGGTGGATTCGGCGGCCAAGGACTACAGCTTCACCGCAAACCTGACCGCCGACCAGGCCCACAAGGTGCAGGTCCAGTACGACAACGACGGCTTCGTGAACGGCCAGGACCGCAACCTGTTCGTCAACAAGGTCACCATCAACGGCACCGCCCACAGCCCGACCGCCGCCAACGTCACCTATGACAAGGGCGCGCTCGACGGCAAGGACGTGGTGAAGGGGCAGGCCGGACTGTGGTGGAACGGCACGCTGGTCGTCGACGCCGACAAGTCCTGGTTCCCGTCCTCCGCAGGCGCCTCGGGAAGCGGCGCCATGGCCTCGGCCCTGTCGGCGGACGGCCAGGACACGGTGTGGCAGCACCTTGTCGCCCAGGGTCTGGAGGCCGCGGCGCCGGTCCATGCGGATGCGGTGCCCTCCATGGCGGATCTCGGCCTGTCGGGGGATGTCCACGCCCTCGCCGCGCTGACGGACCATCACCCCGACCCGCTGCATCCGTTCGACGCGGCCTGATCGACGCCCCCCTGCCTCACGCCGCCACGCGCAGCGACATCATGTGCGACAGGAACTTGTCCAGCGCGGCGCGCAGTTCGTCCGCCGTCCCGGTCAGCCGCGCGGTGGTGTGGAAGGCGTCCTCGACCGACGCCATGACCGACCGCGCGCCGTCGGCGAGATGCCCGGCCTCATCGGACATGCGCTCCGCGGAGCGGCTGGCCTCATGGATGTTCTGGGCGATCTCGCGGGTGGCGTCGTTCTGCTGGCCCATGATGGACAGCACGTCCTGCGAATGGGTGCGCAGCGCCCCGACCACCGTCCCAATCCCGGCGATCTCGTCGCGGGTCCGGCCCGTCGCGCCGTCGATCTCCTGAAGCAGGCGGGTGATGTCCTCGGTGGCTCCGGCGGTCTGCTTGGCAAGCACCTTCACCTCCGCCGCCACCACGGAGAAGCCGCGCCCGGCCTCGCCGGCGCGGGCCGCCTCGATGGTGGCGTTCAGCGCCAGCAGGTTGGTCTGGTTGGCGATGGCGTTGATCAGCTTCAGCGTCCCGCCGATCCGCCCGGCGATCCCGGCCAGCGCGGTGACCGCCTCGGTCGAGCGCTGGGTGGCGGCCTGCGCGTCGTCGACGATGGAGAAGGCGCTCTCCATGCGCGACACCACGCTGTGGTTGGTGGCGGTCAGCTCCTCGGCGGCGGCGGCGATGGCGCGGGCGTTGCTGGCGGTGCCGGCGACCGCGACGGTCAGATGCTCGGTGCGCACGCCGGTGTCCTGGGCGATGTCGCGCACCGCGCCGGTCGCCGCGTTGACCGCCGCCGCCGAGTGGCCGACGGTTTCGATGGCGCCCTGCACGGTGTCGCGGAAATTCTCCGCCAGTTCGACCAGCATCCGGTTGGTCATGGTCATCACGGCGGTGCTGTAGGCGTCGAAGGACAGGTCGAGGTCGAGGAAGATCGCGGTTTCCACCGCCCCCATGATCCTCATGGCGCGCGGCGCGTCGCGGCGGTGCCGCTCGCCGATCAGACCGCCCAGCCGTCCCATGACCAGCCGGTAGGCTCCGAAATACCAGCGCGGGTGCAGGCCGATGCGGTAATGCGCCTGGCCCACCGCCTTCACGCGCGTCAGATAGACGTCGTCGAAGCTCCCGGAAAAGAGATGTCGCCAGTGGTTGACCTGGGCTTCCTTCAGCCGCTCGACGGATTTTCCGTCCAGGATCGTCCGGAGTTCCGGAATGGCGAGGAGGTGGTCGTAGAAGTCCTTGAGAATGATAGGCAGCTGCGGCTCGGCGATGCTCCAGGCTTCCTTCAGAAGCGTGGCCGTGTCACCACCAATCCGCAGAAAGGAGAGGCGTTCCTGAATCCCGCCTTGAGTGCCGGCTTGAATGCCACGGTCCATGGTGTTCATCTCTTTGTTCTTGGTTGGCAAGCGTTGAACTGCGGCTGGACCGGGGCTCCTCCCGGCTGATCACCGCTCGGCTATCACCATGCGGGCATCATGGGCATGACAATTTTAACGATTAGTTTCATGCTCTATTGCAGCTCTGTAAAATATTAAATTTATCAGATGACGAGAGATAAAAAGAGAAAACCAAGAAAATCAGATAATTTCCCATGCCAGACTCTTGCCGAGGTCATAAGAGATAAGGCGGATTCTCAAGTCGCTGGAAAACTTCGCAAAGATGCGGCGAAGCGTCGTTCGCCCGCCGTCTGGCGGTTCACTGCCGGAAGGTTTTAATACTCTGGTATGCGACAACCGGGCGCAGGCTTATGCCGGTCCTAGGCGGCGCGCTTCCAGGGCTGCCAGCCGCCCAGACGAAGACCGACGGCGATGCCCGTGAAAGGGATGCGCAACTCAAGGTCGCGAGGCTGGAAAAAGGTCAGGCGTTCCGGCGCGCCGGTGGGGCCGTATTCCAGGCGGGCGCCCTTCGGCTCCTCCGCGAACTCGTCGCTCATCACCTGCCAGATCTCCAGATCGTCGCCGTGGTTGGAGATCTTGTACTGGCCGCAGCGCCAGACCGGGGCCTCGCCCACGCCGCCCTCGACCACCTTCTTGTCGCCGTCCATCTTCACGTCGCCCACCCCGGCGGCGCGGCCCGACAT
Source organism: Azospirillum formosense (assembly GCF_040500525.1). Lineage (NCBI taxonomy): Bacteria > Pseudomonadati > Pseudomonadota > Alphaproteobacteria > Rhodospirillales > Azospirillaceae > Azospirillum > Azospirillum formosense. The sequence continues at coordinate 2,023,655 of NZ_CP159402.1, read as the reverse complement.
GGACGGTCCCTGGCTTTCGGCGCGGAAGCCCAGGCGCAGCCAGGGAGAGCGGGTGCGCGGGATCATGCGGCGCAGCAGGCGCGCGTCCTCCGTCGCGAATTGGTCGGGATCGTCGTACAGGATGCGGTCAAGCGCCGCGGCGATGACGAAGCGATCGTCGATGGTCAGGCTGCCGGCGGTCGCACGGCTGGTCGGCTCGGTCATACAGCACATCCGTTCACGGGCGCCGGCTCATCATACACGCAACCCTGGAACCCCCGCACCTCTCAAGGGCCTTGGATTCAAGGTTGGTGCGCAGGGGGCCGAATGCCAGACCGGCTCAAGGCCGGACTCCACGGCACGCCCCCGCGGCGCTATGCTGCGCCCCCGGCGGCGCCCGCCGATCCCGCGCCGTCCACACGAGAAGGCATCGAAGAGACCCGCCATGAACGACCTGTTCGACACCCCCGCCGCGCTCCGCAGCATCCCCGTGGAGGAGCTGACGGTGGAGCAGGCGCAGGCGGAACTGGCCGCGCTGGCCCAGGAGATCGCTCACCACGACCGGCTCTACCACCAGCAGGACAAGCCGGAGATTTCCGACGCCGACTATGACGCGCTGGTCCGCCGCAACAACGGGATCGAGGCGCGCTATCCGGAGCTGCGCCGGGCCGATTCGCCGTCTCTGCGCGTCGGTGCCGCCCCGGCGGCGGGCTTCCGCAAGGTGCGGCACGCCCTGCCCATGCTGTCGCTCGGCAACGCCTTCGAGCCGGAGGAGGCGCACGAGTTCGTCGCCCGCGTCCGCCGCTTCCTCGGCCTGTCCGACGACGCGCCGTTGGAGTTCGTGGCCGAGCCGAAGATCGACGGGCTGTCCTGCTCGCTGCGCTACGAGAACGGCCGGCTGGTCCTGGCGGCCACCCGCGGCGACGGGACGGAGGGCGAGGACGTGACCGCCAACGTCCGCACCATCAAGGACGTGCCGCAGACCCTGAAGGCTCCCTATCCCGCGGTGCTGGAGGTGCGCGGCGAGGTCTACATGAACCGCGACGACTTCCTGGCGATGAACCGCGCCTACGCGGAGCGGGGTGAGGACCTGTTCGCCAACCCGCGCAACGCCGCCGCCGGCTCGCTGCGCCAGAAGGATTCGAAGATCACCGCGTCGCGCCCGCTCTGCTTCTTCGGCTACGCGCTGGGCGAGCTGTCGGAGCCGATCGCCGACACCCAATGGGGCATCCGCGAGCGGCTGCGCGGCTGGGGCTTCTCGCTGAACCGCCCGGCCAACCTGTGCGACGGCGCCGAAGCCCTGCTGACCCACTACCGCAAGATCGGCGAGGAGCGCTCGGCGCTGCCGTTCGACATCGACGGGGTGGTCTACAAGGTCAACAGCCTGGAGCTTCAGCAGCGGCTCGGCTTCGTCAGCCGGGCGCCGCGCTGGGCCATCGCCCACAAGTTTCCGGCGGAGCAGGCGCAGACCCGTCTGACGGGAATCACCATCCAGGTCGGCCGCACCGGCGCCCTGACCCCGGTGGCCGAGCTGGAGGACATCACCGTCGGCGGCGTGGTGGTCAGCCGCGCCACCCTGCACAACGAGGACGAGATCGCCCGCAAGGACATCCGCATCGGCGATCTGGTGACCGTCCAGCGGGCCGGCGACGTGATCCCGCAGATCGTCGGGGTGGTGGAGGGGCAGCGCCCCGACGACGCCGTGCCCTACGTCTTCCCCGACCATTGCCCGGTCTGCGGCAGCCTCGCCGTGCGCGAGCCGGACGAGGCGGTGCGCCGCTGCACCGGCGGCCTGATCTGCGCCGCCCAGGCCAAGGAGCGGCTGCGCCATTTCGTGTCGCGCAACGCCTTCGACATCGAGGGGCTGGGCGAGAAGACCATCGAGGAGTTCTGGGAGGACGGGCTGATCCGCTCTCCCGTGGACATCTTCACGCTGGAGCGCCGGGTGGCGGCGGGCGAGATCGCCATCCTCGGCCGTCCTGGCTGGAAGGAGAAGTCGGTCGAGAACCTGTTCGCCGCGATCAACCAGCGGCGCGAGCGCATCGACCTGCACCGCTTCATCTTCGCGCTGGGCATCCGCCACATCGGCGAGGTGACCGCCAAGTCGCTGGCCCGCCATTACGGCTCCATCGACGGCTGGCTGGAAGGGATGGAGCGCGCCGTCGCCAACATGCCGGGCGACGCATGGCGCGACCTGCACGCTCTGAGCGGCCTCGGCCCGGTGAAGGCCGACGCGCTGCTCGTCTGGTTCGCCGACCCGGAGAACCTGCCGAAGCTGGACTTCTACGCCGGCCAGGAGGCGCTGCGGCTGGACAGCGTGATCAAGCTGCTGGGCATCAAGAAGGTGGACAGCCGGGCCGCCCAGGCGCTGGCCGAGCGCTACGGCGCCCTGGCGGACTGGAAGGCGGCGATGCTCGCCGCGGTCGGCGCGCAGCCCGGCCCCGGCTGGGGCGAGCTGGTCGCCATCCCCGACGTGGGCGAGGTCGCCGCGGAGGAGCTGGCCGGCTTCTTCCAGGAGGAGCGCAACCGCGCCATCATCAACGACCTGCGCGCGGCCGGCGTCCGGGTGGCCGACGCCGAGCGCCCGAAGGCGGCCAGCGGCTCCCCCGTCGCCGGCAAGACGGTGGTCTTCACCGGCACGCTGGAGACCATGACCCGCACCGAGGCCAAGACCCGCGCCGAGTCGCTGGGGGCCAAGGTCGCCGGCTCGGTCTCGGCCAAGACCGACTACGTGGTCTGCGGGGCGGACGCGGGCAGCAAGGCCGCCAAGGCGCGCGACCTGGGCGTGACCATCCTCAGCGAGCAGGAGTGGGCCGAACTGATCGCCGGCTGATCGCCGTCTGGCCGGGGGACGGAAGGGGAGGGGCGGCGCGGCCGAGTGCCGCGTTGACGCCCCTCGCCGCCGGTTCCATAAAGGGTCGAAGCGCCATAAGAAAAACGAGACGGGGGATCGCTATGGACTCCATTCAATGGTCGCGCTGGATGAGCGTCGGCATCGAAGAACTCGATGAGGATCATCGCGTTCTCGTGGACATCGTCAACAAGCTGAGTGCGGACGAAAACCGCGCCTCTCCTGACATCGTCGAAGCGATCCTCGACGAACTGATCCATTACACCAAGGATCACTTCGCACGCGAAGAAGCGCACATGGCCCAGGCCAACTACCCGACCTTCGCCGCGCACAAGGCCCTGCACGACGCTCTGACGCGCAACGTCGAATCCTACCGCGAGCGCTTCCACGCCCAGCGCGACACCATCACGGGCGACGCGGTGTTCGAGTTCTGCGCCGACTGGCTGGGCCAGCACATCCTGAAGGAAGACACCCGCTTCGGCGCCTATGCCGCGGATCGGTGAATCGCCTCATGTCCCCTCTCCCGTACCGGGAGAGGGGATGTCGATGGCGTCATCTCAGCCAACGTCTCAAAAACACCACATAAAGTATTGATATAATTTAATACTTCTTCGATTTCGGGAAAGTGAAGAGGGAATCGCTCCCGTCCACTCCCGGAAGGGGAGGGGAGTGCGCGCGAAACTCCTTGCGCGCGAGTCCGGTAGGGGAGGGGAGTGCGCAAAACGAAAACGCCCTCCCCGGAAGGGGAGGGCAGGGGCAAACCCGGCGTTCGAGGCGCGTCAGGCGACGACGGCGAGCCGCTTGGTCGCGTTCCAGACGGCGCCCGGCAGCGCCGTGCTCGGCGGGGTCTCGTAGCACCAGGCGCTGGCGTCGGCGAACAGCGCGCGCAGCAGCTGGTTGTTCAGGGCGTGGCCGGAGCGGACGCCGTGGAAGTGGCCGACGAACATCGCGCCGGCCAGATAGAGATCGCCGACCGCGTCCAGGATCTTGTGGCGCACGAACTCGTCGTCGAAGCGCAGGCCGCCTTCGTTCATCACCTCGTCGCCGGAGATGACCACCGCGTTGTCCAGCGAACCGCCGCGGGCGAGGCCCATCTTGCGCAGCCCCTCGACCTCGTGGAGGAAGCCGAAGGTGCGGGCGGCGCTGATCTCGTCGCGGAAGGTCTCGGCGTCCAGCTCCAACTCATGGCTCTGCTGGGCAATCGCCTTGCTGGCGAAGTCGATCTCGAAGCTGAAGCCCGTGCCGTGGTCCGGCGTGAAGGTGGCGCTCTTGTTGCCCTCGGTCACGGTGACCGGCTTCAGGATGCGGATGGCGCGGCGCGGCGCGTTCTGCGACACGGTGCCGACGCGCTCGATGGCCTCCACAAAGGGGGCGGCGCTGCCGTCCATGATCGGCACCTCGATGTTGTCGAGCGCGACCACGGCGTTGTCCACGCCGCAGCCGGCCAGCGCCGACATCAGATGCTCGATGGTGCCGATGGTGGTGCCGTGGGCGTTGCCGATGACCGTGCACAGCTTGGTGTCGACCACATGGTCCCAGCGCGCCGGGACTACCACGGCGGGGCCGCTGAGGTCGGTGCGCCGGAAAACGATGCCGCTGTTCGGCTCGGCCGGGGAAATCGTCAGGGTGACCGTCGCGCCCGTATGCAGCCCGACGCCGGAGCAACGCACCGGCTTCGCCAGGGTACGCTGCAGCATGCCTTCGGTCTTGATGCGATTCTGAGCCACGGTGTCTGTCCCGTTTCAATCTTGGTCTTTGTGCGATCGGTCCGCGACTTGCCGCCGGTCTCCCTCGGAAGGGGGGCGGGCCAGCACTTATGACCGCATATGCTAGGTATCATTGGCCCCTGTGGACGACAAATCACTCTTTGTTACCGTTTGTTGCAGGGCGGTAGAGCGCCGTCGCCGGACGCGAAACGGGCGTCCCCCCAAACACGAAAAGACCGCCTCCGGAGCGTTCTTGCGAAGCTCTGGAGGCGGTTGAAGTCTAACAGGTTGTGGATACCCGCCGATGCCGCTTCGAAAGAGGCGGCGGCGACCGGCGGGTTGCTGTTGCCCTCAGATCAATTGGGCCAGCCTCGGTGACGCGTCAGTTGGCCTGACGGCGCAGGAAGGCGGGGATGTCCAGCGCTTCCTCGTCGATCCTCTGGGTGGTGCCGTCGGCGCCCGTCGCCTGCGGGCGCGGGGCCTGCATCGGCGGCTGCGGCGCGGCCATCGGCGGCTGCGGCATCACCGGCTGCTGGTGCTGCGGCTGATGCTGCTGCGGCTGATGCTGCTGCGGCTGATGGTGGTGCTGCGGCTGATGCTGCGGCTGGGGGGCCGGCTGCGGCGCCGGGTCGGCCTTGCGGCCGGCCAGACCGGTGACCAGACCGAACAGGAAGTTCGGCTTGCGGGCCGGCGGCTCCGCCTGGGGGGCGGAGGCGAGCTGGCTCGACATCGGCACGGAGGGCTGGCGCGGGCCCGGATCGGCGGCCTTCGGGGCGATGAAGTGGCCGTCGCGGCGCTCGCTGTGCAGCGGACCGGTGGCGACGTTGCGGGCCGGAGCGGTTTCCACCGGCTGCATGGGGTCGTGGCTCATCGGCATGTGCGGGTGGGGCGCATGCTGCGGGGCGTGCTGAGCCATCGGCTCGATCGGCTGCTGGACCGGCTGCTGGACCGGAACGTGCTGCTGGAACTCCGACGGATGGACCGGCGGCTGGACCTGCGGCTGCGCGACCCCGCCCATCGGGCGCGGAGCCAAGCCGGCGCCGGGGATCGCCGGGGCGACCGGACCGGAGGAGGCGAGCGGAGCCGGGGCGGCCTGGGTCAGGCCGGCCGCTCCGGCGGGCTTCTTGGGGCCGCCGTTGCCGCCGTTGCGGTCGGAGACCAGCGACAGGTTGACCGGGTGCAGGGTGCGCGGGTTGGACATGGCCGCAGCGTCGATGCCGGTGGCGACCACCGACACGCGCATCACCCCGTCCAGCGAGCTGTCGAAGGTGGAGCCGAAGATGATGTTGGCGTCCGGATCGACCTCGTCGCGGACGCGGTTCGCCGCCTCGTCGACCTCGAACAGGGTCATGTCGTAGCCGCCGGTGATGTTGATGAGGACGCCGCGGGCCCCCTTCATCGACACGTCGTCGAGCAGCGGGTTGGAGATGGCGGCCTCGGCGGCCTCGATGGCGCGGCGCTCGCCGCCGGCCTCACCGGTGCCCATCATCGCCTTGCCCATCTCGGTCATGACGGAGCGGATGTCGGCGAAGTCGAGGTTGATGAGGCCGGGCATCACCATCAGGTCGGTCACGCCGCGCACGCCGGAATGCAGAACGTCGTCGGCCATCTTGAAGGCGTCCGCGAAGGTCGTCTTCTCGTTGGCGATGCGGAACAGGTTCTGGTTCGGGATGATGATCAGCGTGTCGACGTACTGCTGCAGCTCGGCGATGCCCGATTCGGCCAGCCGCATGCGGTGCGCGCCCTCGAAATGGAAGGGCTTGGTCACCACGCCGACGGTCAGCAGGCCGCGCTCGCGGGCGGCGCGGGCGATGACCGGGGCCGCACCGGTGCCGGTGCCGCCGCCCATGCCGGCGGTGATGAACACCATGTTGGCGCCTTCGAGGTGACCGATGATCTCCTCGAGCTGCTCCTCGGCGGAGGCGCGGCCGACGTCCGGCTTGGAGCCGGCGCCCAGGCCGCGGGTCATGGTGGTGCCGAGCTGGACGCGCTTCTCGCAGAGCGAGCCCTTCAGGGCCTGAGCGTCGGTGTTGCCCACGACGAAGTCCACGCCTTCCAGGTTGGACTTGATCATGTTGTTCACGGCGTTGCCGCCGGCGCCGCCGACACCGAAGACGGTGATGCGGGGCTTCAGTTCGGGCTCGATGCTGGGGATGGTCACGTTGATCATGTTATGGCCTCCACAACCTTTTGATTGGTTCGATGCTTTGCGTCGCGGGTTCTTTGCCCGGTTGGGTCCGGGTGATGTTTTTAGGCAGGAATGCCGTGGTGCGGCGGGAGCCTTTTTGGGGCCGGGAACCATTTCCGGTGGATCATCACAGGTTCTCCCGCAGCCACAGGCCGACACGACCGAAGAACCCCGTGCCGGCGCCAGCCTCATGGCCCGCCACGGGAAGTTCCGCCGGATTGCGCACGGCGTGGAGAAGGAGGCCCGCGGCGGTCGAATAGGACGGACCGCCTTGCGCCTCGTTCAGACCGGTGATCCGCGTCGGTCGCCCGATGCGGACCTGTTTGTCCAGGATCAGCTGCGCCAGTTCGCGCATGCCCGGAAGCTGGCTGGCGCCGCCCGTCAGGACGACGCGCCGGCCGACCAGCTTCGCGTAGCCGGATTGCTCCAGCCGCGAGCGGACATGCTCGAAGATTTCCTCCAGCCGCGGCTGGATGATGCGCACCAGATAGGATTTCGGCAGGTTGTTGGCGCCGAGGCGCTCCTCCTCGCCGACCTGGGGGACGTCAATCATCTCGCGCTCGTCGGCGGGGCTGGTGATGGCGCTGCCGTGCAGCGTCTTCATGCGCTCCGCGTGGACGACCGGCGTGGTCAGCCCGCGCGCGATGTCGTTGGTGACGTGGTTGCCGCCCAGCCGGATGCAGTCCGACCAGACCAGCGTGCCTTCGGAGAAGACCGAGATCGTCGTGGTGCCGCCGCCCATGTCGATGCAGGCGGACCCCATCTCCATCTCGTCGTCGACCAGACAGGCGAGGCCCGACGCGTAGGGGCTGGCGACCAGTCCCTCGATGTCGAGGTGGCAGCGCGCCACGCAGGTCTGCAGGTTGCGCACCGCCCCGGCGGGCGAGGTGATGACGTGGGCCTGGACGCCCAGCCGCTCGCCGTACATGCCCTTGGGGTCGCGGATGCCGCGGCTGCCGTCGAGCGCGAAGCCGACGGGGATCGCGTGGACCAGCGCCTGGTCCGGGCCGACCTGCAGGCTGCGGGCGTGGGCCAGCGCGCGGCGGACGTCGCTTTCCGTCACCTCCTGCCCGGAGACGGCGACCTCGGCGTTGAAGCCGTGGGAGATCGGCGAGGACACGTTGACGATCACGTCGCGGATCGTCTCGTTGGCCATCTGCTCCGCCGCATGGACGGCGGCGCCGATGGACGTCTCCGCCGCCTCCATGTCGATGATGGCGCCGGCGCGGACGCCCGTGGCGATCTGGTGGCCGATCCCCACGATGCGAACGGCCCCCGCATCCTCGACGCGGGCGATGAGGCAGCACACCTTGGTCGAGCCGACGTCCAGCGCGGCGATGATCCCGCCGCGGGTGGCTCGTTTTGGCTTTTTCGCCCCGTTGAAGCCCATGTTCAGCACAACCCTATGGCCTCGATGCGTCCGGTCGTTCGTAAGTCAGGAGAAGGGGTGAGGAAGGATCACGTCTTCTTGCCGGGCTTCTTCTTGTTCTCCTCCTCCGTCCAGGGCAGGACGGCGGTGGCGGAGGTCTGCAGCACGGCGCGGTCGTTCTGCCGCAGGTCGATGGCCACGATGTCGCGGTCCAGGACCTGACCCGTCGCGTCCAGCTCCGCCAACTGGCGCAGCGCGGCCTGCATGCGGGCTTCCGGCAGTTTCACCACGACACCGTTCTTCAGCTTGAGATCCCAGCGGCGGTCGCCGACCCAGGAGGCGGCGCTCACCTTTTCGCGCAGCGCCGGCACGTTGTCGAGGGCCGCGAGCAGCTTGGGCACCTGCATCGGCGCGTTGGCGCCGACGACCTGCGGCAGCGTCTCGATCCGCCGGTTGCCGCGCCGCGCCAACTCGGTGGCGTCGGCCAGCGGGCGGCCTTCGCGGTCGATGACGGTGAACTTGCGGTCGTGCTGCCAGATCGCCATCGGCTGCCGTTCCGTCAGGCGGACGAACAGGATGTCGGGCAGGTGCCGCTCGATGGAGGCCGAGGCGACCCAGGGCAGGCTTTCCAGCTTCTCCTTGGCGTCGGACAGCGTCACGGCGAGGATCGGGTCGCCGCGCTGCACGCCGAGCACGCGCAGAATGGAGGCCGGTTCGGTCTCCGTCCGGCCCTCGACCAGCACGTCGGCGATGGCGAAGCCGGCCGACGCGCTGGCCTGGATCAGGCTTTCATGAAGCGCCGCGGTGGTCTCGGCGAACGTGCCGCGCTGCCACGCCGACGCGGCCATGCCGGCGACGACCAGGACCGGAGTCAGCAGAATGGCCGCCTTGACCGCGGGGCGGGTCCAGCGCGGCCAGGCGCGGCGGCGGTTGCCTTTCTGGGCCGACTTCGCCATGGCGCGCGGCGGCACCGCCATGTCGTCGCGGCCCCGGTTCGCAGAGCCCCCGAAACCGGCGCGGAACTGCGGATCGATGCTCAGTCGAGTTGACATGCGGCGTTCTCCACCATCCAAGCGACGAGGGCCCCGTAGGAGATGCCCACGGCTGCGGCCTGTTCGGGAACCAGCGACAGCGGCGTCATGCCCGGCTGGTTGTTGATTTCCAGGAAATAGAGTCCGTCGGTCCCACTTTTACGGTCATCCCAGCGGAAGTCGCTGCGCGAAACGCCGCGGCACCCCAGGGTCCGGTGGGCCAAAATCGCCAGCCTCTTGGCTTCTTCCGCGACGTTCTCGGGAATCTGCGCGGGCACAGTATGAACGGCATGACCGGCGCTGTATTTAGCCGTGTAGTCATACACCTGTGCCTCGAAGCGAATCTCCGTCACGGCGATGGCGCGGCACTCGCCGTCCAGCCCGCCCATGACGCCGACGGTCAGCTCGCGGCCCGGGATGAACTCCTCGACCAGGGCGCGCTCGCCGAAGGTCCAGGCGTCGCCGACCGGGCTGTTCTGCCCCTCGCGCACCAGCGTGACCCCGACGGTCGAACCCTCGTCCACCGGCTTGACGATATAGGGGGCGGGCATCGGGTGGGCGCCGCCGGTCAGCTCGCCCCTGGTGAGGACGAGGCCCTTGGGCGAGCGCACGCCGACCGGGGCGAGCAGCGCCTTGGTCATCGCCTTGTCCATGGCGACGGCGGCGGCGCGCACGCCGGAATGGGTGTAGGGGATGCCGAGGAATTCCAGCACGCCCTGGATGGTGCCGTCCTCGCCGCCGCGTCCGTGCAGGGCGTTGAACACCGCGTCGGGACGCGGGTCGGTCAGCGCGCGCAGCAGCCCCTCCAGGTCGCGCTGCACGTCCACCGCGGTGACGCGGTAGCCTTCCTCCTCCAGCGCCTTGGCGACGCCGGCGCCGCTGACCAGCGACACCTCGCGCTCCGCCGACCAGCCGCCCATCAGGACGGCGACATGCTTCTTGTGGGGGGTGGTCATGCGGACGCTCCTTCGCGGGCCACGCCGACCCGCTTGATTTCCCACTCCAGCGTGACGCCGGAGGTCTCGAACACCCGGCGCCGGACCTCTTCGCCCAGCGCCTCCAGCTCCGCCGCGGTGGCGGTGCCCTGGTTGATGAGGAAGTTGCAGTGCTTCTCCGACACCTGCGCGCCGCCGACGGTCAGGCCGCGGCAGCCCGCCCGGTCGATCAGCTCCCACGCCTTGTGGCCGGGCGGGTTCTTGAAGGTCGAGCCGCCGGTGCGCGAGCGGACCGGCTGGGTGTCGGCGCGCTTGCCGGAAATCTCCGCCATGCGCTGGGCGATCTCCGCCGGGTCGCCGGCCGTGCCGCGCAGGGTGGCGCCGGTGAAGATCACGTCCTCCGGCACCCCGGCGTGGCGGTAGGTGAAGCCCATGCCGGCGTTGTCGTAGGACACGCGTTCGCCGCGGCGGGTCACCCCCTGGGCGGAAACCAGCACGTCCTTGATCTCGTGGCCGTAGGCGCCGCCGTTCATGCGCAGCGCGCCGCCGATGGTGCCGGGGATGCCCGACAGGAACTCCAGCCCGGCGACGCCGGCGTCGCGCGCCACGGCGGCGACGTTCAGGTCGAGCGCCGCGGCCCCGGCCGCCAGCGTCAGCCCGTCCGCCGCGATGCCGGCGAAGCTGCGGCCCAGCCGGATCACCACGCCGGGGATGCCGCCGTCGCGGATCAGCAGGTTGGAGGCGACGCCCAGAACCGTCACCGGCACGTCGTCCGGCAGCCCGGCCAGGAAGCCCGCCAGGTCATCGGCGTCCTCCGGGCGGAACATGACCTCCGCCGGCCCGCCGACGCGGAACCACGTCACGTTGGCGAGCGGCGCCGCGGCGGTCAGCCGTCCGCGGCAGGTGGGCATCCGGTCGATCAGGGCGGTGGCGGTGGTGGACATCGGAGAACCCGTCACGCCTTGCCCGACAGCTTGTCCAGCTCGCCCGGCAGGGCGTTGGCCCATTGGGTGATGTTGCCGGCGCCCAGGCAGACCACGAGGTCGCCGGGCCGCGCGATCTCGCGGACCAGCTGCGGCAGCTCGTCCGGGCCGTGCAGGGCGAGCACCTGGCGGTGGCCGTGCATGCGCAGGCCCTCGACGAGGCTGTCGCGGTTGACGTTCTCGATCGGCTGCTCACCGGCGGCGTAGACGTCGGCCACGATCACCGCGTCGGCGTCGTTGAAGCAGGTGCAGAACTCCTCGAACAGGTTGGCGAGGCGCGAATAGCGGTGCGGCTGGACGACGGCGATGGTGCGGCCGGTGCCGGCGGTGCGCGCGGCCTTCAGGACGGCGGCGATCTCCACCGGGTGGTGGCCGTAATCGTCGATCACGGTGATGCCGTTCGACTCGCCGGTCTTGGTGAAGCGGCGCTTGACGCCCTGGAACTTCGCCATGCTGTCGCGCATCACCACGTCGGGCAGGCCCATCTCGTTGCCCACCGCGAAGCAGGCCAGCGAGTTCTGGACGTTGTGCGGCCCGTACATCGGCAGGCGGACGCCGATGATCGTCCGGCTCTCCCCGGTGTGGCGGTCGTCGATCACCACGTCGTACTCCGCGCCCTCGGTGCCCAGCCGCATGTTCACGGCGCGCACGTCGGCCTGCGGGCTGAAGCCGTAGGTGATGATGCGGCGGTCCGACACGCGCGGGATCATCGCCTGCACCTCGGGATGGTCGATGCAGAGCGCGGCGAAGCCGTAGAAGGGGATGTTCTGGACGAAGCTGTCGAAGGCAGCCCGCATGTTGTCGAAGGTGCCGTAATAGTCCAGATGCTCCGGGTCCATGTTGGTGACCACGGCGATGCAGGCCGGCAGCTTGATGAAGGTGCCGTCGCTCTCGTCCGCCTCGACGACCATCCAGTCGCCGGAGCCCAGCCGCGTGTTGGTGCCGTAGGCGTTGATGATGCCGCCGTTGATCACCGTGGGGTCGAGGTTGGCGTGCTCCAGCATGTTGCCGACCATCGAGGTGGTCGTGGTCTTGCCGTGGGTGCCGCCGATGGCGATGGCCCATTTCAGGCGCATCAGCTCGCCGAGCATCTCGGCGCGGCGGACCACCGGGACCAGGGCGGCGCGGGCGGCGACGACCTCCGGGTTGTCGCGCTTGACGGCGGAGGAGACGACGACGACCGCGGCCCCGGCGATGTTCTCCGCGCGGTGGCCGATGCTGATCTGGATGCCCAGCCCGCGCAGGCGCTTGACGTTGGCGCTCTCCGCCAGGTCGGAGCCCTGGACGGTGTAGCCGAGGTTGCGCAGCACTTCGGCGATGCCGCTCATGCCGATGCCGCCGATGCCGACGAAATGGATGGTGCCGATCGAGAGGGGGAGGGCGCGCATGTCTGGATTACTTTCCGCGGCGGAGCATCAGGCTGAGGGTGGCGTCCACGGCCATGTCGGACAGGCCGTAGGGAAGGGGCTGGGAACCGATCGTGACGTGCAGGCGGTCGCGCAGGAAGCCGGCGCCGGCGCGCGGCAGCAGCGGGCAGTCGGGCCGGTTGCTCCAGGCGCCCTCGGTCCGCGTCATGTCCGCCGGCCAGTCTCCCAGAGGCCGGGACGAGGGGGGCCGGGACGAGCGGGGGCGTGCGATGGTGCTGCGCGTTGCCTTGTTCATTCCGCGGCTTCCTTGGTTCGGGCGTGGTTGGGGTTGGCGATCATGTCGAGCACGGCGTCGGCCAGCCGGCGGGCGGCGTCGGCCATGCCCCAGCCGTGGGCGGCCCGGGCCGCGGCGGTCAAGGCATCCGGCGACCCCAGCAGTTCCGTCAGGCGGGCGGCGAGCGCGTCGGCGGTGAAGTCCGGCTGCGCCATCACCCAGGCGGCTCCGGCGGCGGCGAGCTGCCGCGCGTTGGCCGTCTGGTGGTCGTCCATGGCATGGGGATATGGCACGAGGATGGCGGGGCGCCCGATGCAGGTCAACTCGGCGATGGTCGAGGCGCCGGCCCGCGTGACGGCGAGGTGGCAGGCGGCCAGCCGGTCCGGCACGTCGCGGAAGAAGCTCTCCAGTTCCAGCCCGCCGAGACCCATGCCGGCGTAGGCGGCGCGCGCGGCTTCCAGATCCTCGGGCCGGCACTGCTGCGCCAGATGGATGCGGGCGCGGAGATCGGCGGGAAGGCGGCCCAGCGCCTCGGGGATCACTTCGGAGAAGACGCGGGCGCCCTGGCTGCCGCCCATCACCAGGATGCGGACGGGGCCGCCGGGGGCGGGAACGGCGTAGGCGGCGTCGCGCTGAGCGGCGATCGCCGGGCGGACCGGGTTGCCGGTGCGGACGAGGCGCGGACGGTGCTCCGCCTTCACCGAGGCGACCTCGGGGAAGGCGACGGCGATGCGGCGGGCGGCGGCGGCGAGCATCCGGTTGGCGCGGCCCAGCACGGCGTTCTGCTCGTGCAGCATCACCGGCACACGCGCTTGCGCGGCGGCGTAGACCGTGGGGACGGAGGGGTAGCCGCCGAAGCCGACGACGGCCGCCGGCTTCAGGTGGCGCATCAGCGCGTTGGCGCCGAGCAGGCCGAGGCCCATCTGCCACGCCGCGTTCATCTTGGCCAGCAGATTGCCGCCCGGCGCGGCGGAGCGGATGCGGTGGACCGTCACCTCCGGCAGGCTGTCGCCGAAGGCCTGGCCGCGCTTGTCGGTGACCAGCGCCACCGCCTCGCCGCGGGCCAGCAGCTCGCGCGCCAGCGCTTCCGCTGGGAAGAAGTGCCCGCCGGTGCCGCCGGCGGCGAGGATAATCGGCTTTTGGAGGGCGGGGCGTTGCGTGGTGTCGGCCATCGTCGTCACTCCGCCGGGCCGAAGCGTTTGCGGGTCAGCGCCAGCACCATGCCCATGCCGAAGCCCAGCGCCAGCAGCGAGGAGCCGCCGTAGGAGATGAAGGGAAGCGTCATGCCCTTGGTCGGCATCAGATGCAGGGCGGAGCCCATGTTGATCGCCGCCTGCAGGCCGAACTGGATCAGCAGGCCGCTCGCCGCCAGCAGCACGAAGTAGTTGGTGTCGTTGAACACCCGCGCGAAGCCGCGCAGCACGATGAAGGCGAACAGCAGGATGATGATCAGGCAGAAGATCAGCCCCATCTCCTCGCCGGCGACGGCGAAGATGAAGTCGGCGTGGCTGTCCGGCAGCGAGTACTTCACCGTTCCCTGGCCGGGACCGGTGCCCATCAGCCCGCCGTTGGCGAAGGCCTCCAGCGAGCGGCTGACCTGATAGGTGTCGCCGCTCGACGGGTCGAGGAAGCGGTTGATGCGGCTGTGGACGTGCGGCAGCGTGAAATAGGCGCCGATGAGGCCGGCGACGCCCAGCACGCCCAGGCCGCCGACGAGCATGATGTTGAGGCCGGCCAGGAAAAACTGGGAGAACCACACCGCCGACACCACCACCGTCATGCCCAGGTCGGGCTGGAGCAGCAGGCCGCCGACGGTGAGGCCGTAGAGCAGGATCGACAGGATCGTTCCGGGAAAGCCGGGGTTGGTGCGCGACAGCGAGAACAGCCACGCCCCGACCACCGCGAAGGCCGGCTTCACGAACTCCGACGGCTGGATCGACAGGCCGGGGACGTGGATCCAGCGCCGCGCGCCCTTGATCTCGACGCCGACCACCAGCGTCGCGTAGACCAGAGCCACCGAGATCAGGAAGACCGCCAGCGCCGCCCGCCGCACGCCGCGCGGGCTGAGCAGCGAGACGCCGCACATGATGGCGACGCTGGGGATCAGCATCATCAGGTGGCGTTCGACGAAGTAGAAGGTGTCCTGGATGCCGATGCGCTCCGCCACCGGCGGGCTGGCCGCGGTGATCAGGACCGTGCCGAGCGCCATCAGCACCGCCAGCGCGGCGAGCTGCCAGCGGTCGACCGTCCACCACCAGCGGCCGAAGATGGATTGGTCGGTGCGGTCGAAGGTCATCATCAGGCGCGGTCCCCCGGAACGGCGTTGCCTTCGAGGCGGTTCACGGCGTCGGCGAAGGCCTCGCCGCGCTTCTCGAAATTCGCGAACTGGTCCCAGGAGGCGCAGGCCGGCGACAGCAGCACGCAGGCGCCGGGCAGCGCCTCGGCCAGCGCCAGCTCCGCCGCGGCGTTGACCGCCACGTCCAGCGTGCCGCAGCGGGTGTGCGGGACCTTGTTGGCCTCCAGCCACGCCGCGAAACGGTCCGACGCCTCGCCGATCAGGAAGGCGTGGCGGACGCGCGGCGCGTAGGCCTCCAGCCCGTCGAGCCCGGTCTCCTTCGCCTGGCCGCCGAGGATCCAGTAGATCGGGTCGAAGGTCGCCAGCGCCTTTTCCGTCGCGTCGGCGTTGGTCGCCTTGCTGTCGTTGACGAAGCGCACGCCGTCGATGGTCCGCACCAGCTGCTGGCGGTGGGCCAAGCCGGGGAAGGTGGTCATGGCGGCGACGATGGCCGGGGTCGGCACGCCCGCCGCCTTGCAGGCCGCGAAGGCCGCGGCGGCGTTCTGCCAGTTGTGCGTGCCGAGCAGCGCCGGGAAGGCGGCCAGCTCGGCCACGCGCTCCGCCGCGCCGAAGGTGTCGTCGACCAGCCAGCCGTCCGCGGCGTAGACGCCGCCGGAGACCGGACCCAGGGCGGAGACCGGCCAGATCACCTGGTCGCCCTTGGCCTTCAGCTCCTCCCAGATCGCCCGGCAGGTCGGGTCGTCCACGCCGATCACCGCGGTGCGCGGCTTGGTCTGGCGGTGGAAGATCAGCTTCTTCGCGGCGACGTAGCCGTCCATGCCGCCGTGGCGGGCCAGATGGTCCGGCGTGATGTTGAGCAGCACCGCCACGTCGAAGGTGATCGAATAGGTCAGCTCGAGCTGGTAGCTCGACATCTCCAGCACGTAGCTGCCGCCGGCCCCGACGGAGGGGAAGGTCAGCGCCGGCGTGCCCAGGTTGCCGCCGACCGCGATGCGCCGCCCGGCGGCCTCCATCACATGGCCGATCAGGGTCGTGGTGGTGGACTTCCCGTTGGTGCCGGTGATGCCGATGTAGGCCGAATCGCGCTCCGACCGGGCCAGCAGCTCGATGTCGCAGACCAGCTCGATGTTCGCGGCGCGGGCGCGCAGGGCCACCGGGTGCGGCTTCGGGTGGGTGTGCGGGATGCCCGGCGACCAGACGATGGTGGTCAGCTCGGTCAGGTCCGCCGTGGTCAGGTCGACGACCTTGTAGCCCTTGCTCAGCGCGTCCGCGCGGCTGGCTTCGTTGTCGTCCCACACCCAGACCTCGGCGCCGCTCTGCGCGAGCGCCTCCGCCGTGGCGAGGCCCGACTTGCCAAGCCCCATGACCGCCACCGGCAGCCCTTCCATGTAGAACAGGTTGATCATCGGGCGGCGACCCTCAGCGGAGCTTCAGCGTGGACAGGCCGACGAGGGCCAGGATGGAGGCGATGATCCAGAAGCGGATGACCACGGTGGACTCCGCCCATCCCTTCTTCTCGAAGTGATGGTGCAGAGGCGCCATGCGGAACACCCGCTTTCCGGTCAGCTTGAACGAGGCGACCTGGACGATCACCGACACGGTCTCCAGCACGAACAGGCCGCCGATGATCGCCAGCACGATCTCGTGCTTGGTGACCACGCTGACGGCTCCCAGCGCGCCGCCGAGGGCCAGCGAGCCGGTGTCGCCCATGAAGACCATGGCGGGGGGCGCGTTGTACCAGAGGAAACCGATCCCCGCACCGACCAGAGCCCCGCAGAAAACGGCAAGCTCACCAGCACCGGGCACATGGTGAATCTGGAGGTAGTTGGCGAAGATCGCGTTGCCGGTGAGGTAGGCGATCAGGCCGAAGCAGCCCGCCGCGATCATCGTCGGCACGATGGCCAGCCCATCCAGCCCGTCGGTCAGGTTCACCGCGTTCGAGGCGCCGACCATGACGAAGGCGCCGACCGGGATGAAGAACCAGGAAAGCTGGATCAGGAAATCCTTCACGAAGGGCACGGCCAGGCCGCCGGACAGCGGCGGCGCCGACACATACATGATGGCGGCGGCGGCGGAGACGCCGATGATGATTTCCCAGGTCAGGCGGAAGCGGCCCGACAGGCCCTTGGTGTTGCGCTTGGTCAGCTTCAGGTAATCGTCGCCGAAGCCGATCAGCCCGTAGCCGATCGTCACCAGCAGCACGATCCAGGTGTAGGCGTTGGTCAGGTCCACCCACAGCAGCGTGCTGATCGACACGGCGATCAGGATCATCAGGCCGCCCATGGTGGGCGTGCCCTTCTTCTTCATATGGCTTTCCGGCCCGTCGGAGCGGATCGGCTGGCCCTCGCCCTGCTTGCGCTTCAGCCACGCGATCAGGCGCGGAAAGAACACGAAGCTGATGACGAGCGCCGTCAGCACCGCGCCCCCCGTCCGGAAGGTCAGATACCGGAACAGGTTGAACGGCGTGAAGACGTCCGCCAGGGGGAAGAGCAGGTTGTAGAGCATCGTGGAGCGGTCAGCCTTTGTGGCCCTGCGCCGCGGCCTGATCCGTGTCAGCCGCGGGGGAGGTGCCGTTGTTGTTCTTGTCGGTTTGTTTGTCGTCTTTGGTGTCCAGGGCGGACAGGGCGTCCACCACCGTCGCCATGCGGCTGCCCAGCGAACCCTTGATCAGCACCACGTCGCCGCCGCGCACCGCGCCGGCCAGGAGGGGGGCCAGTTCGGCGCTGGTTTCCGTCCAGGCGCCGCGCATGGCGGCGGGCAGACGGTCGAACAGGGCGCGCATGTGCGGGCCGCAGGCATAGACCGCGTCCACACGCGCGGCGCGCAGCGGTTCGGCCAGCGCGGCGTGCAGGGCATCGGCGCGCTCGCCCAACTCCCGCATGTCGCCCAGCACGGCGAGGCGCCGCCCGCCCGCGCCGGGGTCGATCTTGCCGAGCACCGCGAAGGTCGCGGTCATGGCGGCGGGGCTGGCGTTGTAGCTCTCGTCGATCAGGGTGAAGGCGCCCCGGGCGGCCTGGACGCGCTTGCGCGTGCCGCGGCCCTTCACCGGCGCGATGGTGGACAGCGCGCGGGCCGCCGCGGCGACGTCGGCGCCCAGCGCCTTAACCGCCAGCAGAACGGCGAGGCTGTTCATCACCCAGTGCTGGCCGGGCAAGGCCAGGCAGTACTGGATGCGCTCGCCCCGGATGACCGCGGTGACGGCGCTGCAGGTGGCGTGCAGGGAGCAGTCCACCAGACGCGCGTCGGCGTCGGCGCGGGAGCCGAAGCTCCAGATGCGGCTCAGCCCCTGGGTGCGCGCGGCGGCCAGAAGGCGCGCGAAATGCGGGTTGTCCCGGTTGAGGACGGCGACCCCGTTGGGGTTCATGCCCTCGAAGATCTCGGCCTTGGCGTCGGCGATCGCCTCCACGGAGTCGAAGAACTCCAGATGCGCCGCCTCGACCGTGGTGATGACCGCGACGTCGGGCATGACCTGCCGCGACAGGGGGCCGAGTTCCCCGGCGTGGTTCATGCCCAGCTCGAACACGCCGAACTCGCTGTCCTCCGGCATGCGGGCCAGCGACAGGGGCACGCCCCAATGGTTGTTCAGGCTGCCTTCGGTGGCGAAGGTGCGGCCCTGCGCCGACAGGACGTGGCGCAGCGCCTCCTTGGTGCTGGTCTTGCCGACCGAGCCGGTGACGCCCACCACCCTGGCCTGGGTGCGCAGCCGCGCGACGTGGCCGAGATCGCCCAGCGCCGCCAGCGTGTCCTGCTCCACCGCCAGAAGGGAGGCGTCGCCCGGCACGCCCGGCGGCACGGTGCTGACCAGCGCCGCGGCGGCGCCGGCCTCCAGCGCCTTGGCGACGAAGTCGTGCCCGTCGAAGTTCGGCCCCTTGATGGCGACGAACAGGTCGCCCGGCGCCACCTTGCGGCTGTCGATGCTGACCCCGGTCGCCGCCCAGGGGCGCGTCGCCTGACCGCTGGTGGCGGCGGCGGCGTCCTCGGCGGTCCACAGGACGGTCTTGGCCTCGCTCATGCTGCTCCAACCTCTGCCACGGCGGCTCGTGCCTCGGTCGCGTCGTCGAAGGGAAGGACCTCCGTCCCGACGATCTGACCATGCTCATGTCCCTTGCCGGCGATGACCAGGACGTCACCGGGCCGGAGGCTGCGGACGGCGGCGCGGATGGCCTCGCGCCGGTCGCCGATCTCCTCCAGGGCCGGGTGGCCCGCCAGGACCTCCTCGCGGATGGCCGCCGGCACCTCGGTGCGCGGGTTGTCGTCGGTGACGATGGCGCGGTCGGCCAGACGGCCGGCCAGCTCCCCCATCACCGGCCGCTTCCCGCGGTCGCGGTCGCCGCCGCACCCGAACACCGCGATCAGGCGGTTCCGGGCGTGCTGCTTCAGCGCCAGCAGCACCGTTTCCAGCGCGTCGGGCGTGTGGGCGAAATCGACATAGACCGCCGCCCCGCAGGGGTGGGTGGCGACGTGCTGCAGGCGCCCCGGCACGCCTTCCAGGCGGGTCAGGGTGGCCAGAGCCTCGTCGCGGTCCGCGCCGGAGCCGATCACCAGGCCGAGCGCGCACAGCACGTTCCACGCCTGGAAGCGGCCCGCCAGCGGCAGGTCCACGGTGATGTCGCGGCCCAGGACCGTCAGGTCCAGGCGCTGGCCGTGGGCCAGCGGCTCGACCCCGTTCACCCGGATCTCGCGACCGGCCAGACCGTATCCGAAGACGCGGTGACCGCGCTGTGAACAAATCCCGGCAAGTTCGGCGAAGGTGCCGCTGTCGGCGTTCAGGACGGCGGTTCCCCCATCGGGCAACACCCGTCCGAACAGCATCGCCTTGGCCCGGAGGTAGGCTTCCATCGTGCCGTGGTAATCCAGATGGTCGCGGGTCAGGTTGGTGAAGCCCGCGGCCTTGAGGACCACGCCATCCAGTCGGAACTGCTCCAGCCCGTGGCTGGACGCCTCCATCGCCAGATGCTCGATCCCCTTGTCCTTGACGGCGGCGAGGTCGCGGTGGAGCGACACCGGGTCCGGCGTGGTCATCCCGCCGTAATCGTCGAGCCCCGGCCCGATCAGCCCCAGCGTGCCCAGGCTGGCCGCCTTCAGGCCCATCAGGTCCCATATCTGGCTGGCGAACTGCACGGTGGAGGTCTTGCCGTTGGTGCCCGTCACGGCGACCACGGTGTCCGGCTGCCGCCCGTGGAAGGCGGCGGCGAGGCGCGCGAAGAGGCGGCGCGGCTGCTCGTCCGCGAGCAGCGTCGCGGCGCTGCCGGCGGGCAGGACGGTCCCGATGGGCGCCACCACCGCGACGGCGCCCTTGGCCAGCGCGTCGGCGATGAAGGCGCGCCCGTCCGCCTTCGCCCCGGGCAGGGCGGCAAAGACGAAACCGGGCCTGACCGCGCGGCTGTCCGCGGTCAACCCGGTCACGTCGACGGCTGGCACTTCGACGGCGGACCCCTCGACGGAGGAGGACGTCGCGTCAGCGCGGCTTGTTGCCAGCAGGTGGGACAGAAGCAACGGTGCTGCCTTTCGGTTGCGCGGGCGGAGGCGGCGGTGCGGGCGGGGTCGTCTGACCGGCGGCGTTGATGTAGGTGGCGTTGATGATCTCGGGGGAGGTCTCGTCCACCGGCTGGACGCCCAGCAGCGGGCCGATCTGCTTGACGATCCGGCCGACCGCCGGGGCGGCGACCCAGCCGCCGGTGGCGAAGCCGTAGGTCTTTTTGGTGCCCTTCGGCTCATCGACCAGGACATAGACGATGTAGCGGGGGTCGTGCATCGGGAAGGCGCCGAGGAACGACGACATGCGCGAGTTCCGGGCGTAGCTCCGGCCCTTCTGCTTGTCCGCCGTGCCGGTCTTGCCGCCGACGACGTAGCCCTTGGCGTTGGCCGACTTCGCCGTACCGTCGGTGACCACGAAGCGGAACAGGCGGCGCATCAGCGCCGAGGTCTTCGGGCTGATGACCTGCTCGCCCGGGACCTCGACCGCGGGGTCGCGCTTCAGCAGGGTCGGCGGGTGCAGCACGCCGCCGTTGATGATCGAGGCCGCGGCGTTGACCGTGTGCATCGGGCTGACCGACATGCCGTGGCCGAAGGAGATGGTCATCGCGTTGACCTCCCGCCACGGGTTGGGCACCAGCGGCCAGCCGTTCTCCGGCAGCTCCAGCGAGGTCGGGCGGGTCATCCCCAGCTTGGTCATGAAGGACTTCTGGTGCTGCACGCCGAGCGTCAGCGCCATGCGCACCGAGCCGAGGTTCGACGATTCCTGGAACACCTCCGCCACGGTCAGGTTGTGTTTGAACGCGTGGAACTCGCGGATCGTGAAGCGGCCGACCTTGATGTTGTTGATGGTGTCGAAGGTGTCGGACACGCGGATCTTGCCCGAATCCAGCGACATCGCCGTGTTGAAGATCTTGAAGGTGGAGCCCATCTCGTACACGCCGAGCGTCGCGCGGTTGAACAGCGTGTCCGGGTCGAGCCCCGTGGGGTTGTGCGGGTCGAAGTCGGGCAGCGACACCATCGACAGGACTTCGCCGTTCCGCACATCGTAAACGATGCCGGTGGCGCCGATGGCGCTGAACTCCTCGATCGTCGCCTGCAGTTCCTTCTTCATGATGTGCTGAAGGCGCAGGTCGATCGAAAGCTGCAGCGGCTTCGGGTCGGTGGTCAGCCGCTTGTTGAACTGCTGCTCCAGCCCGGCGAGGCCGTTGTTGTCCACGCCGGTGAAGCCGACCAGATGCGAGGTCAGGTTGGAGGCCGGGTAGAAGCGGCGCTCCTCCCGTTCGAAATAGACGCCGGGCAGGCCCAGCCGGAACACCGCCGCCTGCTGCTTGGGCGTCAGGTTGCGCTTGATCCAGACGAACCGCTTGTCGCCGCTGAGCTTGGTCAGCAGGTCCTTGTAGTCCAGCTCCGGCAGGGCGGTGGTCAGCTTGCGCGCCACCTCGTCCGGCCGGCTGATCAGCTTCGGGTCGGCGTAGAGCGACTGCGTGGCGAGCGAGGTCGCCAGCAGGTTGCCGTTGCGGTCCACGATGTCGGCGCGGTTGACCGGCGGGGCGTCGACCTCCGCGGCCATGCGCGGGCGCGGTTCCGCCGCGTGGTTGAACAGCGTCGCGTCCACCAGCTTCACGCCGATGGCGGAGAAGACCACGGCGACCATGGCCGCGGTCACCATCAACCGGTTCCGGCTCTGCTCCAGCGCGACCGACAGCGTCGTCCGCGGCTTGGAAGCCGGGGGCGGGACGCTGTAGGCGCCGTGCGCGGGATCGATGCCGGGCGGCGGAACGCTCATCGATTGGCTCCGAGACGGGCGACGAGAAGACCGATGCTGTCATGCTGGGCCGGGGCGGCCGCGGGCGGGGCGGCCTGGAGGCCGGCCTGCTGCGGCTGCGGACGGGCCGCGGGCGGCGGAGCCAGCGTCCGCGCGGTGACCGGCGGCTTGGTGGCGACCTCCGTCGGCCGGGTCGTCACCACGGGCGCCGGCGCCGACTTGGCGGCGGACGGAAGCGGCGGGGCCTTGGCCGAGGCCGGCACGATGGCCGAGGGCTTGATCGGGGCCGGCTTGATCGGCGAGGCCGAGGCCGGAATGATGACGCCGCCCTGGGGGCCGCCCTGCACGATGGCGCCGCCGCCCACGACGCTGTCCCCGGTCGAGGCCGTCGCCACGTTCGGCGCCTTGCCCGGCGTCTGGTTGCGGACCATCGGCGGCAGCGGAGCCTCCTCCGGCGCGACGGTGGGGGAGGGGCGCATCGGGACGATGTTCATCGCCACGAACTGGCGCGCCTCGGTCGGCTGCAGCGCCAGATGCTCGCGCGACAGATTCTCGAGACGGGTCGGGTCGTTGAGGAAGCTCCACTCGGCCTTGAGGACCTGGATGGCCTCCTGCTCCACCATGATCTTGCGGTTGAGCGAGCCCAGCTTTTCCTCCAGCTCCTGAACCTCGTAGCTGGTCTCGAACAGGACGAAGCCGGCGGCGGCGATCAGGCCACCCCAGAAAAGTGCGGATTTGTATTTCATGCCGCCTCCTTGCCGGGCGCCGGGTAAGCCGGCGCCGCCGTGCGTTCAGCCGCGCGCAGCCGGGCAGAGCGCGCGCGTGGGTTGCCGTGGGCTTCCTGGTCCGTCGGCACGATGGGCTTGCGCGACAGGAGCCGGAAGGATGGGGAACGCGCGTCCGCCGCAAGGCTCGGCGCGTGTCGGGACGGGGAGGGCGGGGGCGAGGAGCGTTCCTTGAGGAACGTCTTCACTTCCCGGTCCTCCAGCGAATGGAAGGAGACGACGGCGAGGCGGCCGCCGGGCTTCAGCAGCGATTCGGCGGCGGCGAGGCCGCGGCGCAGCTCGCCCAGCTCGTCGTTCACATGGATGCGCAGCGCCTGGAAGGTGCGGGTCGCCGGGTCGATGGCGTCGCCCTTCCCCTTCGGCACCACCGACCGCACCACGTCGGCCAGCTGCTTGGTGCGGGCGAAGGGGGTGTCCAGCCGCGCAGCGACGATGGCGCGGGCCACGCGGCGGGCCATGCGCTCCTCGCCGTAATGGAAGACGATGTCGGCCAGCTCGGCCTCGGTGGCGGTGTTCACCACATCGGCGGCGGTCGGCCCATCGCGTCCCATCCGCATGTCGAGCGGGCCGTCGAATCGGAAGGAGAAGCCGCGCTCCGGCTCGTCGATCTGCGGGGAGGAGACGCCGATGTCCAGCGCCACGCCGTCCACCGATTCGACGCCGTGCTCGGCGAGCAGCCGGTCCATGTCGCCGAACCGGCCTTCGACGATCGCCAGCCGACCTGGGTAGGCGAGGGCGAGTTGATGGCCGCGCTCGATGGCCTCGGGGTCGCGGTCGATCCCCCAGACCCGGCAGTCGGCCCGATCGAGAATCGCGCGGGAGTAGCCGCCGGCGCCGAAGGTGCCGTCCACATAGACGCCGCCGTCGCGCGGGGAGAGCGCGTCCACGACCTCGTTCAGCAGGACGGAGATGTGCGGGGAGGCCGGGGTGGCGGAGACGGGAGCGGGGGCAGGGGGCTTCACGATCATGCGCCCTCCCCTCCCCGGCCGGCGGCCGCGCGGGACGCCTTGGCGACGATCTGGCTCAGCGAAATGTCCTTGCGCACGACCTGGTCGCGCAGCGTCTGTTCATGGGCCTTCAGGGCGCCGGGCTCCCAGATCTGGAAGGTCTTGCGGCGGCCGATGAAGGCGGCTTCCTCGTCGATTCCGGCGAATTCGGCGAGTTCCTTGGGCAGGACGATTCGGCCTTCGGTGTCCAGCGAGACGGGGATCAGCTTGCCGAAGATGAAGGTCTCGATCATGTCGCGCTCGTCCGAATCCAGATCGGGGGATTCCAGGCTTTCGGACAGCACGTCGAGATAATCCTGATCGGCGCCTTCCAGCGCCTGATGATTCAGCGAAGGCCAGAGGTAAACGGTGCCGGGGGCCGACGTCTTGGCAAGCGACTGCCGGAACTGCGCCGGGATGGAGCAGCGGCCTTTCCTGTCAACTTTGTTGACGTATGTGGACAGGAAAATGGCCATCGGCCTGACGAACGCCCCCCTTATCCCGTTGCCGGACTTCGCCGTCGCGAAGCCCTATCCGCTCTTGCCGCTGAACGCGCCCGGTTTGGCTACCTTGGTTGGGTAGTTCCCCCTCCGAACTGGGCTTTCATGGGATAGCATGGGACAGTTTGGGCGTCAACGCCCCCTCCAGTATTCATATGGTGCTGTCAAGACTTTTGGGGCGATGTGTTGCCAGCGTGCAAATAGGTGAACGGAATCGGCGAGAATCGGCAATATACCAGCGCGCTAATGAGCGATTACGCGGGGTTGCCCCACAGAGTTCGCAGGATGTTCCGCGAGTCCCGCAAATGGTTCCCACCATGTGGCTTTCCATAAAGGCGAATCGCATCCTACGAATGGTATAGCCTGCCGGGGTAACCTGCCGAGGCGTGGCATGGGACGGCATGGGAATTTGCCCCACAGTTATCCACCGGCTGTGGATGAAGCTGGGGACATCTGTGGACAAGGGGGCGCCATCCCAGTCCCGCGCCGCGGAAAAGGGGTGGTCCGTTGTCCGGAGGTGGTGGGGATAAACGCCAGATGGCCTGTAAGCCGGGTTTTGTCCTCAGGTTACCCTGATGGATGGCCATTCATCTGGGACGCCGGTTGCCCGGCGCCTCACGCAACCAACCCGGGCGGCGGCGCGGAAACGCGCTTGGCCCCAGACCATCTCCTGAGAGATGGCGGGCCGTGCCGCCCCTATTCGGTCTTGCTCCCGGTGGGGTTTACCGTGCCGCCCCTGTTGCCAGGCGCGCGGTGCGCTCTTACCGCACCCTTTCACCCTTACCGCCGGCACGAGGCCGGTGGCGGTCTGCTCTCTGTGGCACTTTCCCTAGGGTCGCCCCCGCCGGCCGTTAGCCGGCACCGTGTTTCCGTGGAGCCCGGACTTTCCTCCCCCGATCCATGAGGTCGAAGGCGGCCATCCGGCCATCTGGCGCGGCACTGTGTACAGAGTTGCCGTTCGAATCGCAACGGTGTTCGGGAGCGATTCGGAATCTCAGCGGCCGGTCATCCGCAGCAGCGCGCGCAGCCGGCGCAGCGTCTCCGGGTCGGGCTCCCCGGTGAGGCGCTCGGGGTGGAAATGACGCTGGAAGGACAGCAGGACCCGCGATTCGGCGGTGTCGTACCCATAGCGTCCCAGAAGCGCCATCACATCCTCCGCGGAATCCGCCGAGTCGCTCGCCAGGTCGTCCGCCGGGGTGGGCTCGGGCCACAGCCCGATTCCGCGGGCGGCCAGACCCGGCCAGTCGAACAGCTCGCCGGGGTCCTCCTTGCGGGCGGGCGCGATGTCGCTGTGGCCGAGCACATCGGCCGGCGCGATTCCATGACGCCCCATGATGTCCAGGCAGAGATCGGCCACCGCGGCCATCTGGACGGCGGGGAAGGGGCGGTAGCCGAACTCGTGCCCCGGATTGACGATCTCGATTCCGATGGAGCGGCTGTTGACGTCGGCCCGCCCCCGCCAGGAGGACAGGCCCGCGTGCCAGGCGCGCCGGTCCTCCGGCACATGGGCGTGGACGGCGCCATCCTCGTCCACTGTGTAATGGGCGCTGACCTGCGCGGCGGGATCGCACAGCCGGCTCAGTGCCGACTCGGCGGTGGGCATTCCCGTGTAGTGGAGTATCAGCAGTTCCACCCCCACGCCGTCGGGCCGCGGCCCGTGGTTGGGGGAGGGGCGGTCGATGCATCCGATGCCCGTGCGCATCATGGTGTCCTCAGGTCGGATTCGTCACCTTCTCCGCCAGCGCCGTCGGGCGCCGCTTGACGATGACGGCCATGCCGCCCACGGTCAACAGCCCGCCCAGGACCAGCCGCAGCGTGAAGGGATCGTCCATCAGCAGAACGCCCGCCAGCACGCCGAAGACCGGCACGGTCAGCAGGAAGGGCATGGTCTGGTTGACCGAGTATTTGCGCAGCAGCGGGTACCACATCCCATAGGCGCCGATCGTCACGCCCACGGCCATGTAGGCGATGGCGCCCCAGCCCCAGAGGGTGGCGTCGGTGAGCGCGGCCATCTGCCCCTCCTCGAACAGGAAGGAGAGCAGAAGGAGCTGCGGGGCGGCGAACAGCGCCATCCAGCCGTTCAGCGCGAAGCCGTCCACCCCGACGATCATCTTCATCTGGATGCTGGCGACGGCGAAGGCGAAGCTGGCGCCGAGGATCATGAACAGCGGCACCAGCGATCCGGACAGCCGCGGCTCGCCCGCGATCACCGCGACGCCGGCGAAGGCCGCGGCCATGCCGATGGCCCGGCGCCAGCCCAGCTTGTCCTTGAAGATCAGGGCGGCCAGCAGGGAGGAGAAGGGCACCTGCGCCTGCGCGGCCAGCGAGGCGGTGGCCGCGTCGATGCCGTTCAGCCCGGTGAACATCAGCGGGAAATGCACGGTCCCCAGCGTCACCGACAGGATCGCGATGGGCCGCACCGCGCTCCAGGGGATGCGCTTGAAGGGCAGGATCAGCGCCGCCACGGCGATGAAGCGCAGCGCCATGATGAACAGCGGCGGAAACTCGGCCAGACCCCATTTGGCGACGACGAAGTTCAGGCCCCAGGTCGCCATGACCAGGAGCGCCAGCAGCGAGTCGCGCAGACTCATCCGCGGCCGCCTTCCAGCTCCTCGCGCAGGGCCTCCAGCTCCAGCCAGCGCTCCTCGGCGGCGGCCAGCTCATTTTGTTTCGCCTGCAACTGATCGGACGTCTTCTGGAACTTGGCGGCGTCGCGGGCGAACAAGTCGGGGTCGGCCAGCGCCGCTTCGAGCTTCGCCACCTCGGCGGTCAGCTTGTCCATGCGGGCGGGCAGGTCGTCCAGCTCGCGCTGGTCCTTGTAGCTCAGCTTGCCCTTCGGCTTGGCGGCCGCCGGGGCGGCGGCGGGCTTCGCCTTGGCCGGGGCGGCGGCCTTTTCCTTGGGCGGCGGGCGCTGCACCAGATAGTCGGAATAGCCGCCGGGATACTCGGCGATCACCCCGTCCCCCTCCACCGCGATGGTGCTGGTGACCAGCCGGTCGAGGAAGTCGCGGTCGTGGCTGACCAGCAGCAGCGTGCCCTGATAGTCGCCGAGCACGTCCTCCAGCAGGTCCAGCGTGTCCATGTCGAGGTCGTTGGTCGGCTCGTCGAGGATCATCATGTTGCTGGGCCGCGCGAACAGCCGGGCGAGCAGCAGCCGGTTGCGCTCGCCGCCCGACAGCGCCTTGACCGGGCTGTCGAGCTGGCGCGTGTCGAACAGGAAGTCGCGCATGTAGCCGGCGACGTGGCGCGGCTGGCCGTTGACCATCACGCTGTCGCCGCCGAAGGGGCACAGCACCTTGCGGATGGTGTCCTCGGGGTCCAGCCCTTCGCGTCGCTGGTCGAAATAG
The DNA here is from genome assembly GCF_040500525.1 of Azospirillum formosense. NCBI lineage: Bacteria > Pseudomonadati > Pseudomonadota > Alphaproteobacteria > Rhodospirillales > Azospirillaceae > Azospirillum > Azospirillum formosense. Next base: position 1,995,815 of record NZ_CP159402.1, on the reverse strand, counting down.
GCGGTTTCCATGTTGGTGCCCAGCCGGATCGTGCCGCTGTCGGGCTCCATCTGGCCGGTCAGCATCTTCAGCAGCGTGGTCTTGCCGGCGCCGTTCGGCCCGATCAGCCCGACCCGGTCGCCGCGCAGGATGCGGGTGGAGAAGTCGTTGACGATGGTCTTGCGGCCGTCCGCCGTGTCGAAGCCCTTCGAGATGCGATCCGCCTCGATGACCAGACGGCCGCCGCGCTCGGCCTCGGCGACGGCGAGCTTGGCCTGCTGGCCGCCCTTGATGCGCTCGGCGCGGTCGGTGCGGAGCTGGAGCAGGGCGCGCACGCGGCCCATGTTGCGGGTGCGCCGGGCCGAGATGCCCTCGCGCAGCCACTTCATCTCGCCTTCGATCTTGCGGTCGAGCTTCTGGGCGGCGATCTCCTCCGACTCGAAGACCTCGGCCTGCCAGGTCTCGAACTCGGCGAAGCCGCGGTCGGTGGCGCGCACCGTGCCGCGGTCCAGCCACAGCGTGCGCTTGGCCAGCCGGTTCAGGAAGCTGCGGTCGTGCGAGATCAGCAGCAGGCCGCCGCGGTAGGCCAGCAGCTCCTCCTCCAGCCACTCGATGGTGGGGAGGTCGAGGTGGTTGGTCGGCTCGTCCAGCAGCATCACGTCGGGGGCGCCGACCAGCGTGCGGGCCAGCGCCGTGCGCCGCGCCTCGCCGCCCGACAGCGTGCTGGGGTCGAGATGGCCCGGCACCTGGAGCCGGTCCAGCACGGCGTCCACCCGGTGCGCCTCGTCCCGCTCGTCGGCGGGCAGGCCGGCGGCGACGTAGTCGTGGACGGTGGCGCAGCCGGTGAAGTCCGGCTCCTGCGGCAGATAGGCGATGCGGGCGCCGGGCTGGGTGAAGACGGTGCCGCCGTCCGGCTGGATCATGCCGGCCAGGACCTTCATCAGCGTCGATTTGCCGGACCCGTTCCGCCCGACCAGGCAGGCCTTGTCGCCCCGCCCGATGGACAGGTCAATCGTTTCGAACAGCGGACGGCCACCGAAGGTGACGGACACGCCCTGGAGCGCGGTGATCGGAGCGGGAGGAGCCATGACCCAACGATACGGTGTGCGGAGGTGTGCTTATATAGCGTGCGGTCCGCAGGCCCGCGACACCCGATTGCGCCGGGGCGGGGATGCGTCGGGAGGGACGAAGGCGTGGTTCCGTCGGGCCCCCACCCGAACCCTCCCCCCGCTTCGCAGGGGACGGAATGGCTCCTCCCCCTGCGAAGCGGGGGGAGATGGGGAGGGGGCGACGAAACCACCTCTCACCCGCGCCCGCGCTCCTTCTCGATCCGGTCGAAGGCGGCGTTGATGGCGGCGACCTTCTGCGTCGCCAGATCCACGAACTCCTGGGGCATGCCCTGGGCGATCAGCACGTCCGGGTGATGCTCGCGCACCAGACGGCGGTGCGCGGCCTTGATCGCCTCGTCGCTGGCCCGGCGGGAGACGCCGAGCACGCCGTAGGGATCGGTCTCGTTGGGCGTGCCGGCGATGTGGTGGCCGGCGACGATGCGCTCGAACTCCTCGTCGGTGAAGCCGAAAATGTGGGCGACCGTGCGCAGATACTCGACTTCGGTCTCGTGCAGCTCGTCGTCGGCCTCGGCGATGGCCAGCAGGCTGTCGAGCAGTTCCTCCAAGACGGCGCGGCGGTCCTCGAACAGGCCGGCAATCTGCTGGGCGTATTCCTCGAAGCCGTGGGTGTCCTTGCGGGCGAGGTCGAAGACGTGGCCCACCGTGTCCAGCTCCTCCGGCGGGACGCGGAACAGGCGCTTGAAGGTGTCCACCTCCACCCGCTTCACCACGCCGTCGGCGCGGGCCATCTTCGCCGACAGGGCGATCACGCCGATGGTAAAGGCGATGGACTTGGTGGCGTCCGCCGGGCCGCACAGGCCGCGAATGCCGCGCCCCACGGCGTAGCCGGCGGCCAAGCCGATCAGGCCCCCGATCGGGCCGCCGATGGTGAAACCGGCCGCCCCGCCCAGGACGCTGCCCCAGATGCTCATTTTTATCCGCCTTTCGCCCGAGGGAGCAGCATACCGGCAGTCCGGCACCGCGCCAACCGGCCCCATACTTTTTCGTTGATTACCAGCATCTTCGCGCTCCGCGCCCTTTTCATCCGTTGGAGGTTTGGGATTTTCCGGCGGGGCGGGATGTTGCTGCGCTGCAACAGAGTTGTGCCGTCGTTGCCAGGGGGGCTTGCCCTTGGTTCCCGTCTTCTCCATGTTGCGCCGCAACAAAAGAGGACGGCCGATCCGGGCCGCCGATGGGGAAGCGGACGACGCGAAGCGGTGCGATGTCCCGAATCACCAGCGCCACGAGTCCCCCCATGTCCGCCATCCGCAAGCTTCTCCCCACCGAGCGCGGCCAATACCGCGCGCATCTGCTGGGGCTGGACAAGGCGGACCGCTACGCCCGCTTCACCGGCACCGTCTCCGACGACGTCATTATCAAGCATTGCGAGTCGCTCGACTGGACGCGGACCACGCTGCTCGGCCTGTTCGACCGCGGCGAACTGCGCGGCGCGGTGGAGCTGTGCTTCGACCGGCTGCTGTGGCCGGGTGCCGCGGAACTGGCGATCAGCGTCGAGACGGGGTTTCAGGGGCGGGGCGTCGGCTCCACCCTGGTCCGCCGCTCGCTGTCCATCGCAGCCAACCGGGGCATCCGGCAGGTCCACCTGATGTGCCTGTCCGACAACACCCGCATGCGCGCCCTGTCGCGCCGCTTCGGCGGAACGATGGAGCGCGACGGCGGGGAGTTCGCCATCACCTTCGATCTGCCGCGGCCCTCCCAGGTTTCGCTGGCGCTGGAGGCGTTCGAGGATGGGGCGGGGGCTGTGAACGCCGTGCTGGACAGCCTTCCGGCCGTTCTGAAGGTTGCCGCTTAGGTTGGCTCTGTAATCAGGCGGGATTCGTGAATAGCTCTGAATATTTGAACATTATTTCGTGTTGCACCAATAATAATGGCCACGATATGGCGTTATTATACATTCTCGAATAATGTCCCTTCTAATATCATCCACCTCGTGGAGGGGTTTCGATAATTCGTCACTTTCATCGTATATAAGGATTGTTGCATAACCCGCAAAGCCGTCCCATGAAAACGTGACCAAGCGTTTCCCATTGTTTGGAAGCTTTGCGATCTCCAATTCATAACTGGGTAGGTTCGCTTGAAATCGGACCGATTGGCCGAGTAGAACCAGTGAACCGCCAACGGTTTGTGGGAATATGAATATTCCTGCAATGAACAGTGGGAGGAGGCCTAAGGAAACCGCCCTACGCCATTGGCATTTTAAAGCGTATGTAATGGAAAATACTGATGAATATACAGTAGTAAAGAATAACGGTAAGACAAAAATCGCAATAAAGATGAGAGAAAAAGACGAGGCCCCGACCGCTATGGCGAGGGCGGCGGTGAGAGCTGCTGCGAAAACCGGCCATAAGACGAATTCATCAATCTCATGTTCTTTTAACGAGGATGGCGCGGTCATCTGAGCAGGCCTCTGCTACGGTGCAGCGTGTCGTGTATCGCATGATTGCATGTCTTGAGACAAGTTCTCGTCGCTTCGTTGCGCCTCTCCGCATTTGCACTCCCCGGCTTGACCTGCGGCGGCGTATCGTCACACTCCCCGGAAATCGGAAACATCAGGGAGTGGGGTATGGCGTCCCAAGCGCAGGGCCGGTGGCAGTTCTGGATCGACCGCGGCGGCACCTTCACCGACATCGTGGCCAAACGCCCGGACGGGTCGGTGATCACGCACAAGCTGCTGTCGGAGAATCCGGAACGCTACCGCGACGCCGCCATCCAGGGCATCCGCGACCTGCTGGGCCTCGCCGCCGGTCAGCCGATCCCGGCGGAGGCGGTGGAGGCGGTGAAGATGGGCACCACCGTCGCCACCAACGCGCTTCTGGAGCGCAAGGGCGAGCGCACGCTGCTGCTGATTACCGAGGGGTTGGGCGACCAGCTCCGCATCGGCTACCAGGCCCGCCCGAAGATCTTCGCCCGCCACATCGTGCTGCCCGAGCTGCTGTACGAGCGGGTGGCCGAGGTGCCGGAGCGGGTCAAGGCCGACGGCACGGTGCTGAAGGCCGTGGACCTGCGCGCCGTGCGGGTCCAGCTGGAGCAGGCCTACCAGGACGGTTTCCGCGCCGCCGCGGTGGTGCTGATGCACGGCTACCGCTTTCCGGACCATGAGAAGCAGGTGGCGGCGCTGGCCCGCTCCATCGGCTTCACCCAGGTGTCGGTCAGCCATCAGGTCAGCCCGCTGATGAAGATCGTCGGGCGCGGCGACACCACGGTGGTGGACGCCTACCTGTCGCCGATCCTGCGCCGCTATGTGGAGCAGGTGGCCGGGGACCTCTCCGGCGTGCGGCTGATGTTCATGCAGTCGAACGGCGGGCTGACCGACGCGCGCTGGTTCCAGGGCAAGGACGCCATCCTCTCCGGCCCGGCGGGCGGCATCGTCGGGGCGGTGCGCACCGCGCGCATGGCCGGCTTCGACCGGGTCATCGGCTTCGACATGGGCGGCACCTCCACCGACGTGTCGCACTACGCCGGCGAGTATGAGCGCGCCTTCGACACGGTGGTGGCCGGGGTGCGGATGCGCGCCCCGATGATGCACATCCACACCGTGGCGGCGGGCGGCGGCTCCGTCTGCTTCTTCGACGGGGCGCGCTTCCGCGTCGGGCCGGAGAGCGCCGGGGCCAACCCCGGCCCGGCCTGCTACCGGCGCGGCGGGCCGCTGACCGTGACCGACTGCAACGTGATGGTCGGCAAGCTGCACCCCGACTTCTTCCCCCACGTCTTCGGGCCGGAGGCCGACCAGCCGCTCGACGCCGCCATCGTGCGCGAGAAGTTCGCCGAGCTGGCCGAGGAGGTGAACGCGGCGCTGGGCACCGAGATGACCCCGCATCAGGTGGCCGAGGGTTTCCTGAAGATCGCCGTGGACAACATGGCGAACGCCATCAAGAAGATCTCGGTGCAGCGCGGCTACGACGTCACCCAATACACGCTGAACGGCTTCGGCGGGGCGGCGGGGCAGCATGTCTGTCTGGTCGCCGACGCGCTGGGCATGCGAAAGGTCTTCCTGCACCCGCACGCCGGCGTGCTGTCCGCCTACGGCATCGGCCTCGCCGACACGGTGGCGATCCGCGAGCGCGCGGTGGAGGCCCGGCTCGACGACGCGCTGGTGGACGAGCTGACCGCCACGCTCGCCGCGCTGGAGGCCGAGGGGCGCATGGAGCTGGCCCGCCAGGGCGTGCCGGAGGACCGGCTGGCCGTCCTGCGCAAGGCGCACATCAAGGTCGAGGGCTCCGACAGCCCGCTGATCGTCGATTTCGGGCCGCTCGACGCCATGGCCGAGGCCTTCGAGGCGGCGCACCGCCAGCGCTACGGCTTCATGATGGAGGGCAAGGCCCTGGTGGTCGAGGCCGTGTCGGTGGAGGCGGTGGGCCGCACCGAGAGCGCCGACGACCAGGATCTGCCCGGCGTCACCGGCGCGCTGCCGCGCCGCCTCGCCACCGTCACCCTGCACACCGGCGGCGCCGACCGCGAGGCGCCGGTCTACGACCGCGACCAGCTCCAGCCCGGCAACCGCGTGACCGGCCCCGCCGTCATCCGGGAGAAGATCGCCACCACGGTGGTCGAGCCCGGCTGGATCGCCGAGGTGACCCGCAAGAACCACCTCGTGCTCACCCGCTTCGAGGAGCTGCCGCAGCGCCTCGCCATCGGCACCAGGGCCGACCCGGTGATGCTGGAGGTCTTCAACAACCTCTTCATGTCCATCGCCGAGCAGATGGGCTTCACCCTGGAGAAGACCGCCTATTCGGTGAACATCAAGGAGCGTCTGGACTTCTCCTGCGCCCTGTTCGACGCGGACGGCGGGCTGATCGCCAACGCCCCGCACATGCCGGTGCATCTCGGCTCCATGGGCGAGAGCGTGCGCGCCATCGTCGAGCGGCGCCACGGCGCGATGAACCCCGGCGATGTCTACATGCTGAACGACCCCTACCACGGGGGCACGCATCTGCCGGACATCACCGTCATCACCCCGGTCTTCGACGAGGCTGGCGAGCGCGTGCTGTTCTACGTCGCCTCGCGCGGGCACCACGCCGACGTCGGCGGGATCACCCCCGGCTCGATGCCGCCGGACAGCACGACCATCGACCAGGAGGGCGTCCTCCTCGACAACATCCAGCTCGTCGAGCGGGGCCGCTTCCTGGAGGAGGAGGTCGTCGCCCTCTTCACCGCCGGGCCGCAGCCGGCGCGCAACGTGGCGCAGAACCTGGGCGACCTGAAGGCCCAGATCGCCGCCAACGAGCAGGGCGCGCGCGAGCTTCGCCGCATCGTCGCCCAGTTCGGGCTGGAGACGGTCAACGCCTACATGAAGCTGGTCCAGGACAACGCCGAGGAGCAGGTCCGCCGCGTCATCGACGTGCTGACCGACGGCGAGTTCGTGCAGGAGCTGGACAACGGCGCGGTCATCAAGGTCCGCATCACCATCGACAAGGACGAGCGGTCGGCGCGGGTGGATTTCACCGGCACCAGCCCGCAGCTCACCAGCAACTTCAACGCCCCGACGGCGGTGTGCCGGGCGGCGGTGCTCTACGTCTTCCGCACGCTGGTGGACGACGAGATCCCGATGAACGAGGGCTGCCTGAAGCCCATCGAGATCGTCATCCCGCCGGGCACCATGCTGTCGCCCAGCTACCCCGCCGCGGTGGTCGCCGGCAACGTGGAGACCAGCCAGTGCGTCACCGACGCGCTGTACGGCGCGCTCGGCGTGCTGGCCTCGGCCCAGGGGACGATGAACAACACGACCTTCGGCAACGAGCGCTACCAGTATTACGAGACGGTCTGCGGCGGCTCCGGCGCCGGCCCCGGCTTCGACGGGACGGACGCGGTGCACACCCACATGACCAACTCGCGCCTGACCGACCCGGAGGTGCTGGAGTGGCGCTTCCCGGTGCTGCTGGACAGCTTCCGCATCCGCCGCGAATCGGGCGGGGCGGGGCGCTGGCGCGGCGGCGACGGGGTGGTGCGGCGCCTGAAGTTCCTGGAGCCGATGACCGCCGCCATCCTGTCCAACCACCGCCGGGTTCCGCCCTTCGGCCTGAAGGGCGGCGCCCCCGGCCAGATCGGGCGCACCTGGGTCCAGCGCACCGACGGCTCGGTCGAGGAACTCGGGCCCCAGGACAAGACCGCCATGGGGGAGGGCGACGTGCTGGTCGTCGAGACTCCGGGCGGTGGCGGTTACGAGGAGATGTGAGAGGGGAATCCCTCCCCCGCCCCGGGGGAGGGAAGGGGCCCGCGCAACGCGCGGGAAGGGTGAGGGTACAGGCAAGGATCGGTGTTTGATCCTCGAACGACCCTCACCCGGCGCCTTCGGCGCCACCCTCTCCCGGGGCTTTCGGCGGCCAAAGGCCGCCTGACGCCGTCAGCGCCCGCATGCGGGCGCGAGAGGCGGGAGAGGGACTTAAGCGCATGCCCCCCACCCATGCGCGCGAGTCGCTTGTCTGCGCAGGCGGCGGGGCTTAGCTTCTCCGGTCCTACCACCGCACGGCTTCGTGCCAAAAGGACCCCCGGGGAGATTCGTCCATGACCGCCGTACCCGCCGCCCAGCCTCGCGTCGCCTTCACCGACGAGATGAAGGCCGAGTTCAAGGCCCTGCTTGGGGACCGCTTCACCACCGCCGCGGCGGTGCGCGAGCATCACGGCAAGGACGAGTCCTACCACCCCAATTTCCCGCCCGACGGCGTCGCCTTCGCCGCCTCCACCGAGGAGGTCAGCGCCATCGTCAAGCTCTGCGCGAAGCACAAGCTGCCGATCATTCCCTTCGGCACCGGCACCTCGCTGGAGGGTGGCGTCGCGGCGCTGGCCGGCGGCATCTGCATCGACGTGTCGACCATGAAGGAGGTTCTGCGCGTCAGCCCGGAGGACCTCGACGTCACCGTCCAGGCCGGCGTGACCCGCAAGCAGCTCAACGAGCATCTGCGCGACACCGGCCTGTTCTTCCCCATCGATCCCGGCGCCGACGCCTCGCTGGGCGGCATGGCCTCCACCCGCGCCAGCGGCACCAACGCCGTGCGCTACGGCACCATGCGCGAGAACGTGCTGGGGCTGACCGTGGTGCTGGCCGACGGCCGGATCATCAAGACCGGCGGGCGCGCCCGCAAGTCCGCCGCCGGCTATGACCTGACCCGCCTGTTCGTCGGGGCGGAGGGCACGCTCGGCATCATCACCGAGGTGACGCTGCGCCTCTACGGCATCCCTGAGGCGATTTCGGCGGCGGTCTGCCCGTTCAACGACATCCGCGGCGCCGTGGACACGGTGATCCAGACCATCCAGTCCGGCATCCCCGTCGCCCGCATCGAGCTGCTGGACGAGGTCCAGATGGACGCGGTGAACAAGTATTCCAAGCTGGACTACAAGGTCGCCCCGACCCTGTTCTTCGAGTTCCACGGCACCGCCGCCGGGGTGAAGGAGCAGGCGGAGATGGTCTCGGCCATCGCCGCGGAGAATGGCGGCACCGAGTTCACCTGGGCGACCCGTCCGGAGGACCGCTCCAAGCTCTGGCAGGCCCGTCACGACGGCTATTACGCGGCGCTGGCGCTGCGTCCCGGCTCCAAGGGCTGGCCGACCGACGTCTGCGTGCCGATCTCGCGGCTGGCCGACTGCATCCTGGAGACCAAGAAGGACATCGCCGAATCCTCGATGCTGGCCCCGCTGGTCGGCCATGTCGGCGACGGCAACTTCCACCTCGTCTACGTCATCGATCCCGACAAGCCCGAGGAGCTGGCCGAGGCCAAGCGCCTGAACGACCGCATGGTCGACCGGGCGCTGGCCATGGGCGGCACCTGCACCGGCGAGCATGGCATCGGCTACGGCAAGATGGAGTTCCTGGAGAAGGAGGCTGGCGACGCCTTCGCCGTGATGGGCGAGCTGAAGCGCGCCTTCGACCCGGACAACCGGATGAACCCCGGCAAGGTCGTCCGCATCTGAGGACGGTGAAGGGGGAGCGCCGCGGCGCTCCCCATTGCGTTCCGCTCAGCGCGTCAGGCGCGTCATCAGGCTGGAGGTGTCCAGCCGGTTGCCGCCCATCCCCTGCACCTCGGCGTAGAACTGGTCCACCAGGGCGGTGACGGGCAGGCTGGCGCCGTTGTTGCGGGCCTCGTCCAGGACGATGCCCAGGTCCTTGCGCATCCAGTCCACGGCGAAGCCGAAGTCGAACTTGCCGTCCAGCATCGTCTTGGCGCGGTTGTCCATCTGCCAGGACTGGGCGGCCCCCTTCCCGATCACGTCCACGACCTTGTGGCCGTCCAGCCCGGCCTTCTGCGCGAAGGCCATGCCCTCGGCCAGCCCCTGCAGAAGGCCGGCGATGCAGATCTGGTTGACCATCTTGGTCAGCTGGCCGGCGCCCGCCGGCCCCATGTGGGTGACGGAGCGGCCGTAGCAGGCCATCAGCGGCTGGGCGCGGGCGAAGGCGTCGCCGTCGCCGCCCACCATCACCGTCAGCACGCCGTTCTCCGCCCCGGCCTGCCCGCCGGACACCGGCGCGTCGAGGAAGAACAGGCCGCGCGCGCGGGCCAGCTCGGCCATCTCGCGCGAGACGGCGGCGGACACGGTGGAATGGTCGGCGACGATGGTGCCGGGCTTCATGGCGGTCATCGCCTCGCCGGCCACCGCCCGCACGTCGTCGTCGCCGCCGACGCAGAGAAAGACCACCTCGGCGTCGCGGGCGGCCTCGGCCGCGGTGGCGGCGCGGGTTCCACCGAAGCGGGCGGTCCAGGCCTCGGCCTTGGCGGCGGTGCGGTTGAAGACGGTCACCCGGTGGCCGCCCCGGACGGCCAGGTGGCCGGCCATGGGAAAGCCCATGGTGCCAAGCCCCAGAAAGGCGACGGAGCGGGAATCGGTCGCGGTGTCGGCCATGGTCCTGTCTTTCTCTGCTGTATCGGCTGCGGATCGTTTCTTGTCGGCGATCGCCTTCGGTCGGCGTCTGCCCTTGAACCGCCAAGCTAGGCCGGGAGCGCGTCCCGATCAAACGCCGTCCGTCGAGCGCAGCGCGATTGAAGAGCGCGGCGCCCCTTCCCCCGTCCGGCATCACCGGGCGGCGGCATTCTGCCGCGGGAGGCATGACTCTTTCGAACGAGGTTGTCTTGCCGCGCCCTTGCTACCGGCGCGTGATGTGTTAAGACGTTGATGTCGGGTTTGCAGCGCAGTACTCGGCCATGCCGGCGCAACGGCGCCGGTGAACCAGGGCAGAGCCGGGGCCGCAAGACCCGGGCCGGAGAACAAGGGAAGGATAGCCGCATGACGAATCAGTCGGGTTTCCAGGATGCGCCGCCGGACGAGCGTTCGAACCTCACGGACGAGCAGGAGAGCGCCATCCGCGTCCTCGCCAACAGCCTGCACCGCCTGAACGACGCCGTCGTCAAGGCCGTGGAGGCCGGCGTGACGGTCGAGCTGATGCGCACCGCCCGCTATCACAACGCGACGGGCAACTGGGGCGACCAGCTCACCCCGATGATCCGCACCAAGTAAGCGGCTCATCCCGATCGACCGGAAGGCCTCCCGTCCGAAAGGGCTGGGGGCCTTTTCCTTTTTGGCGGTGCCTCTCCCGTCCCATCATTGTTCCCGTTGCGGTGCGGAACCGCGGCGCCCTTCGCCGGTTCCTTCCCATTTGGGCCCCAACGAGGATACGGCCATGAAGGACGCTCAGAACCACACCCCGCAGCGTCAGGGGCAGCGTCAGGGCATGAACGACCGCGAAGCGTTCTGGCGGATGCACTGCCTTTCGGAGCCGACCTTCACCGACCTCACCCACGGCATCTTCCTGGGCCTGATCTGGTCGGCGGTGCTGTGGGCGCCGATGTTCATCAGCGTCCTGCTCTGATCCGTCCGGTCCGTTGGTCCTGGGTCGGCCGGTCTTCGGTCAGGCGGTCTTCACGGTTCGCAGCAGGGCGCGGACGCGGGCGGCGAGCTGGTCGGGGGTGAAGGGCTTGGGCAGGACGGCGGCGTCGGCCTTGAGCCCGCTCAGCGATTCGGGGCTGTAGCCTGAGATCAGCAGAACCCGGATGCCGGGCCAGCGCTCCTGGACCCGCCGCGCCAGATCGATTCCCGACACGCCGTAGGGCATCACCACGTCGGTCACGATCACGTCGAAGGCGGCGTCCTGCTCCAGGATCTCCAGAGCGGCGGCGCCGTGGTCGGCGGTGACCACCTCGAAGCCCTCCTGGGTCAGCCCCTCCACGGTGGCCATCAGGACCAGCGCGTTGTCCTCGACCACCAGCAGGCGCACGGGACCGCCCGGCGCCGCTTCCGCGGCGTCCACCGCCGTCTCCGGTTCGGGCGCCCGGCCGGACACCGGCAGGGTGACGCGGACGACCGTGCCGCGGCGCGGCGCGCTGGAGATGGTGGCGTTGCCGCCCGACTGCCGGGCGAAGCCGTAGACCATCGACAGGCCCAGCCCCGTCCCCTTGCCGTGCGGCTTGGTGGTGAAGAAGGGCTCGAAGGCGCGGGCGGCGACCTCCGGCGGCATGCCGTCGCCGGTGTCGGTGATCTCGAGAACGGCCAGCGGGCCTTCGGGCGTCTCCTCCTGCCGGGCGGCGATGCGGATGCGGCCGCCCTCCGGCATCGCGTCGCGGGCGTTCACCACGAGATTCAACACCGCCAGCTCAAGCTGGACCGGGTCCACCTCGACCCGCAGCGGGGCGCTGGGAAGGGCCCAATCCAGGGCGATCTCGGCACGGATGGAGCGTTCCAGCAGATCGGCCATGACCCGCAGCGCATCCCCCAGATCGACCACCTTGGGGTCCACCGCCTCCTGGCGCGAGAAGGCGAGGAGCTGCCCGGTCAGCGTCCGGGCGCGCTCCAGCGCGGCGCGGGTTCCGTCCAGATAGCGTTCCCCCTCCGCCGGCAGGTGCCGCTCCATCAGATGCAGGTTGGCCAGGGCGGCGGTCAGCAGGTTGTTGAAATCGTGGGCGACGCCCCCGGTGAGCTGGCCCAGCGCCTCCAGCTTCTGCGACTGGCGCAGCGCGTTCTCCAGGGACTCGCGGGCACGGGCCTCCTCGGTCCAGTGGCGGACCGCCCGGACCTCGCTCTGCGCGCGGCGCAGCGCCAGCAGGGTGATGCCGACCAGGGCCAGCATCGCCGGCACGGTGAAGGCGGCGTGGAGCAGGACCTTGCGCATCCAAACGGCCCGGATGTCGGCGATCGGGATGCCGTAGGTGACGTAGAGCGGGTAGGGCGCGACGTGCATGAAGCCGTTGAGCCTCGGCACGCCGTCCAGGCGGCCCCGGGTGCGGAACACCCCCTCGGTCTGCCCGCTCGCCATGGCGCCGAGCAGGATGCTGTCGGTGGCGTGACGGGATTGGCGGTCGCCCATCGAGGGAAAGCGGACCAGGACCGAGCCGTCGTGGCGGACGAGGGAGATCGCCTCCTTCGGGCCGGAGACGACGAGCTGATAGAAATCGGCCAGGTAATCGGTCAGCACCGCGGTCAGCAGCACGCCGTTGAACGGCCCTTCCGGTCCGCCCGCGGCGGCGCGGCGGCGCGTGACGTTGAACTGCCGCTTGCCCGATCCGCGCCCGGTGATCGCCTCGCTGACCAGGATGCCGGCGTCACCGGCCGCCTGGATTCGGAAATACTCGCGGTCGCCGACGTTGATCGACGGAGCCGGGAACAGGCGGTTGTCGTTGCGCAGCGTGCCGTTCGGGTCGACCAGCCCGACGACGCCGATCTGCGGGACCTCCTCGACCAGCGTCCTCAGATAGCCGTGCAGATCGTCGGAACGCCCGATCTCGTCCCAGCTCATGCCGGCGGTCCGCTCGTCCAGCCGGTCCAGGACCTGCTCGACCGTGTCGAAGACCTTCTGCATGTGCTCGTGCAGGATCAGCACGGTCTTGCGGATGTTGCGCTCGGCCTGCACTTCCTCCTCGTGAAAGCCGCGCCAGGCGATGGCGGCGAGCAGCAGGGTCGGCACCAGAACGGAGGCCACCAGCAGGATGCGGAGAAGGCGCACCATGCTTGCCGATTCGTTTGCCAGGGCGTCGAGGTGGCGGAGGGGCATGGGCTGCGGGAATGACGACCGAGTGGGGGAGCGGCGGGAGGCGATGGGGCGGAGAGCAAGGCGCGGGCCATCGTGGGGACGAAGCTATGCCGCTCCACGGCATTCGGGGCAACCTCAACTTTCCGGCGGCCCTATGACTTTCAGGAAAACGCGCCTACCCCTTGGTCCCGCCGGGCTTCAGGGGCGACACTGGGGGCCGCCGGTGCCCCGCACCGGTGCCATCCCCCGCGGAGACCATCAGCCATGCCCCTGAAGCCCATCGAGCACGCCGACGCCGCTCCGGAAGTGCGCGCCGTCTACGACGACATCAAGGCCGCCCGCAAGGTGCCCGACGTCAACAATTTCTGGAAGATGGCCGCCCATCACCCGCCCACCCTCAAGCGCACCTGGGAGAGCCTGAAGGAGGTGATGGCCCCCGGCGCGCTGGACCCGCTGGTCAAGGAGATGATCTTCGTAGCAGTCAGCGTGACCAACGGCTGCGACTACTGCATCCGCTCGCACGAGGCGGCGGCGCGGCGCGCCGGCATGACCGACGCCCAGTTCGGCGAGCTGATGGCCGTCATCGGCATGGCCAACGAGACCAACCGCCTCGCCAAGGGCTATCAGGTGGAGATCGACGAGGCGTTAAAATAGCCCGTCACGCGATGTCGTCGAGGGCGTCCTCGAGCGACGGGTAGATGCCCTCGGCCAGCGAGCCGTCCACCCGCACCGGGCGGGGGAGCACGGCCACCGCGTCCAGCGCGCCGCGCAGCGTCAGGCCGGTGACCTCCACGAAACCGCCGCGGTTGCCGTAGCGCCCGGCGGTCCATTCCGCCCGGTCGGGGTCGCCGGACAGCCGCCCGTTGCAGGTGATCATCTCGTGGGTGTCGTCGCCGCCGCGCCGGTTCCAGGCCATGCCGCCGCCCAGTCCGCTGCCGATGTCGCGGGGGTGGAAGCCGTGGGGCTGGAGCAGGTCGCGCACCGCGCGCGACACCACGACGGCCTTGGGGTCGATCTCCGTCCCCACCGGGCCGCCCGCCGCCTGGGGTTCCTGTCCGATCGCCTGTTCCATGGGTCCGCTCCCGTCATTGTATCGCCTTGCACGAACAACAGGCGGGAGCGCGACCTGTGCCGCAACGGCGGGCCGGAAAAGCGAAAGGGCCGATGCGTTGCCGCATCGGCCCTTTTCGTGTTGGTCGGAGAGAGAGGATTCGAACCTCCGGCCCCTGCCTCCCGAAAGCAGTGCTCTACCAGGCTGAGCTACTCTCCGGTCCAATCGGTGCCGCCGTTGCCAGCGTCGCCGTGGAGCGGGTGTATAGACCCATTGCCCGCGGGCTGCAATGGGAATAAGCGGCATTTGCGGAATGTTTTTTTGCCGGGCCGCGAAAGCCGGAGGGCAACCCGCCGGGAAGGCCGTCGCAACGGCCGGTTGCCGGGCTGGAAAAGCGAAAGGGCCGATGCGTTGCCGCATCGGCCCTTTCATGCTGGTCGGAGAGAGAGGATTCGAACCTCCGGCCCCTGCCTCCCGAAAGCAGTGCTCTACCAGGCTGAGCTACTCTCCGGTCCGTCGGTGGCGCCGTGGCCGGCGTCACCGTGGGCCGCGTATATAGCCGCTTGAACCGGGGGCTGCAACGTGAAAATCACCCCCAGCGGCGAAAAAGTTCCCGGAGCTTAGAAATCGCGCTCGATCACGAAGTCCAGCACCTCCAGCAGGGCGGCCTTCACCGGGGTGTCCGGGAACAGGCCCAGCGCGTCGCGCGCGATGGAGCCGTAGTGGCGTGCGCGCTCCACGGTGTCCTTCAGCGCGTTGTGCCTGGCCATCAGCTCCTGGGCGCGCTCCAGATCGCCCTCCTGCTGGTCCAGCTCCTCCATGGTGCGGCGCCAGAAGGCCCGCTCCTCGTCGTTGCCGCGGCGGAAGGCCAGCACGACCGGCAGGGTGATCTTGCCCTCGCGGAAGTCGTCGCCGACCGTCTTGCCCAGCTTCGCCTGCTTGGCCGAATAGTCGAGCACGTCGTCGACGAGCTGGAAGGCGATGCCCAGGTTCATGCCGTAGTCGTAGAGCGCCAGCTCCTCCGCCTGCGGGCGCTCGGCCACCACGGCGCCGACGCGGCAGGCGGCGGCGAACAGCTCGGCCGTCTTGGCCTTGATGACCTCCAGATAGGCCTGCTCGCTGGTCTCGGTGTCGTTGGTGGTGCGCAGCTGCAGCACCTCGCCCTCGGCGATCACCGCGGACGCCTTGGACAGGATGCGCAGCACGTCGAGCGACCCGACCTCCACCATCAGCTCGAAGCTGCGGGAGAACAGGAAGTCGCCGACCAGCACGCTGGCCTTGTTGCCGAACACCGCGTTGGCCGAGGCGAGGCCGCGGCGCAGGTCGCTCTCGTCCACGACGTCGTCGTGCAGCAGGGTGGCGGTGTGGATGAACTCCACCACCGCGGCCAGCATCTTGTGGTCCTCGCCCTTGTAGCCGCACAGCTCGGCGGCGGCGAGGGTGAGGACGGGGCGCAGGCGCTTGCCGCCCGCGGCGATGAGGTAGCCGGCGAGCTGCGGGATCATCTCCACGGACGAGTGCATCCGCTGGACGATGATCTCGTTGACCGCGCCCAGGTCATCGGCCACCAGGGCGGTCAGATCGTCGAGCGGGGTGGACTTCCGCCGTTTCGGCTCGAGGTTGGTCACGACCGCCAAGGTCGACTCCAATGATGATTGACGTGACGAATTCCGGCAGGGAGCATAACGGCATAGCCTCTTCGGTCAAGTCCGCAAGGCGAATAAGGGCACAGAACAGCCGGGATTTCATGAAGGAACTGCTGCGCACCACCGATCCGGTCCGTCTGAGCTGGCTTCTCGCCCTGCTGACCGACGCGGGAATCGAGGGGATCGTGCTGGACACCCACACCAGCATTTTGGAAGGCTCCATCGGCGCCATCCCCCGCCGGCTGATGGTGGCGGAGGAGGATCACGCCGCCGCCTGCCGCCTGTTGCGCGACGCCGGGGAGGAGTTGGGGGCGTGACCATGGAGAGCGATGCGGCGTTCGACACGCTTCTCGACGGGCGCGTCCGCCTGCACCAGCCGCAGGCCGGCTACCGCGCCGCCATCGACCCGGTGCTGCTCGCCGCGGCCACCGCCGCCGGGGCGGGGGAGCGGGTGCTGGACGTCGGCACCGGCACCGGGGCGGCCGCGCTGTGCCTCGCCGTCCGCGTGCCCGGCGCCCTGCTCGTCGGGCTGGAGAAGCGGGCGGAGGCGGCGGGTTTTGCCCGGCGCAACGCCGCCCTCAACGGGCTGGATGGCCGGGTGAGCGTTCTCGAGGGCGATCTGCTGGCCCCGCCGCCGGAGCTGGTGTCCGGGACCTTCGACCGGGTGATGATGAACCCGCCCTACCTGCGCGCCGGGGCGGCCAGCCTGCCGCCCGATCCCTGGAAGGCCGCCGCCAACGTGGAGGGGGAGGCGGGGCTGGCCGACTGGGTGCGCTTCGCCGCCGCGATGCTGAAGCCGCGCGGTACGCTGACCATGGTCCACCGGGCCGACCGGGTGGACGAGATCCTGGCCACCCTGCACGGCGCCCGATTCGGCTCCCTGACGCTCGTCCCGCTCTGGCCAAAGGCGGGGGAGGAGGCGCGGCGGCTCCTGCTGTCGGTGCGCAAGGGAGGGCGCTCGCCCGCGCGGCTCACCGCCGGGCTGGTGCTGCACGGCCCAGACGGCGCCTATGGCGGGCAGGCGCAGCGAATTCTGCGCGACATGGAACCGCTGATCGCTTAAGCCGACACTTTCAAACCGGCGTCAGCGCCACCATTTCAACCGGCGATGAACATGACGAAGCTGCTCGCCAAACTCCCGTTCGGCCCCTGGCGCGACGCCGGGCCGATCGTGTCCGTCCTCCGCCTGTCCGGTGTCATCGGCCAGGCCGGAGCCTTCCGTCAGGGCCTGACCATGTCCAGCATGGCCGGGCTGATCGAGCGCGCCTTCGCGCCGAAGAAGCAGGCGGCGGTGGCGTTGGTCGTCAACTCGCCGGGCGGATCGCCGGTGCAGTCGGCGCTGATCGCCAAGCGCATCCGCGACCTCGCCACCGAGAAGAAGGTGCCCGTCTTCGCCTTCTGCGAGGACGCCGCGGCGTCCGGCGGCTACTGGCTGGCCTGCGCGGCGGACGAGATCTGGGCGGACGAGAGCAGCATCCTGGGCTCGATCGGCGTGGTGTCCTCGGGCTTCGGCGCGCACGAGTTCATCCAGCGCTACGGCATCGAGCGGCGGCTCTACACCGCGGGCGACAGGAAGGTGATCCTCGATCCCTTCTCGCCGGAGCGGGAGGACGGGGTGGCCCATCTGAAGGCGATCCAGGCGGAGATCCACGACGCCTTCAAGGCGATGGTGCGCGACCGCCGCGGCGCCCGCCTGTCCGGGGCGGAGGAGGAGCTGTTCTCCGGCGCCTTCTGGGCAGGGCGGCGCGCGCTGGAGCTGGGGCTGATCGACGGCATCGGCGACCTGCGCAGCGTGCTGCGCGGCCGCTTCGGCGAGAAGGTCCGGCTGCGCGTGGTGCAGGAGGACAAGCGCTGGTTCCGCCGCATGGGCTTCCGCGTGGACGCGCCGGTGGGGGCGGGCGCGCTGGACGGTCTTGCGGCGGCGCTTCCCGCGGCGGCTCTGTCCGCCGTCGAGGAGCGCGCGCTCTGGTCGCGCTACGGCCTCTGAGTTTTTTTCGGTTTGTGGTCGCCGTAAGGCCCCCACCCTGACCCTCCCCCGCTCTCGCAGGGGAGGGAATTGAGGGTCGCTCGGCGGAGTTCCTCCCTCCCCTGCGCAGCGGGGGAGGGCTAGGGTGGGGGCCCAGTACGGGGACTTACCCCCTGTTACCGGTATTTCAAACTCTCACTGGGTGACTTCGCGCAGGCGTTCGGACGGGGGCGGGATCGGCTCCCCGGTGCGGCGGGCGTTCTCGATCCAGGCGGCGATGGCTTCGAGCGCCGCCGTGCTGGCGTCGGCGGGGGTGGCTCCGCCCGCGGTGCAGCCCGGCAGGTCGGGCACCTCGGCCACATAGCCGACACCCTGATCCGGGGGCAGGGGGCGGACGATGACCGGATAGGCGCTGGCGTTCATGACGTTGCGTCTCCTCTGCGCGCGGTTTTCCTCCATTAGGTGCCGCTTCCGCTGCCGACGACAAGGATTCTTTGCGCCGGACGGGCGCTTCTTTCGATGTTCGATCCATTTTCGACGGGTCAGCCGTTCGGGGTGAAGGCCGCTCTTGACCGCGCGGCCCCGCACCCCCTAATCCTCCTTCCATGTTCAGTCTCTCCAAGATCCTGTTCCTGATCCTGGTGATCGGCGCCGTGTGGTTCGGCTGGCGCTGGTACAACCGCGTCGGCGCGGTCGGTCGGGACCGCCTGCGCGAGCGGGAGCGTCGCGGCTCCGGAAAGCCCACCTCCACCAGCGGCGGCGGGTCGCCCCAGGTGGCTGCGGAGGACATGGAGAAGTGCCCGGAATGCGGCGCCTACGTCGCCCCGCGCTCCGCCGTGGCCTGCGGCCGGCCGGTCTGCCCCTACGGGCGTTGAGCCGCAACCCCTGGCGGGCGCTTGATTCCGGGGATACCGCCGCGTATCGTGCGGCGCGTTTTTCCACACCAATCATAAGTGACCGCCGATGGCCTCCCCGAGCGGGTCTTCCCAAGACAGCCGCGGCCTGTCCTTTCAGGCCCTGATCCTCAAGCTCCACCAGTTCTGGTCGGAGCAGGGCTGCGTGATCCTCCAGCCCTACGACATGGAGGTGGGTGCGGGCACCTTCCACCCGGCGACGACGCTGCGCGCGCTTGGCCCGCAGCCGTGGAAGGCGGCCTATGTGCAGCCCTCGCGCCGCCCGAAGGATGGCCGCTACGGCGAGAACCCGAACCGGCTCCAGCACTACTACCAGTATCAGGTGATCCTGAAGCCCTCGCCGGCCAACCCGCAGGAGCTGTATCTGGAAAGCCTGAAGGTGCTGGGCATCGACCCGTCGCTGCACGACATCCGATTCGTCGAGGACGACTGGGAAAGCCCGACGCTGGGCGCCTGGGGCCTCGGCTGGGAAGTCTGGTGCGACGGCATGGAAGTCACCCAGTACACCTACTTCCAGCAGGTCGGCGGCATCGAGTGCGACCCGGTCGCGGTCGAGTTGACCTACGGGCTGGAGCGTCTGGCCATGTATGTGCAGGGCGTGGAGAACGTCTACGACCTGGACTTCAACGGGCAGGGCGTGAAGTACGGCGACGTGTTCTATCGAGCCGAGGTCGAGTATTCGGCCCACAACTTCGAACACGCCAACACCGACATGCTGCTCCAGCATTTCAAGGACGCCGAGGCGGAGTGCCAGTCGCTGATCGCCAAGGGCGTCGCGCTGCCGGCCTACGACCAGTGCATCAAGGCGTCGCACCTCTTCAACCTGCTGGACGCGCGCGGCGTCATCAGCGTCGTGGAGCGCGCCGCCTACATCGGCCGTGTGCGCGCGCTGGCGAAAGCCTGCTGCGAGGCGTGGACCGCCGGGGGGGCCAAGTAACATCATGCCCGAACTTCTGATCGAATTCTTTTCCGAGGAAATCCCGGCCCGCATGCAGGCGCGCGCGGCGGACGACCTCAAGCGTCTCGTCACCGATAAGCTGGCCGCCAACGGCCTGACCTTCGCGTCGGCCGAGGCCCATTCCACCCCCCGCCGCCTCGCGCTGGTGATCGACGGCCTGGCCGAGCGCACCGCCGACGTCCGCGAAGAGAAGAAGGGGCCGCGCGTCGGCTCGCCCGAGCAGGCGGTCGCCGGCTTCCTGAAGTCCGCCGGCCTGACCAGCCTCGACCAGTGCGAACAGCGCGACACCGGAAAGGGTATCTTCTACTTCGCCGTGGCGGAGAAGAAGGGCCGCGCCACCGCGGAGGTGCTGGCCGAGATCATCCCGGCGGTCATGGGCGACTTCCCCTGGCCGAAGTCGATGCGCTGGGGCACCGGCACGGTGCGCTGGGTGCGCCCGCTGCACTCGATCATCGCGCTGTTCGGCGGCGCGGTGCTGGAGGGCTCCTTCGACCTGGGCGGCGCGCAGGGCAAGCTGGTGTTCGGCAACAGCACCCGCGGCCACCGCTTCCTGTCGCCGGAGGCCGTCACGGTCACCGACTTCGCCGACTACAAGGCCAAGTTGCGCGCCGCGCACGTCGTTCTCGACCGCGCCGAGCGCAAGGCCAAGATCAAGGCCGATGCCGAGGCGCTGGCCGCGACGGAAGGGCTGACCCTCTCGCCGGACGACGGGCTCCTGGAGGAGGTCGCCGGCCTCGTCGAATGGCCGGTCGCCCTGGTCGGCACCATCGATGAAAAGTTCATGGACGTGCCGTCGGAGGTCCTCATCACCTCCATGCGCACGCACCAGAAGTATTTCGCCCTGCTGGACAAGGCCGGGAAGATGGCGCCGCGCTTCGTCGTGGTCGCCAACACGGTGACGGCGGACGGCGGCAAGGCCATCGTCGCCGGCAACGAGCGCGTTCTGCGCGCCCGCCTGTCCGACGCCAAGTTCTTCTGGGACCAGGACCGCAAGACGAAGCTGGAAGACCGCGTGTCCAAGCTGGGCGCCATCACCTTCCACGCCAAGCTCGGCACGGTGGCGGATAAGGTTGCCCGTGTGCAGGTGCTGGCCGGCAAGATTGCCCACGCCATCGGCGCCGATGTGGACGCCGCGACCCGCGCCGCGCGGCTGTCCAAGGCGGACCTCGTGACCGAGGTGGTCGGCGAGTTCCCCGAGGTCCAGGGCATCATGGGCCGCTACTACGCCCTGGGCGACGGTGAGGACTCGGCAGTGGCCGAGGCCATCGCCGAGCATTACAAGCCGCTCGGTCCCTCCGACAGTTGCCCGACGGCTCCGGTGTCGGTTGCCGTGGCCCTGGCCGACAAGCTCGACACGCTGGTCGGCTTCTTCGCCATCGACGAGAAGCCGACGGGCTCCAAGGACCCCTACGCGCTGCGCCGCGCCGCGCTGGGTGTCATCCGGCTGATCCTGGAGAATGGGATTAAACTAGAGCTCGGAGAAGCCATAGTCGTCGCTTATGTGCAGTATTTTGACGTCTTGCTAGCCCATGACTTGAAAGCCTTTAAAGGAAATTATCAAAGATCTGTGGCTGGAACACTTGATGTCATGGGCGCCGGTCGTGGAACTAATGAGGCAATTCTTTCCTTCATTGAACAGATCGACGAGAAGCTTCCTAACTTGCCGGGAGTGCAGAAGTTTAGAGAAAATGGTCCGAGGGTTATTTCTGAACTGATGGCCTTCTTTGCCGACCGCCTGAAGGTCACATTGCGCGACCAGGGCGTGCGGCACGACCTGATCGACGCGGTGTTCGCTCTTGGTGGCGAGGCCGATCTCGTCCGCCTGCTGGCCCGCGTGAAGGCGCTCCAGACCTTCGTCGGGTCGGAGGAGGGGGCGAACCTGCTCGCCGCCTACAAGCGCGCCAGCAACATCGTCCGCATCGAGGAGAAGAAGGACGGCAAGGCCTACGACCAGCCGGTCGATCCGGCCCTGCTGACGCTGGCCGAGGAAAAGGACCTCTACGGCGCCCTGTCCGCCGCTGGCGAGACGGCCCGGCCGCTGCTGGCGCAGGAGGACTTCACCGGCACCATGGCGGCGCTGGCCCGCCTGCGCGGCCCGGTGGACGCCTTCTTCGACAAGGTCACGGTGAACGCCGAGCAGGCCGATCTGCGGGCCAACCGCCTGCGGCTGCTCAGCCAGATCCGGGCGACGCTGAACGCGGTGGCGGACTTCTCGCGCATCGAGGGGTGATGGGGGAGGGGGTGCCGTCGCGGTGCCCCACCCTCCCACGCTTGCGCGTGGGTCCCTCCCTCCCCCGCTTCGCGGGAGAGGGGAAAGTTCCAAAGTCCCCTCCCTCGCCGCAGGCGGGGGAGGGTTAAAGCGGATTTCGGTTCAGTTTAGATTCGGGTAGCCGCATAGCTTAAACCACGCTTTGGCGTCGGTAGCGGTGATCGCATTGAGGGCTGGGCCGAGTTCCTCGTTGAGGGCCTCGACGGTGCGGGCTTCCTTGGCGCGCAGGATTCCTTTGAGCTTGGCCCAGCCGGGCTCGATGGGCGAGAGGTCGGGCGAGTAGCGCGGGAGGAAGCGGACACGGATCCCCGCCGTCTCAAAGGCGGCGAGGATATCGGCCCGCTTGTGAGCGGAAAGGTTGTCCATCACGACCACGGCGCCGGGTTTGTCGCGCCGAAGCACGGGCAAGAGCACCTGCTCGACAAAGGCGAGAAACACGGCCGAGGAGGTGGACGCCTCGATGCTCATGGCGGCCAGCATGCCTTCGGCGCTCAACGCCCCGAGCACCGTGACGCGGTGCCACGACCCACAGGGCACGGATCCGAGCGCCCGCTGGCCGCGCGGCGCCCGGGCCTGGGTGGGCGTCATCTGGGTGTTGATGCCGGTTTCATCGAGGAAAACCAAACGCGCCGGTTCATGGACCACCGCATCGTCCCGGTAGGCCGCGCGTTCCGCGGCGATATCCGCGCGCTCTTGCTCGCTGGCCCTCAGCGTCTTTTTTTGCGCGCCAACCCCAGCCGCTTCAAGGTGCGGCACACCACCGCCGGGCTCAGCGCGATGCCGGTGCGTGCGGCCAACCGGTCGCGGTACTGTGCCAGTGTCGCGTCATTATCCTCCCGCACCAAGGCCCGCAGCACGCTCACGCCCTCCGCGTCCAGTTTGGCTGGTACGCCGCCGGCATGCGGCTTGGCGACCCGCCGCCCCTCAAGGCGTGCGGCCCGCACCCAGTTGTACGCGCAGGCTCGGCTGATCTGGAAGCGCCGCGCCAGCAACTCGGGGCCGCCCTCGTGGCGCTCATAAGCCAGCAGAACCCGTTCGCGCAGATCGGAGGAATATGGCTGGCCCATGGCGCGCGGTCCTTCAGCTGTGTCTTCCTCCAACCGCTCAGGCCAGCCAAAATTCCGTCTATACTCAGCGACAATCCGCTTTAGGGAGGGGGCCCAGCGCCAGCACTCCCCACCCAACAAAAAAGGGGCGCCCCAGCGGGCGCCCCTTTTTCTTGTCCCAAACCCCTTACCGCGCGGCGCGGTTCGCGGCGCTGACCAGGGCGCGCAGCGAGGCGGTCACGATGTCCGCGTCCATGCCGACGCCGAACAGGGTGCGCTCGTCCTTGGTCTTCACCTCGACATAGGCGCAGGCCTGAGCGTCCTCGCCCTCGCCGACGGCGTGCTCGCGGTAGTCAACCACATGCAGGTCGATGCCCGCACCCTGGCGCAGCGCGTCCAGGAAGGCGTCGATCGGACCCTTGCCCGAACCCTTCAGCGTGCTGACCACGCCGTCGCGCGACACCACCACGTTCAGCACGCGGGCGCCGGAGTTCGGGCCGCGCGGCTCGGTCGAATGCTCGATCAGGGCCAGCGGGGCGTCGATGTCCAGATACTCGGCCTTGAAGGCGTTGTGGATGTCGGCGGGGGCCAGCTCCTTGCCGGTCTCGTCGGCGATGCGCTGCACCGTCTTGGAGAACTCGATCTGCAGGCGGCGCGGGATCTGGATGCCGTAATCCTTCTCCAGCACATAGGCGATGCCGCCCTTGCCCGACTGGCTGTTGATGCGGATCACCGCCTCGTAGCTGCGGCCCAGGTCCTGCGGGTCGATGGGCAGGTACGGGACCTCCCAGGTGCCGTGGTTGGACTTGGCCAGCGCCTTCAGGCCCTTGTTGATGGCGTCCTGGTGCGAGCCGGAGAAGGCCGTGAAGACCAGCTCGCCCGCGTAGGGGTGGCGCGGATGGACGGGCAGCTGCGTGCAGTATTCGGCGACGCGGACGATCTCGTTGATGTCGTCGATGCGCAGCTCCGGATCGACGCCCTGGGTCAGCATGTTCAGCGCCAGCGTGATCACGTCCACGTTGCCGGTGCGCTCGCCGTTGCCGAACAGGGTGCCTTCCACGCGGTCGGCGCCGGCCAGAATGCCCAGCTCCGCCGCCGCGACGCCGGTGCCGCGGTCGTTGTGCGGGTGCAGGGAGATGATCGCCGCGTCGCGGTTCTTCATGTTGCGGCAGAACCACTCGATCTGGTCGGCGTGGATGTTCGGGGTAGACATCTCCACCGTCGCCGGCAGGTTCAGGATGACCTTGTTGGCGGCGCTGGCGCCCCAGGTCTCCATCACCGCCTCGCAGATCTCCAGGGCGAACTCCAGCTCGGTCCCGGTGAAGCTCTCCGGCGAGTACTGCAGGACGATCTCGGTCTCCGGATGCTCGGCGGCCAGCTGCTTGATCAGCTTGGTGCCGGCGACGGCGATGTCGACGATGCCCTGGCGGTCCAGCCCGAAGACGACGCGGCGCTGCAGCTCCGAGGTGGAGTTGTACAGATGGACGATGGCGCGCTTGGAGCCCTTGATGCCCTCGAAGGTGCGGCGGATCAGCTCCTCGCGGGCCTGGGTCAGCACCTGGATGGTCACGCCGTCGGGGATCTTGCCGCCCTCGATGATCTCGCGGCAGAAGTCGAAATCGGTCTGCGAGGCGGCGGGGAAGCCGATCTCGATCTCCTTGAAGCCCATCTTCAGCAGCGCGTCGAACATCGCGCGCTTGCGGTCCGGACCCATCGGCTCGATCAGCGCCTGGTTGCCGTCGCGCAGGTCCACCGAGCACCAGACCGGAGCCTTCTCGATGGTCCGGTTCGGCCACTGGCGGTCGGTCAGCTTCACCGGGGCGAAGGGGACGTACTTCTCGTGCTTGGCGGCAGAGGAGGCGGCGGGGGTGGCGATGTGGTTCATGACGCTTCGTGATCCCTTGGGAGCCCCGGTCTTGCGGCGGGGCGTTGTCTCGTGTCGTGTGGGGACCGGCGGGACTACGGTCGCCGAGCTGCCGGGCGGCTCAGCGACCGTTCCTAAGTCGCAGCCCCGGCCCCAGCCGGGAGACACGCTTCACCCCGCAAGGGCGCGTGCCGAATGGGCGCGTGCAATAGGTGCTCATGGGAAAACTGACACTTCGACCAGAGAACAGGGCAGACGAACGCAGACGACCCGGACGCTCAAAGCGCCGGGGTGATAAGTCGCAGAAGGGCGTTCGTGTGGTCGATGCGAGTCATGGTCCACACTCTGCGCAGGCAGGCTTGCTCTGTCAAGCCACGATTCCATGAAATCTTCTTTCGCGAAGCGCGGCCTCAGCCGAAGAACAGGCGGTAGAGGACCGGCAGCAGGATGGCCGTCACCAGCCCGTTCAGCCCCATGCCCAAGCCGGCGAAGGCACCCGCCACCTCGTTGACCTGGAGCGCGCGGGCGGTGCCGATGCCATGGGCGGCCACCCCCATGCCGAAGCCGCGCGCCCGCCAGTCCGTCACCCGGACGAGGTTCAGGACCCAGGTGCCGAAGGAGGCGGCGATGATCCCGGTCAGGATCACGAAGACCGCGGTGAGGGAGGGCAGGCCGCCGATCTGCTCCGACACGCCCATGGCGATGGGGGAGGTCACCGACTTCGGCGCCAGCGACAGCATCGTGTGCTCCGACGCGCCCAGCGCCCAGGCGATGCCCACCGCGCTCAAGGCCGACGCGGCGGAACCGGTCACCAGGGCGACCAGCAGCGCCACGGCGGAGCGGCGGACCTGCTGGAACTGGCGGTAAAGCGGGACCGCCAGCGCCACCGTGGCCGGGCCGAGCAGGAAATGCACGAACTGCGCGCCGTCGAAATAGGTGCGGTAGTCGATCCCCGCCACCATCAACGTCGCGGCGATCAGCAGCACCGCGATCATCACCGGGTTCAGCGCGGGGCGCCGCCCGAACCGCTCGAACACCCACATTCCCGCCTGATAGGCGGCCAGCGTCAGGGTCAGGCCGGCGAGCGGGCTGGCCGACAGATAGACCCAGATCTCGTGGAAATCGGGGCTCATGGCGCGTCCTCCGCATCCCTGGACTCGGCGTCGGGCCCGCGGCGGCTCAGCACGCTCATCACCCAGGCGGTCAGAGCGACGCCGATCAGCGTGCTGCCCAGCAGGGCGGCGGCGATGGGCAGGGCCTCCGCCTCCAGCCGGTTCAGGTGCGCCATCACCCCGACGCCCGCCGGAACGAAGAGAAGCGACAGATGGCGCAGGATGCCGCCCGCCGTCTCCTGCAGCGGCTCCGGCACGCCGCCGCGGACCAGCAGGCCGGCGAACAGCAGGACCATGCCCAGCACCGGCCCCGGCACGGGCAGATGCAGCAGGCGGGCGGTCAATTCCCCCGCCAGCTGGCAGGAGAGAAGAAGGGTCAGGGTGCCGAGCATCGGCGGGCTCCGGGCTTTTCGGGGAGGTGCCGCAGCCTAATCCCGGAGGACGCCGTGGGGGAGAGGATATGCCCTACCGCTCCAGCAGTTGAGCCTTGATCCAGTCGCGCACCTCGCGGCAGACGGCCTCGGCGGTCTCGTCCAGGCAGTGGCCGGCGCCGGGCATCAGGACCAGCTTCTTCGGTTCGCGCGCCATGCGGTGGACGTGGATCGAGCACATCGGCGTCAACACCTCGTCGGCCTCGCCATGGACCAGCAGCACCGGGCAGCTGAGGTCCGCCACCGCGTCGGTGCCCAGCCCCTGGGTCGCCAGCGTCACCACCGTGCAGACCGCGCCGCGGTTGGAGGCCGCGGCCTGGATCGCCACCGCCCCGCCGAAGGAATGGCCGACCAGCGCGACGTGGTGGATGCCCATCCGGCCGAGGAAGGTCAGGCCGCACAGCGCGTCGTAGACGGCCTCGTCCAGGGCGCGCGGGTTGCGGTAGCGGACGCGCAGCGAGGCGATGCCGTCCGGCCTGAGATCCTCGGCCAGCCGCGCATAGAGCCCATGGGCCGGCGAGTCGAAGCCGCCGCCGACGCCGCCCAGCCACAGGACGGCCAGCGTTCCCGCCGCCTTGTGCCCATCGGGCGCGGCATGGAGGCGGGCTTCCACGGTGCCGCGGTCGGTGTCCAGGCGCACGGGGGCGAACCCCCCGTCCACGGTCTCGCCGATCTGCGCCGACAGGAGCGGCATGTCTGTTCTCCGGCTTGCCAAGGTCTTGCGGGGGTTAACACGCCACCGGGCATCCGTGTTGCTCCGGCCTGTCGCGCCGGAACCTCGCCGCACCGTCTCTGGTTGTGCCGAGAGGCGGTCCGCGACACGGGCTCCCCACAGGGGCTCCCCCACAGGGGCTCCCCCACAGGGGCTCCCCCACAGGGGCTCCCCACACGGGCCGCGCGCAGCGTCCGCGGCGCCGGGCGCCGCCAATCCGACAAACCACACCGGGAGAAACCCCATGTCCCGCAGCAACCGCGACACCGAGCAGGAAAAGCACCAGTCCGGCGGCGCCGGAAAGGCGGCCAAGTCCGGCCATGAGGACGCGGACAAGGCCGCCGGCAACAAGCCCGGCCAGAACCAGTCCAGCGGGCAGGGGCGCGAGCGCGGCTCCGGCTCCGGCGGGTCCCGCGGCGCCTCCGACGAGCAGCGCCGGCGGGACGACTGACCGCCGCCGTTCCGCGACGAACCCCCAGCCCGGCTGTTGGCGTCGGGCAAAGCCGTGCAACTGAAAAGAAGTGCGACACATGCTCAAACAGATTTCGGTCGACACCGTGAAGCAGGCCGCCGACCTCGCGTACGAGGCCGTGGCCGACCGCCAGCGTTTCCTCGCGGGAATGCGCAACATCGACCTTGGGGAACAGACCAGCGAACGCGGTTCGCGGAACCCGACCGATCTCGACGCCCTCAGCATCCTGTCGTCCGACGCCAGCGGCGCGCTGAGCCAGCTCCAGAAGATGCTGGAGGACCTGACGCCCGAACAGCGGATGGAACTGCGCGCGGTCATGTTCGTGGGGCGCGGCGACTTCGCCGGGAACCAGTGGGAGCGCGCTCTGGACGAGGCCGGGCGGGCGCCCGACGCCACCCACTACACCGACATCGCGGAGCGCATCGACCTGCACGACGACCTGATGAAGGGGCTGTACGAACTGAACCTGATCAACAAGAAGAAGGACGGGCAATGACCCGGGGCCGGGACGACGGCTGGCGCCCGGAGGGCTCCGCCGGGACGCTCGAACGCTGGGCCGCCATCCTCGGCGGCACGGCGCTGGGCTTCGCCGGGGCGCGGCGGGGAAGCTGGGCGCTGGCCGCGCTCGGCGGCGGGCTGTTCCTCGCCGGTGCGGCGGGGGTTCCGCTGTCCAGGCCGCTGCGGCACGTTGCGCTGCCGGCGCCGCGCCGGGAGCCGACGACCACCCAGGCGAACGTCACCATCGCCGTCCCGGCCGAGACGCTGTTCCGCCACTGGCGCAACGTCCGCCATCTGGCGGCGCTGTTCCCCCACCTCGACGCCGTGGAGATCCTGTCCGACACGGAAAGCCGCTGGAAGGCCCATGGCCCCGGCGGCGTTCCGGTGGTCTGGAACAGCCGGATCGACAAGGTGCGGGAGAACGAACTCATCACGTGGCACACGCTGGACGGGGCGGATCTGCCGCACCGCGGCACCGTCCTGTTCCGTCCCGCGCCGGGCGGGCGCGGGACGGAGGTCAGCCTGACGCTGGCCTACCACCCGCCGGGAGGCATGGGCGGCGACGCGGTGTCCCGCCTGTTCGGCGCCGCGCCGGAGCAACAGGCGCGCGAGGCGCTGCGCCGCCTCAAGCGGATCATGGAGGTCGGGGAGCTTCCCACCATCGAGGGCCAGCCGAGCGGGCGGGCCGGGCGGAGCGGAGCCGGATCGCGATTGCAGGAGGTGACGGGATGAGGGCTCTCTGCTGGAACGGCGTGAACGACCTGCGGGTGGAGCGGGTGCCGGACCCCACGATCCTCGGCCCGCAGGACGCGATCATCAAGGTCGGCCTGTCCTCGGTCTGCGGGTCGGACCTGCATCTGATCGGCGGCTACGTCCCCACCATGCGGGCCGGCGACATCATCGGCCACGAATTCCTGGGCGAGGTGGTCGAGAAGGGGCCGGAGGTGACGCGGCTGAACCGCGGCGACCGGGTGATCACCGTGTCGATCATCGGCTGCGGCAAATGCTGGCATTGCGAGCATGAGGAATTCTCGCTCTGCGACAACTCCAACCCGCAGCCGGCCTTCGAGGAGGCGGCCTACGGGCACTGCACCGCCGGCATCTTCGGCTACAGCCACGCCTTCGGCGGCTACGCCGGAAGCCACGCCGAATACATCCGCGTCCCCTTCGCCGACACCAACTGCTTCCGCGTGCCGGAAGGGGTGACGGACGAGCAGGCGGTCTTCGTCTCCGACGCCGTGCCGACCGGCTACATGGCCGCCGACATGGGCGGCATCAAGCCGGGCGACGTGGTGGCCGTCTGGGGCTGCGGCGGCGTCGGACAGATGGCCATCAAGAGCGCCTTCCTGATGGGGGCGGAGCGGGTGATCGGCATCGACCGCTTCCCCGACCGGCTGCGCGCCGCCCAGATGAAGGCGGGGGCCGAGACGCTGGATTACAGCCGAGTCGACATCCACGACGCCCTGCTGGCGATGACCGGCGGGCGCGGGCCGGACGTCTGCATCGACGCGGTGGGCATGGAGGCGGACAGCGGCGCCCCGTCCATCAAAGGGCTGGGCATCGAGGATCTGTACGACCGCGGCAAGCAGGCGCTGCGGCTGGAGAGCGACCGGCCCGCCGTCCTGCGCCAGATGATCCAGTGCTGCCGCAAGGGCGGCACCCTGTCCATCGTCGGCGTCTATGGCGGCCTCATCGACAAGTTCCCGATGGGGGCGGCGATGAACAAGGCGCTGACCTTCCGCATGGGGCAGCAGCACGGCCAGCGCTACGTCAAGCGCCTGTTCGAGCACATCGAGAAGGGTGAACTCGATCCCGCCTACCTGTTGACCCACAAATGGGCGTTGGACGACGCCCCCCAGGGCTACCGCATGTTCAAGGAAAAGGCCGACGACTGCATGCGGGTCGTCTTCGCGCCGTGACGGGGAGGGGAGTATGGCCATGAAGATCATCTACGCCTATCCGGCGGAGAAGGGGCGCGGCGTCGAGGCGGAGATCGTCGGGGGGCTGCGCGACCGCTGCGGCCACGTCGTCCAGACCGCGCGCGAGGAACGCGACGCGGAGCGCGGCGGCGGCGCCGATGTCATCGTCACGCTGGAATTGGACGATGCCCAGCGGGACACCGCCATCAACACGCTGCGCGCCCACCCCGCCGTGATCGACGCCGCCGCCGGGAGCTTCGGGGAGCGGGTCTGACCGCTTCACGATCGCGGCGGGATCGGCTCCAGCGGCGTGGTCCGCCGTCCCCGCACCGGAGCCTCCAACCCCTCCGGCCGGGCGGCCCAGCGGACGGCGTTCAGGATCACGCGCTGGATCTGCGGGTGGTGGTAGGTGGGGTAGGTCTCGTGGCCGGGCCGGAAGTAGAAGACGCGGCCAAGCCCCCGCCGCCAGCCGCAGCCGCTGCGGAACACCTCGCCGCCCTGGAACCAGCTCAGGAAGACCAGATCGTCCGGCGGCGGGACGTCGAAGGACTCGCCATACATCTCCTCGCGGTCCAGCTCGATGAAATCGGAAACACCCGCCGCCACGGGATGGCCGGGATCGACGACCCACAGCCGCTCCCTCTCCGCGGCCACGCGGTGCTTCAGGTAACAGCCGGTGCCCATCAGCGCCACGAAGGGCTTGGCGAAATGGCTGGAATGAAGCGCCACCAGGCCCATCCCATGCTCGGTCACCCGCCGCCTCACCCGTTCCGCCACCGCGTCCGCCACCTCGGCATGGGCGCGGTGGCCCCACCAGACCAGCGTGTCGGCCGCGTTCAGCCGCTCCTCGGTCAGGCCATGCTCCGGTTCGTCCAATGTGGCGGTTTCCACGCTCAGCCCGGCGGCGCGCAGGGGAGCGGCCAGCGCCTCGTGAATCCCCTCGGGATACTGAGCCGTCACCGCCTCCTCCCGACGCTCCTGGCGGAATTCGTTCCAGATCAGGACGCGCGGCGAGGGGTGCGGCATGGCGGAAGTCCTTTCCGGGGGGGTGGGGTCGGTTCCAATGGAATCGCCCATGGGACGAAGGGAGGCGGCGCCTGTTGGGGGCGATGGTCGAAACATTGCGGTGGGAGCGTTCCGTGTCGAGTCCTCCCGATGCAGCGCAGACCGGCGGTTCGGCCTTCACCCTCCGCCGTTTTCCGGTAGGGGTCGAACCGGCCCCCGGTGATCGCGTGCTGGCCCGGGTCTGGGCGCCGGCCTGCCGCAGCGTCCACCTGCTGGTCGGGCCGGACGAGCGCGCGGCGGCGCTGGACGCGGAAGGCGGCGGCTATTTCGCCGCGATGGTGGAGGGCGTGCCGGTCGGCAGCCTCTACCGGTTCCGGCTCGACGGCGGACCGGCGTTCCCCGACCCGGCCTCCCGCTTCCAGCCCGACGGGCCGGAAGGGCCGTCGCAGGTGGTGGACCCCTCCGCCTTCGCCTGGACCGACGCCGGCTGGACGGGCTGCGGGCTGCGCGGGCAGGTGATCTACGAGATGCACATCGGCACCTTCACGCCGGAGGGCAGCTGGGCGGCGGCGGAGCGCGAGCTGCCGGGCCTCGTGGACCTGGGGGTGACGGTCCTCGAACTCATGCCGGTGGCGGAGTTTCCGGGACGTTTCGGCTGGGGCTACGATGGCGTGGACCTGTTCGCTCCGACACGGCTCTACGGCGGACCGGACGACATGCGGCGCTTCGTGGACCGCGCCCACGCGCTGGGCCTCGCGGTGATCCTTGACGTGGTCTACAACCATCTCGGTCCCAGCGGGAACTTCCTGTCGCGGTTCGCCCCGGATTACTTCACCACCCGCTACAAGAACGAGTGGGGGGACGCGCTCAACTTCGACGGACCGAACTGCGGGCCGGTGCGCGAGTTCTTCCGCGCGAACGCCGCCTTCTGGATCGACGAATATCATCTGGACGGGCTGCGGCTGGACGCCACCCAGCAGATCTTCGACCGCTCCACCCCGCACATCATCCAGGAGATCGGGCAGGCCGTCCGGCGCGCGGCGCGCGGGCGCGGCACGCTGCTGATCGGCGAGAACGAACCCCAGCTGGCCACCATGGCGACTCCGGTGGAGCAGGGCGGCTGCGGGCTGGACGGGCTGTGGAACGACGATTTCCACCATACGGCCATGGTCGCGCTGACCGGGCGGAACGAGGCCTACTACACCGACTACCGCGGCACGCCGCAGGAGCTGCTGTCGGCCGCCAAGCACGGCTTCCTCTACCAGGGGCAATGGTACCGCTGGCAGGGCAAGCGGCGCGGCGCGCCGGCCCGTGGGCTGCCGCGGCCGGCCTTCGTCACCTTCCTGCAGAACCACGACCAGATCGCCAATTCGGGCCGCGGCCAGCGCGTCCATGCCCTGACCACGCCGGGCCGCTTCCGGGCGCTGACCGCGCTGACCCTGCTGGGGTCCGGCACGCCGATGCTGTTCCAGGGGCAGGAGTTCGCGGCCAGCGCGCCCTTCTACTACTTCGCCGACCACGAGCCCGATCTGGCCGGCAAGGTGGAGGCGGGGCGGGCGGAGTTCCTGTCCCAGTTCCCCAGCCTCGCCACCCCCGCCATGCGCGCCCACCTGACGCGCCCGCAGGACGAGGAGACCTTCCGGCGCTGCGCGCTCGACCACTCGGAACGGGACTCCCACGCCGAGGTCTGGGGGATGCACCGCGACCTTCTGCGCCTGCGCCGGGAGGACACGGTGTTCCGTGCCCAGGGCGACGGCGGGCTGGACGGCGCCGTGCTGGGGGAGGAGGCGTTCGTCCTGCGCTTTTACGGCGAGGATGGGGACGACCGGCTGCTGCTGGTCAATCTCGGCCGCGACCTGCGGCTGGACGTCCTGCCGGAACCGCTGCTGGCGCCGCCGGTTGGCAGGGACTGGACGCCCCTGTGGTCCAGCGAGGATCCCCGTTACGGAGGCTGCGGCATCGCCCCGCTGGAGGCGGCGGATGGTGGCTGGCGGCTTCCCGGCCATGCGGCGGTCGTCCTGACCATCACCGACGCTGTTCCGGACGAGGACCGTCCGGACGAGGAACGGGGCGAAGGCAACGGCGCGAGCGATCAGGAGACCCATGGCTGACTTCATCCGCAAGATCACCCGCGACGTCCTGCGGTCCGCGCCGGACGCCGCGCTGTCCCGCGAATGGCTGGTCGCCAACGGGCTGGGCGGCTACGCCTCCTCCTCCCTGTCGGGGGCGGTGACGCGGCGCTATCACGGCCTGCTGGTGGCGGCCCTGCCGGCGCCGCTGGGCCGGGTGGTGATGCTGAGCCAGCTCAACGACGTGCTGATCGAACCGGACGGCACCGAGCGGCGGCTGACCGGCCACAACCCGCAGGCGGACCAGTGGCCCGACCCGAACTACCCGTCGGACGCCGCCCCCTCCGGCCTCGCCGAGTTCCGCATGGAATCCGGGCTGCCGGTCTGGCGCTACG
The DNA here is from genome assembly GCF_040500525.1 of Azospirillum formosense. Lineage (NCBI taxonomy): Bacteria > Pseudomonadati > Pseudomonadota > Alphaproteobacteria > Rhodospirillales > Azospirillaceae > Azospirillum > Azospirillum formosense. The sequence goes on along the minus strand of NZ_CP159402.1, from coordinate 1,962,429 downwards.
AGATCGGCGAGGTGGTGATCGAGAAGCAGATCGTGCTGCCGCATCTGCAGAACATCGTCCATGTCACCTACCGGGTGGTGAAGGCGCCGCAGCCGATCTGCCTGCGGCTTCGCCCGGTGATGGCCTTCCGCAAGCTGGAATCGGCGGTGGACGAGCCGCTGGCCCGCGACTACCGCGTCACCGCCCGCGGCCATGAGTACGAGGTCTGGGCCGGGCCCGAACTGCCGGTGCTGCGCATGACCATCGAGGGGGCGGAGCTTCCCCTGACGCTGGACGGCGGGGCGCGACGCGACATCGTCTATCCGGTGGAGGCCGAGCGCGGCTACGAATCGCGCGGCTCGCTGTGGACGCCCGGCTATTTCAGCGGTCCGCTCAGCCAGGGACAGACGCTGAGCTTCGTCGCGGCGACCGAGCCGTGGCAGCGGCTGTGGGCGCTGCCGCCCGCCGACGTCCTGCGCTTCGAGAAGGAGCGGCGGCGGCGGATCGTCGGGACGGCGCACCGCTCGTTGCGCGAGGGGCCGATGGCCGAGCTGGTGCTGTCGGCGGACAGCTTCCTGTTCGTACCGGCGGGCCGCGTCGCCGACCAGATGCGCGCCCGCGCCGAGGGGGACGAGGTGCGCACGGTGATCGCCGGCTACCACTGGTTCACCGACTGGGGCCGCGACACCATGATCAGCCTGGAGGGGCTGACCCTGACCACCGGGCGCCACATGGAGGCCGGCTGGATCCTGCGCACCTTCGCGCACTACATCCGCGACGGGCTGATCCCCAACATGTTTCCCGACGGCAAGGACGAGGGGCTCTACCACACCGCCGACGCCACCCTGTGGTTCTTCCACGCGCTGAACCGCTACGTCCAGGCCACAGGGGACCGGCACACGCTGCAGCTGCTGCTGCCCCGGCTGGTCGAGGTGATCGACCATCACCGGCGCGGCACCCGCTTCGGCATCGCCGTGGACAACGGAGACGGGCTGCTGCGCCAGGGGCGGGAGGGCTACCAGCTCACCTGGATGGACGCGAAGGTCGAGGACTGGGTGGTCACGCCGCGCCGGGGCAAGGCTGTGGAGATCAACGCGCTCTGGTACAACGCGCTGTGCCTGACCGCCGGCTGGCTGACCGAGGAGGGGGACGCCCAGGCGGCCCGGCCGCTGGAGGAGTTGGCGGAACGGGCACGCGCTTCCTTCAACGCGCGCTTCTGGTGCGCCCACGCCGGGCACCTCTACGACGTCGTGGACGGGGAGCGGGGGGACGACGACGCCTGCCGGCCCAACCAGATCTTCGCCGTCTCGCTCGACAACCCGGTGCTCGACCGCGCCCGCTGGGAACCGGTGGTGGAGACGGTGCGGCAACGGCTGCTGACCCCGGTCGGGCTGCGCTCGCTGGCGCCGGGACAGCGCGACTACAAGCCGAAGTATTTCGGCGATCTGCGCGCCCGCGACGCCGCCTATCACCAGGGCACGGTCTGGGGGTGGCTGATCGGACCCTACGTCGACGCGTGGCTGAAGCTGCATCCGGACGACAAGGCGGGGGCGCGGGAGCTGCTCCAGGGCTTCCTGCCGCACCTCGACCAGGCGGGGATCGGCACCATTTCCGAGATCTTCGACGCCGAGCCGCCCTTCAGCCCGCGCGGCTGCATCTCCCAGGCCTGGAGCGTGGCGGAGGTGCTGCGCTGCTGGGCGGCGACGGAAGAGGATCGGTGAGTTCGGCCGTCTCTCCCGGAGCCTATGAAAAGCGTTATAAGAACATAAGGAGAGAGGGCGTCGATTTTTCCCCGGTTACTGAACAGAAAGCGAGGACGCCGAAAAAGCGCGGATCGATGACAGCCCGATAACACCGAAGAAACCCACATTTTGTTGAAGGTTTCTACGGCCCGTGCCTATCATTGGTGGCGGGTCGAAAACAAAACGCACCAACACACGACCGTGTGACCGACCCGCACAGGATGATGACGGGAGGGGGCATGCTGGCACTGCTGTCGAAGCCCACGCGGCCGGCGGTCGATTGGGACCGCCTGAGCCGGCGGATTCTGGACGAGAGCGCGCAGGCCTGCTGGGTGTTGGATCGCGAGCTGGTCATCGTCGGAGCCAATCCGGCGCTGTGCGCGCTGCTCGGCTACCGGACCGGCGATCTGGTCGGAACCCACCTGCTGGCCTATGTGGCCGAGGACAGCCGGAGCGTTCTGGAGCGGCAGGCGGCCATCCGCGGCCTGACCCCCCACCGCAGCTACGAGGTCACCCTGATCCGCTCCGACGGGACGCCGCTCCGCGCGATCTTCAACGACTCGCGGCTGGACGGCGAGGACGGCGGGACGGCGCCGGGGTTCTGCATCTTCGTCACCGACATCACCCGCCACGTCGAGGAGGAGGCCCAGCGCGCCCTGCGGGTGGACCAGCTGGCGGACGCGGTCGCGCGGATGAACCGCTTCCTGGGGCAGATCTGCCAGGAGTTGAAGGACCCACTGAGCGCCATCCTCGGCGCCACGCAGATGATCTCCTCCGATGTGGCCTCCCCCGGCTCGGCGGCGGATGGCGCGCCCGGCCACGGGACCGCCCAGCTCGGCGCCTACGCGGCGCTGTGCAGCGACGCCGGCCGGCAGATGATGAGGACCATCGAGAATCTGTCGCTGTGGTCGCGCCTGCAATTGAATCAGGTGCCGTTCGATCTGCGGAGCTACGAGTTGGGCGGCCTGCTCCAGGATGTGCTGGAGGAGCTGGAACCGCGCGCCCGCGCCCGCGACATCCTGATCGTCAACCGCATCGTCGCCACCCCGGTGCTGGGCGACCTGTCCGCGCTGAGCACCGTGCTGAAGCATCTGGTCGAGAACGCCGTGCGCTTCTCGCCCTCGGGAAGCATGGTCATGCTGTCGGCCGCCCCGGCGGACGGACGGGTGGTTGTGCGGGTCCAGGACAACGGGCTGGGTATTCCGGAGGAGCGGCAGGCCCATCTGTTCCGCATCGACCCGCACCACGCCGCGCCCGGTGCCGATGGCGAGGTGGGGAGCGGACTCGGCTTGCTGATCTGCAAGGCCCTGGTCGATCGGATGGGGGGCGGGATCCGCGTCTTCAGCAAGCCGGGCGGTGGAACCGCCGTCACCGTGACCCTGAATCAGGGAGTTCGCACCGGACTGTAACCCCGGCGAACGGATGGTGGGGCGAACAATTCCCGCCGGTGGGGGGAGGCGTCGCGGGATCGGGGTGCCCCAAGCGGGGAATCCGGACATTCAGTTGTCAACAGGGCACAGGCCCGCGCGAAATCGCCGCGCGGGTTGTGTGGCAGCAGAATCCAATTGACAGGCGTGAGCGCTGCAACACCTTCCGGAATCGGGAAACACAATGCATTTCAATGGTTTGTGTGACATGCCCAAAATATGGGCAAATTGCGCTATGGCCTTGTCCCGCTTGACTCGAATCGGCGAAAGCCGGGCCTTGTCAACACAGTTATCCACAGACTCTGTGGAGAGCCTACGCGGGAGGTGAGGGAAGCCGTCCGCGGCCCCTAACCTTTGGCGGGAGGGCCGGCCAATCTGAATAAGTACTTCAGATTTTAGGCGCCGCGCATTTTTGCCGCTATAGTGGTCGCGCCTCATCCCACCGTGTTGCCCCAATCCAACCGGCACCGGATGAGCAATGACGGGAGGAGTGCCCATGCTGGATGTCTATGGGACGTCTTGCCCGGAGGCGCGTCCACGGTGGTCATGGCGCGCGACGACCGGTGAAACATGCGGCCGGCGCGCGCCGGGATTTGTCGCTCCGGCTTTGGCGGCGGCGACCCTGTCCGCGTTGATCCTGCATCTGCTGCTGACCCTCGGCGCCCATTTGGGCGGGGCCGACATGGCGGGGGCGCTGACGGTGGCGGCGGGCATGGCCATGGTCCTGGCGATTCTGCTGCCCTTCGCCCTGTTGAGCATCCGGCGGGCGCTGGACGCCCTGTCCGCCGGGCGGGAGCGGGGGAGGGGGATGGCCTCGCCCCAGGGTTGAAGTGCCGCCCTCCGGGGAAATCCGGGTTGCCCCCTTTTGTAAGTCCGCGCATAAAGTGATGACGCCGTGGCGATGGACGGCGCTGTTCGGCGGGGGCTGTGCATGGGGCTGTTCGATTTTCTGAAGGTGACCGTCAAGGACGAGAAGAGGGCGGCGCCACGCCGGCCCAACGCGCCCAGCGGCCCGTCCAGCGTCATCGAGTTCGACGGCAAGAGCTTTCCCTTGGCGGGGGTCAGCCACAAGGGCTTCGTGGCGACCGGTTTCGACGGCTCCCTGATCCCCAGCCAGACCGCAAGGATCACCGTGCGGATCGACGACGCCTGCGGGAAATTCACCTTCGCCGCCGCCGTGACCATCGAGGAGGTCAAGGGCGGGTCGGTGTCCGGCGCCTGGAACATGCTGCCGCCGGAGGTCGAGGCGACCATCCGCAAATACCTGCAGATCCGCAAGCAGAAGACCGGCAAGTAACCGGGCGGCCCGGCGTCGCCCCCGCTCAGTTGGCGGTGCGGAACGGCGCGCCGCCGGCCTTTTCCCCAGCCCTCGCCCCGGCATTGACCAGGGTCGGCGCCATCGCCGGGGCCGGCGTGGCGATGCGGTGCATCCGCTTGATCCATTCCGACAGGGTGACGAACTCGCAGCCCTTCGCGCGCATCGCGGCGATCACGCGGGGCAGGGCGTTGAGGGTGGACGGGTAGGTGGAGTGCAGCAGCAGAACGCTGCCGGTCCCCGCCTCGGTCTTCACATGCTGCACGATGCGGTCGGGGTCGCGGACCTGCCAGTCGCGGGTGTCCACGGTCCACAGCACCGGGCTCATGCTCTCCTCGCGGGCGATGGCCAGCAGTTCCGGCGTGTAGCGTCCGTAGGGCGGGCGGAACAGCACCGGGTTGGCGCCGAACCCGCGCAGAATACGGTTGGCCTCGGCGATTTCGTGCCGCTGCGTCTCGGGGTCCATGGCGCGCAGGTCGGCGTGGGTCAGGCTGTGGTTGCCGATCTCGTGCCCGGCGGCGATGAAGTCGCGGATCACCTCGCCCTGGTTCTCGGCGACGCTGGCGACCGGGAAATAGGTCGCCGGGATCTTCTCGCGATTCAGCACGTCCAGGATCTGGCGGGTGACCACCCGGTGCGGCCCGTCGTCGAAGGTGAGGGCGCAGAGGTTCCAGCCCTCCTCCTTCAGCGTTGCCGGCATGACGTCGAGCGCCGTGTCGGGGATCACCGCGCCCAGCCGGCCCTTGCGGCGCCCCGACTTCTCGATGGCGGCCATGGTGCGGGCGGCTTCGGGCGGGTAGGTGATCGCCACGTCGGCCTTGCCATTTCCAGGGCCGTCCCCGGCGCTACCCCCGGCGGGGCGCGGCGTCGCGAGCGGCGCGCCGTCCGGGGGCCGAGCGGGCGCTTGGGCCGGCGCCGGCGCAGGGACCGCGTCGAGGACGAGGCAGCCGAACCCGGCGCCGAGCATGCGGCGGCACAGCGCCGTCACGTCCAGACCCTGGGGAGCGGTGGCCCGCAGGGCGACTCCCTCTCCCTGGCGCCGCGCGTCGAGCGGGACGACCGCCGGACTGAGTCCGTCCGTCAGATCGGGGGAGCGGCGGCGCAGGCTGTCCCACGCCCACCAGGCATCGCCCTCCCGCTGGAAAAGGCCGAGCTGCAGCAGCGATGCCCCTTCCGCGGCGCGGACGGCACCGTCCGGGAGGGCGGGCAGCATCCCCGCGGCCAGCGGCAGGGCGAACAGGAAGGAGCGGAAGCGGCGCATGACCGTGAGGGGGGAGGACGTGAAGAGGCGTCCGTGTTCAGGCCGGTTCACGCGTTTGTCCTCCGGATCGTCGCCATCGTCGAATAACACCCCTTCGGGATTAACTCAAACGGCGTGCTTTCCGATGGTTTCCCGGTTCCGACGCTCCCTTGGGGAGGAACCTTCCGCATTCCGGCGCGGTTGTCCGGAAGCGCCCCGGCCGAAAACCCCTCCCACGGGAGGGCACGGGAAGCGCGGAACGAGAATCGAAAGGAGGCAACCCGGATGGCGGATGATTTGGAAAGCCGGATCAGAGCGCGCGCTCACCAGATCTGGGAGCGCGAGGGCCGTCCGGAGGACCGAGCCGCGGATCATTGGACGCTGGCCAGCGAGGAAATCGCCATCGAGGACAATTACCGGGACACCCTGCGCCCGAACCCGGCCCGCGGCCCCGACGACACCGCCGAGCGGACCGAGCCGGTGGAACCGGTGCTGAGCATGGAAAACCAGGGCGAGATGCCGGGCATCGCCGACCAGGGCGAGGAGTTCCGCATCCCCGGCCAGGCCCGCGATTCCTGAACGCGGTCGGTGCCGCGCCGCTTTGCTCACGTCGTGCTTGAAGAGGACTTCCCATGGACACGAACCTGGAAATCGCCTTCCACAACATGGACTCCCAGCCGGAGCTGGAGGCCTACATCCGCGAACGGGCGGAGAAGACGGAAAAGCTGTTCGACCGGCTGGTCGGCATGCGCGTCGCCGTGGAAGCCCAGCACCGCCAGCACAAGACCGGCAACGTCTTCGACGTCCACATCGAGCTGATGGTGCCGGGCCAGGACATCGTGGTCAGCCGCAAGCCGAACAAGGCGAAGGAGCGCTACGCCAACCCCGACGCCCGGACCTCGATCCGCGACGCCTTCGAAGCCGCGGAGCGGCAGTTGAAGGAGTACAAGGACAAGATGCGCCGCGACGTGAAGGTCCACGATCCGGAGCAGCCGGGCCGCGTCTCGCAGCTCAACCCGAACGAGGACCACGGCTTCATCACCACCAACACCGGGACGCAGCTCTATTTCCACCGGAACAGCTGCCTGAACGTGGACATGGACCAGCTCAAGACCGGCGACCCGGTGAAGTATGTGGAGACCACGGGCGACACCGGCCCGACCGCCTCGAAGGTGTGGCGGGCATCCGGGTCCGACACCGAATTGCGGGCCACCTGACAAGAAAGCCCCCGCCGGTCGGCGGGGGGCTTTCTCCATGGACGGCTTTTCTGGGCTTCAGGCTCCCTGGGCCGGGGCCATCGGGCTGGCCGTGCCGGGGCCGATCGGCTCCGGCGCCGCGGCTGGAGCCATGTCCTCGTTCAGGTCATAGATGTCCGGATGCAGGCGCACGGCGTCGCGGTCGTCCACCGTGGCGGTCCAGTAGACGAAGCGCACCGGCACCGGCTGGGACAGCTTGATCCATTGCGGCTCCTGCCGGTCCAGCATGCGGTCGAGCCGCGCCGTCGAGACATGCTCGGTCGCCAGAAGCGCCTCGGCCATGCCGCGCGCGTCCTCCAGGCGCACGCAGCCGGAGCTGACGGTGCGGATCTCGCGGTCGAACAGCCGCGGCTCGTTGGTGCCGTGCAGATAGATGTTGTACGGGTTGGTCATGTTGAACCGGTAGCGGCCCAGCGCGTTGTGGTCGCCCGGTTGCTGGACGATCCGCACGCGGCGCGGCGAGACGTTGCTCCAGTCCACGACGGCGGGCTCCACCGGGGCGCCGTCCAGATAGACCACCGCGTTGGCGATGCCCGGCGTGCCCTTGGCCCGCAGCAGGGGCAGCTTGTCCTCCTTCAGGACGGTGGGCGGCACGGTCCAGGTCGGATTGACGATCACATGCGTGATCTGGTCCTGGAGCAGCGGCGTCTCGCGCGACGGACGCCCGACGATGGAGCGCATGCTCAGCGCCTCCTCCCCGTCGCGGACCAGCGTGGTGGTCTGGCTGGGCAGGTTGACCAGGATCACGGTGTCCGGGGCCGTGTCGCGGAAGGCCCGCATGGACAGCGCGCTGCGCCGCATCTGCGCGGCCGCCTCCTGCGGGCTGCGGTCCAGCGCCACCCGCGTGCCGCCGCCGACCAGCCCGTCCACCTTCATGCGCTGGCTGAATTGGAAGGCGCGCACCGCGGTGTCCACCTCCTCGTCGAACAGGTCGCCGCGCCGAGCCGCGTCGAGGAATCCCAGCTCCGCCAGCCTTTGGGTCAGCCGTTCGACCCGTTCGCCGCTGCCGCCCTTTTTCAGGAGCGGCCCGGACCCGATGCGGATGACGGGGCGCTCCGGCTCGGCCTCCAGCACCGTCGCGGCGGCGTCGAGCCGGTCGGCCCAGCCGGTCAGCGTGTCCCGGTAGGGGGCCGCCTCGGCGGCGGTCGGGGTGGCGGCCGTGCCGGCGATCACGCACAGCGCCAGCGTCAGCGCGGCCAGGGCGGGCCGGAGTCGATGGTCGTTGGGCGTCAGGGATGCGTGCATGATGGAACCCCGGCTGGCAGAAGACTCTTTCTATCGAATGTAGTACGCGCGCTCCCGTCCGGCGAGGCGCGGAGGCGCGTCCCTGGGGTCGGGAAATCGGCGTACGGCCTCCGGCCAGGGGGCAACCGCTGCGCGCACCGGCATCGGAGGCCGATCTGTGACCGATTCGGGCCATTTTCGGGTTGATCCCGGTCAAGCCCTAGCCTATAGGAAATAGTCGTTCGCTATGACCACAATATTTTGGTCTTATTCGAACAATCCATAGGGGGCCGTCCGGCGCTGGAACGGCGCGGCCCGATCACCAAAATGCATAGGGAGTGATGCTTTTGGGGAATGACGACCGTGCCGCGCCGATGAATGGGCGCGAGACCGGCCGCCGTGGGTTTCTGACCTTCGCCGCCGCCGCCCTGACCGCCTTTGCCGTTCCGGCCCTGGTGCCCGCCGCACTGGCCCTTGCGGCTCCCCTGGCCGGCGGTGTCCGCCGCCTGTCCCTGCACAACATCAACACCAACGAACATTTCAGCGGCGTCTACTGGGCCGATGGGTCCTATCGACCGGACGCGCTGAAGAAGTTGGACGTGTTGCTGCGCGACCACCGGGCCAAGCAGGTCGGCCGCTACGACCCGCGCCTGTTCGATGTGCTGGCCCGCCTGCACCAGACGCTGGACAGCGACGAGCCCTTCCGGGTCATCTGCGGCTACCGGTCGCGCCGCACCAACGCCATGGCCCGCCGCCGCTCGCGCGGGGTGGCGAAGGAAAGCTACCACACCCGCGGCATGGCCATCGACGTGATGCTGCCCGATGTCGAGCTGAACGCCATCGCCACCGCCGCCCGCGGCATGGAGGCCGGCGGTGTCGGCTACTACCCGCGCAGCGGCTTCGTGCACATCGACACCGGGCCGGTCCGCACCTGGTGACGTCGGCCCGGTCCTGAGCCGAGTTGTCCTGCGTCGAGTTGTCCTGGGCCGAGTCATCCCGGACCGGGACCCTTGCCGCCGGCGTCATAGGCGGACTTGCCGTACGCCCTGGTCCGGGCGCCTGCCCAGTCGGTAGGCATCCCGGAACCATGCCCCGACGCGCCGGTTGCTCCAATCGGAATTCCCCGAACGAGCAACACGGAGGGCGACGAAGGCGATGTTCTGCAAACACGATCTGGAACGACTCCTGACCGTCGATGCCGCCCCGGCGGTGTCCATCTTCCTGCCCACCCACATCGCCGGGCGCGACATCCGCCAAGACGTGATCCGGCTGCGCAACCTGCTTGGCAAGGCCCAGGACCAGCTGTGCGAGAAGCACGGCCTGCGCCGGCCCGACGCCGAGACGTTCCTCAAGCCGGCTTCCGACCTGCTGGAGCAGAACGAGTTCTGGCGCCACATGGACCGTGGGCTGGCGATTTTCCTGGCCAAGGGCGTGTCGGCCATCCACCGCGTGCCCATCGAGCTTCCCGAGGAGGTGGTCGTCAATTCCCGCTTCACGCTGCGGCCCCTGCTGCCGCTGCTGGCCGACGACGGGGCCTTCATGATCCTGGCGGTGACCGCCGGCCGGGCCCGCCTGTTTTGCGCGACCCGCCACGGCATTGCGGAGGAGGACGCCGGGCTGCCGCAGGGCGTGGCGGAAATCCATGCCGAAACCAATTACGAGAACAACCTGCATTCGGCCCCGCCGGCCCGCCACGCCGACCGCACGGACCGCGGCGGCGTGTCCATGGTCAAGACGCACAACTTCGGCGAAGACCCCGAGGAACTGCGCAAGGCCCACCTCATCGAGTATCTCGGGCGGGTCGCCGGCCGCGTGCGGGATCATCTGAAGCCTTTCCGCGGCCCGCTCGTCCTGGTCGCCGACGAGGAGATCCAGGGGCATCTGCGCAAGGACGTCCATCTTCAGGGGCTTCAGGAGCCAGGGGTCGTGACCAACCCCGACGCGCTGGACATCGATGAACTGCACCGCCGCGCCTACGCGGTGGTCCGGCCGATGTTCGAGTCGACGCGGCGGGCGGCGGTGGAGCGGTTCAACGCCCTCAACGGCGACCTCAGCACCGCGGAGCGGACGACGACGCGGGCCGAGGACGTGATGGTGGCGGCGCGCGAGGGACGGGTCGGCGTTCTTCTGGTGGCCGAAAACGACAAGGTCTGGGGTCATTTCCGGGAGGACTATCACCGGGCCTTTCCGCTGCACCACGAGACGGACGGCGCCATCGACCTCGTCGAGGAAGCGGCCACCGAGACGCTCCTGCGCGGTGGCGAGGTGCATGTGGTGACCAAGGACGAGCTGCCGTCCGGCGCCTCGACCGCAGCGATCCTGCGCTTCTGACCTTTCAGCGCTTCTGACGTTTCGGCGTTCCCGACTCCGACATTCCGATCCTGTCCGCGAGGCGGGGCGGTGCCCGACGGCGCCGCCCCGCCAGCGTTTCGTGGCCGGGCCGGCGATCCGCTGTCAGGTGGGCGCCTTGCTCGCCTTGCCGATGGGCGTCTTTCCGGCGCGGTAGATGTCCGCCGGATCCCAAACCGCCCCGTGACGCCGCCGCTTTCCGCCCGGTGCCGCATCGGCTTTGATGCGGGGAGCGGCCGCGACCTTCAGGGCCAATTTGCCGGCGGGCACCGCGGGGCCGGCCTTCGCGGATGACGGGACCGTCAGCGCGATCCCCTCGGCCGCGACGCGTTGCCGCAGCGGGGCGTCCGGTGATGCGGCGGGCGCCGGCCGGCCATCCTCGTCGTCCCGCGCGTCGCGCAGATGGGGCGACAGGGAGCCCAAAAGCGAGAGGAGTTCGTCGCCCACGCTGTCCGGGGCGGCCCGCCACAGCCGGAGCATCCGCGCTTCGCGGCGGCTGATCGAGCTGTCGCTGATCCGGGACTCGTCCGCCGTGGCCGATTGCCCGGCGGGCCCCTGCGTATCGTCGTAGCAATCGAAGAAGAAGCTGACCGGAACGTCAAGTACCAGCCCGAGGCGATACAACGTACCGGCCGAAATGCGGTTGGATCCGCGCTCGTATTTCTGGACCTGTTGAAACGTCAGGCCAATGGCCTCGCCCAATTTTTCTTGGCTCATGCCCAGCATGGTCCGGCGCATGCGCACGCGCTGTCCGACATGTGCATCGACCGACCAGGATTCGGGCGATCCGCGCCGCCCCCTTTTGCGCACCGCAGGTTCGCTCATGGACCCGGAACTCCAATGCTTGCGAATAAATATGTAGGATTTGAGAATGTCGACAGGATTGTTCACACAGGCCTTTTCGACGCGCAAGCGGAATCTCTGAAATTACTGCGCGATGGTTATGATTTGTGCAGATATGAAGGCGTGTGGACTCTCCCGCTCCCTTGCGGCCCGGTCTGTTGAAGGCACTGATTGCGGCGCCTCGACCGGGTCGCGCGTGGCGGTTGCGCTCGTCCGCGCCGCGGTCAAATGGAAACGATTGAACCCCAAAAGCATCCCGAGGGGGATAATGTTTCAAATTAAGGAGATTTCGACCGATCGGCATGGTGTGGAAACATTTTGATAATCAAATTCGGATAGGTCGGAGGGGATAGAGTTCGCGCCACGGTCTGCGCCGCGTCCGAAGCATCGGGCCGGCACGGACGGACGGCGGCCATGGGCGGCAACGCTCGCCGGTGCTGCCGGGTCGCAATCAAAGGATCAGGTCGATGCAGACAAGCAGTCTGGCGGGGCGCTTCAAGGTCGGGACCCGCATTTACTTTGGTTTCCTTGTGGTGTTGCTGCTGCTCGCGGTGGTGGTCGCCATCGGCGTGCGGGGTCTCGGCGTGGCGCGGGACGGCTTCGAGTCCTACGCGGCGGTGAGCAACCACTCGATCCAGGTCAGCTCCATCGACGCGCAGGTCGCCCAGATGCGCCGCCTCGCCCTGAGCTTCAACACGTTCGGCGACCCGAAGGTGGCCGATCAGGTGCGCGCCGTCCAGGCGACCCTCGTCAAGGACCTGCGCAGCGCGCTCGACGGCACGACCGGAGAGCGCCGCGCCCTGCTGGAACGGATGAACCAGGTCTTCGCCAATTACGTCGCCGACTTCAACACGCTGGCGGAGCTTCGTGTCCGCCGCGACCGCCTCTACGCCGAGCAGCTCGTCCCGGCGGGCGAGAAGGCGCGGGAGACCGTGTCGCAGCTCGTCTCCACCTTGATCGCCGACGGCGAGCACGAGGCGGCGGCCAACGCCGCCCTCGCGCAGGAGCAGCTGCTGATGGCGCGGCTGGCCGCGTCGCGCTTCTTCACCAGCCCGAACGAGTCGATCATCGCGGAGGTGTCGGCCCGCGACGACGCCTTCGGCGAGGCCATCCGCCGGGCGACCGAGCGGCTGAGCAACCCGGCGCGCCGGGCCGCGGCGCTGGCCGCCGACCAGCTCTCCGACCGCTACGTCTCGCTGTTCCGCGAAACCGCCGCCGTCGTGCTGGAGAACACCCGGCTGATCGACGTCATGGGCGCCCGCGGCGTCGAGTTCGCCGACCTCTCCGACCGCACCGTCGCGATCGAGGGCAAGGACCGCGACGGCGTCCTGGCCGAAACCACCGGCAGCATGGACCGCACCCTGTCGGCCAACATGACGATCGCGGCCGGCGCCTTCCTGTTCGGCCTGCTGCTGGCCTGGGCGGTGGCGCGGTCCATCGTGAAGCCGGTCGTGTCGATGACCGAGACGATGACCAACCTCGCCGGCGGCGACCTGACGGTGACCATCCCGGCGCTGGCCAACCGCGACGAGATCGGGCGGATGGCCCAGGCGGTGCAGGTGTTCAAGGACAACGCCATCCAGAAGAAGGCGATGGACGAGGCCGAGCGCGAGCGCCTGGAGGCCGAGCGCCGCGCCGACGAGGCGCAGCGCGCCCGCGAGAAGGCCATCGGCGAGGAGATCGCCGCGCTGATCGACGGCGTGTCCAAGGGCGACCTGTCGCGCCGCCTGGAGCTGGCCGGCAAGGACGGCTTCTACCGGACCATGTCGGAAGGCATCAACCGGCTGACCGACACGGTCGAGGCGGTCATCGCCGACCTCGGTGCGGTGCTCAGCGCGCTCGCCCAGGGCGACCTCAACAAGCGCGTCGAGCGCGACTATCAAGGCGCGTTCCAGACGCTGAAGACCGACGTCAACGCCACATCCGCCAAGCTCGGCGAGATCGTCGGCCAGATCCTGCGCGCCACCGACGCGATTTCCGGCGCGGCCTCCGAGGTCTCGCTGGGGTCGAGCGACCTCGCGGAGCGGACGGAGCAGCAGGCGTCCTCCCTGGAGGAGACGGCGGCGAGCATGGAGGAGCTGGGGGCGACCGTGCGCTCCAACGCCGACAACGCCCAGCGCGCCAACGGCATGGCCGCCGACGCCCGCACCGCCGCGGAATCCGGCGGCACGGTGGCGGACTCGGCCATCGACGCGATGAAGCGCATCGAGGCGTCGAGCCGCAAGATCACCGACATCATCGGGGTGATCGACGAGATCGCCTTCCAGACCAACCTGCTGGCGCTGAACGCGGCGGTGGAGGCGGCGCGGGCCGGCGACGCCGGGCGCGGCTTCGCCGTGGTGGCGCAGGAGGTGCGCAACCTCGCCCAGCGCTCCGCCCAGGCGTCCAAGGAGATCAAGGGGCTGATCCTCGACAGCGACAGCCAGGTGAAGGACGGGGTGGAGCTGGTCAAGAAGGCCGGCGACGCGCTGGAGGGCATCGTGTCGGGCGTCCAGCAGGTCGCCGGGCTGATCGCCGAGATGGCCTCGGCCTCCTCGGAGCAGGCGGCGGCGCTCGACGAGATCAACGCCACCGTCTCGCAGATGGACGAGATGACCCAGAAGAACGCCGCGCTCGTCGAGGAAACCACCGCCGCGGCGCAATCGCTCGCCAACCAGGCGACGGACCTGCGCTCCCTGGTCAGCTTCTTCAAGCTGGACGCCGCGGCTTTCGCGGCGGGATCCGCCGTTCCTCACGGCGGAGGTGCCCAGTCCCTGCGCCGCAGCATCGCTCCGACCAAGCCGGCGCCGGCCAAGGCCGCGGCACGCAAGGTGGCGGCCCCGGCTCGTCCAGTGGCGGCGGGCAAGGGAGCCTCGGCGACCCTGCAGCGCGCCTCCGCCGACGAGGACGATTGGAAGGAGTTCTGACGGGGAGTTACGGCACGGGGTGCCGATTGGCCGCGCGCTGAAAAAAAGCGTGCGATGGAATGGGCGGCGCGAACGTTTGTCAGGGTAGGCCATCACACCGGCCGTGTTCACCAACCGGGAGTGACGAACCCATGACCGCGCGCCGCCCCATCCCCGTAAGTCTCATGGCGCCTCTGTTTCTTGCCGGTGCCCTGTGGACGGTGCCGGCAGGCGCCGCCGACACGCCGCCCCCGCCCGGCGCCGCCCCACCGGCTCCCGGCGCGCCCAGCACGCCGGGCGAGCAGGCCCGGCAGGGGGTCGAACTGCTGATGAAGGCGCTGGAGGGGTGGGTGCGGCAGGTGCCGATGTTCGCTCCCCCCGAAGTCACGCCGGAGGGCGACATCGTCATCCGGCGGCTCGACCGTTCCCGTCCGGCACCCCCCAACCCATCACCGGCCGAGCCGGCGCCGCCGAGGTCCGAACCGCCGGTGCCGAACGCCCCGACCGACCTTTAAAGCGGAATGCAGTCCGCTTCGGATCGCGACGGCGGTCCCGGCCGCGCATGCGGCCGAAGCCCGATCGGCAAATGAGACCATGTGAGTCTAAAGGGAATGAACATTCGCTTTAGAGGGGCCGCGAAGGCCGATACAGCCCGTCACGCAGCGCTCCGGCGCGGATTGCCTAGCGTCGCGGAGCCCCCGAACAGCCTTAACGCTTCCTTAATTCATAGTTAATAGCGCGTTAACGACCGTTTGCGGGCCAAACAGAGGCCACGGGGGCCGGGCTGCGTGACGCCCTGTATCGGCCTTCGCGGGGCGCCGCTCAGCCGGCGTGCCAGGGACCGCCCGGACGGGCGAAACCCTCGACCTGATCGCGCAGCTTCTGGATTTGCGACGGGGTGAGGGCAAGGCCGAGCCGTGCGGCGAAGGCGGCGGCGAGGGCGCCGCGCGTCGGGCGCTCCCCCTGCGCCGACAGGCTGCGGTACAGCTCGAACGCCGCGGCGTAGCGCCGCAACGCGTCCGGGCGGCGGCGCAGCTGGGCCGCCTGCGGTGTGGCGGCGGCCTCCAGATGGGCTTCCAGGCGGTGCAGGGCGTCCGCCGCCGACAGGGCGGGCAGGGGAACGGGTGGCTCCGGTTCCGGCTCGGGCCGGCCGATGGCCGCCTTGGCGCGGTGCCGCCGCTGGCGCAGCCGGTCCTCGTTGCGCAGCCGTTCCGCATAGGCGGGGTCGCTGCGCCGTCGCTCGGTGCGGGCCCGGTTGGCGCGGGCGTTGCGCTCCTCCCGGTCCGCGTGGCTCTGCGGATCGCTGAGAAGAAAGGCCAGCTCCTCCGCGGTCAGGCGCAGGGAGTCGGCGTGGGGATCGGCGTCGTTTTCGGCAGTCATGCCGAAAGCAACGTTTCAGGCCCCGTTTCCGATCCATGCCACCAAAGAAGGTCACAGAAAGAAGGGCACGGACGGGCCGCGTCAGGCCGCGTGGTGCATCTCCCGGCCGTCGGGGCAGGGACCGGTTTCCACCTGGACCGTGGCGTGGCCGATGCCGAAGCGTCCGCGCAGGGTCTCGACGAGGTCACGCAGCACCGCGTCGCGGTCGGTTTCCGGCGCCACCACGGCGTGCATGGTCAGCAGTGGCCGTTCCGCCGTGAGCGACCAGACATGGACGTGATGGATGTCGGTGACCGCTGGAACCGCCTCGTGCAGGGCGCTGCGCAACTCGTCCACGTCGATGCCGACCGGCGTGCCCTCCACCAGGATGTGGGCGCTCTGCCGCACCACCTCCCAGGCGCCGCGCAGGATCAGCAGGGCGACCAGCACTGAGAGGATGGGGTCGATGGGCGTCCAGCCGGTCCACAGGATGATGCCCGCCGCCACGACCGCCGCGACCGAGCCGAGCAGGTCGCCCAGCACATGCAGGGCGGCGCCGCGGACGTTCAGGTTCCCGCGGTCGCCGCGGTGCAGGATATAGAAGCCGGCGAGGTTGCCCAGCCCGCCCAGCACCGCCACCGCCATCATGGTCCCGCCCAGCACCGGCTGGGGTTCCATCAGCCGCTGCGCCGCCTCCCACAGGATCCAGGCGGAGAGCAGGAACAGGCTGAGGCCGTTGACGAAGGCGGCGAGGACCTGGAGCCGGTGGTAGCCGAAGCTGCGCCGCCGGTCCGATGGGCGCCTCCCCAGCCGGAAGGCCAGCCAGGCGAGCGCCAGCGCCGCCGCGTCGGTCAGCATGTGCCCGGCGTCGGCCAGCAGGGCGAGCGACCCGGACAGCACGCCGCCCACCACCTCCACCACCATCAGGCTGGCGGTCATCAGCAGGACCAACAGGATCCGCCGCTCGCTGTCGGCCGTCACCGTCGCCGTGTGGGAATGCCCGTGGCCGTGGTCATGCCCATGCCCATGATCCTCGTGATCGTGGTGATGGGCGCCGTGGCCCCGCGGTCCCTGAGTCACTGGCCTGCCTCCTCGCGGTCATGCTTGGAATGGGACGACAACATCAGGATAGGGCCGATGCTGCGCCGCCGTCACGGCGTTTCCGGTCACGGCAATTTCGCTGCCCATCGCAACGGCGCCTCGTGCTAGAGAATGCCTCCGACACGACACGTCACCCCATTTCACAGCAGAACGGGACCCGGCCGGCCATGACCCCCAGGCAAGCCCTCCAGCAGCGCCTCGCCGCCCTGGACGCGCATCTCCGCGCGGAAAACCCGAACCTCCTCCCGGTCATTCCGACCTTCCGCAATTTCGACCGGGTGCTGGTCCGGCTGGGCCTGCTGGGGCCGCACGAGTCGCTGACCACGCGCATTCCCTGGTGGCCGATGATCGCGGTGCTGGGCACCTTCTCCGCGGGCAAGTCCACCTTCCTGAACGGCTATCTCGGCGCGCCGCTGCAGAACACCGGCAACCAGGCGGTGGACGACAAGTTCACGGTGATCTGCCACGGGCCGGACACCCGGCGGGAGGCCCTGCCGGGCACCGCGCTGAACGCCGATCCGCGCTTCCCCTTCTACCGGATCGCCGACGAGATCGAGAAGGTCGCGGCGGGCGAGGGCAAGCGCATCGACAACTATCTGCAGCTCAAGACGCTGTCCGGCGACCGGGCGCGCGGCAAGATCTTCATCGACTCGCCGGGCTTCGACGCCGACGACCAGCGCCGCTCGGTGCTGCGGCTGGTCGATCACATCGTCGAGCTGTCCGACCTCGTGCTGGTCTTCTTCGACGGACGCCACCCGGAGCCGGGGGCGATGCAGGACACGCTGAAGCATCTGGTGGCGAAGACGGTGGACCGCGCCGACGCGCGCAAGGTTTGCTACATCCTCAACCAGATCGACACGACGGCGAAGGAGGACAATCTGGAGGCGGTGTTCGGCGCCTGGCAGCGCGCCATCGCCCAGGCCGGTCTGGTGTCGGGCCGCTTCTACGCGCTCTATGACAGCAAGTCGGCGGTCGCCATCGCCGACGACGCCGTGCGCGCCCGCTACGAGGCGCGGCGCGACTCCGACCTCGCCGAACTCCAGGTGCGCATCAACGAGGTGGAGGTCGCCCGCGCCTACCGCATCGTCGGCATGATCGACAGCCTCGTGAAGGAGCTGAAGGGCGAGATCGTCCCGCAGCTCGCCGCGGCGATGAAGCGCTGGCGCAAGCTGGTGCTGATCGGCGACGCGGTGTGGCTGGCCCTGCTGGCGCTGCTGTTCGGCGGGATCGCCAGCCTCGCCGGCGGCGACACGGTGTCGGCCTTCCTGAGCTGGCTGACCCAGTCGCAGCCGGCCTGGGCCGGCGGCCTGCCGGTCGGGGTGCTGGCGGCGCTGGTGGTGCTGGGCGGCCTGTTCGGCGCCGGCCATTTCTGGCTGCGCTCCTTCATGGCCAAGCGGGTCGCCCGCAGCCTGCCGGAGCGCTACGGCGACGTCGACCTGAACCTCCAGCAGGGCTTCCTGCGCAACACCCGCTTCTTCCGTTCGATCTTCCGCAAGAAGCCGGTTGGCTGGAGCGGCGGCGCCGAGAAGCGCATCTTCTCCATCCGCGAGGCGGTGGCGGAGCATGTCCAGCGCATCAACGACCTGTTCACCGACCCCGCCGGGCGGCGCAACCGCGCCCCGGCGGAGTGAGTGGGCGGCCGCGGACGAGGGGCGGGGACGGGGCGATGGCGGGGCGGCGGTGTCTCCTGGCCATGCTCTTGCTGCTGGCGGCCGTCGGCCCCGTCCGGGCCGCCCCGATCGATTCGGCGCCCCTCGGCCCGGCCCCCCGCGGCACGGCTCTGGACTTGGTCACCGGCAACGACTTCGCGCCCTTCACCGGGGAGGACCTGCCGGAGGGCGGCCTGCTAACCGACATCGTGCGCCGCGCCTTCGGCGAGGTCGGGCTGCGCTACGAGGTGCGCTTCATGCCCTGGCGCCGCGGCTACGACGGCGTGCTGGCGGGCAGGTTCCTCGGCACCTTCCCCTATGTCCGCACGCCGGACCGCGCCATGGAGATGCTGTTCTCCGACCCGCTGCTGGAAGTGCGCCAGCTCGTCTACCTGTCCGTCCACAGCGGTATGGCGTTCAACGGTCCGGAGGATTTCCGGGGCCGCAGGGTCTGCGCGCCGGTCGGCTACGCCCTGCCGCCGGAACTGGCGGAGCTGGCCGCGGCGGGAGCCCTTACGCGCGAAAGCCCGGCGGACCTGCCGGCCTGCGTGCGCATGGTCGCCTCGGGCCGGGTGGACGCCTTCGTCATCGACGAGTTCACCGGGCGCAGCGCGGTGGCGAAGGCGGCGGCCGGGGAGGAGATCCGTGTCGCTTCCTTGCCCTACGCCCGCGCCGGGCAGCACCTGATTCTCTCCCGCTCCTTGCCGGAGGCGGCGGCGATCCTGGCCGCCTTCAACGCGGGATTGAAGAAGCTGAAGGACGGCGGCGCCTTCGAGGAGATGCTGCGCCGCCATCTGTCCGCCGCGCCGTGAGGCGTTTGGCGCCGAAGGAGGCAGAACACGCCGAATGGGCGTAACGTTTGCGCCATGCGGCATTGCCAGCGCGACGCAAAGTGCTATAAACGCGCGGACTCGATCTTGGAAAAGGGGCGTGGCCCGTGGCCATCGACGCTTCCGTTCTGGTCCTGAACGGACCGAACCTGAACATGCTGGGCGTGCGCGAACCGCACATTTATGGCTCCATGACGCTCGACGACCTGGAAGGCGCGTGCCAGGAACGCGCTGAACAGCTCGGGCTGGCCATCGACTTCCGGCAGTCGAACCACGAGGGCGAACTCGTTTCCTGGATTCAGCAGGCGCGGACGGAGCATGACGGCATCGTCATCAACGCCGGCGCCTACAGCCACACCTCCGTCGCCATCATGGACGCGCTGATCCTGTCCGAGCTGCCGATCGTCGAGGTGCATCTCTCCAACATCTACAAGCGTGAGGCCATCCGCCACCACTCGCACATTTCCGCGGTGGCCAAGGGGATGATCTGCGGCTTCGGCCCGCACGGGTATCTGCTGGCGCTGGACGCCATGGCGAATATCCTCGAGCGCGACTAAGGAACACGGGAAAAACGAACACCATGGCAAGCTTCGACATCGACGGCGATCTGGTCCGCAAGCTCGCGGATCTCCTGCGTGAGACGGGCTTGAGCGAGATCGAGTTTGCCGAGGGCGAGAAGCGGATCCGCGTCACCCGCCCGACGGCCGCCCAGGCGGTGGCCGTGCACGCTCCGGTCGCCGCTCCCGCTCCCGTTGCGGCTCCGGCCGCCGCCCCGGCGGGCAAGCCCGCCAGCCATCCCGGCGCGGTCACCTCGCCGATGGTCGGCACGGCCTACGCCGCGGCCGAACCGGGCGGCACGCCCTTCGTGCGCGTCGGCGACACGGTGAAGGCCGGCCAGACCGTCCTCATCATCGAGGCGATGAAGGTCATGAACCCCATCAAGGCCCCGCGGGGCGGCACGGTTGTCGAGGTCCTGGTCTCCGACAGCCAGCCGGTGGAGTTCGGCGAAGTCCTTATGATCATCGAGTGAGCGGGGATCATCCCTTGGCGATGTTCGAGAAGGTCCTGATCGCGAACCGCGGTGAGATTGCTCTGCGCATCCACCGCGCCTGCCGTGAGATGGGAATCCAGACCGTGGCGGTGCATTCCACCGCCGATGCCGACGCCATGCACGTCCGCCTCGCGGACGAGAGCGTGTGCATCGGCCCCGCGTCGGCCCGCGAAAGCTACCTGAACATTCCGGCGATCCTGTCGGCGGCGTCGATCACCGGGGCGGACGCGATCCATCCCGGCATCGGCTTCCTGTCGGAAAACGCCCAGTTCGCGGAGATGGTGGAGGAGCACGGCTTCACCTTCATCGGCCCGACCGCGGAGCACATCCGCATCATGGGCGACAAGGTCACCGCCAAGAAGACGGTGATGGAGCAGGGGCTGCCCGTGGTCCCCGGCTCCGACGGCCCGGTGCCGACGCTGGAGGAGGCGGAGAGGATCGGCCGCGAGACCGGCTATCCGATCCTCATCAAGGCGGCGGCGGGTGGCGGCGGCAAGGGCATGAAGGTCGCCCGCAACCCCGACCAGCTCAAGGAAGCCTACCAGCTCGCCCGGGGCGAGGCGCGCGCCGCCTTCGGCAACGACGAGGTCTACATCGAGAAGTATCTCGGCAAGCCCCGGCACATCGAGATCCAGCTTCTCGGCGACGAGCACGGCAACTGCGTGCATTTCGGCGAGCGCGACTGCTCCGTGCAGCGCCGCCACCAGAAGGTCATCGAGGAAGCCCCGTCGCCGGCGCTGAACGCCGAGCAGCGCGCCTTCATCGGCGATCTGGCGGCCAAGACGGCGGCGGCCATCGGCTACCGCGGCGTCGGCACGATGGAGTTCCTGTTCGAGGACGGGCAGTTCTACTTCATCGAGATGAACACCCGCCTGCAGGTCGAGCACACGATCACCGAGATGATCACCGGCATCGATCTGGTGCGGGAGCAGATTCGCGTGGCGACCGGCGCCCCGCTCGGCTACGGCCAGGCGGACATCCGCTTCCAGGGCCATTCGATCGAGTGCCGCGTGAACGCGGAGCATCCGGAGACCTTCATCCCGTCGCCGGGGAAGATCGACGGCTACCACGCGCCGGGCGGTCTGGGCGTGCGCGTCGACTCGGCGCTCTACGACGGCTACCGCATCCCGCCGCACTACGACAGCCTGATCGCCAAGCTGGTCGTCCACGGCACCACCCGCAACGAGTGCCTGATGCGGCTGCGCCGGACGATCGAGGAGTATGTGATCGGCGGCGTCGACACCACGCTTCCCCTGCACCAGCGCATCATCGCGCAGCAGGCCTTTATCGACGGCAACTACGACATCCACTGGCTCGAACAGCTGATGGGCATGAAGAAGTAAACCGTCGAACGGTTCGCCGAGCGGGTCAACAAAAAGAGCCCTTCTTCCCTGGCGGGGAGGAAGGGCTCTTTCGTTCGTGCGGGCGCCGGAATCTCGGATGACAAGGTCTTCATGGATTTCACGGACGTTGGCACGGATTTTTATATCCGTGCCCAGTGCGGGCCTGTTCGATCAACACGCGCTGAGCAAGCCCAACGAAATCCGTGAAGCACCTGTTGTCCGCGAGAATCCGATACCCCGTCACGGCGTCGCGGTCAGCAGGGCATCGCGGCGGCAGCGGTCGACCACCTTGGCGCCGCAGGGCATGAAGGTCAGGTCCTTGTTCAGGCACAGCCGCACCTCGGCCACGTCGCGCTTGGAGCAGACCAGCGCCACCGACTCCGGCTCCAACCCCGGGTTGGCCTGGACGAACAGGCGCTCCACCTGGGTCGCCGGGATCGACAGGTCGGACTTCGGGGCCTGAAGCGCCTCGGGAATCTTCACCTTGCCGAAGGCCTTGCGGACTTGCGCGAAATAGTCGGTGACGGACAGGCCGCTGCAGGTGCCGTGCTTCGTCCATTGATGAACGATCAGCCCGACGCTGGGCATCACCGGCATGGTGGCGTCCACCACGGCCCGGGGAACCGTGCGGTCGCGGGTGCAGGTGGCCGGATAGCCGCCGTTGCTGTATTGCGGCCACAGGCCATGGACGATGAAGCCGAACTTGCGCTCCACCCCGCACTGGTCAGGGTCGGCGTCGCCCTGATTCTTGGCGCAATGGGTGGGCGACCAGGACAGGCTGAGCACATAGTAATCGAAGGTGCCGGGCTCCGCCTTGCGCTGCGCCCATGACGCGCCGGTCATCGAGAGAAACGCAACCATCGATGCGATGATGGCTGACAGAACCGTCTTCATTGTGGAATTCCTCCTGGGGAAGCGCTCTCACGTTGCATACCATGGTGGGAGCCACCTGTCGCGCGGAAGTGGTGCGCTGAGATAACGTTGCGGGGGTGAGGGGGCGAGCGGCTATAGTGCCGGCGATGATCGAACTGTCCGCATCGCTGCTTCTGCGCGCCTACGCCGCCGGCATCTTTCCGATGGCGGAGAACGCCGACTCCGAGGAGCTGTACTGGTTCGATCCGGAGCGGCGCGGCGTTCTGCCGCTGGAGGGCTTCCACGTCCCGCGCAAGCTGCGCAAGACGGTGCGGCGCGGCCCGTTCGAACTGCGCTTCGACACGGCCTTCCGCGCGGTGATCGAGGCCTGCGCGGAGCCGACGCCGGACCGGCCCAAGACCTGGATCAATAGCGACATCCTGCGGCTCTACACCGAACTGCACGAACGCGGCTGCGCCCACAGCGTGGAGTGCTGGAGCGGCGGCAGCCTCGTCGGCGGCCTGTACGGCGTCGCGCTGGGCGGCGCCTTCTTCGGGGAAAGCATGTTCAGCCGCGTCACCGACGCCAGCAAGGTGGCGCTGGTGCATCTGGTCGCCCGGCTGCGGGCGGCGGGCTACACGCTGCTGGACGCGCAGTTCGTGACGGAGCATCTGAGCCAGTTCGGCGCCGTGGAGATCCCGCGCTCCGAGTACCGCCGCCGGCTGGCCGCCGCCCTGGCGGTGCCGACGGACTTCGACGGTGTCGACCAGGACGCGGCCGTCACGGCGTTGTTCGGCGCGGAGGGGTGAGGGCGAGGCGCTGCGCTTGCGTCAGTCTCCCTCGCAGGACAGCACCCAGACGTCGTAGATGGGGTGTTCCATCGCCGACAGGGCGGGGCTGGAGGCGAACATCCAGCCGCTGAACACCGGCTCGGCCTGCTCGCCGGGCTTGTTCTCGATCACTTCGAGGAAGGCCGCGGTTTCCGGCGGCTCGATCGGCGGGTTCTCCTTGCAGGCCCGCAGGGTGATGCGCAGGCTGCCGAGCGCCTTGGTCTCGCCGACCGCGATGGTGAAGGTGGAGGTGCGGGCGGTGATCTTGTCCAGCCCCTGGAGCTTGGCGGCGGGGCGGCTGACCATCTCCTCCGGCACCGGGGCGGCGCCGGCCGGGCCGGCCGGGCCCAGGACCGGAAGGCAGAGCAGCGCGGCCGCCAGGGCCGCGCCGCGAACGTGTTTGCCAATGATCGGGCCGATGAGGCTTTTCGGAGTCGTCGTCACTTGGATCGTCGTCACTGGGGATCGCTTCCGTGATGTCGAACGGCGTGGGCCGAAACCCGACAGCCTTCTAGCCCGGAAGCGTCTCCCCGTCTACTCCGTGCCGGCTTTGCCGGGCGCGCTTCACTGGGTGATGCTGCCGCTCGGGCGGGTGCCGCCGTAGGGGGCGTTGGTCGACGGACCGGCGGTGCCCTCCTTCTCCTCGACCTTCTGGGTGGCGGTGCCGCCCGCGGCGCCCGCGGCGCCCCCGACAACCGCGCCGACCGGCCCACCGACGACGGCGCCCGCCGCAGCCCCGCCCAGAGCGCCGCTGGCGGCCTTCTCCTCGGTGTTCACGCCGCAGGCGGCGGCGAGCAGGGCGAGGCCGAGAACCAGGAAACGGGCTTTCATCGCTGAACTCCTTTGATGAGTGTGCCGTGTCGGATCTGCGGAAGGAAACGCCAGCGTGGCCGCGGCTGTTCCGAAGGAGGGCGGGAAAAAGTGGGTGCGCAAACGAAAAAAAGGGGCCGTGAGGCCCCTTCGTTCGTCGTACCGGTGCGTGGCGCCTACAGCTTGGGCGGCTCGCCGCCCTCCTGGCCGGGCTTGCTCATGTTCTGCAGCGAGAAGATGACCTGGCCCAGGAGCTGCTCGATGCCGGGGGTGCTCTGCGTGTATTCGACGCGGCCGTCCGGCTTGAGCATGTCCTCCTCGCCGCCCGGCTCCAGCGACAGGAACTTGCCGCCCAGCAGGCTTTCCGAGGCGATGACCGCCGCGGTGTCCTTGGGCAGCTTGATGTCCGGGTGGATCGACATGTGCACGACCGCCTGATAGCTCTTGGGGTCGAGCGTCAGTTCGGTGACCGACCCCACCTTCACGCCGCTGATCCGCACGTCCGCCCCGCTCTGCAGGCCGGAGATGCTGGTGAAATTGGCGGTGAGGGCGTAGCCGTTCACCTTGCGCAAATCGGCGCTGGTGTAGGCGAAAGCCAGAAAAAAGCCGGCCACGGCGAGGACGACCCCGCCGAGCACGGTTTCAATAACATTGCGGCGCATGAGGGATTCCTAAGGGACCGCGCGGGCGTCTCAGCCCGGAGTCCAGGGTTCGTAGTCGCCGGTGGCGCGTACGCGCTGCCCGCCCGCATACTGGTGCCCGGGCGGCCGGTAGGCCTGGAGCGAGCCGGACAGGTTCGGCAGATGCTCCTTCTGCCACGGCTTGTGGAAGGCGCTGTTGCCTTCCGGCAGCGGCTCCTTGGTGGTGTGGTGGAGCCAGGAATGCCATTCCGGCGGCACCTTGGAGGCATCCGGCTCGCCGGCATAGATCACCCAGCGGCGTTCCTTGACGCCGGCGATCGCGCTCGGGGCGCGGTAATAGGTGTTGCCGAAGCGGTCGGTGCCGACCTTGTTGCCCCGGCGCCAGGTGACAAACCGGATGTGGATGTTCGCCATCCAGGTGATCAGGGAGATCTTCTCGCTCATCGTCGCTCGCGGTCGGTAAGCCATTCGGCCGGACGGGCTGGCCGGTTAAACGCGGGCGGCACTATGACACCCCCGGCCACGCACGTCCACTGACTCCGCAACGTCTTTTCCCGCCTGACGGATTTGCCGTCAGGCGATGCGCCGGTCGGTCAGCAGCAGGCGCAGCGCGAAGCCCAGGAACAGCACCCCCGCCACACCGTCCAGCACCGCCCGCACCCGCGCGCTCGACAGCGCGCGCCGCGCGGCCCCGGCGCTGAGCGCCGCAACCCCCAGCAGGTAGAGGCCGCCGATGACGCCGAGGATCGCGCCGAGCAGGAAGATCTGCAGCGCCACGTGCCCGAGCGACGGTGCGACGAATTGCGGCACGAAGGCGAGGTAGAACAGGATGACCTTCGGGTTCAGCAGGTTGGTCAGCAGCGCCTGGAGGAAGACGCGGTGCGCCGGAGCCGACTCGGGCTTGGCCGCGGCCTCCGTCGCCTCGCCGCGGCGGCCGAAGCCGCTGCGCAGGGCGCTCCACAGCGCGCGCCCGCCGATCCAGCCCAGATAGGCGCCGCCGGCGTAGCGCAGCACGTCGAACAGGGCCGGCGAGGCGGCGACCAGCGCCGAGATGCCGGCGGCGGCGAGCAGCGCGTGGATCAGGTTGCCCAGCGTGATGCCGGCGGTGGCGACCACCCCGGCGTTGCGCCCGTCCATCACGCTGCGCGACAGGACGAGCAGGGAATCCGGTCCCGGCGCCAGCGTCAGGACCAGCGCCGCGACGAGGTAGAGCTGAAGCAGATGCGGGTCGAGCGGCAGGGCCATGGGACTTTCTCCGTCAGTCGGGCCAGCGCCGGTGCAGCCAGAGCCATTCGGCGGGGCGCTCGCGAATCCATTGCTCCAACAGGGCGTTCAGGCGCTCCATCAAAATCCGCACATCAGCGTTGCGGTCGCCGGTGTTCGGCGGCTCCACCGGCGGCAGGACGGTGACGCGGAAGCGTGCGCCGTCCAGGCGCTCGGTCCGCGCCGGCACCAGCGGAATGCCCAGCCGCAGGGCGAGCTGCGCCGCCGCCGGGGCGGTCATGGCGTCACGCCCGAAGAAGGGGACGGGCATGCCGTCGTTCAGCTTCTGGTCGATCAGCATGCCGACATGGCCGCCCTTGGTCAGCACGCGGATCAGCGTGCGGGCGCCGTCCGACCCCTTGGGGATGTGCGTGCCGGAGGCGGCGCCGCGCAGCTCGGTCAGCAGGGCGCCGACATAGGGGTTGTTGGGGGCGCGGTAGACCAGCGCCAGCTCAACCCCCATCTTTCGCGAGGTGACGGACTGCACCTCCCAGTTGGCGAAATGGCCGGAGACGAGGATGCCGGCCTTGCCGTCCTCGCGCAGCGCGTCGATGTGCCCCGCCCCGATCACTTCGGTGCGCCCGCCGGGTCCGTGTTCGCCGATGGCGTCGAGGTGCGGGTACTCGGCGATGACGCGGCCCAGATTGTCCCACATGCCGAGGATGATCGCGTCGATCTCGGCGCGGGACTTCTCGGGAAAGGCGCGCTCCAGGTTGCGGCGGGCGGTGCGGGTGCCGCGCAGGCGCGGGCCGACGGTCCGCCCGATCCAGCCGCCGAGCGCCGAGGCGCGGTCCACCGGAAGGGCGCGGAACAGGCCGCAGACGCCATGGACGAGGACGGCCTCCAGCGGGTAGGCGACCCGGCGGGTCAGCCAGGACGCCAGGGGGCCGCGCGGCTTAGCCATTGGGAACTCCAGTCGGAAGCGCGGTCAGAAGGGGGGCGAGCAGGCGGTCGAGGGCGGCGGGGTCCCGCCAGACGGCGCGCACCGGCACCGCCCGGACCAGGGCGCGCAGGGGCTCCGGCAGGCGGACGGCGTCCTTCACCGTGGTGACCGGCAGGGCGCCCAACGCGTTGGCGCGGTCGACCAGGGCCATCACCTCCTCGGGGCGGTAGGGATGGTGGTCGGCGAAGGCGGTGCGCTCCACCACGCGGGCGCCCAGCGCCTCCAGCGTCGCGAAGAATTTCTCGGGCCGCCCGATGCCGGCGAAGGCGAGGACCGTCTGTCCGGCCAGCGCACGGGCGCTCTCCACCGGCTCCAGCCGGGCGTGCAGGACGGGCAGGGCGCCGGCCACCCGGCGCTCCACCCCGGCGCGGTCCTCGCCCAGCAGCACGACGGCGTCGGCGCGGGCCAGGCCGCGCTCCACCGGTTCGCGCAGGGGGCCGGCGGGGACGAGGTGGCCGTTGCCGAAGCCCACCCCCCCGTCGACCACGATCAGCGACAGGTCCTTGGCGAGGCCGGGATTCTGGAAGCCGTCGTCCATCACCAGAACGCCGGCGCCGGCGGCGACCGCCGCCCGCGCCCCGGCGGCGCGGTCGCGCGCCACCCAGCAGGGGCCATGGGCGGCCAGCAGCAGCGCCTCGTCGCCCACCGCGGCCGAGTCGTGGATGCCGAGATCGACGGCCAGCGGGCCACGCTCGCGCCCGCCGTGGCCGCGGGTGAGGAAGGCGGGGGCGACGCCGCGGGCGCGCAGGGCCTCGGCCACGGCGATGCAGACCGGCGTCTTGCCGGCGCCGCCCGCCACCAGATTGCCGATGCAGAGGACCGGGCGCCCGGCCCGCTCCGGCTGCCCCGCCGCCATGCGCAGCCGCCCGGCCAACCCG
Organism: Azospirillum formosense; assembly: GCF_040500525.1. Classification (NCBI taxonomy): domain Bacteria; kingdom Pseudomonadati; phylum Pseudomonadota; class Alphaproteobacteria; order Rhodospirillales; family Azospirillaceae; genus Azospirillum; species Azospirillum formosense. The sequence continues at coordinate 1,934,619 of NZ_CP159402.1, read as the reverse complement.
TAGAGCGCTCCCAGCGGGGCGAGCGACCAGCCCAGCGCCGCGCCGGCCACCCCGCCGGACCCGTACCAGAAGCCGGGAGTCCTCATGCCGCGGGCCGGACGCTGCCGACGCCCAGGACAGGGGTGAGCGCGGCCAGCGCGCGGTCGACGATCCGCCGGTTGCCCTCGGTCACCGCCGTCGCGGCGGCGGCGATGCGGGCGCGCGCCGCGTCGTCGGCCAGCAGGCGCCCGACCGCGTCGGGCAGAGCCTCCGCCCCGGCCACCGGCAGGGCGCCCCCGGCGGCTTCCAGCTGGCGGGTGATCTCCGCGAAGTTCCACATGTGCGGGCCATAGAGGACCGCGCAGCCGAGCAGGGCCGGCTCCACCGGATTCTGGCCGCCGTGCGGCACGAAGGAACCGCCCATGCAGACCACCGGGGCCAGCCGGTAGAACAGCCCCGTCTCGCCCATCGTGTCGGCGATGTGAACGGCGTCGGCGGCGGCGGGCAGGGCGCCCTCGCCGCGGCGCGAGACGCTCAGGCCGCGCCCGCGCAGCGACGCCGCGATGTCGGGGCCGCGGTGGGCGTGGCGGGGGATGAGCAGGGTCAGCAGGCCGGGCAGGCGCTCGGCCAGCGCGTCATGCACCGCGGCGGCCAGCTCGTCTTCGCCGGGATGGGTGCTGGCGAGCAGCCAGACGGGCCGCCCGGCGCAGGCCGCGCGCAGGGCCGCCAGGGCCGAGGGATCGGCGGGCGGCGGCTCGGCGGAGAATTTCAGGTTGCCGACGCTGACGACGCCCCGGGCGCCGAGACGGCGCAGCCGGTCGGCATCCTCCTCCGACTGGGCCAGCGTGACTTGGAAGGTGGAGAGCAGCGGTGTGATCAGGCCCGACGCGCAGCGCCAACGGTTGAAGGAGCGTTCCGACATGCGGGCGTTGACCAGTGCGGCCGGAATGCCGCGCGCCCGAACGGCGCCGAGCAGGTTCGGCCAGATCTCCGATTCCGTCCACAGCACCAGATCGGGGCGCCAATGGTCGAGGAAACGGTCCACCGCCGCGGGCAGGTCCACCGGCACATACTGGTGAAAGGCGCGCTCCGGCAGGCGGCGGGCCATCAGCTCCGCCGAGGTGACCGTGCCGGTGGTCATCAGGACCGTCAGGTCCGGCGCCTCGGCGAGCAGCCGGTCGATGAGGACGAGGACGGAGTTGGCCTCGCCCACGCTGGCCGCGTGAATCCAGGCGAGCCGTCCGGGAGGCCGCGGCCGCGCGGCCGTGCCGAACCGCTCCCCCCGGCGGGCGGAGTCCTCCTTGCCGGCGGCCAGCCGCCGGTCGAGATACAGACGAACCGCCGGCCCGGCGAGGGTCGTCAGGCCGCGGTAGAGTGACTGAAGCATGCGGGTCGAAGCGCCATCCGACAAAACCAACGCGGCCAGGTGTCCCGGCCGCGGTCCCCACCACTTTAGCATGGGGGCCTGTGGCAGAGGTAAGGCTTTGCGTTGGCGCCGACCGGAAGGCTGATGACCGGATGGGGTTTGTTCGCATACCAGGGTATGACGATTTTACGACCTGTTATGATAATTTTGAAGCAATCCGATGCCATCCTCATGGCGTAGAAACGTTGGAAGCTTCAAGGATGGCGGGCAATGCGCCGGCCTCCAACATTTCAGGGTGATAACATCATGGCGGGCGTACAGGAACGTGACGGCCAGGAAAACCGGCTCCGGGCCTTCAACATCACCGAAGCGGACATCGCGCGTCTGCGCGCCAACCGGGACTTCGCGCAGCACCGTCTGCCCGTGCTGTTGGAACAATGGCACAGCGCCTTCGCGGCTTGGCCGGAAATCCGTGACGCCCTGACCCTGCCGGACGTGCACGCCGCGCGTGTGGCCCATTGGACCCGCGTGGTCTCCGGCGACCTCGGGCCGGGCTTCCTGGAATCCGCCCATCGTCTGGCCAAGGCCTTCTACGACCACGGTGTGCCGGGCTATGCGGTCGCCATCTGCCATCACACCGTGTCCAGCGGCATCGTCCGCGAACTGGGTCTCGACGCGGCGGACGGGCGCGGATCGCTGTTCGGATCGAGAAAGGCGGCGGAGCGGGCGGCCCTGCGCGACACGCTGGGGCGCGTCGCTTGGCTCGATCTGGAGGTCCTGCTGGAGACCTACGCGGCGGCGGAGCAGGAGAGCAAGCGCGCCATCCTGAGCCAGGTCGCCGACAGCCTGGAAGGCAGCGTCCGCGGCATCGCCGACAACACGGTGGCCGCGTCGGACGAGATGAAGGGCAACGCCCAGCGGATGGCGCAGATCGCCTCCTCCACCAACCGGCAGTCGCTCGCCGTCGCCGCCGCCGCCGAGCAGGCGTCCGCCAACGTGCAGACGGTCGCCGCCGCGTCGGAACAGCTCACCAGCTCGATCGCCGAGATCAGCCGGCAGGTTGCCCAGTCGTCGCAGATCGCCCGTGGCGCGGTGGCCGAGGCGGAGCGGACCAACACCACGGTCAACGGGCTGGTCGACGCCGCGCAGAAGATCGGCGCGGTGCTCCAACTCATCAACAGCATCGCCGGCCAGACCAACCTGCTGGCGCTGAACGCCACCATCGAGGCGGCCCGCGCCGGCGAGGCCGGAAAGGGCTTCGCCGTGGTGGCGCAGGAGGTCAAGAACCTAGCCAACCAGACGGCCAAGGCGACCGAGGACATCTCCGCCCAGATCGCCAGCATCCAGGAGGTGGCGCGGGGCTCCGCCGAAGCGCTGAGCGGCATCGGGGCCACCATCGGCAGCATCAACGACATCGTCATCACCGTCTCCGCCGCGGTGGAGCAGCAGACCGCCGCCACCCAGGAGATCGTCCGCAACGTCCAGGAGGCCGCCCGCGGAACCCGCAGCGTGACCGACACCATCAAGGCGGTGACCAGCGGGGCCGCCGAGACCGGCAGCCTGGCCGAGGAGGTCCTGGGAGCCGCCGGCAACCTCCACCGCGAGTCCGACCGCCTGCGCGAGAGCGTCGACCTGTTCATGCAGCGCATCCGCGCGGCGTGATCGGATGGGACCGGACCGGCCGCGCGCCGGTTCGGAGTCCGGTTCAGGCGAAGGGGCGCAGGTTCGCCAGGAACTGCTCGGCGGAGCGCCGCCAGGAAAAGTTCAGGGCGTAATCCCGGCACCGCTCCGGCGGGATGGTCAGGGCGCGTTCGACGGCCGCCTTCAGGTCCTCGTCGAGGCAACCGGCGCCGGAGCCGTCGACCACGTCCAGGGGGCCGGGCACCGGGTAGGCCGCAACCGGCAGCCCCGAGGCCAGCGCCTCCAGCAGGACCAGACCGAAGGTGTCGGTGCGCGACGGGAAGACGAAGACGTCCGCCGCCGCGTAATGCCGGGCCAGCTCCTCGCCATGACGGGCGCCGGCCCAATGGACCTCCGGGTATCTCTGCTGAAGCTCCGCGCGGGCCGGGCCGTCGCCGACCACCACCTTGCTCCCCGGCAGGTCAAGCCGGAGGAAGTCCTCCAGGTTTTTCTCCACCGCCACGCGCCCGACATACAGGGCGATGGGCCGGGGCAGCGCCAGGAAGCCCTTGGCGCGCGGGCGGAACAGCGCGGTGTCCACGCCGCGGGTCCAGCGTCTTATGTTGGTGAATCCGCGGGCGGCGAGGTCTCTCTCGATCGACGGCGTCGCCACCATCACCGCCGCGGACGGCCTGTGGAAGCGGCGCACCACCGCGTAGCTGAGCGCCAGCGGCACGGGCGCCCGGTCGCGCAGGTATTCCGGGAAGCGGGTGTGGTAGGCGGTGGTGAAGGGCCTGCCGCGGCCGAGGCAATAGCGCCGGGCGGCGAAGCCCAGCGGCCCTTCGGTCGCGATGTGGATGCAATCGGGGCGCAGCGCGTCGATCATCGCGGCCAGCCGCCGCCCCGCGCCCAGCGCCAGCCGGATTTCCGGATAGGTGGGCATGGGCACGGTGCGGAAGCGGTCGGGGCCGATCACCTCCACCCGGTGGCCCATGACCTCCAACTCCGCGCGGACGGTGCCGATCGTGCGCACCACGCCGTTGACCTGGGGCAGCCAGGCGTCGGAGACGATCAGGATGTTCACGCCGCAACCGATTCCTTGGACGCCTTCTCCTTCACCTTTTCCTTGGTCGGCTCCTTCTCCTTGGCCGGGATGCGGGCGGGCAGCGTCGTCGCGGTGCGCCGGCGGATGTCCGCCGCCCAATCGATGATCTCCAGCCGGCCGCAGGGGTGCTCGACCAAGGCGGTGCAGGACTCGACCCAGTCGCCGTCGTTGCAATAGAGGATTCCTTCCATGTCGCGGATTTCCGCGGTGTGGATGTGGCCGCAGACGACCCCGTCCACCTTGCGGCGCCGGGCCTCGTCGCCCAGCGCGGTCTCGTAGTTGCCGATGAACTCGACCGCCGTCTTCGTCTTGTGCTTGAGGAAGGCGGACAGCGACCAGTAGGGGAAGCCCAGCTTGCGGCGGACCCAGTTGAACAGCGTGTTGGCCTGGAGCAGGACCACGTAGGCGTTGTCGCCGACGAAGGCCAGCCAGCGCGCGTACTTCACGACCACGTCGAAGCGGTCCCCGTGGGTGACCAGGAGCCGCCGGCCGTCGGCGGTGACGTGGATCATCTCCTCGACCACCTGGACGCCGCCGAACTGCAGGCCGGTGTAGTCGCGGGCGGCCTCGTCGTGGTTGCCGGGAATGTAATAGACCTGCACGCCCTTGCGCGCCCGGCGCAGGATCTTCTGCACCACGTCGTTGTGCGCCTGCGGCCAGTACCAAGTCTTGCGCAGCCGCCAGCCGTCCACGATGTCGCCGACGAGATAGAGATGGTCGGACTCGTTGTGCTTCAGGAAATCGAGAAGATACTCCGCCTTGCATCCCCGCGTTCCCAGGTGGACGTCGGAGATCCAGATGCTGCGGTACTGCTTGACGTCGCGTGATGCGCTCATGCCCCGCTCCATCGCCGTTTTGGCAAGGGTTTGTTGAAACGTTTCCCGTATATCGGCGCGCCATTGCCTTGACAATGATTTCGGATGTTCGCATCTCTTCAATTAGGTGATTTTGATCAGACTTCTTTTCATTGAAACAAAGGCGAAAAATGACTTTATCAAAACTGAAACAGGATGGTCATATTGGGGCTGGTGTGGCTGACGCGGCCGAATCGGTGCCTGAGGCGTCCGGGCCGGCCGCGGCGCCTCGGCGGCGTCTTCTGGTCATCCACAACCCGGTGGCCGGCGCCCGTCGGGCGCGCCGTCTGGGTGCGGTGCTGGAACTGCTGGAGCAGCGCCACGGAGCGGTGGTGACGCTTCAGGCCACCGGCGGGCGGGGCGACGCGGAGGCGATGGCCCGCGCGGTGGCGCCCGGCGCCTTCGACGCGGTGGTCGCCGCGGGTGGCGACGGCACCATCAACGAGGTGGTCAACGGGCTGGGCGCGCGCGGTGGCGGGAGTGCGGCGATTCCCTTGGGCGTCGTGCCGCTGGGCACCGCCAACGTGCTGGCTCATGAGCTGGGCCTCCCCCTGGACGCGGAGGGCACGGCGCGGGTGCTGGCGGAGGGGCGGCCGCTGCCGGTGCATCTGGGTGTGGCGAATGGCCGCGCCTTCGCCATGATGGCCGGCGCCGGCCTCGACGCCCGCGTGGTCGAGCGGGTGGACCCGCGGCTGAAGCGGCTGATCGGCAAGGGGGCCTACGCGGTGGAAACGCTGGCCCGGATCGCCGCGGGCGGTGGAGGCCCCTACCGTGTGGCGGTGGACGGCGCGGAGCCGGTGGAGGTCGCCTCCGTCATCGTCGCCAAGGGGCACTTCTACGGGGGGCGGTTCGTTTGCGCGCCCGGCGCGCGGCTGACCGATCCGCGGCTGCACGTCTGCCTGTTCCCGCGGATGGGGCGGGGGAACGCCTTGCGCTACCTCTGGGGCGTGACCGCCGGGCGACTGCCGCGCTTTCCCGACTACCGCATCCTGCCCGCCCGCCGGGTGGTGGTCGAGGGACCGGCGGGGGAGCCCGTGCAGGGCGACGGCGACGTGATCGCCCGTCTGCCGGTGGAGATCGCGCTGGCGCCGTGGATCCTGCCGGTGCTGGCGGGCTGAAGAGTGTTTTAAGAGTCCATTAAGGGGTCTCTGGGGAAAATTACTTGGGAACATTCAATAATTACTTAGACATCTAAGGATTTAAGGCCCGCCGCCCAGGCGGGGCCGAAAGGGGGAAGCCATGTCCGCGTCGATCAACGCCCTGTTCTCGGCCACGGCGGCCAGCGCCACCGCGACCGCCGCCAAATGGACGCCCGCCGGGGGCGCCGCCGAGGCGGAGGGGACCTGGAAGGCGGCCTCCGACGCCGGGTCCTCGGCGGGCGCTTCCGCCCTGGCCGCCTTGAAAGGCGGGGACAGCGTGGAACTCAGCGGGTTGGCCAAGTCGCTGACCGGCGTTGCGGGAAAGGTCTTCGCGTCCATCGGCTCCAAGGGCCGCGCGATGCTGGAAGACTTCGTCAAGACCGGCAAGATGACCGAGAAGGACGTGGCGCTGGGGCTGCGCCAAATGGCGACCAACGCCGTGAAGGAGCGCTACGTGAAGGAGCGGCCCCAGGACGAGGAGGACAAGGCCTGGGCGGAGAAGTCGGCGTTGGCCAGCAACGCCTTCAAGACCAAGACGGAGCGGATGGACAAGGCGCTGTCGGCCTTCAACGAGGTGCGGACCGCCGCTTACACCGCCTTCGAGAAGGACCAAGACGCCGCGGCGTTCCAGGCGGCGATGGCTCCCGCCAACGAACGCTTCAAGGCGGAGACGGCGGACATCGAGCGGGAGATGAAGGAAGCCATGGGCGGCGACCTGCTCAAGGTCGAGGGCAAGACCTTTGTGAACATGCGGGACAAGGGCGAGGACGAGTTCGAGAAGCTCGATTTCGCGGGCGAAGTGGAAGGCGGCGAGGGCGGTCTGCTGGGGCCGGACAACGAGAAGGGCAAGGCCGCCGCCAAGCTCATGTCCGACCTGGGTTTCAAGGGGCAGCTCTACGCAAAGGGACTCGCGGAATACGCCGCGGACGTGAACATTCCCGGTGTCGGGCGTGGCAAGGTCGATAAGAGCCAGCCGCTTCCCGAAGGGTATGAGCCGTCCGCCAAGGAGGAGGCGGAGGCCGCCGGCCTGCCGCCGCCGCCCGCCACGGTCCTGACCACCGGCCAGACGCCGGGACTCCAGGGCTTCGCGAAGGTCGTCCAGGACGCCCGCGACTCCCTGGACGCCACCTACACGGCCATGGCGAAGGAAGGCAAGGGGGTGAACTACTCCGACCCCACCGGGAAGGACGTGGACCGGCTGTTCGGCGGCTTCGACCGGCGCAGCCTTTACGCCATCGCCAGCAACAAGGACGGGACGTTCTCCAGGAACGAGCAGGAGGCGGCGCAGTCCATCATGGCCCGCCAGCAGAAGGAGGCGATGGACGGCGCCGATCCTCTCGGCACCGACAAGGCGGCGGCCTACCGCGCCGGGGTGAAGTTCCTCGACGGGGTGAGTCAGGAGGAGAAGGAGTCGGTCAACTGGTCGGTGCAGCGCGCCGCGCTCCAGTACAGCTACGAGAAGACGGTCCAGGAGACGGGCGGGAAGATGGAGCGGCTTGGCTATGGCAGCGCGCTCGCCTCCGTGCTGAAGGACGCGCTGGAGGCCCAGGAGGCGAAGGCCGCCGACGTGATGAAGAGCGTCGGCGGGAAGACCATGGGAGGGGAGGGCACCGGCTATGTGTCGGACCTGAAGAGCCTGTCGCTGTTCCGGGACTTCCTGCCCAACCTGTCGGTGCGCGGCGCCGGCGGCCCGATGAGCGTGACGGTCTGATATCCCGCCCTTGCCACGGGCCGGCGGTCACGCTTGCGGCTAATCCGATGGGGGTAGAGTCGCGGGACGCGCCTGCGGCTCACCTTCGGCCAGCAAGGTAATGCGGATCATGAATGGGGATCGGATGCGGCGCCGGAACGGGCGCGCCGCGCTGGCGCTTCTGGCGGTGCTGTCCATCACCGGCCCGGCGCTGGCGGACAAGCCCGACTGGGCCGGCGGCCAGGGCGGAGGTCATGACGGAAGTCAGGGCGGAGGTCCCGGTGGAGGGCATGGCAAGCCGCAGGGTGGGCCGTCATACGACTCCAAAGGGCGCGATTCCAAAGGAAACGACTCCAGGGGATCGGTGTCCCGTGGCGAGGCGACGATCATCCGGGACTATTTCGTCGCCCATCCGGTCGGGGCGACCGCCCTGCCGCCGGGGATCGCCAGGAAGCTGGAGCGCGGCCGGCCGCTGCCGCCCGGCATCGCCAAAAAGGTGGCGCCCGTCGCGTTGCGCCAGAGGGTGCCGGTGTGCATGAACGGCTGGGAGTGCATCCTGGCCGGCGCGGACATGCTGATCCTGGATGCGGTGCACGGCACCATCGCCGACATCGTCCGCGGCGTGGTCCGCTGACGGGGAGTGGAGGCGCCTTGCGGCGCCTCCCGTTGCGGTCAGAGGCCGGCGATGGTCAGGCCGTCGATGCGGACGGTCGGGGCGTCCATGCCGAAGCGCAGTTCCAGGTCGCTGGCCGGCTCCAGGTTCAGGAACATCTCCTTCAGGTTGCCGGCGATGGTCAGCTCGGTGACCGGGTAGGCGATCCGCCCGTTCTCGATCCAGTAGCCGGCCGCGCCCCGGCTGTAGTCGCCGGTCACCCCGTTGACGCCCGTTCCCATCAGCTCCGTCACGTAGAAGCCGTCGGGGATCTCGGCCAGCAGCTCGTCGCGGCTCTTGGCGCCCGGGGCCATGTAGACGTTGGCCGGGGCCGGACCCGGCGGGCCGGAGGTGCCGCGCGCCGCGTGGCCGGTCGTCGACAGGCCGAGCTGGCGGGCCGAGCGCAGGTCGAGCAGCCAGGTGGTCAGATGCCCGTCCTCGATCAGGTTGCGGCGGGTGGTGGCGATGCCCTCCGCGTCGAAGGGGCGGGAGCGCAGGCCGCGCTTCACATGCGGGTCGTCGACGATGGTGATGCCGGCGGCGAAGATGCGCTGGCCCATCTTGTCCTTGAGGAAGCTGGTGCCGCGCGCGATGCTCGGCCCGCTGATCGAGCCGGTCAGATGGCCGAGCAGCCCGCGGGAGACGCGCGGGTCGAACACCACCGGCACCTTGCAGCTCTTGACCCGGCGCGGGTTCAGGCGGCGGACGGCCCGCTCGCCGGCCTCGCGCCCGATCGACGCCGGATCGCGGAGATCGGAGCCGTAGACCTTGCTGTCGTAATCGTAGTCGCGCTCCATCCCCGTGCCCGTCCCGGCGAGCACCGAGGCCGACAGCGACTGCCGCGACACGCCGTAGCGGCCGGTGAAGCCGTTGGACGCGGCGATGGCGATGGTGGAGCGGCTCCAGCCGGCGTCGGCGCCTTCGGAGTTGGTGACGCCCTCGACGGCCAGCGCGGCCTCCTCGGCGATGCGGGCGCGCTCGATCAGCTGCTCCGCCGACGGCTCCGACGGGTCGCACACGTCGAGGTCGGGGAGGGTGGTGTAGATCTGCTCCGGGTCGGCGAGGCCGCAGAAGGGGTCCTCCGGCACCACGCGGGCCATGGCGACGGCGCGCTCCACCAGCTCGTCCAGCGCCTTGGCGCTGCGGTCGGTGGAGGAGACGATGGCCTGCCGCTTGCCGATGAAGACGCGCAGCCCCAGATCGCCCGACTCGGACCGCTCCAGCTTCTCCGTCTTGCCGAAGCGCTGGCTCAGCGACAGGGAAGCGCTGTCGAACAGCACGGCGTCGGCGGAGTCGGCCCCGGCGCCCTTCGCCTTGCGGATCAGGTCGTCCAGCAGGGTCAGCACGTCGGATTGCGAGGTGGTCGAAACGGGCATTACGGTCTCCGCTAGGTCTCCGGCTTGTCTAGCAAATGGGAGCGCGGAGAAGAAGAGGAAGGGGCATATCGCCTCAGGTCGGGCGCGGTCCCGGTGCGAACGCGGCGGCGCGCGGGGGGCTGATGCCCGTCCGCGCGCCGCTTCCCGATGCTCGGTCCCGGCGTCAGGCCAGCCGGCTCTGCAGGGCGTCGCGGCCGGCGGTCGGCAGCTTCAGGGCGAAGGCGCCGTCGCCGAGCAGGGCCTGCACGCCGAGCAGCACCGTCCAGAGCACCGGGAATTCCCAGCCGCCGCCCTGGGCCGAGAAGACCCAGCCGTTGCCGGTGTGCTGGAGCGTCGCGCCGATCAGGATCGGCAGCAGGGCCAGCGAAATCCACCGGGTGAAGACGCCGGCCACCAGCAGCAGGCCGCCGCCGATCTCGCCGAGGATGACCAGATAGGCGAAGAGGCCGGGGTAGCCGAGGCTCTCGAAATAGCCGACCGTGCCGGCGATGCCGAAGGTGAAGACCTTCAGGATCAGGCCGTGGGCGATGAAGAGAAGGCCCAGGCTGACGCGCAGCAGGAAGGCGGCGTAAGGGGCGGTGCGGGTGTCGACGGCGGCGGTGTTGGCGTTCATGGCGTGGTCTCCTTGTCTCAGCGTGGTGCCCCGCCTCGGGGCTGTTGTCGTCTGAGGCCAAGAATAGCGACGTCCATCAGCGGGATAATCCGCTATTTCATGCACTGATTGTTGCTTTGGCGAGAACGAATCCTCAGGCCCGGAAGGCGTTGGCCGGATCGTAGCGGGAGGGCAGGGCGAACAGGTCGGCGGTGGTGCCGGCGCCGTGGCGGCGGGCCTTGGACGGGCTGTCATAGACCACGAGGACGGCGGGCGGAGCGCCGTCGCGGCGGACGCAGGCGATGCCCTCCGCGTGGTCGTCGCCCTTGCCGTAGGGGAGGTTCAGCAGAGGAACCAGCCGGTCGCGCGGGATGACGGTCTCGTGGGTGACCGACAGGGCGTCGGTCCAGCGCCACAGCGTGACCGGACCGTCGAGGTCCATGGTCGGCCCGGCCAGGATCACCAGATCCTCCCCGTCGAAGGTCAGTTCGCGGATGCCGAGCCCGTCGAGATCGACGAAATGCTTGCGGTACTTCTCGCCGTTCGGCCCGATCGGGCGCAACCGCAGGCGCTCAGCGACGTCCGGGTGATCCTCCACCGCCAGTTCCAGGATGCAGGCCCAGCCGCGCAGCACCGGGCCGCGCAGCCCCAGCCACACCCGGTCGCCGTGGGCGGCCATGCCCTCCACGTCGAAGCCGTTCTCCTTGGCGGGCACCGCGACGAAGCGGGCCAGATGCTCGTCCTCCGCCAGCGCCCTGGTCAGCGCGTTGCCGCCCTTGCGGAACTTCAGGCAGGCGGCCGCCCGCGCCCCGTCGCGGCGGACCGGGGTCAGGCGCCCGTCCGCCTCGGTAACCAGCGGGATGCGGCCGAGCAGGAAGCGGTTGGGATCGCAGCGCACCTCGGTCAGCCGTTCCAGCGCCGTCTCGGTGCCGTTCTCCTCGCGCTCCGGCTTCTTGCGGGCCAGCGCGTGCGAGCCGGTGACCCACAGCCAGCCGCCGGCGATGGCCATGCCCTCGATGTCCGCCTCGTCCTCGCCCGGTTCCGTCACCGGCAGGGTGAAGAAGTCCGCCAGGGGAAAGACGGCGTCCTGCCGGTAGAGGGTGCCGCCCTCCCCGGCCATCATGCGGACGACCCGCGCCCCCTCGTCCGACGCCACGAACAGGGTGTCTCCCGACCGCTCCGCCACCGAGAGGTCTCCGGCGGTCTCGCCGCCGTCGCGGAAGTGCAGGGGGACGGTGGCGATTGGATGGGCGATGTCGTTGGGCATGACGGACTCCTTGGCAGAGGCGGGACGTCCCTTAACGCCTCACTTCCAGATCGGGGTCCCGCTGCCCGGAAGTCCGTAGGACGCCCATTTGCGCGACACCTCGTCGACCACGCCCTGGTCCATGCGGATCTTCTGGCCCCACTCGCGCTTGGTCTCCGGCGGCCACTTGTTGGTGGCGTCCAGCCCGACCTTGCCGCCCAGTCCCGACTCGGGGCTGGCGAAGTCCAGATAGTCGATGGGGGTGCCCTCGATCACCGTGATGTCGCGGGCCGGGTCCATGCGGGTGCTCATCGCCCACATCACGTCCTTCCAGTTCCGCGCGTCGATGTCGTCGTCCACGACGATCACCCATTTCGTGTACATGAACTGGCGCAGGAAGGACCAGACGCCCATCATCACGCGCTTGGCGTGGCCGGGATAGGCCTTCTTCATGCTGACCACGGCGATCCGGTAGGAGCAGCCTTCCGGCGGCAGCCAGAAATCGACGATCTCCGGGAACTGCTGGATCAGCAGGGGGATGAAGACCTCGTTCAGCGCCTCGCCCAGCACCGACGGCTCGTCAGGCGGGCGGCCGGTGAAGGTGGACAGATAGATCGGGTTGCGCCGCATGGTCATCGCCGTGACGGTGAAGACCGGGAAGGGCTCGACCGAGTTGTAATAGCCGGTGTGGTCGCCGTAGGGGCCCTCGTCGGCGTATTCGTCCAGGCTGACATGGCCTTCCAGGATGATCTCGGCCTGGGCGGGCACCTTCAGCGGCACGGTCTTGCAGTCCACCAGCTCGACCTTCTTGCCCCGCAGCAGCCCGGCGAACTGGTATTCCGACAGCGTGTCCGGCACCGGCGTGACGGCGGCCAGGATGGTGCCGGGATCGGCGCCGAGGACCACCGCGCAGGGCAGCGGCTCGCGCTTGCCGCTGGAGGCCCAGCGGTGATGGTGCTGCGCGCCGCCGCGGTGCTTCAGCCAGCGCATGATCGTCTTGTTCTTCCCCAGCACCTGCATCCGGTAGATGCCGAGGTTGAAGTCGTCCTCGCGCTTGCCGGTCGGTCCCTTGGTGACGACCAGCGGCCAGGTGATCAGCGGCGCCGGCTCGCCCGGCCAGCAGCTCTGCACCGGCAGGCGGCCGAGGTCGATCTGGTCGCCGGTCAGAACCACCTCCTGGCAGGGGGCGGAACCGACCGTCTTCGGCTTCATCGACAGCACGGTCTTGGCCAGCGGGATCAGTTCCATCGCCTCGCGGAAGCCGCCCGGCGGCTCCGGCTGCTTGAGGAAGGCCAGCGTCTCGCCGACGCCGCGCAGCTCGTGCGGCTCGCGGTCCATGCCCCAGGCGACGCGCTCCACCGTGCCGAACAGGTTGACCAGCACCGGCATCTCCGAGCGCGTGCCGTCGGCCTTGATGACGTTCTCGAACAGCACCGCCGGGCCGCCTTCGGCAAGCAGGCGGGTCTGGATCTCGGTCATCTCCAGCGCCGTGGACACCGGCTCCCGGACCACCACCAGCCGTCCGGCCTTCTCCAGCCGGTCGATGAAGTCGCGCAACGAGGTGTAGGGCATGGTCGAAGGTCCGTTCGGGTGCGATGGGGTCGGGTCAGGAGAGGGCGCTTAGCATCGGCCTGGAGGGCGCCGCGTCAAGGGGTGAGGTGCCGCCTCACGCGGGTTCCTTCACACTGCGCAGGGCACGCTGCGCAGGGCGCGGCGGACGATGCGGCGGGTGGCGTCCGGGTCGGGGCTGTCAACCTCCCAGCGGGCGCAGAGGGCCTGCACCCAGCCGGGCCGGCTCTTCGCCGCGTCGTTCAGCCAGTTGGCGACCGAATCCTGGACGTAGCGCGCGCCGTCCGCCCGCAGCGGGTCGAGCACCGGCAAGCCGCGGGCCGGGTCGGTCTTCAGCGCGCCGATGTGGCCGCACCAGACGCCGCGGGGGCGGGTGGCCTCGCTGGCGAAGCGGCGCAGCCGCTCCGACGGCTCGGCGGTCCAGGGCGTGAGGAGCATCAGCGCCTCGTCGATGGCGGCGGCGATGTGGGGGCGCAGCGCCAGCCACGCCCATTCGCGCACGCCGAAATGCGGATCGTCGGCCAGCGGGCGGACGCGCTCCAGCCGTTCCGCCAGAGTCAGGCCGGGGGCCGCCGCCAACGCGTAGCAGGCCCAGCCGCGCACCGTGTCCGAGGGGTGGGCGGCCAGCCGCTCCACGGCACCCGGACCGAGGCGCTCGACCACCGCGCGTCCCGCCGCCGCCATGCGCCGGGTGACGCCCTCCTTCGGGTCGAAAGACACGGCGCCCGCGGCCTCCGGAACGGCGGCGGCCAGCAGCGCGGCGAAGTCGATGGCGAGCGATTCGGCCAGAGTGGCGGTCTCGCGCCGGCCCGCGTTCAGGTCGGCCAGCACCTCCGGCGGGATGTCGGCCATCCGGGTCGCGCCCTTGCGCGGGGCGGTCGTCGCGACGGTCATGGCTCAGGCCTCCGGCAGCAGGCGCCAGATCGTCGTTTCGCGCATCTCGCGGTCCTCCAGCTCCAGGGAGGTCGGGACGCTGTACTGCGCGACCCGCTCGATTCCGCTGAGCGGGACATAGGCGCGGCCCGGATCGCCCAGCAGGACCAGCGTGCCGGTTGCGGCGATTGCGCGCAGCCAGGCGGTCACCCGGTCGGCCATCGGCTTCTCGTAGCAGACGTCGCCCGCCAGAACGACGTCGATGCCGGGCAGGGGACGGTCCACCAGATCGGCGCTGACCGCCTTCACGTCGACCCCGTTGGATTCGGCGTTCAGGGCGATGGCGGCCAGGGCGAAGCGGTCGATGTCGCAGGACTGCACGCGCGCCGCCCCGGCCATCATCGCGGCGATGCCGACCAGCCCGGTGCCGGCGGCGAAATCCAGCACCGACTTGCCCGCCACCAGCTCCGGCCGGTCGAGGACGAGCCGCGCCACCGCCTGACCGCCCGGCCAAGCAAAGGCCCAATAGGGCGGCGGTACATTGGACTCCTTCAAAGAATCCTCGGTGGCTTCCCACAGCGGCGTGATTTCCGTCGCCAGATGCAAGGCAATCTCAGGCAGCAAAGGAGTCCGAGTTACGACCGTGTTGGCGCGGATGAAGTCGATTTGAGTAAAGTTGCTCATAACTGGACTCCCGGCGGGGGCTGCGCGGGCGTGGATGATCTATCCACAACCGGTTTTGGTTACATAATTCAAACGGAGTAGACACACCTGCTGTCCCGTGTTACCCGTTCGAAAGGAGAAAAACAAAGGGCATGGGGCTGATATGAGGTCGAAAGGGATTGCACTCTGCGCATCGTTCGCGGCGTTCATCACTCTCTGCCCGTTCACCATATCCCAAGCCCAGGCCCAGGACGGGGATTGCGTCCGCACGCTGCGTTCCATATCGGATTTCGAGATCCGGGGCGACGCCTGGACGTGGTGGAACACCGCCGCCAGCCAATATGAGCGCGACCAGCGCCCGGCGCTCGGCTCCGTCCTCGTCTTCAAGCGGTCGCAGCGGCTGGGCCGCGGCCACGTCTCCCTGGTCAGCCACATCATCGACCGCCGCACCATCGAGGTGGACCACTCCTGGCTCGACGGCCGCGGCCTGCGCCGCAACATGCGCGTGGTCGACGTCTCGCCGCGCAACGACTGGTCGGCCGTCCGCGTCTGGCACGAGCCGTCGGACCAGCTCGGCCTGCGCGTCTACACCACCTACGGCTTCATCCTGCCGGAGGGCGAGGAGGCGGATGTCCGTCAGGCCGATTCCCGCGGCGCCGGCATCGGCAGCACCTTCGCCGTCGCCCCGCAGGGCCGCTCCACGCCCAAGCCGGCCGCCGGGCCGCGCCTGATGGAAGCCTCCGTGAAGGGCCACGCCGTCGCCGTTCCGGGGCGCAAGCCGCAGGTGCTGACCGCCTCGCTCACCCTCTCCGGGAAGGGAACGGCCGCGAAGACGGCGCAGCCGGTGATGACGGTCGCCGTGCTGCCGGCGCGCAAGCCGACCCTGCCGGCCTCCCGGAACGGCGTCGAGATGGTGGCCTCCACCGAGGGCGTCCGCGCGGTCCTGCCGGCGCGCAAGCCGGGCTCCGGCGACAGCACCGTCGCCGAGCTGACGCGCTAAGCCCCCTGCAAGTCCCCTCCAAGCCCCTCGGCCGCCTCAGATCTTCCCGGCCAGGAAGGCCACCAGCACCAGCCAGCCGAACCAGCGGTTCGACTTGAACGTCTTCAGGCAGTCCGTCTGATCGTCGGGGTTCCAGGTCGCGACCTGCCAGGACAGCTGCAGCGCGGCCAGCGAGAGCAGCGGCAGGAACAGCCCACCCAATCCGGCCAGACGCCCGGCGATGCCGATCCCCACGAAGGTCAGCGTGTAGAAGCCGTAGATCCAGATCTTGCTCTGGTCGCCCAGCCGCAGGGCGGTGGACTTCACGCCGATTCGCGCGTCATCCTCCTTGTCCTGGTGGGCGTAGATGGTGTCGTAGCCCAGCGTCCAGACGATGCCCGCGGCGTACAGCGCCAGCGCCGGCCATTCCAGCTCGCCGCGCACCGCGGTCCAGCCCATCAGGGCGCCCCAGTTGAAGGTCAGCCCCAGGAAGGCCTGCGGCCACCAGGTGATGCGCTTCATCAGCGGGTAGGTGAAGACCAGGACCAGCGACAGAACCCCCAGCCCGATGGTCAGCGGATTGAACTGCACCAGCACCGCCAGCCCGACCAGAAGCTGGAGGACGAGGAAGGCCAGCGCCTGTTTGACCGACACCTGCCCGGAGGGGATCGGGCGCGTCCGCGTGCGCTCGACCATCGCGTCGAAGTCGCGGTCGAGGATGTCGTTCACCGTGCAGCCGGCCCCGCGCATCACCACGGCGCCGACCGCGAACAAAGCCATCAGCCAGAGGTCGGGCAGCGGCCCGGAGCCGGCCAGCGCGATGCTCCACCAGCCGGGGAACAGCAGCAGCCAAGTGCCGATGGGCCGGTCCAGACGCGCCAGCCGCAGATAGGGACGGACCGCCGCCGGGGCGAAGCGGTCGATCCAGTCGCCGCGCCGGATGTCGGTGAAGTCGCCGGGGGCGGGGGAGGCGGGGCTGGTCATGGCGGACTCGGGGAAAGGAAGTGGAGGAAGCCGGGGGCAAGGTAGCGGCGGGGGTGGGTCCCCGCAAGGCTGGGCCGTTTCCGCCCCCGAGCGTTATCGCTATAGTCGGCGCCGCACACCGGAGACCTCGCGCCATGGCAAACCAACCGAAGACCCGCCTCTATGTGGACAGCCCCCTCGGCGAGGGGCAGGCGGTGGGGCTCGACCCCGAGCGGGCGCATTTCCTGCGCCATGTCCTGCGGCTCGACAAGGGCGACGTCGTGGCCGTCTTCAACGGGCGGGACGGCGAATGGTTGGCCGCCATCGACGGCTTCGGCAAGGGCTGGTGCTCGCTCACCGTGACGGCGCAGCGGCGTCTCCAGGCGGCCGGGCCGGACCTCTGGCTGCTGTTCGCCCCGATCAAGCGCGGGCGCATCGACTTCGTCGCGGAGAAGGCCAGCGAGCTGGGCGTGTCGCGCCTGTGGCCGGTCTTCACCCGCCGCACCGACCCCAACCGAGTCAACACCGACCGGCTGCGCGCCAACGCCATCGAGGCCGCCGAGCAGTCGGAGCGGCTGACCGTGCCGGAGATGGCCGACCCGCTGCCGCTGGACAAGGCGCTGGCCGGCTGGCCGGTGGAACGTACGCTGTACCTGTGCGCCGAAGCCGGGAACGTACGCCCCATCGCGGAGGCCGTCCGCGACCGTCCGCGCGGCCCCGCCGCCTTCCTGATCGGACCGGAGGGCGGCTTTGCGCAGTCCGAACTTGACGAAATTTGCAAACTCCCCTTTGTTGTTCCCGTCGGTCTGGGGCCCCGCATTCTCCGGGCCGACACGGCGGTGGTCGCAGCGCTCGCCTGCTGGCAGGCCCTTGCGGGGGACTGGACGGCGGACGGCGGCGACACCCGACCGCCCTTCCGCGCGCCGGCCGACCCCACCGTCGGGGAGTAAGGGCCGCTCGACGCGCCGCTGTTCCGAGGCGGGCCGTTTGACTCGTTGGCCAGTTTAGACTTTTTGAAAGCGGGAGCTTCCATGTCCGCACCTCCGCAGACGCGTGGTGAACCGATCACCGACCGCCGCCAACTGGCGGCCTATCTGGAATCCGGCAACAAGCCGGCCGACCAGTGGCGCATCGGGACCGAACACGAGAAATTCGCCTACCGCGTCTCCGACCACCGGCCGCTGCCCTACGAGGGGCCGGACGGGATCGGCGAACTGCTGACCCGCCTGCAGCGCTTCGGCTGGGAGCCGGTGGAGGAGAAGGGCAACCTGATCGCCCTGACCCAGGGCATGGCGAACATCACGCTGGAGCCGGGCGGGCAGGTGGAGCTGTCCGGCGCCCCGCTGGAGACCCTGCACCAGACCTGCGCCGAGGTGCACCGCCACCTCGATCAGGTGAAGGAGATCGGGGGCGAGCTGGGCATCGCCATGATGGGCCTGGGCTTCCAGCCGAAATGGCGGCGCGACGAGATCCCCTGGATGCCCAAGGGCCGCTACAAGATCATGGGCGACTACATGCCCAAGCGCGGCAACCTCGGCGTCGACATGATGACGCGCACCTGCACCGTGCAGGTGAACCTGGACTTCGCGTCGGAAGCCGACATGGTGAAGAAGTTCCGGGTCAGCCTGGCGCTTCAGCCCATCGCCACGGCGCTGTTCGCCAACTCGCCCTTCACCGAGGGCAAGCCGAACGGCTTCCAGAGCTTCCGCAGCCACATCTGGACCGACACCGATCCCGACCGCACCGGCGACCTGCCCTTCGTGTTCGAGGACGGCTTCGGGTTCGAGCGGTACGTGGACTATCTGCTCGACGTGCCGATGTACTTCGTCTACCGCGACGGCACCTACATCGACGCTTCCGGCCAGTCCTTCCGCGACTTCATGCAGGGCCGCCTGCCGGCGTTGCCGGGCGAGGTCCCGCTGATCACCGACTGGGCCGACCACATGACCACCTCCTTCCCCGAGGTGCGTCTGAAGAAGTATCTGGAGATGCGCGGCGCCGACGGCGGCCCGTGGCGCCGCCTGTGCGCCCTGCCGGCCCTGTGGGTCGGGCTGCTCTACGACACCCAGGCGCTCGACGCCGCCTGGGACCTCGTGAAGGGCTGGACGACGGAGGAACGCGCCCACCTGCGCGCCGAGGTGCCGCGCCACGCACTGCGCACCTCCTTCCGCGGCCGCACGGTGCGGGAGGTCGCGCTTGAGGTGCTGGAGATCGCCCGCGGCGGTCTGGCCCGCCGCGCCCGCAACGACAACTGGGGCGACGACGAGGCGCATTTCCTGAACACCCTCCTCGACATCGCCGAGTCCGGCCAGACGCCCGCCGACGAGCTTCTGGCGAAGTTCAACGGTGCCTGGGGCGGCAGCGTCGATCCGGTGTTCAAGGAATACGCCTACTGAGTTCCGCCCTGGTGGCTGCTTAACAAAGTGGTCGCGTAGAGCCCCCCACCTAACCCTCCCCCGCTTTCGCAGGGGAGGGGACGGACGCCGCATCGCAGAAGGCGCCCTCCCTTGCGCAGCGGGGGAGGGTCGGGGTGGCGGTCGGCGCGAGAGCCGAAGGGCTATCCTACCTCTTCCAGGCGATCAGCCGCCGCGCCGCCTCGGCGATGGTCGCCTCCGAGCCCGCGAAGCTGAAGCGCACGAAGCGGTGGCCGCGGGCCGGATCGAAGTCGACGCCGGGGGTGCAGGCGATGCCCGTCTCGGCCAGGATGCGCTTGCAGAAGGCTTCGCTGTCGTCGGTCATCTCCGTCACGTCGGCGTAGATGTAGAAGGCGCCGTCCGCCGGAGCCAGCTTGTCGAACCCGGCCTTCGGCAGCTCCCTCAGCAGAAGCTCGCGGTTGTGGGCGTAGCGGGCGACATGGCCGTCCAGCTCCTCGGTGCAGCTGAAGGCGGCGACCGCGGCGGCCTGCGACAGGCTGGGGGCCGAGATGAACAGGTTCTGAGCGAGGCATTCGACCGAGCGGATCAGGTCGTCCGGAACGATCATCCAGCCGAGTCGCCAGCCGGTCATCGAGAAGTACTTGGAGAAGCTGTTCACCACCAGCGCGCTCTCGCTGACCTCGGCGGCGGTGACGGCCTCCGGCCCGTAGGTCAGGCCGTGGTAGATCTCGTCGGAGACAAGGCGCACGCCCTTGGCGTCGCACCAGGCGGCGAGCGCGGTCAGCTCCTCGCGGCTCAGCATCGTGCCGGTCGGGTTGGCCGGGCTGGCGACGATCAACCCCTGGATGGGCGGGTCAAGCTGTTCCAGAAGCTCGATGGTCGGCTGGAAGCGGTGCTCCGGCCCGGTCGGCAGCTCCACCGGCTCGACCCCGATGGCGGTCAGCGTGTGGCGGTAGGCCGGGTAGCTGGGCGAGGCCATGGCCACCCGGTCGCCCGGATCGAAGGCCGCCAGGAAGCCGAGCTGGAAGGCGCCCGAGGAGCCGGTGGTGACCACCACGCGCCGCTCCGGCACGTCGATCCCGTAGCGGTCGCGGTACCAGCCGGCGATGGCCGCGCGCAGCGCCGGGATGCCCAGCGCCCCGGTGTAGCCCAGCACGTCGGCGTCGAGCATGCGGTGGGCGGCCTCCAGCACGCCCTTCGGCGCGCCGGTCGAGGGCTGCCCAACCTCCATGTGCAGGACTTCCAGGCCGGCGGCTTCGCGCTCGGCGGCGGCGCGCATCACTTCCATGACGAAGAAGGGCGGGATGGCGCCCCGTTTGGAGACTTTGGGTGCTTTGCTCATGATTCCAGACTTTTGAACATCAACGCTCGGTTTCGACCAGCATGCCCAGGGCGTGGGCGCGCGGGTCGGCGGCGATCTGGCATTCCTTCCAGCCGCTCTCCATGGAGGTCTGGCAGGTGACGAAGGTGGCGCGGCCCGGGCCGTTCGCGGCGCGGCTGACGCGGATGGCGGCTCCCGGCTCTTTGTCGAGCGCGGCGGGCAGGGCGGCGGTCAGCAGGGCGGCGGGCGCGGCGGCGGGGCCGTCGTTGCCGGCGGCGCTGGCCGCCCCGGCGAACTGGGTGCGCCCGACGATGGCGTTGGTCAGCAGGGCGGGCGCGCCGAAGCCGGCGCCGTCCACCGCGCGGGCGGCCAGCAGGCCGGTGCCCGGCACCATGCGGCCGCTGCCGAAGGGCGCGCCCATGGTGAAGGAGCAGGCGACCCCGTTCTCCTCATGGTCGATCACGACGAGGCCGGCGCCGGGAGCGGAAGCGCCGCTGCCCGTGGCGCCCAGCGCCTGGGCCACGCGGGCGGCGCGCTGGTCGGACGGCAGGTCGGCGGCGTCGTTCCAGGCGGCGGTCAGGGCCGCGCCGTTGCCGGTCTCGGGAAGCTGGGCGAAATGCATGGAGACGATGCCAAGCGGAATCGCCGCGGTGCCGGTCCAGCGCGGCTGGAACCCGCGGACCGCGGCGGGGTCGATGGCGGCGGCCTGTGCCACCGCGCCACCCAGCGGCCCGCCATACATGGCGGCGATGCCGCTGCGCCGCACCTGCGACAGGCTGGCAGCCAGCTCCGGCTGGCTCAGCGGCGCGCCTTCGGCCAGCGGCGCGCCGGTGGGCAGGAAGACGCGGCGCGCCTCCGGATCCGCGGACAGGCGGGACGCGGAGTCGGCGAGGTCGCGGGCCAGCGCCCGGCTGACCGGGGTGGAGCGGGCGAGCTGTTCGGCCGGGACCACCGCCTGCTCCCAGCGCATCGCCCCGGTGGAGGCCTGGAGCGCGTAGACGCCGCGCAGGAAGCCGGGCAGGGCGGCCCCGCCGGCGCCGGCGGTGGAGTTTGCCGGGCGGGGCAGGAAGTCGAGCGTGCGGGTTTCCTTCTTCGCGGCGTCGAACACCACGCAGACCCCGCCGCCGGTCATCCCGACGCGCGACGGCAGGGTGACCGTCATCGCCATCGCCATGGCGGCGGCGGCGTCGCCGGCCTTGCCGCCCTGGGCGATGATGTCGCGCCCGATCTCCGCCGCGCGCGGCTCGTCCGCCGCGATGTAGTTCTGGGCGGGGGCCCCGGTGCGGTATTTCGTGTTGACGCAGCCGCCCACCAGCGATGCGGCTATGGCAATCGCGCCCAACCCTTGCCAGATTCGGCGGGTGGAATGGGGCGCCCGGACCGGCATCTTGACCGGCTGCCCGGTGCCCCGGTGTGCGGAGGAAGAAACGGTGCGCAAGCCCAGCAGGCTGGTTTCGGTCATCGCCATGGTTGCCGTGATGGTTCTGTCGTGGTCGCCGCCCGCGGGCGCGCAGCGGCGCCAGGAGATGCAATTCCTGAGCGACGCCGAGACGGAACATATCATCCGCGACATGGCGCGGCCAATCTTCCAGGCCGCCGGCATCGATCCGGACGCGGTGAACATCGTCCTGGTCAACGACAACACCATGAACGCCTTCGTCGCCGGCGGGCAGAACATCTTCCTGCACACCGGCCTGCTGCTGGGGCTGGAGGACGCCGGGCAGCTCATCGGCGTGATCGCCCACGAAACCGGCCACATCGCCGGCGGCCATCTGGTCCGCGGGTCGGAGGCGATGGAGAACGCCTTCCTCTCCTCGCTGATCGGCATGGGCATCGGCATCGTCGGCGGCATCGCCGCGGGCAACGCCGGGGCCGGTGCGGCGGGCGTCATGCTGGGTCAGCATCTGGCGGAGCGTAACTTCCTGTCCTTCTCGCGCAGCCAGGAATCCTCGGCCGACCAGGCCGGCCTGTCCTACATGGAGCAGTCCGGCATCTCGGCGGAGGGTCTGGTCACCTTCCTGGAGAAGCTGGGCGCCGCCGACGATCCGCTGCTGGTGGACCGCGACGCCGGCTACCGCCGCACCCACCCGCTGACCCGCGAGCGCATCGAGACGGTGCGCAATTTCGTGGAGCGGTCGCGCGCCGGCAAGAAGCCGGTTCCGGCGCAGTGGAACGAGGAGTTCCACCGCATCCAGGCCAAGCTCTACGCCTATCTGGACCCCAACGGGGCGCTGCGCCGCTACAAGGCGGACGATCCGTCCTTCGTCGCGCGCTACGGCCGGGCCTACGCCTATTTCCGGCGCGGCGAGGTCCGGCAGGCCCTGCCGTTGGTCGACGGTCTGATCGCCCAGGAGCCGAAGAACGCCTTCCTCTACGAGATGAAGGGCGACCTGATGCTTCAGAACGGGCGGGCGGTGGACGCCGCCGCCCCCTACCGCAAGGCGATCGAGCTGGAGCCGGACGCCGGCAGCATCCGCGTCTCGCTGGCCCATTCGCTGATGGAGCAGAACGACAGCCGGCTGGCCGACGAGGCGCTGCGCAACCTTCAGGTGGCCTCCAAGACGCAGGCGCAGTCCGCCTTCCTGTGGCGGCTGATGGCCCAGGCCTGGAGCATGAAGGGCAACGCCGGCATGGTCGCCTACGCCACCGCCGAGGAGGCCTTCGCCCGCGGCGACAAGCCGATGGCCCGCTTCCAGGCGGAGCGGGCGGAGAAGCTGCTGCCCGCCGGCTCCCCCGGCTGGCTGCGCGCCCAGGACATCCGCGGCCAGGCGGGCGGCAAGTGAGGCTCCTCCCTTTGGGCGGCGCACAGCCGTCTTGCCTGACCCCGCCGTCCCGGTCCACAGTATCGCCCCGATTCGCGCCGTATTGGCTCCCCACGAGAGAGTTCGACATGACCCGCTTCCGCCCCGCCGCCCTGGCGCTCGCCGCCGCGCTGGCCCTTCCGACGGGTCTGCTGGCCCCCGCCCTCCAGGCCCAGAGCCCGATGGACGACGCGCAGCGCAAGGCCGTCGAGGAGGTCGTGCGCGATTACATCCTGAAGAACCCCGAGATCATCCTGGAGGCCGTGGATTCGCTCCAGAAGCGCCAGAAGATGGCCGAGGAGCAGAAGGCCAAGACGGCGCTGGCCGAGAACAAGGCGGCGCTGTTCCAGAACCCCGCCGATCCGGTCGCCGGCAACCCCAAGGGCGACGTGACGGTGGTCGAGTTCTTCGACTACCAGTGCGGCTATTGCAAGGCCGTGCAGGCCGACACCGAGCGCCTGATCAAGGACGACGGCAAGCTGCGCTTCGTCTTCAAGGAGTTCCCGATCCTCAGCCCGGCCTCGCTGACCGCGGCCAAGGCGGCCCTGGCGTCGCGCGGGCAGGGCAAGTATCTGGAATTCCACAACGCGCTGATGGCCCACCGCGGCCAGCTCGACGACGACGTGATCCAGCGGCTGGCCAAGTCGGTCGGGCTGGACACCGACAGGCTGAAGAAGGACATGAACAGCCCCGAGGTGCTGAAGGTCATCGCTGCCAACCAGGCGCTGGCCGAGGAGCTGGGCATACGCGGCACCCCGGCCTTCATCATCGGCGACGAGCTGGTCCCCGGCGCCATCAAGCTGGACCAGATGAAGGACCTTGTCGCCGCGGCCCGCAAGGGCTGAGGCCGGGACGGGAATTGACGATGACCAAGCCGACCACCGTCGTCTTCGACATCGGTCAGGTGCTCATCGAATGGGACCCGCGGCATCTCTACCGCGAGCTGTTCGACGGGTACGAGGACCTGATGGAGGACTTCCTCGACAATGTCTGCACCCCCGCCTGGAACCTGGAACAGGATCGCGGCCGCCCGTGGGACGAGGCGGTCGCCCTCCTGACCGCCGAGTTTCCCGACTGCCGCGAGCTGATCCGCGCCTATCACGAGCGGTGGGAGGAGATGGTGCCCGGCCCGATGGCCGGGACTCCGGAGATCCTGATGGAGCTGAAGCAGCGCGGGACGCCGCTCTACTCCATCACCAACTTCTCGTCGGAGAAGCTGGCGCTGACCCGCAGGCGCTTCGATTTCCTGAACGTCTTCGACGGGATCGTCGTGTCCGGCGACGAGCGGCTGGTGAAGCCGGACCCGGCGATCTTCCAGCTCCTGCTGGATCGCTACGGCCTGCGGGCCGCGGACTGCGTCTTCATCGACGACAGCCCCGCCAACGTCGAGGCTGCCCGCACCATCGGCATGACGGCGCACCGTTTCTCCGGCGCCGCCGGACTGCGCGCCGAACTGGAGGAGCTGGGGCTTCTCTAGCCCCAGCTTTTTTACTCCCCGTCGCCCGGATAGCGGATGGCGATGACCTCGATCTGCTCCAGCCCGGCGGGGGTGCGCAGATCCACCACGTCGCCCTCCTGCGCCTTCAGCAGGGCGCGGGCGATGGGCGAAATCCAGCTCACATGGGCGCGGTCCATGTCCACCTCGTCGGCGCCGACGATGGTGATGGTGTTCTCCGTCCCGTCCTCCCGCGCGTAGGTGACGGTGGCGCCGAAGAACACGCGGTCGCGGTTCTTCTGGAGGGTGGGATCGACCACCTCCGCCGATTCCAGACGCTTGGTCAGGAAGCGGATGCGCCGGTCGATCTCGCGCAGGCGCTTCTTGCCGTAGATGTAGTCGCCGTTTTCCGAGCGGTCGCCGTTGCCGGCCGCCCAGGACACCACCTCGACCACCTTCGGGCGTTCGACGCGCAGCAGCGAGCGCAGCTCCTCCTGCATGCGCTGGAAGCCTTCGGGCGTCATGTAGTTCTTCACACCCTTGGGCAAGGGTTTGGGATCGTCGGCCTCGTCGTCGTCGCCGGCGGAGTCGTTCTCCCGGGTGAAGGCCTTGCTCATGGTCGGGACCCTTCGCGGTTCTCAGGAAAAGGAAAAGGCGCCGCGAGGCGCCTTTTCCAGTCTTTACGGTGATGAAGCGCGCTTTTAGCGGCTCCACCAACCCCGGCGCGGCTTGGCCTCCGGAGCGGCGCCGGCCGGCTCGTCGGCCGGGGTCGCCGGCGTCTCGCTGACCGCCGGAGCGGGCGCGGCCTCGGCGGGAGCGTCCGCCGCGGTCTTGCGCTTGCGCGCCGGACGCTTCTTCGCCTCCTCGGCGACCGGAGCCGCAACCGGGGCCGGAGCGGGCGCGGCCTCGGCGGGAGCGTCCGCCGCGGTCTTGCGCTTGCGCGCCGGGCGCTTCTTCGCCTCCTCGGCGACCGGGGCCGCAACCGGCGCCGGGGCAGGGGCGGCCTCGGCGGCCACGGTCTTCGCCTTGCGGCTGCGCGACGGCTTGGCCGGCGGCGGAGCGGTTTCCTCCGGAGCGGCGGCCTTGGGAGCGGCCTTGCCACCCTTGGCGGCGCCCTTCGCGGCGCGCTTCGGCTTGGCGGGGGCCGCTTCCGGCTCCGCCGTCACCGCTTCGGCAGCCTCGGCGGCGGTCGCCTTGGCGCGGCCACGGCGCGGCTTGCGGGCCGGAGCCTCCTCCGCCACCGGGACGGCCTCCTCGACGGCCGGTTCCGCGGCGGTGTCCGCCGTGGTTTCCGGAGCGTCCTCGGCGGCCACCGCGCTGGTCAGCACCCAGTCGAACTCGACCGGCTCCATGTCCGCCGGCAGTTCCGGCGGATTGACGGCGCGGCCGGCCTCGACGGCGGTCGGGAAGGACTCGCCTTCCGCCTCGCCTTCGGCGCCGTCGGCGGGCAGACCCTCGCCGGCCTCCAGGCCCTCGCGCTGGCGGGACCGCCGGCGACCACCGCGCTTGCCGCGGCGGCGCTTCTTGCGCTCGCCATTCCCGTCACCGTTGGCCTCGAAGGCATCGGCGCCGTCTTCCGCCTCGGAGGCGGCCAGATCGGTGTCCTCGTCCTCGTCGTCCTCGAGGTGGGCGGGACCGACATCGACGTCGTTGATGACGAATTCCGGCGCGTCGATCTGGGCGCGCTCGATCGCTTCCTCGTCGACCGCCGTCTCATCGATGTCGGCGTCGGCGGCGGCCTCGGCTTCGATCTCGTCACCCTCGGTCGCCTCGTCGGAGGCTTCGGCGGACTCGCCGAACGGCGCGCGGCCATCCTCGCGGTCGCGCCCGCGGCCACGGCGGCGGCGGCGGCGGCGGCGGCGGTCGCCCTCGCTCTCCCCGGCGGCGTCGGCGCGGTCCGCAACCTCGGCCCCGGCGGCGCCGGCGGCCTCGACGGCCTCGGCGACGGACGCCTCCTCCTCGGCCTCCTCGGCCTCGGCGGCCAGGAAGCGGTCGGTCTCGGCCAGGACGCGCTCGGCGCTGACCAGCGGCACGTCGTCTTCCGGCGTGCGGGCCTTGACGCGCTCAAGCCGCAGGTCCGGCGCGATTAGCGTGTCGTCGGCCTGGACCATGACGCGGAACCGGTAGCGGTCCTCGATCTTGGTCAGCTCGCCGCGCTTCTGGTTGAGGATGTAGAGCGCGATGCGGGTCGGCACGAAGACGGTGATCTCCGACGACCGCTTGCGGATGCCCTCCTCCTCGATGGCGCGCAGAACGTGCAGCGAGGCGGACTCCACCGAGCGGATGACGCCGGTGCCGGAGCAGTGCGGGCAGCGTTCGAAGTTGGTCTCCAGCAGCGACGGGCGCAGGCGCTGGCGCGACAGCTCGAGCAGGCCGAAGGCGGAGATGCGGCCGAGCTGGATGCGCGCCCGGTCGTTCTTCATCGCCTCCTTCAGGCGGCGCTCCACCGCGGCGTTGTTGCGGGGCTCCTCCATGTCGATGAAATCGATCACGATGAGGCCCGCGAGGTCGCGCAGGCGGAGCTGGCGCGCCACCTCGTCGGCGGCTTCGAGGTTGGTCTTGTAGGCCGTTTCCTCGATGTTGCGCTCGCGCGTCGACTTGCCCGAGTTGACGTCGATGGAGACCAGCGCCTCGGTCGGGTTGATGACGATGTAGCCGCCGGAGCGGAGCTGCACGACCGGGCTGTGGATCGCGTCGATCTGCGTTTCCACCTGATAGCGGTGGAACAGCGGGATCGTGTCGTCCTGGTACTGCATGACGCGCTTGCTGTGGCTCGGCATCATCATGCGCATGAAGTCGCGCGCGGTGTTGAAGCCGGCGCTGCCCTCCACCCAGATCTCGTCGATGTCGTCGGTGTAGAGATCGCGGATCGAGCGCTTGATGAGGTTCGCCTCCTCATAGATGAGGCAGGGCGCGGAGGACTTCAGCGTCTGGACGCGGATGTCGTCCCACAGGCGCAGCAGATATTCGAGATCGCGCTTGATTTCCTGCTTGGAGCGCTCCAGCCCCGCGGTGCGCAGGATGACCGCCATGCCTTCCGGAATGTCGAGATCGGACAGGATCTCCTTCAGGCGCTTGCGGTCGGCCGGGTTGGTGATCTTGCGGGAAATCCCGCCGCCGCGGCCCGTGTTGGGCATCAGCACGCAGTAGCGGCCGGGCAGCGACAGGTAGGTGGTCAGAGCCGCGCCCTTGTTGCCGCGCTCCTCCTTGGTCACCTGGACCAGCATGACCTGCCGGCGCTTGATGACCTCCTGGATCTTGTAGCTGCGCAGCGGGCGGGCGCGGCGGCGGTGGGCCTCCTCGACCTCGTCCCCGCCGATGACGTCCGGGCTTTCGGCCGGAGCGGCGCCTTCCGGAGCCTCGTCCGAGTCCGCGGCCTCGTCCGAACCACCGTCCGAACCGGCGTCCGTGGCGAAGGCCGGGACATCGCCCTCGAAGCCGTCGCCCTCGGCCTCGGCGTAGGAGCCGGGCATCGGGGAGTTTTCCTCGACCACCACGTCCGGGCGGATCGGCTCGGCCATCACGGCGCCGTCGGCGGCGGCCTCGGCGCGGGCCTCGGCCTGCTCCTCCAGCCGGCGCTCCTCGGCCAGCAGGGCCTCACGGTCGGCGATCGGGATGCGGTAATAGTCGGGATGGATTTCCGAGAAGGCGAGGAAGCCGTGGCGGTTCCCGCCATATTCCACGAAGGCCGCCTGCAGCGACGGCTCGACCCGGGTCACCTTGGCAAGGTAGATGTTGCCCTTGAGTTGCTTCCGGGTGGCGATTTCGAAGTCGAGGTCTTCGAGTCTGTTCCCATTGACCACGGCGACCCGGGTTTCCTCCGGGTGCGTGGCGTCCACCAGCATGCGCTTGGCCATACAAGATCCCCATGACGCCCCAGGCCGCCCGCGCGACGGACAAGCCGCCAGGGCGCGTCATCGTTGTGAGCGAAGCCTGCGGAACCGGCCCCTAACCCGTCGAACGGCGCTGACGAAGCAGCCAGGACGGGTCGGGCTTCGGCCTCCGGGTTACGGCCTTGCGGCCGGCACCAGCTTCGAGGTTTCGTCCCAATCCACCGGCAACCCATAAGCGTCACGCCCCGGACCGCGCCCGATGATGTAAATTTCGGCCGTGGGGGTCCGCGGGCGACGCCCACAGCCACTCCAAAGAGAAACCTCTCGGAAGAGTGGGCTGGTGGGTCGCGGTATGTCGCAGAGCTACCATAGACAAGCACGAAACCATGCACAACGTGGAATTCGGCGAAAGTTGCGGTCCGCCGCATCCGGTTCGGCGGCATTCCGCCGGGGTGGGGGCGGAGCGGGGCACTGTTGCACGAACGGCACCCTCGCCGACAATTCCGCCACGCGCCCGGACACCACGGTTGAGCGCCTTGATTTCGCTGCGCTATAGCTGGGCGCTGGCTTTGCCGGTTTGTGGTTTTTGGTGGAACGGATGCCCCGATTGCTCGCGATTGTCGCTGCGCTGGGCGCCCTTCTGGGGGCGGTCGCCCTGCCGTGCGCTCCGGCGCGGGCCCAGACCACCGCGGCGCTGCCCTTTCCGCCGCCGGTGCAGGAGCGGGTGTCCGTACTGAACGCGCGGCTGGGCCTGCATCCCGACAAGACGCGGCTGGTTCTGGAACTCACCGACTCGGTGCCCTTCACCGTGTCGGTGCACGGCTCGCCCTACCGCGTCGTGGTCGATCTGCCCGACGTGAGCTGGCCGGGCGGCAACACGGTGATGGCGGGCAAGGGGCTGGTCGCCCGCTACCGCTTCGAGGGGCGCGACGGCGGCGCCTCCCGCCTCGTGGTGGAGACCGACGGGCCGGCGCGGGTGGTCGAGTCCTACCTCATCCCGCCGCGCGACGGCTTCAAGCCGCGCTTCGTCCTCGACATCGCCCGCACCACCCCGGCGCAGTTCGCCGCCTCCGCCCCGGTCGCCGCCACCACCAGCACCGCGTCGGTGAGCCGCGAGGCGGCGCGCCCGCCGGCCAAGCGGGACCCCATCGTGCCGGTTGCCGCGGCCCTGCCGCCGCCGGTCCCGCCGCGGGCGGCGCCGGTGCCGGAGAAGCCGATGATCGTCGTCGATCCCGGCCATGGCGGCGTCGATCCCGGCGCGGTCGGCGTCGGCGGGGTGTACGAGAAGGACATCACGCTGGCGATGGCGCGCGAGCTGAAGCGCCAGCTCGAAGGAAGCGGCCGCTACCGGGTGCGGCTGACCCGCGACAAGGACGTGTTCATCCGCCTGCGCGACCGCGTCGCCATCGCGCGGGAGTCCAACGCCGACCTGTTCCTGTCGCTGCACGCCGACAGCATCGGGTCCGCCAACATGCGCGGCCTGTCCATCTACACCCTGTCCGACCGGGCGTCCGACCGCGAGGCGGAGATGCTGGCCGCCAAGGAGAACCGGGCCGACGCCCTGGCCGGCATGGACCTGTCCTCCGAGAACGATCTGGTGGCCTCGATCCTGATCGACCTCGCCCAGCGCGACACGATGAACCACTCCAAGCGGTTCGCCAACATGGCGCTGGAGCATCTTGGCCGCGAGGTCAAGCTGATCCCCAACAAGCCGCACCGTCAGGCCGGCTTCGCCGTGCTGACCGCGCCGGACATGCCGTCCGCGCTGGTCGAGATGGGCTATCTGTCGAGCCCCCAGGACGTCAGCCTGCTGAGCAAGTCGGCGCACCGCGAGAAGCTGGGCCGCGGCATGGTCCGCACCATCGACGCCTATTTCAAATGGCTGACCGGCGCGCAGAAGAGCTGAGACCCGGTCGAATCTAAACCGCAGCCATGCGGCCGGAGGCGGGCGGGCATACGCCTTACCCGTTCACCACTTTCTTGCATGCGCCTTGTGGCCGTCACATTTTCCTGACATGGCTGCGAGGGAGTCGGACTGCCGCCCCTCGCGGTGTAGGATGCCGCCCATCGGATGGTTCCGCGTCTTCCCGGTCTCTGTCCCGGACGAAGTCGGCGGGACCGCCGCCATGCCTGTCTGGGAACCGTCATGCGCTTTATTCTGTCCGCCCTGATGGCCGTCGTGATCCTCGCCCTGGCCGGGGCGGGAGGGCTGGTCTACATGCTGGACCATTACGATCACGAACTGCCGGACTACACCAAGCTCGCCAACTACGAACCGCCGGTGACCACCCGCGTCCATGCGGGCGACGGACGCCTGCTGGCGGAGTTCGCGTCGGAAAAGCGCGTGTTCGTCCCCATCGACGCCATGCCGAAGCGCGTGACCAACGCCTTCCTGTCCGCCGAGGACAAGAACTTCTACGACCACAAGGGCATCGATCCCGTCGGCATCGCCCGCGCCATCCTGACCAACGTGGAGAATCTCGGCCGCGACCGCCGGCCGATGGGCGCCTCGACGATCACGCAGCAAGTCGCCAAGAACATGCTGCTGACCAACGAGGTGTCCTTCTCGCGCAAGATCAAGGAGGCGATCCTGGCGGTCCGCATCGAGCGGGCCTTCAGCAAGGACCGCATCCTTGAGCTGTACCTGAACGAGATCTTCCTGGGCTACCGCTCCTACGGCGTGGCGGCGGCGGCGCTGAACTACTTCAACAAGGCGCTGGACGAGCTGGACATCGAGGAGGCGGCCTATCTGGCGGCCCTGCCCAAGGCGCCCAGCAACTACCACCCGGAGCGCCAGCGCGACGCCGCCATGGCGCGGCGCAACTGGGTGATCGGGCGCATGGCCGAGGACGGGCACATCACCCCCGAGGAAGCCAAGATCGCCCAGTCCAAGCCCCTGGTCGTGCGCAAGCGCGACGAGCAGGAGTATGTGACGTCGGAGTATTTCGCCGAGGAGGTCCGGCGCGAGCTGGTGAAACTCTATGGCGAGCAGGCGCTCTATGAGGGCGGCCTGTCGGTCCGCGCCTCCATGGACCCGGTGCTCCAGCAGGCGGCGACCAAGGCGCTGCGCACCGGGCTGATCCAGTACGACCGCCGCCACGGCTACCGCGGTCCGGTCGGCAAGATGGAGAATTTCGACAACTGGGCGAAGAAGCTCGCCTCCATGGCGCCGCCTCCCGGTTCCGAGGGCTGGCATCTGGCGGTCGTGCTGAAGGACGACGAGGCGGGGGCGCTCGACATCGGCCTGCCAGACGGCTCGCGCGGCCGGGTGCCGCTGGCCGAGCTGCGCTGGGCGCGGGCGCAGCGCGACGACAACCGGCTGGGCCCGGAGATCCGCCGCCCCTCCGACGTCGCCAAGCTGGGCGACCTGATCCTGGTCGAGGCCGCCGGCAAGGACGAGAAGGGCAAGGAGCCGCCCGCCGGCACCTACGCGCTGCGGCAGGTCCCGGCGGTGCAGGGCGGTCTGGTCGCGCTCGACCCGCACACCGGCCGCGTGCTCGCCATGGTCGGCGGATTCTCCCCGCACATGAGTTCCTTCAACCGCGCCACCCAGGCGATGCGGCAGCCGGGCTCCTCCTTCAAGCCCTTCGTCTATCTGGCGGCGCTGAACCAGGGCTTCACCCCGTCCTCGCTGGTGATGGACGCGCCGTTCGAATACGACCCCGGCCATGGCCAGCCGATCTGGCGGCCGGAGAACTACAGCCACGAGTTCTATGGCCCGACGCCGCTGCGCGCCGGCATCGAGAAGTCGCGGAACGTCATGACCGTCCGTCTGGCCCAGGCCGTCGGCATGGACAAGGTGAAGGCGGTGGCCGAGAATTTTGGCATCACCGACAACCTCCAGCCCTATCTGCCGATGTCGCTCGGCGCGGGCGAGACGACGGTGCTGCGCCTCGCCACCGCCTACGCCATGCTGGCCAACGGCGGCAAGCGGGTCGGCCCGACCTTCATCGACCGGGTGCAGGACCGCAACGGCAAGACCATCTTCCGCCACGACACGCGCCCCTGCGCTTCCTGCAACCAGGTGGCCTGGAGCGACGGGCTGGCCGTTCCCGCCGTCGCCGACACGCGGGAGCAGGTGAACGACCCGCGCACGGTCTACCAGATGGTCTCCATGCTGGAGGGCGTCGTGCAGCGCGGCACGGCGACGAAGCTGCTGTCGCTGGGCAAGCCGCTGGCCGGCAAGACCGGCACGACCAACGACAGCCACGACGCGTGGTTCATGGGCTTCTCGCCCGACCTCGTCGTCGGCACCTACATCGGCTTCGACCAGCCGCGCTCGCTGGGCGCCCGCGAGACCGGCGGCTCGGCGGCGGTGCCGGTGTTCAAGGACGTGATGGAGGTGGCGCTGAAGGACCAGCCGGCCACGCCGTTCCGCGTGCCGCGCGGCCTGCGCCTCGTCCGCGTCAACCCGGAGAACGGGCGCCTTGCCCAGCCCGGCGAGCGCAAGGCGATCTGGGAGGCCTTCATCCCCGGCACCGAGCCGAACCCCGACCAGCCGCAGATGGTGCTGGACGGCTCGGCCCACGCCGCGGACGGCGGCTGGACCGGCGGAGTGCCCGGCGGCGATCCGGCGGCCCAGCAGCCGGGCGGCTGGGGCGCCCCGGCGGCACCGCCCTCGGCGGCGACGGTGGGCACCGGCGGCCTCTACTGACCGGGCCTTCGACCAAGAAAAAGCCCCGCTTCCCGGTTCGGGAGGCGGGGCTTTTCTTTATGCGGGGTTTCAGGGCCGCGCGGCGGTGTGGGTGTCCGTGCGGATCTGGGCGATGGCCTCGGCCGGGGCCGTGTCGGCGGGGCAGTCGGCGAGCGGGCGCAGCCGGTCCTCCATCCGCGCCAGCATCACGCGGACGCCGTCCTGGTTGATGTGCAGGGCGTCCACGAAATGGGCCTCGTCCTCGACCTCGCGGCGGGTGTCGATCACCGGCACGTCGGGCGGCAGGCGGGCCTTCAGATCCTCGAAGAAGGCGTCGAAGTTGGTCACCTTCTCGATGTAGCCGGGGAAGAAGGGCGTGATGACCACGGCGACCCGCGTGCCCTTCTCGCGCGCCGTTCCGATGATGCGGTCCAGCGCGTCCCAGTTCGGCTGGAAGCCCTCCATCCGCTCCGCCGGGGCCTTTTCGAGCTGGGCCTTGAGGAAGGGCGACATGGTGCCGCTCAGCGTCCGGTCGCCGGTCGGGTGCAGCCCGTCGAAGGCCAGCCGGATCGTCTGGTTGTTGTTGAAGATCAGCGTGTTGAACAGCTTGTTGGAGGCCCACATGGTGGCGTCGACCTGCCGGATGAAGCCGTCCACCCGCTCCGAGTAGTAGGCCAGCAGCGGCAGGTCGGCGAGCGCCTTGGGATCGTCGACCACGCTCGTCGGCTCGACCAGCAGCAGGCGGGGGGCGCCGTGCCGGTCCAGATAATCCTCCCACAGCAGGTCGCCGACCGTGGTGGGGGCGCCGCCCATGCCCAGGTTCAGCACCCGGCCGCAGGTCAGCGCCTGCACCTCCTCCACCGGGAAGTGGTTGTCGGCGCGGGAGTTGCCCAGGATCACCACGTCGGCGGGCGGTCCCTTGCGGTAGACGGTCATGAAGCGGTCCGACGACTGGAGGAGCGTGTCGCCCATCCAGGACGCCACCGCGCGGTCCATGGCGACCACCATGCCCAGGATCAGTCCGACGGCGGCCAAAAGGCGGATCATGGTTCGGGCTCCCTCAGAACTGGAAATAGATGAAGGATCGGTTGGCGAAGTTGCCGAAGAGCAGCAGCATCAGGATCAGCGTGGCGCAGCCGGCGGAGCGGACCACGACGTTGACCCCGGCGTAGCGGCGCCCGGCCCCGAACTCGATCATCGCGTCGATCATCAGGACCACGAGGCCGAACAGGGCGACGCGGACCAGGTAGCTCATCTGCTGCATCCCGCGCGGCAGGCTGAAGTCGCCCTCGGCGATGATGCCCAGGATGGTCCGCACCGTGTGCATGTCGTCGGCGCGGAAGGGCAGCCAGGTCAGGGTGATCAGAAGGAAGACCAGCCCGACCGTCAGCAGCTTGCCCACGACCAGCGGCGCGCCGCTCAGCCGCAGCGGGCTGCGCCTGGCCAGCCAGCGCACGCCATCCTCCGCCGCCATCAGGGTGGCGTGCATGGCGCCCCACAGGACGAAGGTCCAGGCGGCGCCGTGCCACAGGCCGGACACCAGCATCACGATGGTCAGGTTGCGGATGCGCAGCCAGTGGGTGCGCCCCCCGCCCATCGGGATGTAGACGTAGTCGCGGAACCATGTGGACAGCGAGATGTGCCAGCGCCGCCAGAAGTCCTTCATGCCCATCGCGAAGTAGGGGCGGGCGAAGTTCTGGCAAAGCGTGTAGCCGAAGATCTGCGCCAGACCGATGGCGATCAGCGAGTAGCCGGCGAAGTCGCCATAGATCTGGAGCGAGAAGCAGATCAGCCCGATGACGTGGTTCAGCGCGTTGAAGAACTCCGGCTGGGCGAAGCGCGCGTCGACCACGGCGGCGGCGTTGTCGGCCAGACCGAGCTTGAGGAAATAGCCCCAGATGATCTTCTCCAGCCCGGCGAAGCGGACGGCGAAGCTGACGTCGTGGCGCGGGCCGTTCTGGATCTGGGGCAGCAGGTCGCGCGCCCGGACGATCGGCCCGGCGACGAGCTGCGGGAAGAAGGCGACGAAGGTCGCGTAGCGCAGCAGGGACCGTTCCGGCTTCTCCAGATGGCCGAGATAGAGGTCCAGCGTGTAGCTGAGATTCTGGAAGGTGTAGAAGGAAATGCCGACCGGCAGGATGATGGACAGCGTGCGGTGCCCGACGTCGAGGCCGAGCGAGGCCAGCGCCACCTGCGCGCTGTCGATGAAGAAGTTGAAGTATTTGAAAAAGAACAGGATCGCCAGGTTGGTGGCGAGGCTGAGCTGCATGAAGATGCGCGCGGTGGCCCGGTTCGGCGCGTCGGCGATGCGCAGGCCGCAATAGAAGTCGAGCAGCGTCGTGCCGGCGAGCAGCAGACAGAAGCGGTAATCCCAGAAGCCGTAGAAGATGTAGCTGGACACCAGCAGCAGCGGCGTGAACAGCCGCGTCCTGGCGAGCATCATGAAGCCCGCCGTGAAGGCCGTGATGAACAGCAGGAACCCCAGGCTGGTGAAGTTCATCGGGGGGCCACGCTCTTGTTGTTGGAAAACGGGGGCGCCGACAGCCCGCGCCCGCCGGACGACGGGCACGATCGTTGGTGACGCTATCATGGGGAACTGCCACCTATTCGCGCCGCGAAAGTGGTTTTGCGGTGCAAAAACGGTTTCATCCGAGTGGGTTGTCCGGTTTCCCCGGTGACGGGGCGACGCTCCGGCGGGTTACCGTTCCGGTCTGGTCCAGCGTCGCGGAAGCCGGTGGGGCTGTGGAATAAGAGGGTGCAACGCCGCTCCCAACCCGCTACATAAGGGCCAAGACACTGGTTCAACTCTGGCTGACGAGGAGGCACTGCGATGCGGGCCGAGATCGAAGCGGCCGCCGGCGAGATTAGAGAATCGCTGGCGCTGCTGAGGAGGCATCTTTGACTGGGATAACGCGCTGCGTCGTCTCGACGAACTGAACGCCCACGCCGAAGACCCCAAGCTGTGGGACGACCCGTCCCGCGCGCAGACCATCATGCGCGAGCGCACCCAGCTCGAAACCTCGGTGAACGGCTACCGCGCCCTTGAGCGCGACCTGTCCGACAGCCTGGAACTGATCGAGATGGGCGAGGCCGAGGGCGACGCGACCGTGGTCGCCGATGCCGAGGCCCAGCTCTACGCCCTGCGCGACCGCGCCGCCAAGCTCCAGATCGAGAGCCTGCTCTCGGGCGAGGCGGACGCCAACGACTGCTTCATCGAGGTGAACGCCGGCGCCGGCGGCACGGAGGCCCAGGACTGGGCGCTGATGCTGATGCGCATGTACCTCCGCTGGGCGGAACAGCACGGCTACAAGACGCAGTGGCTTGAGGAAAGCCCCGGCGAAGAGGCCGGCATCAAATCCGCCACCGCGCAGATCAGCGGCCACAACGCCTATGGCTGGCTGAAGACCGAGGCCGGCGTGCACCGTCTGGTGCGCATCAGCCCGTTCGACAGCCAGGCGCGCCGCCAGACCAGCTTCGCCGCCGTCTCGGTGTCTCCGGTGATCGACGACAAGATCAACATCGAGATCAACGAGAAGGACTGCCGCATCGACACCTTCCGGGCGTCGGGCGCCGGTGGCCAGCACGTCAACAAGACGGACTCGGCGATCCGCATCACCCACCTGCCCACGGGCATCGTGGTGGCCTGCCAGCAGGAGCGCTCGCAGCACAAGAACCGCGCCAAGGCGTGGGACATGCTGCGCGCCCGCCTGTACGAGCGGGAGTTGAAGATCCGCGAGGACGCCGCCGCCGCGCTCGAGGCCACCAAGAGCGACATCGGCTGGGGCCACCAAATCCGCTCCTACGTCCTGCACCCCTACCAGATGGTGAAGGACCTGCGGACCGAGGTGGAGACCTCGCAGAGCCAGGCGGTGCTGGACGGCGACCTGGACATGTTCCTGGAAGCCGCTCTGGCCGCGCGGCTCAAGGGGCAGAGCGACGACGCGGCTGCGTGAGTGCGGGGGGTAGATCCTTGCCCCCACCCTAACCCTCCCCCGCTGGCGCAGGGGAGGGGACTGGATCCTCCCTCCCCCGCGACAGCGGGGGAGGGCCGGGGAGGGGGCAAGGTGTCCTCCCATTTTTATCCCTTGGGAAGAAACGCGGCCTCTGCGTTGTTGATCTCCGCAACAAGAAACGGAGAGAGACCATGAACCGCAGCCTGTTCGCCGCCTTCCTGGCCGCCACGGCCTTCGCGTCCCCGGCCTACGCCGCCTGTCCGACGGACAGCATGACGCCGGACATGTACTTCGCCTATGTGGAAGGCATCCAGAAGACCCTGACCGAGCAGGGCTTCCGTCCCGGCGTGATCGACGGGAAGATCGGTCCCAACACCCGCTCCGCCATCCGCGCCTACCAGAAGGCCGCGAAGCTCCCGGTGGACGGCTGTCCGACGCAGGAGCTTCTCGACCACATCAACTTCTCCCAGCCGAAGGTCTACGGGCCGGGCAAGCGGTAAAATCCGCCTTTACTTCACGAAGGTCAGGTCCATGACGGACTTGGCGTCCAGCGCCTTGTCCACTTGGCCTTCGGACTGCCAGAACTTTACCTGATTGACCACGTCGTCGACCAGCAGCTTGCCCTTCGGCTCGACATAGGGCAGGCCGGCGGCGACGACCTCGGGCTTCTGCTTGGTCGCCTCGGCGATGATCGCCAGAAGCTCGTCGTAGCCCGGACCCTTGACCACGGCGCCCGACGCGTCCTTGGCGTTGAAGGCGGCGTGGTACTCGGCCAGCGCGGTCAGGTAGGCGCTGACGAACTTCTCGGCCAGCGGGCGGCGCTGGGCGACGGTCTTCGGGCTGGTGAACAGGGCGCCGAGCTGCCACGGCGTCTCGTCGCCGACCCAGCCCAGGATGGTGCCGGAGCCTTCGGCGGCGAGCTGGCGGGCGACCGTCACCGGGGCGATCACCGCGTCCACCTGACCGCCCTTGAAGGCGGCGACCATCTTCGGCACGTCCTGCATCGCCACCATGGTCACGTCCTTGACCGTGAAGCCGTGCTTCTGGCCGAGCAGGCCGACCATGTAATGGAAGGTCGAGCCGACCGTGGTGATGGCGATGCGCTTGCCCTTGAGGTCGGCCGGCTTGGTCAGCCCGGCGTCATGCGCCGCCTTGGTCGCCACATAGGCGCTGAGCTGGAATCCCGGCTCGTCGCGGCTCTGCGCCGCGATCATGGTGACGGCGCCCTTGGCGGCGAGGTTGTAGAAGCCCGCGGTCAGGCCCGTGACGCCGAAATCCACGTCGCCGGAGGCCACCGCCACCGGCACCTGCTGGGCCGAGGTGAACATCTTCAGATCGACGTCCAGCCCCTCCTTCTCGAAATAGCCCTTGGACTTGGCGATGAAGATCGGGCCGGAGGAGGCCAGCGCCAGCACGCCGATGGAGGTCTTCTCCAATCCCTGCGCCTCGGCGGCGGGCGTCCCGGCCAGCGCCAGGGCCGCAGCACCCATTGCACCCAGAACCAAACGGCGGCTCCAACGCACGACGGTCATTCTCAGTCTCCCTTTCTCGATATTCATTGTCTCACCGCCATTTCAGCAGGCGGCGTTCCAGGATGGACAGCACGGTCCCGATGCTCAGGCCGAGCAGCGACAGAACCAGCACGCCGGCCAGGAGCTGGTCGGTCAGCATCAGGTTGCCGGCGGTCAGGACGAAGGCGCCGATGCCGTATTCCGCCCCGATCATCTCCGCAGCGACCACCAGGATCAGCGCGATGGAGGCGGTGATGCGGAAACCGGCGAGGATGCCGGGCAGGGCGCCGGGAAGCACGATCTTGCGCAGGATCGACGCCCAGGGCAGGCCGAAGCTCTGCGCCATGCGGATCAGGTTGCGCGGCACCGAATCGATGGCGCTGTAGGTGGCGATCACGGTGGGGAAGAAGACGCCGAAGCCGATGGTGGCGAACTTCGACGGTTCGCCGATGCCGAACCACAGGATGAACAGCGGCAGCAGCGCGATCTTCGGGATCGGGAAGAAGGCCGAGACCAGCGGCACGCCGACCGCCCGCGCGACCGAGCCGATGCCCATGGCGAAGCCCACGGCCATGCCGGCCACCGTGCCCATGACCCAGCCGACGCCGATGCGCATCAGCGACGCCTTCAGGTGCTGCCACAGCGACCCGTCCTGCGCCATGGCGGCCAGCGCCGAGGCGACCGCGCTCGGCGGCGGCAGGAACAGCTCGCTGACGAGGCCGAAGCGGTTGGTGGACTCCCACACCGCGATCAGGACCACGAAGGCGAGCAGCGCCGCCCAGCGGTGCGCCTTGACCGTGAAGCCGCCGCCGCGGAAGCGGACGGGTTGCGACGGAGCGGCGGAGCGTTCGGTGATGGGGAGACTGTTGCTGGTCAAAGGGGTGTCAGGCATCGGCGATCTCACGGTCGGCCAGTTGGGCCTCGGCCCGGATCAGGTGCCACAGCCGGTTGCGCACCTCCGCCAGATGGGCCTGGGCGGAGGGCTCCAGCCGCTGGTCGCGCGGCTCCTCGATGGTCACGATCTCGCGCAGCCGGCCCGGACGGCGGCTGAGCACGACGACCCGGTCGGCCAGCCGCAGCGCCTCGTCCAGATTGTGGGTGACGTAGAGGGCGGTCGTCCGCTCGCGCTGCCAGAGCGACAGGAAGTCCTCCATCAGCAGCTCGCGCGTCTGGGCGTCGAGCGCCGACAGCGGCTCGTCCAGCAGCAGCATGGCCGGGCGCACCGCCAGCGCGCGGGCGATGCCGACGCGCTGGCGCATGCCGCCCGACAATTGCTTGGGCAGCGCCTGGCGGAAGTCCCACAGCCCCATGCGGCGCAGGCCGGACTCGATGCGCTCCCGCCGCTCCGCCGCCGACAGCGGATGGTGTTCGAGAACGAGCGACAGGTTGTCCTCGACGCTGCGCCAGGGCAGCAGGGCGAAGTCCTGGAAGATGAAGGTGATCGGGTTCAGGCAGCCGTCCGGCACCTCGCCCGCCACCGCGATGGTGCCGGAGGTGGGGGCCACGATGCCGCCGGCGATGCCGAGCAGGGTGGACTTGCCGCAGCCCGACGGGCCGATGACGGCCAGAACCTCGCCCTCCTG
The DNA here is from genome assembly GCF_040500525.1 of Azospirillum formosense. Taxonomy (NCBI): domain Bacteria; kingdom Pseudomonadati; phylum Pseudomonadota; class Alphaproteobacteria; order Rhodospirillales; family Azospirillaceae; genus Azospirillum; species Azospirillum formosense. Next base: position 1,894,508 of record NZ_CP159402.1, on the reverse strand, counting down.
CACCGTCAGGTCGATGCCGTCCAGCACGACGAGGTCGTCGTAGCGGTGGCACAGGTCCTTGATGATAAGCCTCATTGTCCCTTTCCTGTTGCCGACCCCGCCCAGGCGATCAGCAGTTCGTCCCGCGAGGTCAGGCCCGCTTCCGGCAGCGCGTGGTTCACGACGGCCTTGGCGGCGCCGCCGGTCGCTTCCGGCAGGCGGTTCTCCCACATGGCCTGATGGAGCGTGGGCAGCTCGTCCCAGTTACCGAGGTATGTCGTTGGCACACGGACCGCCCCCGACGCAATGACGCGGTTCAGCCCTGCGATTTCCGCAGCGTTCGAAAGATGCGTGCCGACGATGGTCGCGGATGGCATCAGGATGCGGCGCTGGCGCATCCACACCTGGGGCGCGTAAAAGCTGTAGCGCCGACCACTACCGTCGGGGGCCATGTCGCCGCAATAGACGACGCGCCCCGTGTGCGGCTTCACCAGCATGGTGGAGACGGCCAGCGTGTCGCGCCGCGCCCGCTCCACCACCACGTCCGGCATGCCGCGCGGGTTGTCGGCGGCGCGCAGGATGCGGCCCACCGCTTGGCCCAGCGGCTTGAAGGTGTCCTCGGTGAACAGGCGCACGGCCTCCTTGAAGGCGGCCGTCTCGCGCTGCGGGTCGGGCAGGTCCGGCATGGTGTCGGGCCAGTCGAAATGCGGCACGCGGCGCTTGATCTCGGCCAGCGATACGGCGCCGGCCAGCGCCTCGCCATAGCCCAGCGACAGCACGAAGTCGCGCTCGGAATCCCGGTCGGTGACGACGCAGACGCGGGCGCCGGACTCGCGCGCCGCCTCGATGGCCGACAGCGCCATGTCGTCGCGCAGACCCACCGCCCCGGCGCCGTAGAAGACCAGCACGGCCTCGCCGGGGCGCAGGCGGGCGCGGCGCAGCATCGTGGCCGGCTCGGCGGCGCCGGGCTTGCCGAGGAAGGTCATGTGGTAGCCGCTGGACGCGCCGAAGAAGGTCAGCGCGCCGCCCTCGGCCAGCGATTGGAAGGTGCGCGGGAAGGTCGTCTCGCCGGCGTGGCTGACCGCGTAGTCGACGAGCTGGCCGCCGTTGGCGGCGCGCAGTGCGTCGAGGTAGGGGCGTCCGGCCTCCTCCCACGCGGCCCACCGTGCCGGGTCGGCGGGGATGCGGGTGAAGGCGGCCTCGGCGACGGAGCGGTCCACCGCCTCCGCCCCGCGGGCGCGGATCGCGGCGGCGCGGCGTTCCGACGACACCATGCCGGTCACCCTCATGCGCCGGGCCAGCGCCAGTTCGACCGTCCAGGCGCCGGTGCCGCCCGCCGCGCCTTCCACCAGCAGGCGCTTGCCGGGCTGGACGTCGAGGGCCGTGAACAGCGCGCGGTAGCCGGTGCCGGCGGCGAGCATGTAGCTCCCCGCCTCCTCCAGCGCGAGGCCGGGCGGCAGGGGGAAGAGCTGCGGCCCGTCGGCCAGCATGAATTGCTGGTGGCTGCCGTCCGGCGACTGGTAGCCCTGGATGTGGAAGTCGGTGAACATCGGGTCGGCCCCGGCCTCCGGGTCCAGCAGGTCGGAGACTCCGGAATAGACGGCGACCAGATCGCCGACGGCCAGGCGCCCCTGCGCCTGCAACGCCTCGCCCATCCGCACGACCATGCCGACGCCGCCGGAGCCGGTGACGTGCACGTCTTCGTCATGCTCGTCGAACAGCGAGATGGGGATGCCGGTCAGCGCCCAGACGTCGTTGTAGTTGACCTCGGAGGCGAGGACGTAGACGAGCGCCTGGTTGGGGCCGGGCTCGGGGACGGGGATGACGACCTCCGTCTCGGCCCGCGCCGGGTCGCCATGGACGGCCGCTCCCGTTTCCAGGTCGCGCACGACGGCCTGGGCGAGCTGCCAGCGGGGCAGGGGCGTGGCGCCGGGGATGAAGGGGCTCCCGATGGGCAGCACGCCGTCGCGGCTGCCGCGCCGCGGACGGGCGGGCAGGGGCGGCGATTTCTTCTCCAGGAACAGGGCGATGCCCTTCTTGGCGCCGTTCTCGGCGTCGAGGAGGAAGCGGGCGAAGGCATCGATCTCGGCGGCTGAGCCGGCCTCGAAGCCGTCGCGCAGGCCGGTGTCGACGAGCTGGACGATGGTGTCGGCGACCGGACCGCGGCCGACGCTGTGGGCTTGGCGGAGGAGGCGCATCACCTCCGGCCCCCTCCCGCCCGCTTCGCGGGCACCCTCCCCCGCCTTTGGCGGTGGAGGGGAACAGGCCCCCTCTCCCGCGAAGCGGGGGAGGGCTGGGGAGGGGGCATGAGAAGTGGAGGGGGCAAGTGCGGCCTCCCGCGCCATTGTCTTCGCCAGCGTCAGCGCATCGTCCGCCCCCCGCGCCACCACATCCACCAGCCCATACTCCAGCGCCGTCCCGGCGTCGATCTGGCGCCCGGACAGCAGGATCTCCAGCGCTCGCCCGTACCCCCGCTCCGGGTCTTTCCGAAGCAGCAGGCGCGGCAGGCGCTGCGTGCCGCCATAGCCCGGCGGCAGGAACAGGTTGATCTCCGGCTGGCCCAATCGGGCGCGGGGATCGGCCACCCGGACATGGCAGGCCATCGCCAGCTCGCAGCCGCCGCCCAGCGCCACGCCGCGGATCGCGGCGAACACCGGCTTGTCCAGCGCCGCGATGGCGCGGAAGACGGCGTGGGCCTTGGCGGGCAGGGCGCGGGCCTCGCCCTCGTCCCGCACCTCGTCGAGAAGCTGGCGGATGTCGGCGCCGGCCACGAAGGTCCGGCCCGTGCCGGTGATCACCACGGCCCGCACGTCCGCCCGCCGGGCGAGATGGGCGACCAGCGTGTCCAGCTCGTCGAGCAGGCGGTCGGAGAGCGCGTTGACCGGCGGGTTGTCGATGGTCACCGTCGCCAGGCGCACGCCGTCGGCCAGACGGTCGTACTGGACGGACAGGAAGCGCTGCCGTTCGATGAGGGTCTGTTCCTCCGCCCGCTGCTGGCCGCGTTTCCAGGCGGCGATGCGCGCCTCAAGGTCGGTCAGGCATTCCGGGTTGCGCAGGGTGGAGGTGTCGCCCAGCGGCTCCCCGTTCATCATCGCCGTCAGGAAGCGGCGCATGTACTTGCCGGAGCGCGTCTCGGGAAAGGCCGGGACGGCGAGGATGTCGGAGGGGACGGCGACCGCGCCCTTCTCCTGCCGCACCAGATCCTTCAGCCGGCGCTCGTCGTCGGCGGTGATGTCGCGGCCCTTGGCGGGCAGGACGAAGGCGACGGGGGTCAGGCCCTTCTCGCGGTGGGGGGCGCCGACCACGATGACGTTGCCGACCGGGCTGTCGGGGTTGATCTGCTTGTCGCGCAGGATCGCCCCCTCGATCTCCTCCGTCCCCATGCGGTGGCCGGACACGTTGATGACGTCGTCGGACCTCCCGTGCAGGCTGAAGCTGCCGTCCTCGTAGCGCCGCGCGAAGTCGCCCTGCAGGTAGGCCCAGACCGGCTTGCCGTCGGCGTCGCGGAAGCGCCCGAAATAGGTCGTCACGAAACGGTCGAAGTCGCCCTTCCAGCCCGGCTTCCCGACATTCTCCGCGTCGCCCCAGATGGTGCGGGTCAGATAGGGATAGGGGGCGGTGACGACGATCTCGCCCTTCTCCTCCGGTTCGGCGGGGCGGAAGGCGACGCGGCCGGCGGCGTCCGGCTCGCTCTCGGGGACCCAGACGTCGCCGAGAACCCAGGGCAGGGGATAGGTGTGGGCGTCGGCGCGCAGCGGCTGGTCGGGGTTGCCGTAGGGATGAGTCCAGACGATGCCGCCATGCTCCGTCGCCCAATAGCTGTTGATGTATTGCGGAGTCATCACCGCCATCCCGAAGGCCTGGACGGCGGGGCTGGTCGGCTCGGCGCAGAAGGTGGCGACGCGCAGGCTGCCGCGGTCGTAGCGCTCGACGTCGGCGCGGTTCTCCGGATGGGTCATGACCGTCTTCAGGAAGGTTACGCCCGCCTTGAAGATGGTCACCTTGTGCCGCTCGATGATGGAGGCGAAGCGGCCGGCGTTGGGGAAGACCGGCGCTCCCTCCGTCACGATGCCGGGGATGCGGGCGGCGAGGCTGGCGGTGATAAGGTAGCTCTGCCCGGTGATCCAGCCGGGATCGGCGACGACGTAGATGACGTCGCGGCCCGGCAGGGCGTCGAAGCTGACCTTCATGGTGTGGGCGAGCCCGGCGACGTAGCCGCCATGGACATGCACCACCCCCTTCGGCTTTCCGGTGGAGCCGGAGGTGTAGATGATGAACAGCGGATACTCCGCGTCCACCGGAACGCAGGGAACCGCCTTCGCCACGGCGGCGTAGAGCGCCCGGTCGTCCAGCGCGCGCAACGCCTCCATGCCGGCCAAACCAGCGGCGGCGCACAGCTCCGCCTCGGCCTTCGCCAGCAGGTCGTGCGCCCAGACGTCGCGGCCCTCGGTCCAGGGGATGTCGGGCAGACCGGCGTGGCGGACGACGATCACCGCCTCGACGCGCGGCGGGGCAGCGGTCAGCGCCTCGGCGACGCTGGCGCGCAGGTCGGCCACGGTGGCGGCGTCGAGCGTCCCGGCGCGGTCCAGCGCCCGGCCCAGTTCGCGCATCACGTCGGCGGGGGCGACGGTGATCTCGCCCTCCAGCCCGCGGCGCACCGGCTCCATCAGGGCGGTGTCGCCCAGCTTGGCGCGCAGGACCTCCTCGGTGATGCGCAGCGCCGTGGGCAGGGCGACGAAGCGGTCGAGCGCCGGGTCGCTGTAGGCTTCCTTGAAGGGAGCCATCTCGGCGTTGCGGCTGGCGCCGTCGGCGGTGATGACGACGCGGGCGCCGGCGTTCTCGATGCGGTCGGACAGGGTCTTGTCGGAGAAGCCGCCGAAGACGGCGGTGTAGATGATGCCGAGGCGCTTCGCCCCCTCCGTCCAGACGATCTGGTCGAGGATGTTGGGCATGTTCAGCGCGATGCGGTCGCCTTGTCTCAACCCCAGCCCGCGCAGCGCCAGCGCGGCGAGCGCCGAGCGGATCAGCAGCTCGCGCCGGGTCAGCGTGACGTGATGGACCGGGCCGCCGCGCCCGCCGTTGGCCGCGGCGTCCCAGCGGTCGCCCTCGTACCAGTAGGCCGGCTCCGAGCCATGGCCGGACAGGACGTGGCGGTCCACCTCGTTGAAGGCGGCGTTGGTCAGCCCGCCCGCGAACCAGCGGTAGAAGGGCGCCTCCGATCCGTCGAAGGCCTGCGTCCAGGGCGTCCAGTCCGCGCGTGCCGTGGCCTGGTCCGCCGGTTCGCCCGTGGCGGCGTTCCAACCGCGCCACACACCGTCGGCGTCGCGCATCAGCCAGTGCGCGCCGTCGAACCAGTGGATCGTCTCCGCGGCGATGGCGCCGTGGAAGGCGCCGGGATCGGCCGCGCAGGCGGCGCGTTGGCTCTGCCAATCCGCGGCGGAGCGGATGGGATTGACGGCGACGTCCTGCGGCAGCGGCGGCTGTCCGGCGGACTCCGCGACGGCGTGGTCCATGGGTTTCCTCCCGGTCGGGCTCTTTTTCATTGGTGGCCGCGTGTTCTGCGCGGCGGGCATCACTATAGCGCGGCGCGCTGCATCCGCCGCAATGGCGCCGTGCGCGGCGGGGGTATGCCGTATACGCGGCTTTCGGTCATACTCGGTGCAATCAATGACGACGGGAGGAAACGGCATGTCCCAGAACGACGCGCCTGCGAACGATTCGGTGACCTTCGCGGTCAGCCATGCCGATCCGGCGGATTTCAAACGCGACGGTCTGCGGCCCTTCTTCGAGTACCGGGACCTGGGCATCCGCGCCGCCACGGCGGGCAAGGCGAACGCCCACGTCATCCGCGCCCGCCCCGGCGAGGCGTCGCACGGTGGCTGGCACCGCCACGCGCTGGATTTCCAGATGGTCTATGTGCTGAAGGGCTGGGTGAAGTTCGCCTACGAAGGCGTGGGGGAGGTGCACCTGCAGGCCGGGTCCTGCGTGCACCAGCCGCCGGGCATCCGGCACGTCGAGATCGCGCATTCCGACGATCTGGAGATGCTGGAGATCACGCTTCCCGCCGATTTCCCGACCGAAGGGGCCGAGCCCCCCGCCGGGAACTGACATCCCCGTTTCCTCCGAAAAAAGTGCCGGTCGCACCCGACGCGGAAAGCGACGGTGCGGCCGGCCAGATGCTTTGGAGGAATCGCCGCCATGGCCACAGGGAACGACGCGGCCACGGGACGCTTCGTTGCAAAGGAAAGCAATGCCCGTGCCAGAGCTTGGCCGGGGCGCGGAGCGGCGGATTTCCGCGGTTTTGCGGAGCCTCCCCGCGCCCCGGCTGTCCGGATGTCCGGACAGGTGCCTGGAATGCCGGACGCCGCCCCGCTGGCAAGTTGCGCGCGCCGGAGGTATTAGGACGGCGTACGGCGGCGTGATGAGGATGCGGACGGGATGCCCGAGGTCGAGATCTCCCGCGAGGACACGGGGCAGGCGGCGGTGTTCGAGGCGTCGCCGTCCAGCGTGCCGCCCCAGCGCTACGCCCATCTGCTCTACGCCGCCCTGTTGCTCGCCGGCTTCGTCGTGGTCGCCGAACTGACGCTGGAGCCGACAGCCTCGATGCTGCGCTGGCTGGGCATCCTGTGCGCGATCCCGCTTCTGCTGATGTGGGTGATCACGCTGCTGCGGGCGGCAAGGCGCAGCGCCGTGCGGCTCGTGGTGGCGCCGGATGGGCTGACCGCCCATGGGCAGCTGATCCCGCACAACACCATCCGCGGCGTGGCGCTCTACCCGCCGCAGGGCAAGCGCCCGCTGTTCGTGGCGCGCATCCAGACGATGACCCCGCAGCAGCACGAACGGGAGCTGGCGCTGGCCGGCGGCGACGTGGACATGGAGGAGGAGAAGCCGGGAAGGGGACGGCGTCCGCGTGCCGGCTACCGGCTGCTTCTTCTGCGCCGGAACCATCTGCCGGCGCTTATCCTGGTGCGCGGCCTTACTCTGTCGGGCGGTGAGACGCTGATGGCCGGGCTGGCCGCCGAACTGCGCCGCCACAGCCGGCCAAGCTGACATCGGGCCCGAGTTTCATCGGGCCTGAATTTTATGCGCCCAGAGTCTATATGGCCCGGGTTTGATTGGCCCGCGGGCAAGCGCCCCTCCCGCCGGGCGGCGGGAGAGGACCGCGCTGGAAAAGGCAGGCTCAGCGACGGGTTGTCGGGGCGGCCGGCAGGTCTTCTTCCAGAATGACGACGTGCAGGGCGTAGGAGACCTCACCCTCGTCCACGTCGCGGTGCAGGGTGCCGACGAACTCGTCGCCCAGCATGACCTCCGCGGACTGGCCGGCCTTCTCGGGCGGCTGGATGATGATCTTGTCGTTGCCGAGAGTCTTGCGCAGATAGGTCTGCACACGGGCGATTTCGGTTTCGGTCATCTTGGCGACCGTCGGCTTGGCGGGCGGCATGGCATGATCCCTGTGTTGTCGAAGGGGTCATATAGAAACCTTTCGGGCAAAGGGAAAGCACAACCTCGCCCTGGATCGCCCCGGAATGCGGCGGACCGCGCATTCGCCGCGCCGTCCGCCGCCGGCCCCCGTCTTTCTTGCGGGTGGCCATGCCCCCGCCTGTGGAGAGGCCTTCGCCGGTTTTGTGCTCTGGTTCCGCGGGGTGCGGTCGAATACTGGATGGATCGGAACGCGGGGCGTTGCCGCCCCACCGTCCGGTGACCCATGGCATGGGGTGACCATGGCTGCGCGCCTTCACCGTTTCGTCTCGTGCCGCCTCCTGCTGGCGCTGACCGCCGGCCTTCTGCTGGCCGTGGCGGCGTGGACCGTGCCCGCTCCGGCGGCCACCGCGCCGGAGCAGCGCATCGCCCTGGTCATCGGTGTCGGCGCCTACCGTCACGCCACCGAACTGCCCAACCCGCGCAACGACGCCCGCGCCATGGCGGCGGCCTTGCGCAAGCTGGGCTTCGCGGTGGAGGAGCGCTACGACCTCGACAACCGCGGCATGGCCGAGGCGTTGCGCGGCTTCGGCATCCAGGCGGCCCAGGCCGACGTGGCGCTGCTCTATTTCGCCGGCCACGGCATGCAGGTGGGCGGCACCAATTTCCTGATCCCCGCCGACGCCCGGCTGGAGCGCGAGCGCGATCTGGTCTACGAGGCGCTGCCGCTGAACCTGCCGATGGGCGAGCTGGCCCAGGCGCGCAAGCTGGGCATCTTGATCCTGGACGCCTGCCGCAACAACCCCTTCGCCGACCGTCTGGTGCGGTCCGGCACCAAGAAGACGGAGGTGCATTCCGGCTTCGCCCGCGTCGACGACACGCCGACCGACACGCTGGTCGCCATGGCCACCCGCGCCGACGCGGTGGCCGAGGACGGGCAGGGCGACCACAGCCCCTACACCGCGTCGCTGTTGAAGAACTTCGACGTGCCGGGGCTGGAGCTGAGCCTGTTCTTCCGCCGCGTGCGCGACGACGTCATGCAGATCACCCAGGGCCGGCAGGAGCCCTTCCTCTATGGCTCGCTCGGCGCCGCCCCCTTCTACTTCAACCCGCTGCCCGAGAACCGGCCGCCGCAGCTCGCCGCCTTCAAGACGCTGGAGGTGTTCGACCGCGGCGGGACGGAGGGGCTCGGCATCGCGCGGCCCAGCGATCCCGACAACGACCAGCTCTTCGCCCAGGTCACCGGCCTGCCGCGCGGCGGCGGGGTGCGCATCGGCGACCGGGTGGTGCTGATCGGCGACTACCTGACGCTGGACCAGCTCACCGCCGCGACCTTCCGGGCCGACGCCACCCACCTCGGCGACGCCGGCAGCTTCGAGTTCGCGGTGATGGACGGGCGCGGCGGGGTGGCGCGGGGCGCCGTGCCGATCCTCATCAAACCGAGCAACCGCCCGCCGGTCGCCGTCGCCGAGCGCAGCGTGCGCGCCGTCGTCAACAGCCTGCGGCTGGAGGTGCCGACCGACCCGGACGGCGATCCGCTGACCTTCACCGTCAGCGCCGTGCCGGAGCGCGGCAAGGTCCACGACGGCACCACAACGCTGAAGCCCGGCGACAAGCTGGCGCCGGAGCGGCTGACCGCCCTGACCTTCGACCCGGAACGGGCGCCGGCGGGCCGCGCCGGGGTGTTCAGCGTGCTGGTCGAGGACGGGCGCGGCGGGCGCACGACGATGAGCGCACTGCTGGAGGTGGAGGAGGCCGGCGCCGCGCCGCCGCAGGCCGATCTGGAGGAGTCGCTGTGGCGCCGCGTGCGCGACAGCCGCGACGCCGACGCGCTGGACGCCTTCCTGCGGCTCTTCGGCACCGGCCCCTTCGCCGCCCCGGCGCGGGACCGGCTGAACCGGCTGCGCGCCGAATCGGCCAAGGTCGCCGCAGCCACCGCGGCGGGCGGGGCGGGGAGCAGCGGGCCCTCCGGCAATGGTGCCGGCAACGGCGCGGGCAGCGGGGCGCCCGGCGGCAAGGCCACGCCGCCGCCGGAACTCCAGCTCGACACCACCGGGGAGGGGGTGTACGTGGCCGTCGCCGACGCGGAGCTGCGCGCCGGGCCGGACGCGCGGTCGGAGCGGGTCGGCGCCCTCGCCAAGGACGGCGCGGTGCGGGTGCTGGGCCGGGTGGCCGACGCCGACTGGTACCGGGTGGCCCTGGATGACGGCACCCAGGGCGGCGTGCAGGGCTTCGTCCGCGGCCCCGCGCTGCGCCCCGCCGGGCCGGAGGACCGCCAGCGGCTCGCGCTCGCCGCGCCGGCCCAGCCGGGAGGGTCGCAGGGGCGGGCGCAGGGCAACGGCAGCAGCTTCCAGGACTGCCCCGCCTGCCCGCCGATGATGCGCATCCCCGCCGGCAGCTTCGTCATGGGCAGCGAGCGCGGCGACGCCAGCCAGCGCCCGCCCCACCGCGTCACCTTCGCCCGTCCCTTCGCCATCGGGGTCTACGAGGTGACGGTCGCCAACTGGCGGGCCTGCGTGGAGGGCGGTGGCTGCGCCGCCATGCCGCGGATGCGCAACCCCTCCGACGACACGCCGGTCCACAACATCCACGTCGAGGACGCGCTGGCCTACACCGAGTGGCTCAGCCGCAAGACCGGGCAGCGCTACCGCCTGCCCAGCGAGGCCGAGTGGGAGTATGCGGCGCGCGGCGGCAGCGCCGCGCGTTTCGCCTGGGGGGACAGCCTGACGCCGGGGGCGCGGCTGGCCAACTGCCGCGACTGCGGCGGGGCCGCCGACCGCGCCCTGCCGGCGCCGGTCGGCAGCTTCCAGCCCAACGCCTTCGGCCTCTACGACACCAGCGGCGGCGTGGCGGAATGGGTCGCCGACTGCTGGAACCCCGGCTACAAGGGCGCCCCGACGGACGGCAGCGCCTGGACGGAGGGGGATTGCCGCAAGCGGGTGCTGCGCGGCGGCTCCTGGCGGGACGGGCAGGACGCCATCGCCGTCACCGCCCGCATCGGCTACGACGCCGACGTGCGCTACTTCGCCGACGGGTTGCGGGTGGCCCGCGACCTCAACTGACTCCGCGCGCGTTCGTTGGTGGGACGCACCGTCTGCGGATGGGACCCCGGCGCCCCCGAAATTGCAGAAATCGGTGTTGGGCCAATGCGCTAGACTTGGCCGTTCAAGGCATGGCGATCTGCGGAGCGGACGGCCCGAAAACAGGAGGCCGCTGGCGGCTTCGACCAAATTCGTTACAGCCGCCGCGGCCCGTGACTCCCTAAAGGGGTGGTCAAAGAAGGTTTGAAGTGGAGGGTATCGACGTGTTGCGCTGGCCCCGGAGCGCCGTTTGGACCGTTGCGCTGGTCCTGGTGACGGCGAACACCGCCTTTGCCCCCCAGGCGCTCGCCGACGACAAGCGCGTGGCGCTGGTGATCGGCAACGCGCAGTACCAGGAGGGCGGCCCGGCCGCCGGGGTGGGCGCCAACGCCGCGGTCGTCGCCGACGCGCTGCGCCGCGCCGGCTTCACCGTCACCGCCGCCGAGAACCTCGACCACCGCGGCATGGTCGCGGCGCTGAGCCGGTTCCAGGACGCGCTGGGGCAGGCCGACCTGGGCTTCCTCTACTACTCCGGCGTGGCGCTGAGCCTGTCGGCCAAGGGCTTCCTGGTGCCGGTGGACGCCAAGCCCGGCTCCGAATACGACGTGATCTTCGACACCATCGAGCTGGATTACGCGCTGAAGGAGATCCAGCGCAGCGGGCGCAAGGCCGTCGCCGTGTTCGACCCGGTGCCCGCCCACCCGCTGGCCGACCGGCTGGCATCGGCGATGGGCGAGGAGGGGCGGTCGGTCAAGCCGGCGCTGGCGGCCCCGGCGGCGCTCGACAACCTGTTCGTCGTCTACTCGCACCGGCCCGGCACGCCGCCCGCGACGGCGGCCGGCAAGGGGGCGGACGCCTTCTCAACCGCCCTGGCGCAGGAGATGGTCAAGCCGGGCGTGCCGCTGCGCGACGCGCTGGCCGAGGTCGCCCGCACCGTCGTCGGACGCACGCGGGGGACGCAGCATCCCTGGCTCCAGGACCGGCTGGGCGCGGACCTCGTGCTGGTGCCCGGCCCGCGCGCGCCGTCCGCCCCCGCCGTCGCCCGGACGGAGGAGGCGCCATCCGCCGTGGCGGCGACGACTCCTGAACCCAAGGCAATCGAACCCAAGCCGCTGCCGCAGAAGGCGGAGGAAAAGCCCGCCGCCCCGGCAGTCGCCGAGGTCGAGGTGGACCCGCTGAACGAGAAGCGGGTGGTGACGCGCGACACCAACCTGCGCGCCGGTCCCGACACCAAGGCGGCGGTCGTCGGCACGCTGCGCCACGACAGCGAGGTCACGGTCACCGGGCGGACCCGGCGCAACGGCGGCTGGCTGCGCGTCGAGCAGGACGGCAAGACCGGCTTCGCCTTCTCCAGCAACCTCGCCAGGCCGGAGGAGGTGCCGGTCGCCTCCGCCCAACCCACGACGCCCCAGCAACCGCCCCAGCCGGCGATGCTGGCTCCCGGCGTCTACACGGTGGCGCGCGACGCCAACCTGTTCGCCCGCCCGGTGCTGGGCGCCCGCAGCCTGCGCGACCTGGAGCAGGGGCAACGGGTGACGCTGCTCCAGGCGGCGCCCGACTCCGGCTGGGTGCTGGTGCGGGATTCGTCGGGGCAGGAGGGCTACGTCACCACCGGGACATTGGCGGGCCGGTCGGGCGAAGCGGTGTCCATGGGCGGTGCGGCGCCCAACGCCTACCCGCCGCCCACGGTGGTTCGCAACGATGTCGACCCGGCGGCCGGCGCGCTGTCCGGCACGACCGGCCCGACGCGGCTGGCCGCCCTTCCCGATGGTGGCGGGGACAGCGCCGCCGGGCGCTCGACGACCGGCGCGGACCCGGTCGTCGCCGGGCTGGCCGAACCGTACCGCGATGCCGTGCAGGCGGGCCGCAACGCCGCCGCCCGTGCCGCGCGCTCCGCCACCGCCGGGCGCGGGGCGGAGGCGAAGGCGCGCGAGGCCCAGGCCGCCGCCCGCCGCGCCGCCGGTCAGGCCCGCGGCGGGGAGTCGGGCTACGGGGTGCACCGCTTCCCCAACGGCGACGTCTACGAGGGGGCTTGGAACCGCGGGCTGGGCAACTTCTCCCTTCAGGGCACGATCAGCCGCAACGGCGTCGGCGTCTACCGCTTCGCCAACGGGCAGGTCTATGAGGGGGAGTGGAAGGACGACCAGATGTCCGGCTACGGCGTCCTGGGCTTCCCGTCCGGCGACCGCTTCGAGGGGACCTTCGTGAACGCCGTGCCGAACGGGCCGGGCGTCTACCGCTTCGCCAACGGCGATTCCTACACGGGCGAGGTCCGCCAGGGCCGGGTGGACGGCCATGGCGAGCTGGCCTTCACCAACGGCGAGCGGTTCAACGGCGTGGTGGTGGACCGGCTCCCGGCGGGGCCGGGCGAGCTGTCGATGCGCGGCGGCACCCGCCATGTCGGGCAGTTCCGCGGCGGCATCCAGGACGGTCCGGGGGCGGCCATCGACGCCGCCGGTGCCATGCAGCCCGGCATCTGGCGCGGCGCGACGCTCTTGAGCCGGTAACGCCGCTTCGTCTTTCCGTTTCGGCTGATATGCTCCACATTGGAACGGATTGCGGCTTGCCCTCCGGCCGCGCCATGCGAGGACCGGCCTGGATGGACACGCTGACCGACCCGAAGAAGAGCCTTTCCACCTCCAAGCCGGCCAAGCCCGCGAAGGTCACCCGCGACCCGGAGGGCACCCGCGCGCGCATCCTTGCCGCCGCGACGGAGGAGTTCGCGCGCCATGGGCTGGGCGGCGCCCGCGTGGAGCGGATCGCCGAGGTCGCCGGCACCAACAAGCGCATGCTCTACTACCATGTCGGCAACAAGGAGAGCCTGTATCTGACGGTGCTGGAGGGCGCCTACGAGCACATCCGCGCCACCGAACGCACGCTGAGCCTGGAGACGCTGGACCCGCCCGCCGCCATCGCCCGGCTGATCCACTTCACCTGGCAGTATTTCCTCGACCATCCCGAGTTCATGGCGCTGCTGAACATCGAGAACCTGCACCGGGCGGAGCTGCTGAAGACCTCCGACAAGGTGCACGCCATGCATTCGCCCTTCGTGCAGATGATCGCCGACGTGCTGGAACGCGGTGTCGCCACCGGGATCTTCCGGGCGGGGGTGGACCCGGTGCAGCTCTACATCTCCATCGCCGGGCAGTCCTATTTCTACCTGTCCAACGTTCACACGCTGTCGGTCATCTTCGGCCGCGACCTGCTGGCCGAGGAGGCCAAGGCGGAGCGGCTGGACCATATGGTGGAGCTGATCCTGTCGTCGCTTCGGGCGTGAGCCCGCTGGCGGCTTCCATGCCGGCCGTTCCGGGCCGGTGGTTTCATCATGAATAATCCGCATACCTGACCATCCGTCCTACCCATTTGGCAGGGTTGACCGCTTTGCCGTGCCGGGCTTACTTTTAACCAGCCGGTTAAAAGAGCGCCTCGCGTCGGCGCCGCAACGACCGGGGGAGGAGGAGCGATGGCTGTCGATGCGGCGGCTCACGGGACTGCGTCCCGTGGCGGTTCCGCTTCGGGAACGGCGGCGCGACGGGGCGGGGCGGGTGCCACGCTGCTGCGTCTGCTCAATTCCGGCTGGTTCCGGCCGGTGCTGTTCCTGGTGGTCCTGACCGTCCTGTGGGACCTGTCGGTGCGGATCTTCGCGATCCCGCCCTATCTGATACCGAAACCGGGCGACGTGGCCTTGGCGCTGGCCGCGGACTGGGACCAGCTTCTGGCGGCGTCGGTGCCGACCACGCTGGCGACCTTGGGCGGCTTCGCCCTGTCGGTGCTGTTCGGCATTCCCATCGCCATGCTGATCGCCGGGTCGAAGACGGTGGAATCCTACGTCTACCCGCTGCTGGTCTTCTCGCAGTCGATCCCCAAGGTCGCCATCGCGCCGCTGTTCGTGGTGTGGTTCGGCTTCGGGCTGCTGCCCAAGGTGATTTCCGCCTTCCTGCTGGCTTTCTTCCCCATCGTCGTGTCGGCGGTGCAGGGCTTCAAGTCGGTGGACGGCGACATGATGGACCTCGCCAAATCCATGAAGGCGACGCGCCTTCAGACCTTCCGCATGGTCAGCCTGCCGCACGCCCTGCCGGCCATCTTCGCCGGCCTGAAGGTGTCGATCACGCTGGCCGTGGTGGGCGCCGTGGTGGGCGAGTTCGTCGGGGCGAATTCCGGCATCGGCTTCGTCCTGCAGCGCTCGATCGGCAATTTCGAACTTCCCCTGATGTTCGCCGCCCTGGTGGTGCTGGCGCTGATCGGGGTGGTGCTTTTCTGGGTCATCGACGTGATCGAGCGGCTCGCCATCCCCTGGCACGCGAGCCAACGCCACAACTACATCCCGACGTCGTAACGCCGACCACAAAACCAACAGCGACGCCGGACACCTTTCGGGAGGAGACGAGATGAAACGGACGCTCTTCGCGGCGCTCTGCGCCCTCACCGCCACGACGCTTCCGGCCCAGGCCGCGGACAAGGTCGTGCTGATGCTGAACTGGTACGTGTATGGCGAGCACGCCCCCTTCTACTACGGCAAGGACAAGGGCCTGTACGAGGCCGAGGGCATCGACCTGGAGATCCAGGAGGGCCGCGGGTCGGCGGTGACGACCCAAGCGGTGGCCGCGAAGACCGTCGATTTCGGCTACGTCGACGTGCCGACCATGATGAAGGCGGCGGTGAAGGGCGCCCCGGTGACCTCACCCGGCGTGCTGCTCCAGACCAGCCCGATGTCGGCCATGGGCTTCACCGACAAGAACATCCGCAAGCCCGAGGACATCAAGGGCAAGACCGTCGCCATGACGCCGGGCGACAGCATGTCCCAGATCTGGCCGCTGTTCCTGAAGAAGACCGGCCTGAAGGACAGCGACTTCCGCGTCGTGTCCGGCGACGCCCAGACCAAGCTGAACGCCGTCATCAACGGGCAGGCCGACCTGCTGCTGGGCTACGTCATGGACCAGAGCATGAAGATCAAGGACGCCACCGGCAAGTCGGTGACGCCGATCCGCTTCGCCGACTACGGCGTCAACATGGTCTCCTCCGGCATCATCGCCCACACCGAGACGCTGAAGGACAAGCCCGACCTCGTGAAGCGCTTCATGGCCGCCACGACCAAGGCGGTCGAAGGGGCGGAGAAGAACCCGAAGGAAGCCGTGGCCGCCATCCTCAAGGCCAACCCCAAGGGCGGCCAGGAAGCCACCCTGCTGGAGGGCTTCGAGCTGACCACGCCGCTCTACCGCACGGCGGAGACCAAGGGGCAGCGGCCCTTCCGCGTCACCGACGCCAACATGGCCGAGACCGTGGACCTGCTGGTCGAGTACGGCGGCCTGGACGCCGCGGCGAAGAAGAACCCGAAGGCCTTCTACACCCGCGACTTCCTCCCCGATCCCGCCGCGGCGGGCCAGTGAGGCCGGACGGACAGGAGAGCAGGGACATGGCTCAGCCCCAGTTGAAAGTCGTCGGCTCGGCCGAAACGGCCCGCCTGTCGCAAAAGACCCTGATCCAGATCGACGGCGTGACCAAGACCTACCGCACCCGCGACGGGGAGGTGCCGTCCCTGCGCCCGATCACCTTCGACGTGCGGGACGGGGAGTTCCTGGTGGTGGTCGGCCCGTCCGGCTGCGGCAAGTCCACGCTGCTGAAGCTGGTCGCCGGCCTGCTGCCGGTCAGCGAGGGCGCCATCACCATCGAAGGCACCACGGTGACCGAGCCGCACGACGACGTGGGCATCGTGTTCCAGAGCCCGGTGCTGCTCGCCTGGCGGACGGTGCTGCGCAACATCATGATGCCGGTGGAGGTCCGCGGCCTGCCGCGCGACAAATATCTGGAGTGCGCCCGCGCGCTGATCCGCATGACCGGGCTGGAGGGGTTCGAGAACAAGTACCCCTGGCAGCTCTCCGGCGGCATGCAGCAGCGCGCCTCGCTGTGCCGGGCGCTGGTCCACGACCCGAAGATCCTGCTGATGGACGAGCCGTTCGGCGCGCTCGACGCCATGACGCGGGAGAAGATGAACGTCGAGCTGCAGCGCATCCAGCACGAGACGGGCAAGACGGTGCTGCTGATCACCCACTCGATCCCCGAGGCGGTGTTCCTGGCCGACCGGGTGATGGTGATGTCGGAGCGTCCCGGCGCCATCGCCGCGACCTATGAGGTGCCGCTGCCCCGCCCGCGCTCGCTGGACGTCATGGGGCACCCGGTCTTCATCGAGTTGACCCAGCGCATCCGGGCGCATTTCAACGCCCAAGGGCATCTGGATTGAAGGGGACGTGTGGTGATGGATGAGCCTTGCCCCCTCCCTGACCCTCCCCCGCCTTTGGCGAGGGAGGGGATTGACACCCTCTCCCGCGAAGCGGGGGAGGGAAGGGGCCCGCGGCAAAGCCGTGGGAAGGGTGGGGGCCCCGCCCCCCTCATCACCATCCGTGCCATCGACCTCTATGAACGCCCCGTCCGCTTCGTGAAGCCCTTCCGCTTCGGCAGCGTGACGGTGGAGGCGGCTCCCCAGGCCTTCGTCCGCGCCTTGGTCCATGTGGACGGCGTCGGCGAGGCGTGGGGCGGTACCGCCGAGATGATGATGCCGAAATGGTTCGACAAACGCCCGGACCGCAGCCCGGACGAGACGGTGGACGGCCTGCGCCGCTCCCTGCGCCTCGCCCGCGACGCCTACGGGACGGACCGGGCGGACAGCGCCTTCGGCCATCACGCGGCGGCCTACGGGACGCAGCGGACGGCCTGCCGCGCCGCCGGGCTGCCCGACCTGACCGCCGCCTACGGGCCGGCGCTGATCGACAAGGCGGTGCTGGACGGGCTGCTGCGGGTTCTGAACACGGATTTCTTCACCGGCATGCGGGCGAACCGCGCCGGGATCGACGCGCGGCTGACGCCGGATCTGGCGGGCTTCGACCTGGACGGCTTCCTCGCCGGGCTGGAGCCGCGAACCTCCGTGGCGCTCCGCCACACCGTCGGGCTGCTTGACGATCCGGAGGCCCTGCGCGCCCTGCTGGCGCGGGAGCGGCTGGTCCGCTTCAAGATCAAGCTGGGCGGCGATCCGTCCGCCGACCTCGCGCGGCTGACCGAGATCGCCGGTGTGCTGGACGCGGCGGCGGGCGACTACCGCGCCACGCTGGACGGCAACGAGCAATACGCGGACGTCGCGGCCCTCGCCGCCTTCGTGGACGGGCTGGAGCGCGAGCCGGCGCTGGCCGGGTTCCGCGGGCGCCTGCTCTACATTGAGCAGCCGGTGGCGCGGGAGCGCGCGCTGGAGGCGCCGCTGGGCGCCGTGGCGGAACGCATCCCCTTCATCATCGACGAGTCCGACGACGGCTACGACGCCTTCCCGCGCGCCCGCGCCGCCGGCTATAGCGGCGTGTCGTCCAAGTCCTGCAAGGGGCTCTACAAGGCCGTCCTGAACCGGGCGCGCTGCGCCGCCTGGGGGGCGCCGCACTTCATCGCCGCGGAGGACCTGACCTGTCAGGCCGGGCTGGCGGTGCAGCAGGACACGGCGCTGGTCGCGCTGCTCGGCATCGCCGACGCGGAGCGCAACGGTCACCAGTACGGAAACGGCTTCGACGGAGCGCCGGAGGCCGACGCCTTCCTCGACGCGCATCCCGGCTTCTACACCCGGCAAGACGGCACCGTCCGCCTCGCCACGGCGGGCGGCAGCCTGCCGACCGAAACCCTGGCCGTCCCCGGCTTCGCCAGCGCGGCGCAGCCCTTGTGGGACCGCCTGTCCCCTCTGCAAAACGAATAATCCCCTAGGGAGTCCCCGACATGAGCACGAAGCGCCTTGGTATCATCATGCATGGCGTGACCGGCCGCATGGGCATGAACCAGCACCTGATCCGGTCGATCCTCGCCATCCGGGCGCAAGGCGGCGTCACGCTGTCCGACGGGTCCCGCGTCATGCCGGACCCCATCCTGGTCGGGCGCAACGCCGAGAAGATCCGCGAACTGGCCCAGCGCCACGGCGTGGAGCGCTGGACCGACAATCTGGACGCGGCCCTGGCGAACCCCGACGACACGATCTTCTTCGACGCCGGCACCACGCAGATGCGCCCGACGCTGCTGGAGGCGGCGATCCGCGCCGGCAAGCACGTCTATTGCGAGAAGCCCATCGCCACCAACCTGGAGGAGGCGCTGCGCGTCGTCCGGCTGGCCGAGGAAGCCGGGGTGAAGAACGGCACCGTGCAGGACAAGCTGTTCCTGCCCGGCCTGCAGAAGCTGAAGATGCTGCGCGACAGCGGCTTCTTCGGGAAGATCCTCTCGGTGCGCGGCGAGTTCGGCTATTGGGTGTTCGAGGGCGACTGGCAGCCGGCGCAGCGCCCCTCCTGGAACTACCGGGAGGAGGACGGCGGCGGCATCATCCTCGACATGGTCTGCCACTGGCGCTACGTGCTCGACAACCTGTTCGGGCAGGTGAAGAGCGTCTCCTGCCTGGGCGCCATCCACATCCCGGAACGCTGGGACGAGCAGGGCAAGCGCTATCAGGCCACCGCCGACGACGCGGCCTACGCCACCTTCGAGCTGGAGGGCGGCGTCATCGCCCACATCAACTCCTCCTGGGCGACGCGGGTGTACCGCGACGATCTGGTGACCTTCCAGGTGGACGGCACCCACGGCTCGGCGGTCGCGGGCCTGAGCGACTGCGTGATCCAGCCGCGCCAGGGCACGCCGCGCCCGGTGTGGAACCCGGACCAGAAGCAGACCATGGACTTCTACGCGACGTGGCAGCCGGTGCCCGACAACCAGCCGACCGACAACGGCTTCAAGACGCAGTGGGAATCCTTCATTCGCCACGTCGTCGAGGACGCCCCCTTCAACCACGGGCTGATCGAGGGCGCCAAGGGCGTGCAGCTCGTCGAGGCCGCGCTGAAGAGCTGGAAGGAGCGCCGCTGGGTCGACGTTCCCTCCCTGACCGCCTGACCGGAGATTCCGTCCATGGCATTGACCATCAAGCTGCCGCGCGCCGACCGGTCGTTGGAGGCCTACGAGGTCGCCCCGGCGCGGGGCTTCCCCGCCCGCACCGACCGGCCCCTGAACCGCGTGGCCTACGCCGCCGCGCACATGGTGGCCGACCCGCTGGCCGACAACGACCCGTGGCTGACCCCGGCCATCGACTGGGACCGCAGCATAGCCTTCCGCGAGCATCTGTGGGACCTCGGCTTCGGCGTGGCCGAGTCGATGGACACCGCGCAGCGCGGCATGGGGCTGGACTGGAACGCCTCGCTGGAGCTGATCCGGCGCTCCCTGACCGCGGCGAAGGCGCGCGGCAACGCGCTGATCGCCTGCGGGGCGGGCACCGACCATCTGGCGCCGGAGGACGCCCGCTCGCTCGACGACGTGATCCGCGCCTACGAGACGCAGGTCGCCGCGGTAGAGGACCTTGGCGGGCGGGTGATCCTGATGGCGTCGCGCGCGCTCGCCCGCGTGGCCAGGGGGCCGGACGATTATGTCCGCGTCTACACCCGCATCCTCTCCCAGGTGCGTCAGCCGGTGATCCTCCACTGGCTGGGCGACATGTTCGACCCGGCGCTGGCCGGTTACTGGGGAACCAACGAATTCCCGGTGGCGCTCGACACGGCGGTCGGCATCATCAACGACTTCGCGGCCAAGGTCGACGGGGTGAAGATCTCCCTGCTCGACAAGGACAAGGAGATCGTCATGCGCCGCCGGCTGGCCCCCGGCGTGCGCATGTACACGGGCGACGACTTCAACTACGCGGAGCTGATCGCCGGCGACGCGGAGGGCCATTCCGACGCGCTTCTGGGCATCTTCGACGCCATCGCCCCGGCGGCGGCGGCGGCCTTGGCCGAGCTGGCGGCGGGCGAGGAGGGGCGCTTCCACGCGATTTTGGAGCCGACCGTCCCGCTGTCCCGCCACATCTTCAAGGCGCCGACCCGCTTCTACAAGACCGGGGTGGTCTTCATGGCCTACCTGAACGGCCACCAGGACCATTTCACGATGATCGGCGGGCAGGAGGGCACGCGCTCCACCCTGCATCTGGCCGAGATCTTCCGGCTGGCCGACAAGGCCGGACTGCTGCGCGACCCGGAGGAGGCGGTGTGGCGCATGGCCGACGTCCTGGCCGTCCGCGGCATCGAGGCGGTGTGAGGTAAGGGTAATTCCCTCTCCCGTCTCGGGAGAGGGAAGGGGCCCGCGCGATGCGCGGGAAGGGTGAGGGTGCCGCCAAGGATCAGCGCCTCGATCCTCGCGCTACCCTCACCCGCCCGCTGCGCGGGCACCCTCTCCCGGGGCGGGAGAGGGCATTTCGAAATGAGGACCACGATCATGCGCGACTTCTCCGGCGATCATCGCTGGCTGTCCATCAACACGGCCACGGTGCGCAAACAGGGCGACCTGCTGCAAATCCTCGACGCCTGCGCCCGCCATGGCATCCGCGCCGTCTCCCCCTGGCGGGATCAGGTAGCCGCGGTGGGGCTGGACCGCGCCGTGCGGGTGGTGAAGGAACTGGGCCTGGAGCTGTCCGGCTATTGCCGCGGCGGCATGTTCCCCGCCGATCCCGACCGCCGGGCCGAGGTGCGCGACGACAACCGCCGCGCGGTGGACGAGGCGGTGGCGCTGGGCGCGCCCTGCCTCGTGCTGGTGGTCGGCGGGCTGCCGCAGTTCTCCCGCCCCGGCTCGCCGCCGTCCAAGGACATCGCGCTGGCCCGCGCCCAGGTGGAGGACGGCATCGCCGAACTGCTGGAGCACGCCCGCGGCGCGGGGATGCCGCTCGCCATCGAGCCGCTGCACCCGATGTACGCCGCCGACCGCGCCTGCGTGAACACGATGGGCCAGGCGCTCGACCTCTGCGACCGGCTGGATCCGCAGGGCACCGGCGCGCTGGGCGTCGCGGTGGACGTCTACCATGTCTGGTGGGACCCCGAGCTGGAGGCGCAAATCCGCCGGGCCGGCCGGGATCGCCTGTGTGCCTTCCATGTGTGCGATTGGCTGGTGCCGACCGCCGATTTGCTGGAGGACCGCGGCATGATGGGCGATGGAATGATTGACATACCAATGATCCGCCGCTGGGTGGAAGCCGCTGGATTCCAAGGCTATTCCGAGGTCGAAATATTCTCGCGCCGGTGGTGGGCACGACCTTTGGATGAGGTGCTGGGTGTCTGTGCCGAACGGCATCGGTCTTCGGTGTGAAGTGCCGCCTAAAAATCAGTCAATCCGGCGCAAGTGAGCAAAATTTGATCATTAAACGGAGCCATGCATAATTCGTAAGCGAATACTGGGCCGCAAGGCGCCGCGGAATCCCTGAGCCGGCCGCTGGCCGGCACGTCGTGGCATCACATTTGCGAAGGACACCCCCGTGACGCCTGAGGCGGGCGTCAGACCAAAGAACGGGGGGTATTCACAATGTTCAAGACGGGGTTCCAGTCGGGCTTCAAGACCGGTCGCACCCTTGCGGCGGCCGCCGGCCTTGCCGTCACGTTCGCGGCGGGCTTCGCCGCCCCGGCGTCGGCCCAGGACACCATCAAGGTCGGCATCCTCCATTCCCTGTCGGGCACCATGGCGATCAGCGAGACCACGCTGAAGGACGTCATGTTGATGCTCATCGAAGAGCAGAACAAGAAGGGCGGCGTTCTCGGCAAGAAGCTGGAGCCGGTCGTCGTCGATCCCGCCTCCAACTGGCCCCTGTTCGCCGAGAAGGCGCGCGAGCTGATCAGCAAGGACAAGGTGGCCGCGGTGTTCGGCTGCTGGACCTCGGTCAGCCGCAAGTCCGTCCTGCCGGTCTTCGAGGAGCTGAACAGCATCCTGTTCTACCCGGTGCAGTATGAGGGCGAGGAGTCCTCGCGCAACGTCTTCTACACCGGCGCCGCCCCGAACCAGCAGGCGATCCCCGCCGTCGACTATCTGGCGGAAAAGGAAGGCGTGCAGCGCTGGGTTCTGGCCGGCACCGACTACGTCTATCCGCGCACGACCAACAAGATCCTGGAAACCTACCTGAAGTCCAAGGGCGTGAAGTCCGAGGACATCATGATCAACTACACCCCGTTCGGCCACGCCGACTGGCAGAACATCGTCGCCGACATCAAGAAGTTCGGCTCCGCCGGCAAGAAGACCGCCGTCGTCTCGACCATCAACGGCGACGCCAACGTCCCCTTCTACAAGGAGCTGGGCAACCAGGGCGTCAAGGCGCAGGACATTCCGGTGGTCGCCTTCTCCGTGGGTGAGGAGGAGTTGGCCGGCATCGACACCAAGCCGCTGGTCGGCCATCTCGCCGCCTGGAACTACTTCATGTCGGTGGACACGGCGGAGAACAGCGACTTTATCAAGAAGTGGCAGGCCTTCACCAAGAACGACAAGCGCGTCACCAACGACCCGATGGAGGCCCATTACATCGGCTTCAATATGTGGGTGAAGGCGGTCGAGAAGGCCGGCACCATCGACAGCAACGCGGTGATCGACAGCCTCGTCGGCGTCGCCGTGCCGAACCTGACCGGCGGCTATTCGGCCATGCTGCCGAACCACCACATCACCAAGCCGGTGCTGATCGGCGAGGTGCAGGAGAACGGCCAGTTCGAGACCGTCTCCAAGACGCCGGGCCTCGTGGCCGGCGACGAGTGGTCGGACTTCCTGCCGGACAGCAAGGACCTGATCTCCGATTGGCGCGCCCCGATGTCCTGCGGCAACTTCAACGTGAAGACCGGCAAGTGCGGCGGCAAGGGGTCGTGAGGACCGCCTGAGCATCTGAACGCCTCTTGGTAACTGTCTGCGTGATGCCCCCTCCCTAACCCTCCCCCGCTTCGCAGGGGAGGGGATTGCTCCCTCTCCTGCGACAGCGGGGGAGGGAAGGGGCTCGCGGCGTAGCCGTGGGAAGGGTGGGGGCAACGCCCTTTTCCAAAAACGACTTCCGACACATCACAGGAACCGCGATGCACCGCGCATTCTGCTGGCTGCTGGCCGCGTTTCTGGCGCTGGCCGCTCCTGCCTCCTTCGCCGCCGATCTGACTCCGCTGGTCCGCGGCCTGGGCGCCGGCAGCTACGCCGAGACCGAAAAGGCCATCGCCGGGCTGGCCGAGACGGGCGATCCCGCCGTCGTGCCGGTGATCGAGGCCCTCCAGGCCGGCGACCTGCACGTCCGCAAGGCGGACGGCGCCGTGGTCGTCGCCAAGCGCGCCGGCAACGGCTACGCCCTGACCGACCCGTTGACCGGCGCCGCGCTGGGCGAGGCGGACCGCAACGCGGTCGAGAAGATCCGCATCAACAACGCCCTGCGCCGCACGATCAGCGCGACGCTCGGCGCGCTCACCCTGATGAGCCCCGACGCCAACACGCGCCGGCAGGCCGCCGAGGCGGTGTTCAAGAGCCGCGACGCCAACGCGCTGGACGCGCTGAACACGGCGCTGGCCAAGGAAACCGACGAGCGCGTCCGCCGCGCGATGACCCAGGCGCGGGCCTCCGTCCTGCTGGCCGGGGACGCGCCCGACGCCGACAAGATCGCGGCCGTCGCGGTGCTTCAGGAGCGCGGCGACCAGGACGCGCGGGCCCTGCTGAACGGCGCCGCCAACACGGGAAGCGACGCGGTGAAGGACGCCGCGACGAAGGCCATCGCGTCGGTCGAGCAGCGGCTCGCCCTGTGGGGGGCCGCCCAGAATCTGTGGTACGGCCTGTCGCTCGGCTCGGTGCTGCTGCTGGCGGCGATCGGGCTGGCCGTCACCTTCGGCGTCATGGGCGTCATCAACATGGCGCACGGCGAGATGGTGATGATCGGCGCCTACGCCACCTTCCTGGTGCAGGAGGCCTTCCGCCAGTGGGCGCCGGGCCTGTTCGACTTCTCCATCCTGGTGGCGCTGCCCGTCGCCTTCCTCGTCTCCGGCGCGGTCGGCGTCGCCATCGAGCGCAGCGTGATCCGCTGGCTCTACGGGCGTCCGCTGGAAACGCTGCTGGCGACCTGGGGCCTGTCGCTGGCGCTCCAGCAGGCGGTGCGCTCCATCTTCGGGCCGACGAACCGCGAGGTCGGCGCCCCCTCCTGGATGTCCGGCGCCTTCGAGCTGGGCGGCCTGACCATCACCTACGGGCGGCTGTGGATCGTCGTCTTCGCCTTCCTCGTCTTCGGCGCGCTGCTGGTGGCGCTGCGCAAGACGTGGTTCGGGCTGAGCATCCGCGCCGTCACCCAGAACCGCAGCATGGCCAACGCCATGGGCATCCGCACGGCGCGGGTGGACGCGCTGACCTTCGGGCTCGGCTCCGGC
This sequence comes from Azospirillum formosense, assembly GCF_040500525.1. NCBI lineage: Bacteria > Pseudomonadati > Pseudomonadota > Alphaproteobacteria > Rhodospirillales > Azospirillaceae > Azospirillum > Azospirillum formosense. Next base: position 1,869,850 of record NZ_CP159402.1, on the reverse strand, counting down.
ATCGCCGGGCTGGCCGGCGTGGCGCTGAGCCAGATCGACAACGTCAGCCCCAACCTGGGCCAGGGCTACATCATCGACAGCTTCATGGTCGTGGTGTTCGGCGGCGTGGGCAACCTGTGGGGAACGCTGGTCGGCGCGCTGGCGCTTGGCGGCGTCAACAAGTTCCTGGAGCCCTACGCGGGCGCGGTGCTGGGAAAGATCCTCGTGCTGATCTTCATCATCCTGTTCATCCAACGGCGTCCGCGCGGCCTGTTCGCGCTGAAGGGCCGGGCGGTGGAGGCCTGATCCGATGCTGACCCGTTTCTTCCTGATGGGCCTGGACAAGAAGGCCGGCGTTCTGCTGACCGTCCTGGCGGTGCTGGCCGTGGCGGTGCCGGTCATGGCGCTGGGCACCGCCCCGGATTCGCCCTGGCACCTCTCCACCCACACGGTGGCGCTGCTCGGCAAGTATCTGTGCTTCGCCTTGCTGGCGCTGTCGCTCGACCTCGTCTGGGGCTTCGTCGGCATCCTGTCGCTGGGGCACGCCGCCTTCTTCACGCTCGGCGGCTACGCCATGGGCATGTACCTGATGCGGCAGATCGGCTCGCGCGGCATGTACGGCAACGCCGACCTGCCGGACTTCATGGTCTTCCTGAACTGGACGGAGCTGCCCTGGTACTGGCACGGCTTCGACCAGTTCTGGTTCGCCGCGATCATGGTGATGCTGGTGCCGGGCCTGCTGGCCTTCGCCTTCGGCTGGTTCGCCTTCCGCTCGCGGGTCACCGGCGTCTATCTGTCGATCATCACGCAGGCGCTGACCTTCGCGCTGATGCTGGCCTTCTTCCGCAACGACATGGGCTTCGGCGGCAACAACGGCCTGACCGACTTCAAGGAGATCCTGGGCTTCGACATCCAGGCCGCCTCGACCCGCGTCGGGCTGTTCGTGGCGACGGTGGTGGCGCTGGCGGCGGGCTACATTCTCGCCTCCGCGGTGGTGGCGTCCAAGCTGGGCAAGGTGCTGATCGCCGTGCGCGACGCCGAGAGCCGGGTGCGCTTCCTGGGCTACGAGACCGACCGCTACAAGCTGTTCGCCTGGACGCTGTCGGCCTGCATGGCCGGCGTGGCGGGCGCGCTCTACGTGCCGCAGGTGGGCATCATCAACCCGTCGGAGTTCTCCCCCGCCAGCAGCATCGAGGCGGTGATCTGGGTCGCCGTCGGCGGGCGCGGCACGCTGGCCGGGCCGGTGCTGGGCGCGGTGCTGGTGAATTTCGGCAAGAGCTACTTCACGGCGGCGCTGCCGGAGCTGTGGCTGTTCGCTCTGGGCGGCCTGTTCGTCCTGGTCACCCTGTTCCTGCCCAAGGGCATCCTCGGTCTGGCGGCGCAGCTCCGCGACCGGTTGCCGGCGCGCGCCACGGTCACCGCCAAGCCGGCGGACCAGAAGGGAGTCTGAGACGACATGAGCACCGAAGACACCCTGCTGTATCTGGACGGCGTGTCGGTCAGCTTCGACGGGTTCCGGGCGCTGAACAGCCTGTCGCTGGTCATCGAGCCGGGCGAGATGCGGGCGATCATCGGCCCGAACGGCGCCGGCAAGACGACCATGATGGACGTCATCACCGGCAAGACCCGCCCTGACACCGGCACCATCCTGTTCGAGGGCCGCACCGACCTGACCAGCCTGCGCGAGCCGGCCATCGCCAATCTGGGGATTGGCCGCAAGTTCCAGCGCCCCACGGTGTTCGAGATGCACACGGTCTGGGACAATCTGGAACTGTCGCTGAAGGCGCCGCGCCGCCCGCTGAAGACGCTGACCTATTCGGCGACGCGGGAGGACCGGGCGCGGATCGAGGAGATCCTCGACATCACCCGCTTGTCGCCGCGCCGCGACCGCCCGGCGGGCAGCCTGTCGCACGGCGAGAAGCAGTGGCTGGAGATCGGCATGCTGCTGGCCCAGGACCCGAAGCTGCTGCTGGTCGACGAGCCGGTGGCCGGCATGACCGACGCCGAGACCGAACAGACCGCCCATCTGCTGAAGGACATCGCCGGCAAGCATTCGGTGATCGTCGTGGAGCACGACATGGTGTTCGTCCGCGAGCTGGGCGTGAAGGTCACGGTGCTGCACGAGGGCTCGGTGCTGGCCGAAGGCTCGCTCGACACGGTGAGCGCCAACAAGCAGGTCATCGACGTCTATCTGGGCCGGTGACCGCCAACGACAATCCCTCTCCCGTCCCGGGAGAGGGTGCCCGCGCAGCGGGCGGGTGAGGGTCGTGCAAGGATCAAGGCACTGTTTCTTGCCGGCACCCTCACCCTCCCATGCTGCGCATGGGTCCCTCCCTCTCCCGGGGCGGGAGAGGGGTTTTGTATCAGAGGAAGTTGCATGCTCGACGTACGGTCTGTCGATCTCCATTACGGTGCGGCGCAGGCTCTGCGCGGCGTGTCGCTGACGGCGGAGGTGGGGAAGGTCACCTGCCTGCTGGGGCGCAACGGCGTCGGCAAATCCTCGCTGCTGCGCGCCATCGTCGGGCTGAAGCCGGTGACCGGCGGCACCATCGCCTGGGACGGCGGCGACATCACCAGGCTCGCCCCGTCGGAGCGGGCGCGGCGCGGCATCGCCTATGTCCCGCAGGGGCGCGAGATCTTCCCGCTGCTGACGGTGCGGGAGAACCTGCTGACCGGCTACGCGCCGCTGAAGCGCGCCGACCGCTCGATCCCCGAGGAGGTGTTCGAGCTGTTCCCGGTGCTGAAGTCCATGCTGGACCGCCGTGGCGGCGACCTGTCGGGCGGGCAGCAGCAGCAGCTCGCCATCGGGCGGGCGCTAGTGACGCGGCCCCGGCTGCTGGTGCTGGACGAGCCGACCGAGGGCATCCAGCCCAGCATCATCAAGGACATCGGGCGGGCGATTTCCTACCTGCGCGACAAGGGCACCATGGCGATCCTGCTGGTCGAGCAGTATTTCGAGTTCGCCCGCGATCTGGCCGACGACTGGGCGGTGATGGAGCGCGGCGAGGTCATGCTGGCGGGCAGCCGCGACGGGCTGGAGGAGAGCGAGGTCCGGCGGTATCTCACCGTCTGACCCGCCTGCGTCCGGGGCATCCTCGCGAGGGCGGAGCCGCGGTTCCGCCATCCTGTGCTTCCCGTGGCGGGCACCGGGAACGCCGCTGTCGCGAAGATGGCACGCGAGGATGGCACCCTTGCGCTTTGTGGAGCTTGGCGCGGGACCGCGATGCGCTACCATCGGTGCCAGTCATTCACACCGAAGGCAGTTCCGAATGTCGAGCGTCCTGTCAGCCGACCCCGTTCTCCAGCAGGTTGACCGCAGTTTCGAAGAGTCCCTTGGCCGCCTCTGCGACCTGCTGCGCATCCCCAGCGTCAGCACCGATCCGGCCTACAAGGGCGACGTGCGCCGCGCCGCGGACTGGCTGGCGCGCGAGCTGAGCGGGCTGGGCTTCGACGCCTCCGTGCGCGAGACGCCGGGCCATCCCGCGGTCGTCGCCCACCATCCGGGGCCGGGCGGTCAGGATGTGCCGCACATCCTCTATTACGGCCATTACGACGTGCAGCCGGCGGAGCCGCTGGAGCTGTGGAACAGCCCGCCCTTCGAGCCGGCCATCGTCGAGGCCGAGCATGGCCGCCGCATCGTCGCCCGCGGCGCGGTGGACGACAAGGGCCAGGTGATGACCTTCATCGAGGCCTTCCGCGCCTGGCACGCCGTGCACGGCACCTTGCCGATCCGCGTGACCGTCCTGCTGGAGGGCGAGGAGGAGACCGGCAGCCCCAACCTGCTGCCCTTCCTGAAGGCCAACGCGGAGGAGCTGAAGGCCGACGTCTGCGTCATCACCGACACCAACGCCTGGAACATCGACACCCCGGCCATCACCACCCGGCTGCGCGGCCTGCTCTACGTCGAGGCGACGCTGCATGGGCCGAGCCACGACCTGCATTCCGGCATGTTCGGCGGCGCGGTGCTGAACCCGATCAACGCGCTGACCCGCATCCTCGGCCAGATCCACGACGAGGACGGGCGCGTCCGCTTCCCCGGCTTCTACGACGACGTGGCCGAGCCCACGGACGAGGAGAAGGCGATGTGGCGCGACCTCGGCTTCGACGAGAGCGCCTTCCTGGCCGGCGTCGGGCTGAAGACCCCGGCGGGGGAGGCCGGGCGCAGCGCGCTGGAACGACTGTGGTCGCGCCCGACCTGCGACATCAACGGCATCTGGGGCGGCTACACCGGGGAGGGGTCCAAGACGGTCATCGCCTCCAAGGCCTCGGCCAAGCTGTCCTGCCGCCTCGTGCCGGCCCAGGACCCGCAGAAAATCCTGGCCGGGATCAAGAGCTTCCTGGAGGAGCGCACGCCGGCGGACGGGCGGTGGGAGTTCAAGGTGTTCGGCAAGTCGCCGGGCGTCCAGGTGCCGACCGACAGCCCCTATCTGCGCGCCGCCATGGCGGGGCTGGGCGACGTCTTCGCCAACAAGCCGGCGCTGGTCGGCAGCGGCGGCTCGATCCCGGTCGGCGGCTACATCCGGCAGGCGCTGGGCTTCGACTCGATCTTCGTCGGCTTCGGGCTGGAAGACGACCGCATCCATTCGCCCAACGAGAAGTTCGAGGTGAAGTGCCTGCACAACGGCATCCGCTCCCACGCCGCCATGCTGGCCCGCTTCGCGGCTCTCTGAGCCGTTCCGATCCGCACGTCTTCGTGGTTCAGCCCGCGGCCGCGCTTTGCGCGGCCGCGGCTTTTTTGTGCCCATGGCACCGGCAGAAGATCTGCGACCCTCCCGCGAAAAAACATTTCTCAAATAAGCAACTTTGCAAAAACACCAATATAACAAACAAAAATAAAAAAGATCGTAGCTTTCCCTAAGTTTTAAGGGCTGATTTACTTATACCGTGAGACAAAAGAAGCGCTGAATGCAGTGCTGATGGGCGCCGGTAAGGCTGCGCCAAATGTCCAGGATTCCGGTGGCCTGGATAAAGGGGCGCTGTTCAGCCGTTATCGAGATCGAGCGTGTGGCCTGTGTGCTCGCGCGTTGAGGCAATTCCTGTATGGCCCGCGATCCTGCCAGGATTGCGCGTGTCATCGCGGGCGGCCCCTCCGCGGCGCGTGGAAAATCAACGAAAAGAGAACTGCTGCACAAGGCGGCGCGCTGGATTGCTTTGGAATCCGTGGAGGGAAGGTCGCATGTCTTTTCTGTCGAACATCACGATAAAGACGAAGATCGTGTCTTCGTTTTCCATTCTTGTCCTGTTCATCATCGGCCTGGGTCTTTTCAGCATCGACCGCATTTCGACGGTGAATGACGCGGGGAAGGACATCCGCGACAACTGGCTGCCGAGCGTTGGCGAGATTGCCCGGCTCACCGACTATTTCGAGTTCTACCGCATTCTGGAGTCCGTGCACATCCTAACCATTGAGCAGGCCCAGCAGGCGGAGGAGGAGAAGACCATGGCGGTGGCTCTTGAAAACTTCCGGGACGCCGCCCGCAAATATCAATCCATGCTGACGCCCGGCTATGAGACCGAGACGTTCCAGAAGCTCATGGGCCATTGGGAGCGTTACCAGGAAATCAGCCAGCGGAAGATACTTCCGCTGTCCCGGGAAAATCGCAACGACGAGGCGACCGCGCTCTACAAGGGCGAATCGCGCGTCGAGTTCCGCAAGGCCCAGGCGCTCATGCGCGATCTCATCCAGTTCAACGTCCGCAACGGCCGGATCGCCGCCGACCAGGGCGAGGCGACCTACGGATCGAGCAAGACCCTGCTCATCGTCGCGATCGCCGTCGTGACCCTCCTCGGCGCCGTGATGGGGCTGGCGATCATCGCCGGCGTCTCCAAGCCGATCCAGCAGCTCACCGGGGTGATGAACCGGCTGGCGGGGCGCGAACTGACGGTCGCCGTGAACGGCGCGGAGCGCAAGGACGAGCTGGGCGCCATGGCCCGCGCCGTCCAGGTCTTCAAGGACGGGTTGATCGAGGCGGACCGGCTGGCCGTCGCCCAGGCGGCGGAGCAGGCGACCAAGCAGCGCCGGGCCGAAGCCGTGGACCGGCTGGTGAACCGCTTCGGGGACTCCTCGGCGGCGTCCCTGCGCACGGTGGCCGCCGCCGCGTCGGAGCTGGACGCGACCGCCCACAGCATGACCTCCATGGCCGAGCGCACCAACGTCCAGGCCACCGCCGTCCAGGCGGCGGCGGAGCAGACCAGCGCCAACGTCCAGACCGTCGCCTCCGCCACCGAGGAGATGGCCAGCTCCATCCGCGAGATCGGGACGCAGGTGGCGCGCTCCTCGGAAATCGCCGGAGAGGCGGTGGCGCAGGCGACCCGCACCAACGAGACCGTGCGCGGTCTGGTCGAGGCCGCCCAGAAGATCGGCGAGGTGGTCAGCCTCATCACCAACATCGCCAGCCAGACCAACCTGCTGGCCTTGAACGCGACGATCGAGGCGGCGCGGGCGGGCGAGGCCGGCAAGGGCTTCGCCGTCGTGGCCGGCGAGGTGAAGCATCTCGCCGCCCAGACCGCCAAGGCCACTGACGAGATCGCCGCCCAGATCGCCGCCATCCAGAGCGCAACCGACGGCGCGGTGCGCGACATCTCGGCCATCGGCGGCATCATCGGACAGATCAACGACATCTCCACGGCCATCGCCGCCGCCATCGAGGAGCAGGGGGCGGCGACCAACGAGATTTCCCGCAACGTCCAGGAGGCCGCGGCGGGCACCCATCAGGTCTCGGGCAGCATCACGGAGGTCACCATGGCCGCCGGAGAGACGGGGGCGGCGGCCGGTCAGGTGATGAGCGCGTCGGGCGAACTGGCCCGCCAGTCGGAAACGCTGCGCAAGGAGATCGAGAGCTTTCTGGCGGAGATCAAAGCCGCCTGACGCTGCAGCGCTTCGGGGAAGCGGCTCGGCGGGATCGACATGCGAAAACGGCGGGCGTCCCCGGGGGCGCCCGCCGTTTTCGTGCTTGGCTCGCCGGTCAGTGCGGCTTCAGCGCCTCGACCACCTGCATGTGGCCCTGCAGCGCGCCGAGCGTGAGGGCGGAGTTGCCGGCGGTGTCCATGCGGAACGGGTTGGCGCCGCGCTCCACCAGCATCCGGGCCACGCGGTCGTGGCCGTTGTTGGCCGCGTACATCAGGGCCGACCAGCCGTGGCTGGCCACCCGGTCCACCGACACGCCGCGGTCGACCAGGATCTTCACCACCCCTTCATGGCCGCGGGCCGCGGCGGCCATCAGGGCGGTCTTGCCGTCGTCGTTGGTGGCGTCGAGTTCGGCCCCGGCGGCGGCCAGCGCGTGGATCACCGCCTCGTGCCCGCCCCAGGCGGCGTACATCACCGCGGTGGCGCCGTCGGCGGTGCGCAGCTCGGTCTTGGCCCGGCGGTCGATCAGCAGCCGCACCGCGTCGGTCAGGCCCTGCTCGGAGGCCAGCATCAGCAGGGTCTTGCCGTTGTCCACCCGCTTGTTCGGATCGGCGCCGCCGTCCAGCGCGCGCTTCAGCTCGTCGGTGCGCTGCATCAGGGCGATGGCGCCGTCGCGGCTGTCCAGGCCGGGCCGGACCTCCGCCTTGGCCGGCGGGGTGCCGGACGCCGCGGCGACTCCCGTGGAGGCGGTTGCGGCGGGAAGCACGCGCCCTTCGCCGGCCGCCTTGATGCGGTCGCGCAGGTCGCCGGTGTTGGGGGCGACGATCAGCGCCCGCTCGTAGAAGCGCCGGGCCTCGTCCCAATTGCCGTCGCGCTCGGCCAGCGACGCCCAGCGGCGGTAGGTCTCCTCCATGGTCGTCAGGAGTTCCTGGATCTCGGGCGTCGCCGGGGCGATCTCGCGCAGCCGCGACACCGTCTCATAGGCGTTGTTGTTCGGCGGCGTGGTCAGCAGCTTGGCGGCGATCTGCCGGCGGGCCTGATCGACCAGGGTGCGGACGCGCGGGTTCAGGCCGTTGTCGCTCGCCGAGAAGGGCGTGGACGCCGTGGGGGTGGCGGGCTGCGGCATCGCCGGGGCGGCCATCTGCGGCGCCGGCTCGTCGACCAGCGGCGGCAGGGTGGCGGAACCGGTGGGGCCTTCGCTCTGCTCCGTGCGGTACTCCGTCGCCCGCGGCTTGGGCGGCGCGGTGTTCTCCACGGCCAGCGGATCGGCCGCCGGAGGCTTCGGCGCCTGGGCCGCCGGGGCGGCGGGCGGCTGCTCCGGCTTCGCCGCCACGACCGGGGTCGGAGACGGCGTGGGGGGCGTGGCCGACACAGGGGGCGTGGCCGGCGGGGTGGACACGGTCCGAGCGGCGGGCGGCGGAGCGTCGGCCCTGGTCGGAGCTTGCGCCGGAGTCGGCGACGGGCCGGCGACCGGCACGCCCGCCTCGGCGGGGAGGGACGCGAGGTACGGGTTCTGCGGCCGGGCGACCGCCAGCGTGTCGGGGCCGCGGCTGCCCAGGCCGGGCTCGTCCGCGAACGGCCCGAACGGAATGTTCACCCGCTCCGTCACGAAGCCGCGGAGGTCGTGCCAGCCTTGCCGGGCGTAGTCGAGCGCCCGTTCGGGGGTGGCTCCGGGAACGGTCAGGGCCACGCCGGCGCCGGCGGCGCCGAGCAGGATCAGGGTGGTGATCGCCGCTCCGGCCAGCGCGGCGCGGCGGCGCGGGCGCTTGACCGGCAGATCGGCGACCGGGGCGCCGGCCTCGGGGATCGTCCAGCCGTCCGGCGCGTCCCAGTCGTTGGCCGGCCAGTCGTTGGCGTCGCGTTCCGCCGCCCGGCGCGGCGGCGGGGGAGCGGCGCGCGGCGGAGCGATCGCCGGCCCGGCGGCGGGTCCGACGGACGGCGCGGCGGAAGGGCCGGCGGACGGAATGGCGACGGTGGGGGTGACGGACGGGCCGGCGCCGGGCGTCATGCGGTAGATCACGCCAAGCTCGCGCACCGCTTCGGCCAGCCCGGGGCGCGCCAGGGTCCGTTCCATCTCCGGCGTGCCGCAGAGCAGGACCTGGAGGAAGCGCCCGCTCGGCGTCTCGGAGCGGGTGAGGTCGATCAGGTCGGCGAGCGTCGGGGCGGCCAGCACGCCGGCGTTCTCCACCGCCAGCAGGCCGGTCCCGGCGAGGTCCAGCCGCTCCTCAAGCTCCTCGATCAGCGTGTCGAAGTCGCGGTCGTCGCTGTCGGAGGGCAGGGCGGCGTCACCGGCGGCGGACACCAGATCCTCCACCTGCGCCCCGGCGCTGGCGGCGACCGGAAGCACGAGCGCCCCATCGGAGCCGACCTGCTCGACGAGCTGGTGGAAGACCGCGGCCCGTCCGGACCCGGCCTCGCCGACCAGCACCAGCAACCGTTTGCGCGCCAGCAGGGCCAGCAGAAGGCCGTCGAAGACCTCCGTCTGGTCGGGGCGCAGGCCGGTGGCCTGGGGTTGGGGCTTCGCCTTCGCCGCAGAGCGATTCGAGGATGGCGTGGCTTTCGGAGCGGAACGGTCCATGGGGGCGCGCGCAATCCAATTGATGGGATGTGACACTCCTGACTCTAGTGGTCCGCCGCCGTCCTGCGACGGTGCAAAGGGACGGGACCGCCACCTCTTATGGAGGAGGCGCGCGTCGGGATGGCTGATTCGGGCGGAACGCTGCGCTATAGGGGGGACTGCTTTTCCACCCCCTTCACTGTCCACCCGCGCTGGGAGTCCGACATGGGCATGGGTCCGATGCGAATCGGCGTCGATCTGGGCGGCACCAAGATCGCCGCCACCCTCCTGGCCCCCGACGGGACGGAGCGGGCGCGGCACCGCGCCGACACGCCGCGCGGCTATGCGGAGACGCTGCAGGCGCTGGCCGGCACCGTGGCCGCGCTGGAGGAACAGGCGGAGTGCCGGGGCGCCACGGTCGGGCTGTGCCTGCCCGGAATCGTCGACGCCGCCGCGGGAACCGTGCGCGCGGTCAACCTGCCCTGGCTGGACGGGCGGCCCTTCGCCGCGGACTTGGCTCGGGCGCTGGACCGTCCGGTGCGGATCGCCAACGACGCCAACGCCTTCGTCCTGTCGGAGGCGGTGGACGGCGCGGCCGCGGGGGCGACGCTGGTCTTCGGCATCATCCTCGGCACCGGGGTCGGGGGCGGGATCGTCGCGGACCGCCGCATCCTGGCCGGCGCCAACGCCCTGGCCGGGGAGTGGGGGCACAACCCGCTGCCCTGGCGGACGGCGGAGGACGGCCCGCCGCTGCTCTGCGGCTGCGGGCGGGAGGGCTGCATCGAGACGATGCTGTGCGGCGCCGGGCTGGCCCGCCTGCACCATTGGCGCACGGGGGAGACGCTGGCCCCGCCCGAGATCGCCGCCCGCGCCAGCGCCGGCGACGCGTCGGCCCGGGCGACGGTGGACCGTCATGCCGATGCGCTGGCCCGCGCGCTGGCCGCTGTGGTCAATCTGCTCGATCCCGACGCGGTGGTGGTCGGCGGCGGCCTGTCGGACCTGCCGGGGCTGTACGAGGCCGTGCCGGCCCTGTGGGGTCGCTGGGCCCTGAGCCCGGCGCCGCGCACCCGCTTCCTCCGGGCGCGCCATGGCGCCGAAAGCGGTATGAGGGGGGCGGCGTGGCTCTGGCCCAAGGGGTGAACCCCTGGTCCGCGGCATGATGCCTAAGGGCAATGTCTCTAAAATGGCGCAGCTTTTGCTCTATACCCTCCGACACGGAAGGGAGAAGGCCCATGTTCGGCTTCATCATGGGATTTCAGAAGGGGCGGCGCGGGTCTTCGCTGCAAACTGCAAATCAAAATGCCTATCGCACTATGCAGAAGGCGGCGCCGTCGCACCCTGCGAACGGCGTACTGGCCAAACGTCAGCTGGAGGAAGCCTGTGTTCTTCTTCAGGACGCCGCCGAAGACCTGGAGGCGGTCCTGTCGGGAATGCCTGTGCCGGCCGGCCGGGCCGACCTGAACGAGGCGATCGGCACGATCATGGAGACGTTGAGGCTGGTCGCCTCCGCCCACGCGCGGCTGGAGCACCCGCAGATCCATGGTGGCGCGCTGGCCGACTGACGGGATTGGTGGGGAGCCGAACGGGCGGGTCCGGAACGCGAAAGGGCGGCTCCGCCGGGGAGCCGCCCTTTCGCATGTCCGGAGACCCGAACTCCGATCACTCGGAAACGGTCTGCCAGAAGAAGAACAGGACGGCCAGAACCATCAGGGCGATGTCCATGGGTAACTCTCCTCGAAGCTGCGTGTGAGGGTCGAAATTCTGGCGCCTCTATACGACAGTTTTGCGCGCGCGTGCAGGGGGTGTTTCACGAAAGCGCCATTTTGCCGCCGACCCAGGTCGCCCGCACCCGCAGCCGCTCGTCGAGATGCACGAGATCGGCGGCCAGACCCGGTCGGATGCGGCCACGCCGTCCCGTCATGCCCATGAAGTCGGCCGGATAGGCGGAGGCCATGCGCAACGCCTCGTCCAGCGGGATGCCGACCCGCTCCACGGCGTTGCGCACCGCCGTCGCCATGTCCAGGGCGGAACCGGCCAGCGTGCCGTCGGCGGTGACGCAGCGCCCGTCCTCCACCCGGATGTCCTCGCCGTAGAGCTGGAAGCCGACGGCCTGGTGCGTGTCGAGCGCACCGACCGGAGGCATGGCGTCGGTCACCAGGAACAGGCGGCCGGGGGCCTTCGCTTTCCAGGCCAGCCGGACGGAGGCGTCGTGGACATGGTGCCCGTCGACGATGATTCCGCACCACACCGCGTCGTTCTCCAGCGCGGCCCCGACCATGCCGGGCTCGCGCGAGCCGAGGGGACTCATGGCGTTGAACAGGTGGGTCACCCCGGTGATGCCGGCGGCGAAGCCGGCCTTGGCCTGTGCCCAGGTGGCGGCGCTGTGGCCGGCGGCGATGCGCAGCCCGGCGGCGGCGAGCCGGCGGATCGGCTCCGGCGGAACCGCCTCCGGCGCCAGCGTGACCAGGGCCGGCAGGCCGGAGAGGCCGCCGAGCAGGGCGAGGTCGTCCGCGTCGGGGGGCGCGATGAAGAGCGCGTCGTGGACGCCGCGGCGCTCCGGCGCGATGTGCGGGCCTTCCAGATGGATGCCGAGCACCCCGGGCATTCCCTCCGCCATGGCGGCGCGCACCGTGGCGACGGCGACGGCGCGCTTTTCCGCCGAATCGGTGATGAGGGTGGGCAGCAGGCCGGTGGTGCCGAAACGGCGGTGCGCCTCGGCGATGCGGCGCAGCGTCGGCAGGTCGGGCGTGTCGTTGAACAGCGCGCCGCCGCCGCCATTCACCTGGAGGTCGATGAAGCCGGCAGCGAGGATGCCGCCGCCCAGATCCGTCACCGCGGCCTCCGGCGGGATCGACTCGGGCGTGATGATGGCGGCGATTGCCGGGCCGTCGATCAGCAGGGCGGCGCCCGCCAGCACCGAGTCCCCGGTGTGGAGCGTGGCGTTGACCAGCGCCTTGAGCGGCCGGTCGGCGGCGGGGCTGTGTGCGTGATTCAAGTCGGCACCCGATGGGCTGCGGCGGGGAGCGGCGGTGGGCCGACAGAAAAACCCGGCGGGGCCTGCGGCGCAAGGGGGCGTCGCGCGGACAAAACCCTTCGCTCCGTGAGGATTATGCCGCTGGAATTGTTGGGGTATGGTGTTTGTTAGGGATTGCCAGAAGGGACAGGTTTCTGGCAGAAAAAAGGCCGCTGACGAACAGCGGCCTGAGTTTAGGGAGGAAACGCCCAAGAAGGGCGAAGCAGCAATCTCTTGCTGCGCTGCAAAATTAACAAAGATCTCAGGTGGGTGAAAACCCTGAAGCAATGGCCCCTTGCGGGGCCGTTGCTTTTTCCGGGGTCGCTGTGACCGGAGAGTCACAATTGTATCGGGTGCGATAACAGTGTTGGGTGACGCATCCGGACCCTAAGGCGCGCTTTCCCGTTGTTCCGATCGTGCGCCGGTGCGACCGCATCCGCCGATGCCCGCTGACGATGAGGAGAGCCGCCCGTGACCGACCAGCCGTCCCCCGCTTCCACCGAAGGCAAGCCGTCGGCGCTCGTCCGGTTCGACGCCTTCGCGGCGATGCTGGGCGACCGGCGGCCCGCCGTCTTCCTCGACTATGACGGGACCCTGACGCCCATCGTGGAGCGGCCCGATCTGGCCATCCTCGACGACTCCGTGCGCGCGGTGATCCGGCGGTTGGCCGGACTGTGCCCGGTGGCGGTGGTCAGCGGGCGCGACCTCGACGACGTGGCCCGCCATGTCGGGATCGACGACCTGATCTACGCCGGCAGCCACGGCTTCGACATCCGCGGCCCCGGCCTGCGCACCCAGGTCGGCGAGGAGTATCTGGGCGATCTCGACGCCGCGGAGGCGGACCTGTTGCGGCGCCTTGGCGGCGTGGAGGGCGCGCTGGTCGAGCGCAAGCGCTTCGCCATCGCCATCCACACGCGGCGGGTCGCCGCGGAGCGCAAGGCGTCGGTCGGCGACGCGGTGCGGGAGGTCGCGTCGGCCTTTCCGGCACTGCGCGTCACCGGCGGCAAGGAGATCCACGAGTTGCGGCCCAACGTCCCCTGGGACAAGGGCAAGGCGGTGCTCTCGCTGCTCGACAGGCTGGGGCTGGCGGGGCCGGAGACGCTGCCGCTCTATCTCGGCGACGACGAGACGGACGAGGACGCCTTCCGCGCCCTGGCGGCGCGCGGCGAGGGGCAGGGTGAAGAAAAGGGGGTCGGCATCCGCGTCATGGACCCGCCCGCCGTCAGCGCCGCCGCCTGGAGCCTCAAGGACCCGGCGGAGGCCGGCGCCTTCCTCGACCGCCTGGCCGGCTGGCTAGGCCCTGTTCTCAAACCCTGAGCCATAGCCGGATAGCCGCGATGTGGACCATGGCGAGGTAGTTGGCGGCGAGTTTCTCGTATCGGGTGGCGATGCGACGGAACTGTTTGAGGCGGTTGATCAGGCGCTCGATGGCGTTGCGGGAGCGATAGGCGGCCCAATCCACCAGAGCACAGGGCTTCTGGCTGGAGGGCTGTGGGATCACCGCCCCGATCCCGCGCCGACGCAGGTAGTGGCGGATGGCTTGGCTGGAGTAGGCGCGGTCAGCGACCACGCGCTCGGGTCTTTGCCGCGGTCGTCCGCCTGCCACTCGGCGCACCGCGACCGCCTCCATCAGCACCGTCAACGCGCTCTGGTCGGCGGCTTGACCGGGGCTCAGCACGAAGGCGAGCGGTTGGCCGTGGCGGTCGGCGCGCAGGTGGATCTTGGTTGAGAAGCCGCCGCGCGAGCGGCCAAGCGCTTGGTTCAGCTGCCCCCTTTTGCGCCGGCGGCGTGCTGGTGGGCGCGGACCACCGTGCTGTCGACTTGGTGCAGGCTCCAGTCCAACTTGCCGGCCTCATCCGCCTCGGCTTGGACCAGTTCCAACACGCGCTCCCATACCCCGGCCTTGCGCCAGCGGTAGAAGCGGTTGGCCGCCGTCTGCCAGGGACCGTACTCGGCCGGAAGATCGCGCCAGGGCGAGCCGGTGCGGTTCACCCACAGGATCGCCCGCACGGTGCGCTCCAGGTCCCGCGCCGGCCGGCCCGTCCACGGGCGTTCCGGCGGAAGCAGCTTCAGCAAATGCTCAAGCTGCTCATCGCTCAGTTCAGATCGTGCCATCCCCCTTCAACAGGGCACAGCCAAACCCTCACAGCCTTTGAGAACAGAACCTAGCGGAAGGCTGAGCGACTCCCGCGCTTCCCAAAGGCCGCTCCCCGAAGGCCGGTCGCCATCGCTTTTCCGACGAAAAAGGGGTAGGGTGGGCCGCAGGTCAATCGAGGGTCACCACCATGGACATCGGCGCGCCCGGCGCACCGCGGATGCCGTCCCTGCCCGACGCCCAGGCCTCCGCCCTGGCGGGGCTTCAAGGCGCCCAGTCCCGTGCCGACGAGGCGGGCGCGCAGCTCGCCGCCGGCAATCTCGACCCGGCGGTGGTGGTCAGCCTCTCTTCCGCTCAGACCGACTTCGCCGCCAACGTCAAGGTCATGCAGGCCGCGCAGGAGAACACCAAGCGCGTCCTCGACATGCTGGTGTGAGGCTTCTCATACCGCCAGCCCTCACACCGCCAGATAGGCCCGGCGCACCGCCTCGTCCTCCAGCAGCGTCCGCATCGGGCCTTCGAAGCGGATCTGCCCCTTTTCGATGACGCTCGCCCGGTCGGCGACCGCGGCGGCGAAGGCGAGATTCTGCTCCGACACCAGGATCGACAACCCCTCCGCCTTCAGCGCGCGCAGGGCGTCGGCCATCTGCTGAACGATGCGCGGGGCCAGCCCCTCCGACGGTTCGTCGAGCAGAAGCAGCGACGGGTTGCCCATCAGCGTGCGGGCGAGCGTCAGCATCTGCTGTTCCCCGCCGCTCATCCGCCCGCCGCGGCGGCCCCGCATCTCGGCGAGGTTGGGGAAGAGGGCGTAGAGCCGCTCCGGCGTCCAGTGGGGGGCGCCGTCGCGGGGCGGCTGGCGGCCGACCTCCAGGTTCTCCTCCACCGTCAGGTCGGTGAAGACCCGGCGGTCCTCCGGCACATAGCCGAGGCCGAGCCGCGCGATGCGGTGCGGCGGGAGGGCGGAGACGTCCCGCCCGTCGAAGGCGACCGACCCGGCGCGCCGGTCGAGCAGGCCCATGACCGCCTTCATCGTCGTGGTCTTGCCGGCGCCGTTGCGGCCCATCAGGGCGACGACCTCGCCCCGTTCCACCGCCAGATCGACTCCGGTCAGGATGTGCGCCCGTCCGTACCAGGCTTGGAGTCCGCGGACGCTCAGCAGCGGACGGCCGGTCATGTCGCACCTCCCAGATAGACGGCCTGCACCCGCGGGTCGGCGCGCACGGCGTCGGGGGTGCCCTCGGCGATCAGCTGGCCGCGGTCGAGGACGATGATGCGGGTGGCGTGGCCGAACACGACGTCCATGTCATGCTCCGTGAACAGAACGGCGAGCCCGCGCTCGCGGACGAGGGCGGAGGTCAGCGCCATCAGCTCCTGGCGCTCGCCGGGGGCCATGCCGGCGGTGGGTTCGTCCATCAGCAGGATTTTCGGGTTTCCGGCCAGCGCCATGGCGAGTTCGACGCGCTTCAGGTCGCCATAGGCCAGCACGCCGCAGGGCCGCTCCGCCTGGGCGCCCATGCCGACGCGCTCCAGCAGGGCCATCGCCTCGTCGCGGAACCCGGCGGCGGCCGGCGTCCACAGCCCGAACAGACGCCTGTGGACGGACAGCAGGACCATCTGCACATTCTCGCGCACCGTCATCGAGGCGAAGGTGGCGGTGATCTGAAAGGTGCGGCCGACGCCCAGCCTCCAGATGCGGCGCGGCGGCAGGCCGACGATGTCCACCCCGTCGAGCCGCACCGCCCCCGCGTCGGGCCGCAGCTGGCCGTTCAGCAGGTTGAAGCAGGTGGTCTTGCCGGCGCCGTTCGGCCCGATCAGCGCCAGCACCTCCCCGGCGTCCAGCGCGAAGGACACGCCGCGCACGGCCTGCACGCCGCCGAAGGCGCGCTGGAGGTTCTCCACGGCGAGGCGGCGGCTCATGAGTCCCTCCCGCGGGTCCACAGGTCGCGGACGAAGCCGGCGACGCCCTTGGGGAAGGCCAGAACCAGCACCAGGATGATGGCGCCCAGGACCAGCCGCCACCAGTCGGTCCGGCTCATCGCCTCGGTCTCCAGCAGGTGGAACAGGGCAGCACCCACCACCGGGCCGCTCAGCGTCTGGATGCCGCCCATCAGCACCATGACCAAAGCATCGACCGACACCGGCACGGCCATCAGCGTGGGAAAGACGCTGCCCTTGGAAAAGGCGTAGAGCCCGCCGGCCAGACCGGCGGCGGAGCCGGCCAGGGCGAAGCTCAGCCACTGGTGGCGGCGCACGTCGACGCCCACCGATTCGGCGCGCAGAGCGGAATCGCGTCCGGCGCGCAGCGTGTAGCCGAAGGGCGCGAAGGCGGCGCGGCGCAGCAGCAGCAGCGCGCCGCCGGCCAGCGCCAGGGTCAGCCAGTAATAGGCCGCCTTGCCCGCCGCCCAGTCCGGCGGCCAGACGCCGAGGATGCCGTTGTCGCCGCCGGTGACGCCGTACCACTGGAAGGTCACCGACCAGACGATCTGCGCGAAGGCCAGGGTGAGCATGGCGAAGTAGAGGCCCGACCGCCGCACGCAGAACCAGCCCGCGGCCAGCGCCCCCAGCCCGGCAACCAGCGGTGCGGCGGCCAGAGCCAGCGGCATCGGCGCGGCGAGATGCTTGACCAGCAGGGCCGCGCCGTAGGCGCCCAGCCCGAAATAGGCGGCGTGCCCGAAGGAGACGAGTCCGCCCAGCCCGATCAGCAGATGCAGGCTGGCCGCCAGCAGTGCCAGGATCACCACCTCGGTCAGCACGATCAGCGCGTAGTCGCCGGCGACCAGCGGCACCGCGGCCAGCAGGGCGAGCAGCAGGGCGGGCGCCCAGCGCGCCATGCCGGTTGTGGCGATCAGCGGCGGGCCGGGGCTGGTGGCGGTGGGCGGCGCGTCCTCCGCCCGGCCGAGCAGCCCGTAGGGGCGGATGACCAGCACCACGGCCATGAACAGGAAGACCAGGACGAGCGTGATCTGCGGGAAGACCAGGATGCCGAAGGCCTGCAATTGCCCGATCAGCAGCGAAGCGACGAAGGCGCCGGTCAGGCTGCCCATGCCGCCGACCACGACGACGACGAAGGCCTCGACGACGATGGCCATGTCCATGTGCAGGTTCACCGCCTCGCGCGGGACCTGGAGGGCGCCGCCCAGCCCGGCCAGCGCCGAGCCCAGGAACAGCACCCCGGTGAACAGACGCGCCGGATCGACGCCGAGCGCCGAGGCCATGTCGCGGTCCTGCGTCGCCGCGCGGACCAGCGTGCCCCAGCGCGTGCGGTTGAACAGCAGCCAGAGCAGGCCGAGCACCAGCGGCCCCAGCCCGATCAGCACGAGGTCATAAAGCGGGAAGGGCTGGTCGAGGATGTCCACGGAACCGCGCAAGCCCGGCGCCCGCCGGCCGAGCAGGTCTTCCGATCCCCAGATCCAGGAGGCGGCGTCCTGCACCACCAGCACCACGCCGAAGGTGGCGAGAAGCTGGAACAGCTCCGGCGAGCGGTAGAGGCGGCGCAGCAGCCCGATCTCCATCAGCGCGCCGAGCAGCCCGACCGCCAGCGAGGCCGCGGCGACGCCGCCCCAGAAGCCCAGCGGCGTGCCGCCCCAGCGCTCCACCAGCGTCCAGCCGAGATAGGCGCCCAGCATGTAGAAGGAGCCGTGGGCGAAATTCACGATCCGCGTCACGCCGAACACGATGGTCAGCCCGGACGACACCAGGAACAGCGTCGCCGCCGTGGCGAGGCCGCTGAGGAATTGCACGAGGTAGAAGGACATCGGCTCTTTTCGGCAGGGTCGGCGGGGGAGTGGCCTTTTTGCCCCCTCCCTAACCCTCCCCCGCTGCGCGGTGGAGAGGATCAGTCTCCCTCTCCTGCGGAGCGGGGGAAGGAAGGGGCCCGCGGCGAAGCCGTGGGAAGGGTGGGGGCAAGAACGCCGCCCCTTTACTCCGGACGCATCTTGCGGACGGCCTCGTCGGACGGCAGATAGTCCGCGCCGTCGGCGTAGCGCCAGCCGGTCATCGCGCCCTGGCCGCCCTTCACCGTGGTCTTGCCGACATAGGCGCCCATGGTCGCCTGATGGTCGAGCGCGCGGAAGGTGATCGGGCCGAAGGGGCTGGGCAGGGCCAGGCCGGACAGCGCGTCCACGACCTTCTCCGCATCGGTGGAGCCGGCCTTCTCGACGGCGGCGGCGATGGCCTTGAAGGTGGCGTAGCCGACGACCGAGCCCTGGCGCGGCGGCTCGTTGAAGCGCTTCACGTAGGCCTCGCGGAAGGCCTTGTGCTCCGGCGTGTCGATCTGCTCCTGTGGGTAGCCGGTGACGATCCAGCCCTCCGGCGCCTCGTCCTTCATCGGATCGAGATATTCCGGCTCGCCGGTCAGCAGGCTGACGACGGTGCGGTTGCGGAACAGGCCGCGGCCCTCGCCCTCGCGCACGAACTTGGCGAGGTCGGCGCCGAAGGTGACGTTGAAGATGGCGTCGGGCTTCGCCGCGGCCAGCGCCTGCACGGTCGGCCCGGCTTCCAGCTTGCCCTGGGCCGGCCACTGCTCGGCGACGAACTCGACGTCCGGACGCTTCTCCGACAGGAGCTGGCGGAACCACTGCACCGCCGACTGGCCGTACTCGTAGTTGGGGGCGACGGTGGCCCAGCGCTTGGCCGGCAGCTTCGCCGCCTCCTCCACCAGCATGGCCGCCTGCATGTAGGTGCTGGGACGCAGGCGGAAGGTGTAGCGGTTGCCCTTGGTCCAAGTGATGGCGTCGGTCAGCGGCTCCGCCGCCACGAAGGGCACCTTGTTGCGCGCGGCGAAGTCCGCCACGGCCAGACCGACGTGCGAGAAGTAGGTGCCGGCCAACAGCTCCACCTTCTCGTTCGACAGCAGCTCCTGCGCGACGCGCACGGCGTCGTCCGGCTTGCCGGCGTCGTCGCGGGAGACGACCTCCAGCTTGCGCCCGCCGAGCAGGCCGCCCGCCGCGTTCACCTCCTCCACCGCGAGCTGCCAGCCCTGGCGGTAGGGGATCGTGAAGGCCGGCAGGCCCGTGTAGCTGTTGATCTCGCCGACGCGGATCGGCTGGTTTCCCGCTTGGGCGTGGGATTCCGACGGCACGGCGATGCAAAGGGCGGCGGCGAGGGCGGCAGCGCCCGGCGCGAGCAGGAGATGGCGGCGGTTCATGGTCGGCGGTATCCCGGCGCGGTTGGCGGCTGCCCGAACCCATGGAACGGCAGCGTGAACGCAATGTCTGCGTTCATAGCAAACCCACCGCAAAAGTCACCGTTCCGTTGCGCCGCACCAACCGGGTTTTCCGCCGGCCGGTGCCGGACGCGCCGGCCTCACATCAGGCGGGAGAGCAGCAGGAGGAACGTCGCCTGCTCCTCCGGGGTCAGCGGATCCAGCGTGCGGTGGTGCGCCCGGGTGGCGTTCTCCAGCAGGGTGTTGACCAGCGACTGCCCGGCGCGGGTCAGGCTGACGCTGGTGCGGCGCCGGTCCTGCGGGTCCGGCTGGCGCTCCACCAGATTGCGCTCCACAAGGCGCAGGATCACCCCCTGGGTGGTCGCCGGGTCCATGAAGGTCAGCCGGCCGAGCTGGTTCTGCGACAGCGACCCTTCGGCCCGCAGCGTGACCAGCGCGCCCCATTGGGTGGGGGTGAGCTGGGAGTCCCCGATCATGTCCATGAAGATGGAGGACGCGCGCTGGTGGGCCCGGCGAAGGCGATAGTGGACCTGCCCGGTCAGCAGGTAATCGTCGGTCGGAGGATGGGCGATCTGATCCATGGGGCGCACACGAGCGTTGCGGAGCCGGACCGTTTCCGGTTGCGGCGGGTGTCGGCGAAACACCGTGCGACAGGGTCGGCGGCCATACCGGGGAATGTTCCCGGTCTTGCGCCAAATGCAGCAGGCTTCGCTTTGAAGCCTAGGGGTGGATGTCGCAATAGGCAACGCTCGCCGCTGCGGCATACGGCCACAGTCGAGGCCTTGTCACTATTTGAAACGCAAAGCACTCGCGAACGAAGATGAGGCGCGCGTTTCAGAAATCTTGCCGGGGGACTGGGTCGCAATCTGCATATGCGGGTGTGTTTTGGTCATACCAGACGCTTGTCCGCATTTCGATTATGGCCTTTGCTTTGGCGGGTAGGTGTTCGGTGGCGGAGTCTTTTCGCGGTCGGATTTCGGAAGGTCGCCGTCCGGTGGCGGAACGCTCCCGGGTGTGTAGGGCGGCATCACGACATCGTCGCCGGGATGGCGGGGCGACTTGGGCGGCGGGGGCGTGGTCAGGGGTCTGGTCATGCTCGGCGCTTCCTGATGAATCCCGTTGACGCGGTTCTGGACCGCCTTGGGTGAACGGCCGTCGCCGCTGGCTGGTTCCCGCGGAAGCGGACGCGTCGATGTGCGGTCGTATGACCTTTGCTCTAATGTTGCGGGCGTATGGCAATAGAGCGCCCGTCTGACGCAAGTCTTGTTGCGCCGACAACACAGGCGCGGGCAAAAACCACGGCCGAACGGCTTCACTGTTGCACGGACATCACGCTATGAGTTGTCTTTGCAGCGACTGTCCGCTTCTGCCGGAGCGGCGAATGCACATTCCGAGGCCATTCGGCCGCCCGATACGAGCCACTGATTTCAGCCTAGCGCGGTGACCCATGAAGCCCAGCTCCCTGCCCTTCCTCGCCCTCGCGCTCGCGTCCACCGTGCTGACGGCGCTGCCCGCGGCCACGCCGGTGAGCGCCCAGGAACTGCAGCGCGGTGAATCCGTGCTGGAGCGCCGCCGTCCGGAGGTCGAACAGCTCGGCATCCGCGCCGGATCGTTCCGTATCCTGCCGCGCATCGAGACCGGCCTGACCTACGAAAGCAACGTCTTCGCGACCGAGAACGACACCCGCGACGACTTCATCTGGGTCACCCAGCCGCGCGTCGACGTGCGTTCGGATTTCAACAACCACGCCCTGAACTTCTCGGCCTCCGGCAACATCGGCCGCTTCTTCGACTACTCGTCGGAGAATTACGCCGATTACCGGGCGCAGGTGGACGGGCGCTACGACATCACCCGCGACTCCTCGGTCAGCGGCCTGCTGTTCAGCCGCCGCGACCATGAGGGGCGGTCCGACCCGAACTTCGACGTGTCTCTGGGCACCGGCACCGTGGTGCCGCGCTTCGCGGAGCCGGTGAACTACTTCACCCATGGCGGCGAGGCGTCCTTCAACCAGCGCTTCAACCGCCTGCGCGTCCGCCTGACCGGCGGCGCCCAGTACACCTCCTACCAGGACGCCGAGCTGACCAACGGCCGGACCGAGTCGCAGGAGGACCGCGACCGCTGGAACTACACGGGCGCGGCCCGCGTCGGCTACGAGTTCATCCAGGGCTACGAGGCCTTCGTCCAGGGCTCCTACAACTGGACCCGCTACCGGCTGAGCCGGGATTTCGGCGGCGTCAACCGCGACTCGGACGGCTACGAGGTCGTCGGCGGTCTCTCCACCGATCTGACCGGCCTCATCAACGGCGAGATCTATGCCGGCTATCTGAGCCGGACCTACGACGATCCGACGCTGAAGGATTTCGGCGGTCTGGCCGTGGGCGGGCGCCTGAATTGGTCGGTGACCCAGCTCACCTCCGTCACCGGCTCGCTCAGCCGCCAGGTCCGCGAATCGACCTACGCCCGCGGCAGCCAGATCGCGTCGAGCTACAACCGCACCGTCGCCGCCGTCGGCGTGGATCACGAGCTTCTGCGCACCCTGCTGCTGAACGCCCGCGTCCAGTGGCGCCAGGACGACTTCAACGGCGTGGACCGCACCGACGACGTCTACACGCTGGGGGCCGGCGCCAGCTACCAGCTCAGCCGCTATGTCTTCCTCAATGGCGGTTATACTTACGAAAAGCGTAACTCGAACCTCAGTGGCTTCGATTACTCCGACAATCTGGTCTATCTGCGCGTCGGCGCCCAGATGTAATCAGTTCGTCTGGAGCAGGCACAGAGGGGCGCTCATCTTCCGATGGGCGCCCCTTTTGCATTTCCGCCTATACGGTGACGCGAATCCTTTTCCTCCGTTGGCGTTACTTCCTCTCCACTTTTTCCCAAGCGCGTGCGAGTTGCTAGTCTCCCTCCGTGACCGCTCAGGGTTCGGCCGCTCCATCCGCGGGCGGCCGGACCCGATGTCCTCACGAGCCATGGAAGGGTAAGGGATGAATCGACGTAACGTGTTCCGCGCGCTCGGAATGACCGTGGTCGCCGCCGCGATGGTCGGCTGCGCCGGTGGCCAGGATGCCCCTCTCGAACCGCCGGGCGTCGCCCAGATGACGGACTACCGCCTGGGGGCCGGCGACGCGCTGCGCGTCATCGTCTTTGGTGAGGAGCAGCTCTCCGGTGAATTCCGCGTCGACGGTTCGGGCAAGGTCGCCATGCCGCTGATCGGCGAGGTGACGGCCCGCGGCCACACCCCGCGCGAGCTGGAGGCCGACATTTCCAAGCGCCTGTCGCAGGGCTACGTCCGCGACGCCAAGGTCAGCGTCGAGGTGTTGAACCACCGGCCCTTCTTCATCCTGGGCGAGGTCCGCAACCCCGGCCAGTACCAGTATGTCAACGGCATGACCGCCCTGTCGGCGGTGGCGATGGCCGGCGGCTACACCTACCGCGCCAAGGAGGACTACGTCCTGATCACGCGCGGTGCCGATCCCAAGAAGGAACTGCGCCGCGCCCCGATCACCACGCCGGTGATGCCCGACGACGTGCTGCGCGTGCCGGAGCGTTATTTCTGATCGGCGGCCGGTTCCGAACACTCGCCAGACGGTCCATCAGACGGCCCATTTGTTTCGGAAAACTGGGGCAGGCGCCCCGCCACCATTCAACGCCATGACGATGTCCCTCTTCCCGCCGGGAAGAGGGACATTTTTTTGTTCCTCAGCCTACTTGCCGTGGCCGTCACCCGTCGTCGCGGGTGCCCTCGCCGAAGGGGAGGTCGCCCTTGCGGAAGGCGTCGGCGCCCTTGGAGTGGCCGGAGGGCGCACGCGCCTCGGGAGGGGCGTGGTCATGAGCGCTGGCGGCGGGAGGCGGGCGGGTGCCCGCGGCCTCGTCGTCGGTGCCCAGAGGGGCCGCGGCGGGGTCGGCGGCGGGGATCTTGTCCCCGGTCAGTCCCTTGTCGATGGCGTCGCGCAGGCGCTGCGCCCCGGCGTTGGGGGTGTCGGATTGTGCCATGAAGGAGCCCGGATCGGTTGCAGGAAGAGGACGTTCCCTTTTCCAACCGGTGCCCGCGGCCGCGGTTCCCCGGGCGGCGTGGAGTCGTCAGGAGCGCAGGGCGTCCCGGTCGGCCTCATCCAGGCCGTCGAGCCACTCATCCATGGAGATCATGGGCGGCTCGTCGTCAGACCGCCGGGAGGCCTCCACCAGTTCGGTGTCGGCAGTGTTGGAATGGACGATGAACCACAGCATCAGCCGATTCGCATCGTCGCCGGTCACGGGATCGCCACGTTTCGCGGCGTCCAAAAGAGCGTCGATGCCGGCGAGGTAGTTGCGATGGGCGTGTTCGTGCCGTTCCCGCCGGTCCGCGGCCAGGACGGCCATCTCCGCCGTTTCCGTGGCGAAATGCTCCGCCACCTCGTGCCGGAGCGCGGACAACTCCGCCGGCCCGACCGGGCCGCCTGCGGTCATCGCCGACAGAAGGTCGAGGATGGCGCCGTGCTCCGCGTCGATGACGCCGGAACCGGGCGGGATCAGGGAGCCGCCGTTCGGGGCGTGCGTCATGGGCAGGGCCGGGCGTCGGTCTGGCGGGTGGGGAGAGGTGGTGCCGGTTGCAGGGTTCGAACCCGCGACCTTCGGTTTACAAAACCGCTGCTCTACCAACTGAGCTAAACCGGCATGCCGCCCGGCCAGACCGCGGCGGGCGCTTACACTAGCGTCCCGCGCGGTCCGCGGCAAGCCTCACCTGTGCGGCGCGTCCGGCGACGCCTCAGCGCAGCCGGGCGACCTCGTAGAGGGCGACGGCGGCGGCGTTGGACACGTTCAGGCTGCCGACCGGCCCCTTCGTCGGCAGGCGGGCGATGATGTCGCAGCGCTCCATGGTCAGGCGGCGCAGGCCGGCGCCCTCCGCCCCGAGCACCAGAGCGGTGCGGCCGGTGAGGTTGCACTGGGCGAGCGTGCTCTTTCCCGACTCGGCGAGGCCGACGGTCCAGAATCCGGCCTGCTGGAGGTCGGCCAGGGCGCGGGCGAGGTTGGTGACGCGCACCAGCGGCACCGACTCCAGCGCGCCCGAGGCGCTCTTGGCCAGCACGCCGGTGGTCTCCGGCGCGTTGCGTTCCGTCACCACCACCGCCTTGGCGCCGAAGGCCGAGGCGGAGCGCAGCACCGCGCCGACGTTGTGCGGATCGGTCACCTGGTCGAGGACGACGATCAGCGCCGACGGGTCCGAATCGGCCTCCGCGCAGAGGTCCTCGATCCCGATTTCCTCCAAGGGGGCGACGTCCACCGCCACGCCCTGGTGCACGGCGCCCGGCGGCAGCATGCGGTCCAGGTCGTTGCGGTCGGCCGGCATCAGGCCGGGCCGCTGCAGCCCGCGGGCCTTGGCCTGGGCCAGCACCGGCTCCAGAGCGACGCGGCCCGTCTCGGTCGCGATCAGGCGATGGATGCGCCGCTCGGGGTTCAGCCACGCCGCCGACACCGGGTGCAGGCCGTAGAGCAGGACGCCCTGCGCGCCGCGTCCGGGAGAGGAGCGGTCGCCGCGCGACTCGCGGTGGGAAGGGGGGTGGCTCTTGGCCGGGGCAGGGGGCTGGCCGTGGGGCGCGGATGGCTTCTTCGAACGGGTCATGGTGTCCGGCTGGAGGGGGCAGGGCTAAGCCCGCCGCGGTTATTCACAGTTTTCTGGTTTGGACTGCTTCAGACGTGTTGACAAGGCCTGAAAAATTCTCATAGTGCCGAACTCCGCGGCGGGCATGTCCCGCAGCGGGCCTGAGGAAGGGTGGCCGAGTGGTTAAAGGCAGCAGACTGTAAATCTGCCCGCGTACGCGTACGCTGGTTCGAATCCAGCCCCTTCCACCACTACATTCCACGGCTTGTCCGTGATCGCAGTTCCCGGTCGATAGCGCCGGGCGGGGCATGGCAGGCGGGTGTAGCTCAATGGTAGAGCAGAAGCCTTCCAAGCTTACGACGGGGGTTCGATTCCCCTCACCCGCTCCAATCCCCCCGCGCTAAGGGAAATGTCGGTCTCGGCCGGGCCATTGTGTGCGTCCGGAACGTCGGGAACGAAAGACCAAAGCGATGGCGAAGGCAAAGTTTGAGCGGAACAAGCCGCACTGCAACATTGGCACGATCGGCCACGTCGACCACGGCAAGACGTCGCTGACGGCGGCGATCACGAAGGTGCTGGCCGAGAGCGGCGGCGCGACCTTCACCGCCTACGACCAGATCGACAAGGCGCCGGAAGAGAAGGCGCGCGGCATCACGATCTCGACGGCGCACGTCGAGTACGAGACGACCAACCGCCACTACGCCCACGTCGATTGCCCGGGCCACGCCGACTACGTGAAGAACATGATCACGGGCGCCGCGCAGATGGACGGCGCGATCCTGGTCGTGTCGGCCGCCGACGGCCCGATGCCGCAGACCCGCGAGCACATCCTGCTGGCCCGCCAGGTCGGCGTGCCGGCGCTGGTGGTGTTCATGAACAAGGTCGACATGGTCGACGATCCGGAGCTGCTCGAGCTGGTCGAGATGGAGGTGCGCGAGCTGCTGTCCTCCTACCAGTTCCCGGGCGACGACATTCCGATCGTCAAGGGCTCGGCGCTGTGCGCGCTGGAGGACCGTTCGCCGGAGATCGGCCGTGACGCGATCCTCAAGCTGATGGCCGAGGTCGACCAGTACATCCCGCAGCCGGAGCGTCCGAAGGACCGTCCGTTCCTGATGCCGATCGAGGACGTGTTCTCGATCTCGGGCCGCGGCACGGTGGTGACCGGGCGCGTCGAGCGCGGCATCGTCAAGGTCGGCGAGGAAGTCGAGATCGTCGGTCTGAAGACCACGGTCAAGACCACGGTGACCGGCGTCGAGATGTTCCGCAAGCTGCTCGACTCGGGCGAGGCCGGCGACAACATCGGCGCGCTGCTGCGCGGCACCAAGCGTGAGGACGTCGAGCGCGGCCAGGTCCTGGCCAAGCCGGGCAGCATCACGCCGCACACCACCTTCAAGGCCGAGGCCTACATCCTGACGAAGGAAGAGGGTGGCCGTCACACGCCGTTCTTCACCAACTACCGTCCGCAGTTCTACTTCCGCACGACCGACGTGACGGGCATGGTGAAGCTGCCGGAAGGCACCGAGATGGTGATGCCGGGCGACAACATCTCCATGGAAGTCGAGCTGATCGCTCCGATCGCCATGGACGAGGGCCTGCGCTTCGCCATCCGCGAGGGCGGCCGCACCGTCGGCGCCGGCGTCGTCGCCTCGATCATCAAGTAAGGTGAAGGAGCCGATCCCGCCGCCGTTCCCTTGCGGTTCGGCGACGGGGTCGGTCCCTGTCGTTTTCGGCGTGCCGGCCGATAAAAAGGCTGGCAAGCCACGCGGCTATACGCTATAAGCTCGGCTCCCCGCCGGGGGTAGAGCCTGCGGCGATAGGAGTGTAGCTCAATTGGTAGAGCACCGGTCTCCAAAACCGGGGGCTGGGGGTTCGAGCCCCTCCACTCCTGCCACGCCGTACCGAACCAGAACGGGCCGCTGACCGCGCCCTACACGTCGCACCGGAGCCCGCACGGTCTACGATGGCTAAAGTGAACCCCGCAGAATTCGCGCGCGACGTCCGCCGCGAGGTGGCCAAGGTCACCTGGCCGACCCGCAAGGAAACCGGCGTGACGACCGCCATGGTGTTCGTCATGGTGGTGCTGGCTTCGCTGTTCTTCCTCGTCGTGGATCAGGTGCTGGCCTTCGCCGTCCGTATGATCCTTGGGCTGGGAGCCTGATCGCCATGGCCGCGCGCTGGTACGTCGTTCACGTCTATTCGGGCTTCGAGAAGAAGGTCTCCCAGGCCATCCGCGAGAAGGCGGCCCAGAAGGGCCTGGAAGACAAATTCGAAGAAATCCTGGTGCCGACCGAGGAAGTGGTCGAGGTGCGCCGGGGTTCCAAAATCAACACTGAGCGGAAGTTCTTCCCCGGCTACGTCCTCATCAAGATGGATTTGACGGACGAGTCCTGGCATCTGGTGAAGAACACGCCGAAGGTCACCGGGTTCCTGGGTGGCGGCGGCAAGCCGCAGCCGATCAGCCAGCGTGAAGCCGAGCGGATCATCCATCAGGTGCAGGAAGGCTTTGAGCGCCCCAAGCCCTCGATCACCTTCGAGGTGGGCGAGCAGGTTCGTGTGAGCGACGGCCCCTTCACCTCCTTCAACGGCATCGTCGAGGAAGTCGACGAGGAGAAGGCCCGCCTCAAGGTGGCGGTGTCCATCTTCGGCCGCTCCACGCCGGTCGAGCTGGAATACACCCAGGTCGAGAAGGTCTGAGATCAACAGTTTTCCCGGGGCGCGTGATGAACAGTCACGTGCTCCTTTCTGCTGCGGAAGGCCCGCCATAGCCGCACCGCAAAGCCCCGCGACGCCGGACAGCGTATCGAGGCGTCGTATCTGGAGGTTGTGACATGGCAAAGAAAATCGTCGGCTTCATCAAGCTGCAGGTTCCGGCCGGCAAGGCGAATCCGTCGCCGCCCATCGGCCCGGCGCTCGGTCAGCGCGGCCTGAACATCATGGAGTTCTGCAAGGCGTTCAACGCCAAGACGCAGGATCTGGAAGTCGGTATGCCGATCCCGGTGGTCATCACCGCCTACGGCGACCGCACCTTCACCTTCGTCACGAAGACCCCGCCGGTCAGCTACTTCCTGAAGAAGGCCGCCGGCATCGACAAGGGCTCGCAGACCACCGGCAAGGGCGCTTTCGCCGGCAAGATCACGAAGACCCAGATTCGTGACATCGCCGAGAAGAAGATGAAGGACCTGAACGCCCACGACGTCGAGGCGGCCGCCAGCATGATCGCTGGTTCCGCCCGCTCGATGGGCCTCGAAGTGGTGGAGGGCTGATCCCATGGCGAAGCTCGGCAAGCGTCTGACCGATTCCTACAAGAAGGTCGACCGCGAGGCGCTCTACTCGCTGGAAGGCGCCGTCTCCCTGCTGAAGGGCCTGCCCAAGGCGAAGTTCGATGAGACCAT
Source organism: Azospirillum formosense (assembly GCF_040500525.1). Lineage (NCBI taxonomy): Bacteria > Pseudomonadati > Pseudomonadota > Alphaproteobacteria > Rhodospirillales > Azospirillaceae > Azospirillum > Azospirillum formosense. The sequence goes on along the minus strand of NZ_CP159402.1, from coordinate 1,841,225 downwards.
CGAAATCGCGATGAACCTGGGCATCGATCCGCGTCACGCCGACCAGATGGTCCGCGGCGTCGTGAACCTGCCGAACGGCACCGGCAAGACCGTGCGCGTCGCCGTGTTCGCCAAGGGCCCCAAGGCGGACGACGCCCTGGCCGCCGGCGCGGACATCGTCGGCGCCGACGATCTGGCCGAGAAGATCCTGGCCGGCAACATCGACTTCGACCGCTGCATCGCGTCCCCGGACATGATGGGCGTCGTCGGCAAGCTCGGTAAGGTCCTCGGCCCGCGCGGCCTGATGCCGAACCCGAAGCTCGGCACCGTGACCCCCGACGTGGCCGGCGCCGTCAAGGCCGCCAAGGCGGGCGCCGTGGAGTTCCGCGCCGAGAAGACCGGCATCGTGCACGCCGGCGTCGGCAAGGCCAGCTTCTCGGAAGAGGCGCTGGTGCAGAACATCCGCGCCTTCGTGGATGCGATCACCCGCGCCAAGCCGACCGGTGCCAAGGGCCAGTATCTGCTGAAGGTCTCGCTGTCCTCGACCATGGGGCCGGGCCTGAAGCTGGATCTGTCCACTCTGGCCGCCACGGCCTGAGTGACCTGAGTTTCGCCGCCGGCTCCCTCGGGAACCGGCGGCGATCGGGTGTCCCTGCGGGGGCGCCCTCCCTGTCCAAGACCGCTGGTGCCCGCGCCTCTCCGGAGGCAAGGGCTTAAACCCGCCAGAGCAGACAGGAGTTGAACCGTTAACCACGCGGGCTCGCCCGCGGTTCAGGAACGGCTCGAACTTCTGGGACAGGTTCGCCGGGGCCTTCGACCGAAAGGGAAGGGGCCCCTCGTAAACCTCTGTGCAAGGAGGCGATCCGTGGATCGTACACAAAAAGAAGCGACGATCGCGGACCTGCAGTCGAAGCTCCAGGACACGGGCCTGGTGGTGGTCACCCACCATCTGGGCCTGACGGTGGCGGAAGTCACCGACCTGCGTGGCAAGATGCGGGCCGCGGGCGCGGGCTTCAAGGTGACGAAGAACCGGCTCGCCCGCCGCGCCCTTCAGGGCACGCAGTTCGAAGGTCTGGACGGTCTCTTCAAGGGACCGACCGCGATCGCCTTCTCGAAGGACCCGGTGGCCGCCGCCAAGGTGGTGGCCGACTACGCCAAGTCCAACGAGAAGCTGAAGATCGTCGGCGCCGCTCTCGGCAACCAGGTCCTCGACGCGGAGGGAGTCAAGGCTCTCGCCACGCTCCCGTCGCTGGACGAACTGCGCGCCAAGCTCGTGGGCATGATCCAGACCCCGGCGACCCGCATCGCCGGCGTTCTCCAGGCTCCGGGCGGCCAGGTCGCCCGCGTGCTGGCGGCCTACGCGAAGAAGGACGAGGCGGCCTGAGCCGCATCCGTCTAACTCTCTACCCATCCCAGAACATCGAGTTGTTGGAGCATTAAAATGGCTGATCTGCAGAAGCTGGTCGACGATCTCTCGGCCCTGACCGTCATCGAGGCCGCCGAGCTGTCGAAGCTGCTGGAAGAGAAGTGGGGCGTTTCCGCCGCCGCTCCGGTGGCCGTTGCCGCCGCCGCCGGCCCGGCCGCCGCCGCTGCCCCGGTCGAGGAGCAGACCGAGTTCAACGTGATCCTCGCCGACGCCGGCGACAAGAAGATCAACGTGATCAAGGAAGTCCGCGCCATCACCGGCCTGGGCCTGAAGGAAGCCAAGGACCTGGTCGAAGGCGCTCCGAAGCCGGTCAAGGAAGGCGTGTCGAAGGACGAGGCCGCCAAGATCAAGAAGCAGCTTGAAGAGGCCGGCGCGAAGGTCGATATTAAGTAAGACCGTCTTGCTGCGACGGATAAGACATATCCACGCCGGACGGCGGCTGGTCCCCGAGGGGGCCCGCCGCCGCACGGCGTTTTCTGCCTTCCACCGGACCGAGTTTCTCGGTCCGGCTCTTTCCGTCCCTGCATAAGGGGCGGGCCGCGCGATCATCGCCGCGTCGCGGCGAGCACCCTGGTTCGCGTGCTTCTGGTCGAGCGTACTCACGATTCTGACGTTTGGGGACATCCATGGCCAAATCCTTTACGGGTCGAAAGCGTGTTCGGAAGAGCTTCGGGCGCATCCCGGAAGTCACCCAGATGCCCAACCTCATCGAGGTGCAGCGCAGCTCCTACGACCACTTCCTGCAAATGGACGTCCCGCCGGAGAAGCGGGCCAACCTGGGTCTGCAGGAGGTGTTCCGGTCGGTGTTCCCGATCAAGGACTTCTCCGACCGCGCCGTCCTCGACTTCGTGAAGTACGAGCTTGAGCAGCCGAAGTATGACGTCGAGGAGTGCCAGCAGCGCGGCATGACCTTCGCCGCCCCGCTGAAGGTGACCCTGCGCCTCTCCGTCTTCGACGTGGAAGAGGACACGGGCCTGCGCTCGATCCGCGACATCAAGGAGCAGGACGTCTACATGGGCGACATGCCCCTGATGACGGCCAACGGCACCTTCATCATCAACGGCACCGAGCGCGTCATCGTCTCGCAGATGCACCGCAGCCCGGGCGTCTTCTTCGACCATGACAAGGGCAAGACCCATTCGTCGGGCAAGTATCTCTTCGCCGCCCGCGTGATCCCGTACCGCGGCTCCTGGCTCGACTTCGAGTTCGACGCCAAGGACCTCGTCTACGTGCGCATCGACCGCCGCCGCAAGCTGCCGGCCACCACGCTGCTCTTCGCCCTGGACGGCGCGGAGACCGAGGCGCTGCGCGCCGAGCGGAAGGCCCAGAAGAAGGACCTGCTGCCCTACGAGGCGCAGGGCATGTCGAAGGAAGAGATCCTCAATTTCTTCTACGAGACGATCACCTACACCCGCGCGTCGGGCGGCTGGAAGACCCCCTTCAACGCCGACCGCATGAAGGGCGTGAAGGTCGCCTCCGACCTCGTGGACGCGACCTCCGGCCAGGTCGTCGCCGAGGCCGGCACCAAGATGACGCCGCGCCTGATCAAGAAGCTGGTCGAGGGCGGCCTCACCGAGCAGCTCGTCTCCACCGAGGAGCTGACCGGCCGCTACCTCGCCGTCGACATCATCAACGAGCGGACCGGCGAAGTCCTGTTCGAAGCCGGTGACGAATTGTCGGCCAGCGATCTCGACAAGCTGGAGAAGGCCGGCGTCGACGAGCTGCCGGTGCTGGCGATCGACCATCTCAACGTCGGCGCCTACATCCGCAACACGATGGCGGCCGACCGCAACGCGTCCCGCGAGGACGCGCTGATCGACATCTACCGCGTCATGCGTCCGGGCGAGCCGCCGACCCTGGAGTCGGCCGAGGCGCTGTTCGCCGGCCTGTTCTTCGACAGCGAGCGCTATGACCTCTCGGCGGTGGGCCGCGTCAAGATGAACGCGCGCCTGAACTTCCAGACCGACGACAGCGTCCGCGTCCTGCGCAAGCAGGACATCATGTCGATCCTCAAGGTCCTGGTGAACCTGAAGGACGGCCGCGGCGAGATCGACGACATCGACCATCTCGGCAACCGCCGCGTCCGCTCGGTCGGCGAACTGATGGAGAACCAGTACCGCGTCGGCCTGCTGCGCATGGAGCGCGCGATCCGCGAGCGCATGAGCTCGGTCGAGATCGACACGGTCATGCCGCACGACCTGATCAACGCCAAGCCGGCGGCGGCGGCGGTGCGCGAGTTCTTCGGCTCCTCGCAGCTCTCGCAGTTCATGGACCAGACCAACCCGCTGTCCGAGATCACGCACAAGCGTCGTCTCTCGGCCCTCGGCCCGGGCGGTCTGACCCGCGAGCGCGCCGGCTTCGAGGTGCGCGACGTGCACCCGACGCACTACGGCCGCATCTGCCCGATTGAGACGCCCGAAGGTCCGAACATCGGCCTGATCAACTCGCTGGCGACCTACGCCCGCGTGAACCAGTACGGCTTCATCGAAAGCCCGTACCGCAAGGTCATCGACGGCCGGGTCACCGACGAGGTGGTCTACCTCTCCGCCATGGAGGAGGGCCGCTACGTCGTCGCCCAGGCGAACGCCGAGCTGGACGCGGACAACCGCTTCGCCGCCGACCTCGTGTCGTGCCGGCAGGGCGGCGAGTACCTGATGTTCCGTCCGGAGGCCATCGACCTGATCGACGTGTCGCCGAAGCAGCTCGTCTCCGTCGCCGCGGCGCTGATCCCGTTCCTCGAGAACGACGACGCCAACCGTGCGCTGATGGGCTCGAACATGCAGCGTCAGGCGGTGCCGCTGGTCAAGGCCGACGCGCCGCTGGTCGGCACGGGCATGGAGGCCACGGTGGCCCGCGACAGCGGCGTGACCATCGTCGCCAAGCGCAAGGGCATCGTCGACCAGATCGACGCGACCCGCATCGTGGTCCGGGCCACCGACTCGTCCGACGCCACGGCGCCGGGCGTGGACATCTACAACCTGCTGAAGTTCCAGCGTTCCAACCAGAACACCTGCATCACCCAGCGTCCGCTGGTGAAGGTGGGCGACCGCGTGGCGGCCGGCGACATCATCGCCGACGGCCCCTCGACGGAGCTGGGCGAGCTGGCGCTGGGCCGCAACGTGCTCGTCGCCTTCATGCCGTGGAACGGCTACAACTTCGAGGACTCGATCCTCATCAACGAGCGCATCGTCAAGGACGACGTCTTCACCTCGATCCACATCGAGGAGTTCGAGGTCATGGCCCGCGACACCAAGCTGGGCCAGGAGGAAATCACCCGCGACATTCCGAACGTCGGTGAGGAAGCCCTCAAGAACCTCGACGAGGCCGGCATCGTCTACATCGGCGCCGAGGTCCGTCCGGGCGACATCCTGGTCGGCAAGGTGACGCCGAAGGGCGAAAGCCCGATGACGCCGGAAGAGAAGCTGCTGCGCGCCATCTTCGGCGAGAAGGCGTCCGACGTCCGCGACACCTCGCTGCGCCTGCCGCCGGGCGTGGCCGGGACGATCGTCGAGGTCCGCGTGTTCAGCCGCCGCGGCGTCGACAAGGACGAGCGCGCCCTGGCGATCGAGCGCGCCGAGATTGAGAAGCTGGCCAAGGACCGCGACGACGAGCGCGCGATCCTGGAGCGCAGCTTCTACACCCGCCTGAAGGAGGTCATCCTCGGCCAGACCGCGCAGTCCGGCCCGAAGGGCATGAAGGCCGGCACGGTCCTGACCGACGCCGAGCTGGCGAACCTGACCAAGGGCCAGTGGCGCCAGATCTCCATCGCCGACGAGCAGGTGATGGAGACGGTGGAGAGCCTGGGCAAGGTCTTCGACGACTCGATCCAGGCGCTGCAGAACCGCTTCGAGAACAAGGTCGAGAAGCTGCAGCGCGGCGACGAGCTGCCGCCGGGCGTGATGAAGATGGTCAAGGTCTTCGTCGCGGTGAAGCGCAAGCTGCAGCCGGGCGACAAGATGGCCGGCCGCCACGGCAACAAGGGCGTGGTCTCGCGCATCCTGCCGCAGGAGGACATGCCGTACCTTGAGGACGGCCAGCCGGTCGATCTGGTGCTGAACCCGCTGGGCGTGCCGTCGCGCATGAACATCGGTCAGATCCTGGAGACCCACCTGGGCTGGGCTTCGGCCGGCCTCGGCAAGCAGATCGGCCGCGCCATCGACCAGTACCGCCTCGCCATGAAGGGCCGCGGCGACGCCGCCCAGACCATGGACGGGCTGCGCATCACGCTGAAGGAGGCCTACGGCGAGAAGGTCTACGACGACCAGATCGCCGACATGACCGAAGGCGAGCTGCTGGAGCTGGGCGGCAACCTGCGCAAGGGCGTTCCCTTCGCCACGCCGGTCTTCGACGGCGCCCGCGAGGAGGACATCTGCCAGCAGCTCGAGAAGGCGGGTCTGGACCGCTCCGGTCAGGTCACCCTGATCGACGGCCGCACCGGCGAGGCCTTCGACCGCAAGGTGACCGTCGGCTACATCTACATGCTGAAGCTGCACCACCTCGTGGACGACAAGATCCACGCGCGCTCGATCGGTCCGTACTCGCTGGTCACCCAGCAGCCGCTCGGCGGTAAGGCCCAGTTCGGCGGACAGCGGTTCGGTGAGATGGAGGTGTGGGCGCTCGAAGCCTACGGCGCCGCCTACACGCTGCAGGAAATGCTCACGGTCAAGTCGGACGACGTGTCCGGCCGCACCAAGGTCTACGAGGCGATCGTCCGCGGAGACGACAACTTCGAGGCGGGCATCCCTGAGTCCTTCAACGTTCTGGTCAAGGAGCTGCGCTCCCTGGGCCTGAACGTCGAGCTGAACCAGCGGACGTACTGAGCCAAAGAGACTTGAACCCGCCGGAGGAGGGGCCATGTTGGCCCCTTCCGGCGGGAACTGCCCTTAACCGACAACGCGGCGCTGCCAGCGGGAGACGGTCATGAACGAGTTGATGAACATTTTCGGCCAGGTCCAGGGTCCTCAGAGCTTCGATCAGATCCGCATCCAGATCGCGAGCCCCGAGCGCATCCGGTCCTGGTCGTTCGGCGAGATCAAAAAGCCGGAAACCATCAACTATCGCACTTTCAAGCCTGAGCGCGACGGCCTGTTCTGCGCCCGCATCTTCGGCCCGATCAAGGACTACGAGTGCTTGTGCGGCAAGTACAAGCGCATGAAGTACCGCGGCATCATCTGCGAGAAGTGCGGCGTCGAGGTCACGCTGTCGAAGGTCCGGCGCGAGCGCATGGGCCACATCGAGCTGGCCTCGCCGGTCGCGCACATCTGGTTCCTGAAGTCCTTGCCGAGCCGCATCGGTCTGCTGCTCGACATGACGCTGAAGGATCTGGAGCGCATCCTCTATTTCGAGAACTACGTCGTCATCGAGCCCGGCCTGACGCCGCTGAAGCTGCACCAGCTCCTCAGCGAGGAGGAGTTCGTCTCCGCCCAGGACGAGTACGGCGAGGACGCCTTCACCGCCTCCATCGGCGCCGAGGCGCTGCGCATCATGCTGTCGGCGCTGGACATGGAGGAGGAGAAGAAGACCTGCCGCGAGGAGCTGCGGGACACCTCGTCCGAGGCCAAGCGCAAGAAGCTCGTGAAGCGCCTGAAGCTGATCGACGCCTTCCTGTCGTCGCAGTCGCGTCCGGAATGGATGATCCTGGAAGTCATTCCGGTGATCCCGCCGGAGTTGCGCCCGCTCGTCCCGCTGGACGGCGGCCGCTTCGCCACGTCCGACCTGAACGACCTGTACCGCCGCGTCATCAACCGCAACAACCGTCTGAAGCGGCTGATCGAGCTGAAGGCGCCGGACATCATCGTCCGCAACGAGAAGCGCATGCTGCAGGAGGCCGTCGACGCGCTGTTCGACAACGGCCGCCGCGGCCGCGTCATCACCGGCGCCAACAAGCGCCCGCTGAAGTCGCTGTCCGACATGCTGAAGGGCAAGCAGGGCCGCTTCCGTCAGAACCTGCTCGGCAAGCGCGTCGACTACTCGGGCCGTTCGGTCATCGTGGTCGGTCCGGAGCTGAAGCTGCACCAGTGCGGCCTGCCGAAGAAGATGGCGCTGGAGCTGTTCAAGCCCTTCATCTACGCGAAGCTGGAGCTGTACGGCCTCGCCTCGACCATCAAGGCCGCCAAGCGGATGGTCGAGAAGGAGCGTCCCGAGGTGTGGGACATCCTCGAGGAGGTCATCCGCGAGCATCCGGTGATGCTGAACCGCGCGCCGACGCTGCACCGCCTGGGCATCCAGGCCTTCGAGCCGACGCTGATCGAGGGCAAGGCGATCCAGCTGCACCCGCTGGTCTGCACCGCCTTCAACGCGGACTTCGACGGCGACCAGATGGCCGTGCACGTCCCGCTGAGCCTCGAGGCCCAGCTGGAAGCGCGCGTCCTGATGATGTCGACCAACAACATCCTGTCGCCCGCCAACGGCAAGCCGATCATCGTCCCGTCGCAGGACATCGTGCTGGGTCTCTACTACATCACGATGGACCGGCCGGGCGAAGTGGGCGAGGGCATGACCTTCGCCAACGTCGGCGAGATCGAGCAGGCGCTCGACGCCAAGGTCGTGACGCTGCACGCCAAGGTGAAGGCGCGCTACAAGGGCGTGGACGAGAACGGCGACGAGAAGATCTCCATCGTGGAGACGACCCCGGGCCGCATGCTGCTGTCCGAGATCCTGCCGCGCAACCCGGCGGTGCCCTTCGCGCTGATCAACCGCCTGCTGACCAAGAAGGACGTCGGCAACGTCATCGATGCCGTCTACCGCCATTGCGGTCAGAAGGAGACGGTGATCTTCGCCGACCGCCTGATGAAGCTCGGCTTCGGCCACGCCTGCCGCGCCGGCATCTCCTTCGGCAAGGATGACATGGTCATCCCCGAGGCGAAGAAGAAGCTGGTCAACGACAGCAAGGAGCGGGTGAAGGAGTTCGAGCAGCAGTATCTCGACGGTCTGATCACCCAGGGCGAGAAGTACAACAAGGTCGTCGACGTGTGGTCGGAATGCACCGAGAAGGTGGCGACGGAGATGATGAAGGTCATCTCCGACACCGCTCCGGGCAAGCCGGTGAACTCGGTGTACATGATGGCCCACTCCGGCGCGCGCGGCTCGGCCGCCCAGATCCGCCAGCTGGCGGGCATGCGCGGCCTGATGGCCAAGCCGTCGGGCGAGATCATCGAGACGCCGATCATCTCGAACTTCAAGGAAGGCCTGACCGTGCTGGAGTACTTCAACTCCACCCACGGCGCCCGCAAGGGTCTGGCCGACACCGCCTTGAAGACGGCGAACTCCGGTTACCTGACCCGTCGTCTCGTCGACGTGGCCCAGGACGCCATTATCGTCGAGACGGATTGCGGCACCGACAAGGGCATCACCGTCAAGGCGGTGATCGACGGCGGCGAGGTCATCTCCCCGCTGGGCGACCGCATCCTCGGCCGCACGGTGGTCGGCGACCTGATCGACCCGCTGAACGGCGAGCTGATCGTGCCGAACGCCGGCCTGATCGACGAGGCCACGGTGGACCGCATCGAGCGTTCGGGCATCGACAGCGTCATGATCCGCTCGGTCCTGACCTGCGAGACCAAGGACGGCGTCTGCGCCAAGTGCTACGGCCGCGATCTGGCCCGCGGCACGCTGGTGAACGTCGGCGAGGCGGTCGGCGTCATCGCCGCCCAGTCGATCGGCGAGCCGGGCACGCAGCTCACCATGCGCACGTTCCACATCGGCGGCGCGGCGCAGCGCGGTGCGGAGCAGAGCCAGGTGGAGGCGGCGTTCGATGCCACGGTGCGGATCAACAACCGCAACGTCGTCATCAACTCGTCGAGCATCCCGGTGGTCATGGGCCGCAACACCGAGGTGATCCTGCTCGACGAGCAGGGCCGCGAGCGGGCGCGTCACCGCGTTCCGTACGGTGCGAAGCTGCTCGCCGACGAGGGCGTGAAGGTCGAGCGCGGCCAGAAGCTGGCCGAGTGGGACCCCTACACCCTGCCGATCATCACCGAGCGCGAGGGTACCGCCCACTACGTCGACCTCGTGGAGGGCATCTCCATGCGCGAGGTGATGGACGAGGCGACCGGCATCTCGTCGAAGGTCGTGGTGGACTGGCGTCAGCAGCCGCGCGGTGCGGATCTGAAGCCGCGCATCACGCTGCGCGACGAGCGGGGCGAGGTCATCACGCTGGCCAACGGTCTGGAGGCCCGCTACTTCATGTCGGTCGACGCCATCCTCTCGGTCGAGAACGGCGCCCATGTGAAGGCCGGTGACGTGCTGGCGCGTATCCCGCGCGAGTCGTCCAAGACCCGCGACATCACGGGCGGTCTGCCGCGCGTGGCCGAGCTGTTCGAGGCGCGCCGTCCGAAGGACTTCGCGATCATCTCGGACCTCGACGGCCGCGTGGAGTTCGGCAAGGACTACAAGACCAAGCGCCGCATCGTCGTCCGCAACGACGAGACGGGGGATGAGCGCGAGTATCTGATCCCGAAGGGCAAGCACATCTCCGTGCAGGAGGGTGACTATGTCCAGCGCGGCGACCTGCTGATGGACGGCAACCCGGTGCCGCACGACATCCTGTCGGTGATGGGTGTGGAGGCTCTGGCCAACTACCTGATCAACGAAATCCAGGACGTCTATCGACTGCAGGGCGTGAAGATCAACGACAAGCACATCGAGGTGATCGTCCGCCAGATGCTGCAGAAGGTCGAGATCACCGACGCCGGCGAGACCACCTTCCTGGTGGGCGAGCAGGTCGATCGTCAGGAGTTCGACGAGGAGAACGAGAAGACCGTCGCCGAGGGGCTGAAGCCGGCCGCCGGCCACCCGGTCCTGCAGGGCATCACCAAGGCGTCGCTGCAGACCCGGTCCTTCATCTCCGCCGCGTCGTTCCAGGAGACCACCCGCGTCCTCACCGAGGCGGCGGTGTCGGGCAAGACCGACAACCTGGAAGGCCTGAAGGAGAACGTCATCGTCGGCCGCCTGATCCCGGCGGGCACGGGCTCCGTCGTCAACCGTCTGAAGCAGATCGCCGCCGAGCGCGACCGCGCCCTGGCGGAGGGCGAGGGCGGCGACGGCGAGGCTCCGGCCCTGCCGCAGCCGGGCGAGAGCACCGCGGCCTGAGGCTTCGGCGCATAGGGTAGGGAAGGGGGCGCGTTCCGCAGGGGACGCGCCCCTTTCTCGTTTGTTGCGGTGGGTTTAGGATCGTCCACGCCCCGCATCGGAGTCTTCGCGATGACCGAGAACGCGCCCAGTTTCGGCCTGCTGTTGTTTCCCAACGTCACGCAGCTCGATCTCACCGGCCCCTATGAGGTGCTGGCCCGCGTTCCCGGCGCCCAGGTCCATTTGCTGTGGAAGACGCTCGACCCGGTGCGGTCCGACACCGGCCTGACCATCCTTCCCACCGCGACCCTGGCCGACGCTCCCCGGCTCGACCTCCTTCTGGTGCCGGGCGGAGGCGGCATCAACGCGCTGCTGACCGACGAGGAGGTCCTGTCCTTCCTGGCGGACCGGGCCTCCGGCACCCGCTATCTCTCCGGGATCTGCACCGGCTCCCTGGTGCTCGGCGCGGCCGGGCTGCTCGAGGGGAAGCGGGCCGGCACGCATTGGGCCTCCCGCGGCTTTCTCCCGGCCTTCGGCGCCACGCCGGTGGCGGAGCGCGTCGTGGTGGACGGCACGCTGTTCACCGGCGGCGGCGTGACCGCGGGAATCGATGTGGCGCTCCGCATCGTCGGCGAACTGTTCGGCGAGCAGGCCGCCAAACTCGTCCAGCTTGCCATCGAATACGACCCGAAGCCGCCCTTCGACGCCGGGTCGCCGGCCGGGGCGGGGGAGGGGGTGGCGGCCGATCTCCTGGCCCGGATGCGACCGATGCTGGACGCGCGGGCCGCCGCGGTGGCGGCGGGCGTCGAGGCGTTGCGCCGCCGCCGGTCCAGGCGCGCCGGCTGACGCGGAAAGGTCGTCGAAGCGCACGACGAACGGTCATCTGCGCGCTTGACGGGTCCATGGCAGACCCATATAGTCCGCGAACTTCAAAAGGAGCCTCGGGAAGGTCTTTCGTCCATCCCGCCCGGCATCCGGCTGAACCCAAGCGACATAGCCGAACGACAGGGCCCCTGCGGACCGATCCGACGGCGTTCGACCATTGGGCCCGCTCGAAGCCCTCCAGGCTTCGCAGGCGGGCTTTTGCATCGTCCGGTTCGTGCCGGGCGTTTTTCCAATCGGTCCGGCTCCGCCGGCCGATCGACCTGAAGGGATGAAGGGCAGATATGCCGACGATCAACCAGTTGATCCGTAAGCCGCGCGAGCCCTTGGCCGCGCGCAATAAGGTTCCCGCGATGGAGGCGTGCCCGCAGAAGCGTGGCGTCTGCACCCGCGTCTACACGACCACGCCGAAGAAGCCGAACTCGGCTCTGCGTAAGGTCGCCCGCGTTCGCCTGACGAACGGCTTCGAAGTGACCTCCTACATCCCCGGTGAAGGCCATAACCTCCAGGAACACTCGGTGGTTATGATCCGCGGCGGCCGTGTGAAGGATCTTCCCGGCGTTCGCTACCACATCATCCGCGGCACGCTCGATACCCAGGGCGTGAAGGACCGTAAGCAGCGTCGTTCGAAGTACGGCGCGAAGCGTCCGAAGTAAGGAGTATTCACGATGTCCCGTCGTCGTCGCGCCGAGAAGCGTGAGGTCCTGCCGGACGCCAAGTATGGCGACCGCGTCCTGACCAAGTTCATGAACTGCCTGATGCTGGACGGCAAGAAGTCCGCCGCCGAGCGCATCGTCTACGGTGCGCTGAGCCGCATCGAGGCCAAGACCAAGAACGAGCCGGTTCAGGTCTTCCACGACGCCCTGCTGAACGTGAAGCCGCACCTCGAAGTGCGCTCGCGTCGCGTCGGTGGCGCCACCTACCAGGTTCCGGTCGAGGTCCGCACGGACCGTGCCCAGGCCCTGGCCATCCGTTGGCTCATCGGCGCCGCCCGCGCCCGCTCGGAAAACACCATGACCGAGCGTCTGTCGGGTGAGCTGCTGGATGCCGCCAACCAGCGTGGCACCGCCGTGAAGAAGCGCGAGGACACCCATCGTATGGCGGAAGCCAACAAGGCCTTCTCGCACTACCGCTGGTAAGGCACCCACCGGCCCAGGTGCTTGTCATGCCCCGTTCCCATCCCCTGAACCGTTACCGCAACATCGGCATCATGGCCCACATCGATGCCGGGAAGACCACGACCACCGAGCGGATTTTGTACTACACTGGAAAGTCGTACAAAATCGGCGAGGTGCACGAGGGCACCGCGGTGATGGATTGGATGGAGCAGGAACAGGAACGGGGCATCACCATCACCTCCGCGGCCACGACCTGCTTCTGGCGCGATCACCGCATCAACATTATCGACACGCCCGGCCACGTCGACTTCACGATCGAAGTCGAACGTTCCTTGCGCGTGCTCGACGGTGCTGTTGCGGTGTTCGATTCCGTTGCGGGGGTGGAGCCTCAGTCCGAGACCGTGTGGCGGCAGGCCGACAAGTACGGCGTGCCCCGCATGTGTTTCGTCAACAAGCTGGATCGCACCGGCGCGGACTTCTTCCGCTGCGTCGACATGATGAAGGAACGGCTGGGCGCCTTTCCGCTCGTCCTCCAGCTTCCGATCGGGTCCGAGGCCAGCTTCGTGGGCGTCGTCGATCTGGTCGGCATGCGCGCCATCGTCTGGAAAGAAGAGACGCTGGGCGCCGAGTTCTATTACACCGACATTCCCGACGCCCTGAAGGACGCCGCGGCGCATCACCGCCAGGCGCTGCTCGACGCCGTCCTGGAACTCGACGACGCGGCCATGGAGGCCTATCTCGAGTCCGGGCAGGAGCCGTCCGAGGAGACGCTCAAGGCCTGCATCCGCAAGGGCACGGTCGGCCTGCGCTTCGTGCCGGTCCTCTGCGGCTCCGCCTTCAAGAACAAGGGCATCCAGCCGATGCTGGACGCCGTGGTGGACTATCTTCCGGCCCCCGTGGACGTCGGAACGGTCAAAGGACACCGCGTCGGCAGCCCCGAGACGGACGAGCGCGCACCGGACGACGCCGCTCCCTTCTCCGCGCTCGCCTTCAAGATCATGAACGACCCCTTCGTCGGGTCGCTGACCTTCGTGCGCGTCTATTCCGGCACCGTCGCCTCCGGCACCGCCGTGCTGAACCCAGGCAAGGACGAGAAGGAGCGCATCGGCCGCATGCTGCTGATGCACGCCAACAGCCGTGAGGAGATCGACGAGGCCTACGCCGGCGACATCGTCGCCTTCACCGCGCTGAAGAGCACGACGACCGGCGACACGCTGTGCGATCCCGCCAAGCCCATCGTCCTGGAACGGATGGAATTTCCGGAACCGGTCATCGAGGTGGCCGTCGAGCCGAGATCCAAGGCCGATCAGGAAAAGATGAGCATGGCGCTGTCCCGCCTCGCCCAGGAGGACCCGTCCTTCCGCGTGGCCGTCGACCATGAGAGCGGTCAGACGATCATCAAGGGCATGGGCGAACTGCATCTAGAGATCATCGTCGATCGCATGAAGCGGGAGTTCAAGGTGGATGCCGACGTGGGCGCGCCGCAGGTGGCGTACCGCGAGACCATCACCCGGACCGCCGAGATCGATTACACCCACAAGAAGCAGACCGGGGGCACCGGCCAGTACGCCCGCGTCAAGCTGGTCTTCGAACCGTTGCCCGCCGGCAGCGGATTCGTCTTCCGGAACAAGGTTGTCGGCGGCGCCGTGCCCAAGGAGTTCATTCCGGGCGTGCAGAAGGGGCTGGAGTCCTCCCTGCACAGCGGCGTGGTCGCCGGCTTCCCGGTCATCGACCTCGAGGTGGCGCTGGTCGACGGCGCCTTCCACGACGTCGACTCCTCGGTGCTGGCCTTCGAGATCGCGACCCGCGCGGCCTTCCGCGAGGGCATGCAGAAGGCCGGCCCGATGCTTCTGGAGCCGATCATGAGGGTTGAGGTGGTGACGCCCGAGGACTACATGGGCGACATCATCGGGGACCTGAACAGCCGCCGCGGCCAGATCACCGCCATGGACCAGAGGGGCAACGCCCGCTCGATCCAGGCGATGGTTCCGTTGGCGTCGATGTTCGGCTATGTGAACACCCTGCGCTCGATGAGCCAGGGACGCGCGCAGTACACGATGCAGTTCGACCACCACGAGCCGGTGCCGCAGACGATTGCGGAGACCATCCGCGCCAGGATGGCCTGAAACCGCTGGAACGACAAAGAGACGGAGAGCACACACCATGGCGAAGGCAAAGTTCGAGCGGAACAAGCCGCACTGCAACATCGGCACGATCGGCCACGTCGACCACGGCAAGACGTCGCTGACGGCGGCGATCACGAAGGTGCTGGCCGAGAGCGGCGGCGCGACCTTCACCGCCTACGACCAGATCGACAAGGCGCCGGAAGAGAAGGCGCGCGGCATCACGATCTCGACGGCGCACGTCGAGTACGAGACGACCAACCGCCACTACGCCCACGTCGATTGCCCGGGCCACGCCGACTACGTGAAGAACATGATCACGGGCGCCGCGCAGATGGACGGCGCGATCCTGGTCGTGTCGGCCGCCGACGGCCCGATGCCGCAGACCCGCGAGCACATCCTGCTGGCCCGCCAGGTCGGCGTGCCGGCGCTGGTGGTGTTCATGAACAAGGTCGACATGGTCGACGATCCGGAGCTGCTCGAGCTGGTCGAGATGGAGGTGCGCGAGCTGCTGTCCTCCTACCAGTTCCCGGGCGACGACATTCCGATCGTCAAGGGCTCGGCGCTGTGCGCGCTGGAGGACCGTTCGCCGGAGATCGGCCGTGACGCGATCCTCAAGCTGATGGCCGAGGTCGACCAGTACATCCCGCAGCCGGAGCGTCCGAAGGACCGTCCGTTCCTGATGCCGATCGAGGACGTGTTCTCGATCTCGGGCCGCGGCACGGTGGTGACCGGGCGCGTCGAGCGCGGCATCGTCAAGGTCGGCGAGGAAGTCGAGATCGTCGGTCTGAAGACCACGGTCAAGACCACGGTGACCGGCGTCGAGATGTTCCGCAAGCTGCTCGACTCGGGCGAGGCCGGCGACAACATCGGCGCGCTGCTGCGCGGCACCAAGCGTGAGGACGTCGAGCGCGGCCAGGTCCTGGCCAAGCCGGGCAGCATCACGCCGCACACCACCTTCAAGGCCGAGGCCTACATCCTGACGAAGGAAGAGGGTGGCCGTCACACGCCGTTCTTCACCAACTACCGTCCGCAGTTCTACTTCCGCACGACCGACGTGACGGGCATGGTGAAGCTGCCGGAAGGCACCGAGATGGTGATGCCGGGCGACAACATCTCCATGGAAGTCGAGCTGATCGCTCCGATCGCCATGGACGAGGGCCTGCGCTTCGCCATCCGCGAGGGCGGCCGCACCGTCGGCGCCGGCGTCGTCGCCTCGATCATCAAGTAAGATCGTCGTTTGTGAAGGGGGGCCGGCCCGCGGGTCGGCCCCTTTTTGCATGGCCGATCCGCGAAAATGCGGCGTGACGCGCCGAACCGGTCCGATCCCGTCACCCTCCTGTCACAAGGGGGAAAATGTGGGTTGACACCGGGGCGCCCAGGGCATACACGTTACGCCCTCTGGAATTTGGGTTGGTAGTAGGCACGTCCGGCCTAGACGCAGCCCGATCACGAACGGCACCGCAAGCTCCACTTGCACCGGTTGCTGCCCGGAACATCCGCCCGCATTGCGATGCGGGGGATGTTCCTTTTCGTATCGGCCGTCAGATCGGACAGAGCGAACCGCCGCCCACCGCTTCGGTGAGCCGGCGCAGGTTCGCCTGCCGCCGCGGGTCCCCGGGGGACAG